>NZ_WVQX01000005.1:0-295936 GCF_013110595.1 Ruegeria sp. HKCCD6428
ACGTCGGGCATCCGTCTGGGGTCGCCCGCCGGCACCACCCGCGGCTTCGGCGAGGTCGAATTCCGCCAGATCGCCGACTGGATCATCGAAGTGGTAGACGGCCTGGCCGCCAATGGCGAAGACGGCAACGGCGCGGTCGAAGCTAAGGTCAAAGCCGAAGTCGCAGACCTCTGCGCACGCTTCCCGATCTATCCGAACCTGTAACTGGTCCATCCTCCAACACGGAACGGCGCCATGAGGCGCCGTTTTTTTGCGTCAGATCCCTGAAAACGTTCTGGATCTCGCCCAGCGCAAATCCGGTGTTTTGGGCAAGGTCCCGGGCCCCACGGTCGCCCAAGCCATTCTGGTCAATACGCGCTTTTTCCGCCCCGACCAGCCTTTCGCGCAGCTGGTCACACCGAATCCGTGCATTCGATGTCACCGCACACAGGGGTTTGCGCCATGTTCAGACCTTGGCGCGCAGTCCAGAATCCAAGCTCAGATCAAGCCGCGCCACCACAGAAAAACCAACAGAAGCGTCGTCAGTGCCAGCATGTTGAAGGCCAGCCCCCCCAGCAGGCCAAGGAACCAACCCCATCTGCGATCCGCAAGATTGATGGACCCCAGATGTTCCTGCACCACGTCGGACGCCTTGATCAGCTTGGGGTTGTCCAGAACCAGCCTCAATTTGGGATGAGAAGCCATCGCCTCGGCCCGGGCCAGAATCAAGGCCTGCTTGTAGACGCGCCGCGGCAGTCGGCGCTTGGCCTTGCGGATTGATGCCTCGAGCGTCTTGTCGCGCAACCCGAGCTTTGCGCGCAGCAACACAACCGTTTCGGCGATCCGAGTCTGAATGTCTGGGTCCTGCGCCATTGGTGGCCTCCTGCGGAGGCAATCTAGCGGCAGCGTCTATGACCTACAATGGGGCTGGTCGTTTCCGGCGGTGACTTGTATCACGCGGTACATGCTGAACACCATCATACATGGCGAACCGACCGCCCGACCGCCCCTTGTCATTGCCCACGGCCTGTATGGGTCGGCCCGAAACTGGGGCGTGATTGCCAGACGGCTATCAGACCAGCGGCAGGTTGTGGCCGTCGATATGCGTAACCACGCCTACAGCGCGTGGGACGCTTGTCATGACTATCCACATCTGGCGCAGGATATCGCCGAGGTCATCGAACGGATCGGCGGGACGGCGGACGTACTTGGGCATTCAATGGGCGGCAAGGCCGCGATGACACTTGCGCTGCAACACGGCGCGCTGGTGAACAAACTGGTGGTCGCAGATATTGCGCCGGTGAAATACACGCACAGCCAAATTCAATTTATCGAGGCCATGCGTGCCGTGGACTTCTCGCGCATTACACGCCGCTCGGATGCCGAACAGCAATTGGCCGAGCAAGGCGTTGAAAAAGCATTGCAGAGCTTCTTCACCCAATCGCTGGACATCAAGGGAAAGCGTTGGCTGCTGAACCTGGACGTGTTGGCGGACCAGATGCCAAATATCATGGGATTTCCCGAGTTGGACGCCCAGTGGCAAGGCCCCGCGCTGTTCCTGTCGGGGGCCGAGTCAGATTACGTCTTGCCGGAACATCGGGCCAAAATCCGCGCACTGTTCCCCGGCGCGCGATTTGCCAAGATCCCCGGCGCCGGGCACTGGCTGCACGCCGAAAAACCGCGCGAGTTCGAAGCTGCGGTCAGAACCTTCCTGAACGCCTGATCAAGCGCCTTGATACAACCGCCTGGCCACCATCCAGGATGCCGGAGCGGCGATTACGGCCCCCGCGGCCGCGGCGCCCACAATTGCGCTGACGGACACCATTCCGGCCGACAGCACGGCGATTACGGCCGAACCAGACAGAGCAGTTGCAATCAGTGAATACAGCATAGCGGCAAGGCGAAACATGGCCGGGCTTTCCTTTTTATGGCTTCCGGCAAAATATTTCACGATTCGAATGTGTTGTACTTTGATTTGTGTCAGTTTCAGACGGTTCCGAAGCTAGGACTTGGTGATTTCACCGCCACCATTCACCCAGTCCGTCAATCCACCAAGATTGTACACCCTCTGGTATCCCATATCCTTCAGGAGTTTTCCGGCCAAAGCCGCGCGCCCGCCTGATGCGCAGTACAACACGATGGGGCGATCCTTGCGCAGTTCAGGGTCATGTGATTGCAATGCATCGTCTGCTCGAAACTCCAGCATGCCGCGGGGTATATGATGCGCCCCGACGGCGCGGCCCGTGTTTTCCAGCTCATTCGCATCGCGAATGTCCAACAGTAGCGCGCCCTGTTCGGTCAAAGTCTTTGCCTTGGCAGCATCGATACGCTCGACCACCGCGTTGGCCGCCTCCATCATCTCTTTCACCGTCACCGGCATGTGAGTTCTCCTTTACGTCACCGCGCAGAGGTTAACATGCGAATTTTGGAAGGTGTAGACATGGAAGGAAACGCGCGTGTTACTGCTCGCGAAACGCGCGCGACATGCTGTCTGATACCGGTTTGGCGATATAGGCCGCAAAGGTGCGCTCCTCGGTCTGGATCATGATTTCAGCGGGCATCCCCGGTGTCGGAACAAAGCCGCGCACGCGCTGCAACTCATCCGGGGTCAGTGAGATTCGTGCCAGATAGACTTCCTGCGGAACACCGGTCGAATCCTCAAGCAGCGCATCGGCCGAGATATAGAACACCTCGCCATACAAAACAGGCGTCGTGCGTTGGTTCAACGCGATCAGGCGGACTGTGGCGGTCTGCCCCGTGACGACACTGTCAATCTCGGTACGCGGAATCTGTGCCTCGATGATCAGGGGCGCATCTGCGGGCAGGATTTCGGCTATCGGTTCCCCGGTCTCAATCACACCGCCCGGCGTGTGATAATGCAATCGCACCACCGTTCCGGTTACCGGCGCGCGCACCACGGCCCGGTCAAGAACACTGCGCGCCTGTCGGGATTTTTCACGCACGCTTTCCAGATCAGCTTCGATCACGCCCAGTTCATCCAGTGCGGCCTCACGATAGGCGGACCGCGTACGCGCGATCTGTTCGTCATATTTCAGCAGCATCTGGTTGATTTCAGCGGCTTCCGCCTGCAACCGGGCCTGCTGACCTTCGGCTTCGGCCTGCACACGACGGATCGTGTTCAACTCCCCTTTGCGGACAAGGCCCTTTTCGAACAGTTGGCTTTTGGCCTCAAATTCCTCCTGCAATATCTCGGCGCGCCGGGCCATGCTGTCCAGTTGCGCCTCAAATCCGCTGGATCGGATTTTCAGCGCTTCCATATTGCGCTCCAGCAAAGCCAAGTCATTCAGCAGCGTCTTGCGCGACACATCAAAGCTGAGCTTTTGACCATCCAGAATGGCCATTACTTCAGGATCTTCGGATGCTTCGACAAGCGCCTGCGAAAACACGAGGCGGTCGCGTTCCCCGTACTCGGCCAGCAACCGCTCGGTCATGGCCTGAAGGCGCAGCTTGCGAATATGCAATTCACGCTCATTGGCCTGGGCCGAGGTCTGGTCCAGGGTCATCAACACCTGACCTGCCTGAACCGCCTGACCTTCCACAACCTTGATGTCTTCGATGATACCACCTTCAAGATGTTGCACAATCTTGTTTCGGCCCGTGGCAACAAAGCTGCCTTGCGCGATGACCGCTGCGGCCAGCGGGGCACTGAACGACCAGACCCCGAAACCGCCGAAGCAAACGACAAGCAAGACCACCCCGATCACTATCAACCTGTTGATCGAGCGCGGAACCTCAGCATACCAGACTTCTGGTTCATTGGATGAGTTGTTCACAGGTACGAGGTCATTCATGGTCAGCCCCCCTGCTGGCCTTCAATTCCAGTCTGCTTGCGCGGCCCGTTGATCTGCTGAAGAACCTGATCACGCTGACCGAACAGGGCCACACGCCCATCCGTCAGCAGCATGATCTTGTCGACAACATTCAACAACGTTGGCTTCTGCGTAATGACGACAACGGTGATCTTGCTTTGACGTGCCTGTTCGATTGCACATGCCAGCGCCTTGTCGCCCGCGACGTCGAGATTTGAATTCGGTTCATCCAGCACAACCATTCTGGGGTTGCCGAAGAACGCCCGTGCCAGTGCGATACGCTGCTTCTGACCACCGGACAAAGGCGAGCCATCAGCCGCCACCACGGTCTCATATCCCTGCGGCAGCGTTGCAATCATGTTATGAACATCGGCCAGAACGGCGGCATCATGGATCTGTTCGTCAGTGGCATCCGCCCGCATCCGGCCGATATTGTCCTTGATCGTGCCCGGGAACAACTGAACATCCTGCGGCAGGTAGCCGATGCTTTCGCCAAACTGGCGCGGGTCCCAGTTTCGGATGTCCATCAGGTCAAGCCTGACGCTGCCCGATGTGGGCAGGATGGATCCCACCAGAGTTTTTCCAAGCGTGGTTTTCCCCGCACCGGAATTGCCGATGATGGCCAATGTTTCGCCGGGAACCAGTGAGAACGTGATGCCGTTCAGAACCACGCGCTTGGTTCCGCCCGGTACATAGAGCAGGCGTTCGACATCCAGACGACCTTCGGGGCGTGGCAAGCGCAGTTTTTCGTATTGCAGGGCCGAAGTCGACAGCAGCGCCTTGATTCGGCCATAAGCTCCGCGCGTCAGCAGGTAGCTGTTCCATCCTTCAATCGAACCTTCGATTGGCGCAAAGGCACGCCCGGCGATGATCGAGGCCGCAATCACCATACCGCCCGTGATCTCTCCTTGCAGCGCCAGAAACGCGCCCCAACCCAGAATTCCGATCTGCGTCAAAAGGCGAACGGCGCGCGAGATTGCAGCGAAGATCACGTTGCGGTCCTGTGCCCGCACCTGCCAGGTCAGCGATTGGGCAGTATCCCGCCCCCAGATCCGCACGGCCTCGGGTATCATTGCCAGAGCATTAATGATCTGACTGTTGCGAGACATCGAATCCAGATGCAGGTTCGCCATGGACTGCGCCTTGTTGGCCTCGGCAAACGGCTTGGCAGTCGTTTTCTGGTTGATCAGTGCAATCGTCATAAGAATCAACGCAGTAACCACCACGATCATGCCCAGCTGCGGATGCACAAGGAAGATCATCAGAATGAACAGCGGTGCAAACGGCACGTCCAGAAATGAAAGCAGCGTGCCCGAGACCAGAAAACCACGAAGCTGTTGCAGATCGCCCAATGTCTGATACTCGCGCCCGTTTCCGTGCAGCGACGCATGGGCCGCCGCGCTCAGAACCGGTGCGCCCAGCCGGGCCGCCACTTCGACCCCGGTCCGCATGAGCATGAACCGCCGCACCGCATCAAAAGCAGACTGGAAGATCACCGCCCCTGCCACGATGGCCGTCAGCATGATCAGCGTATCCAGCGACCGGCTGGTCAGAACACGGTCACTGATCTGGAACAAATAGATCGGAATCGCCAGGATCAGGATGTTCGTGGCGCAGGTCAGGACCAGAACAAACGCAAGATTGCGCCGGATCGCCCGCATCGAAACGCGCAACGTGCGCTGGAAATCTTCGGGCGGGGTGCGTTTGTGGAAGGTTTGGGGTGGCCCGTTCCCATCACCGCCGCCGGAATTCGTTTGCAACAGTGGCTGGTTTGCCTTGGCCTCGATCGTGGTGCCTATGCCGTTCTCACCGGATGCGCGTGCAGAGGGGGTCTTGCGCGCAGTCGAGTCCCCGGCGGATGCCGGATCCGGGCCGTCGGCGTCGGCCACCCCATTGCCGCCACCCGCCGGCTCTTCATCTTGCGCGGGTTGCGGCTGCGCACGCTGATGGGGAGGATCAGCGCGCCGTTGTTCGCGTGAGTGTTTTTGGTCTTTGGATTGCTGTGGCGCTTCGCTTTCAACCGTCGAATCTGGATCTGACTCAGACACGCGCATCTCCTGCGTCAGGTGCAACCGGGCTTTGACCCGTTGTGTCGCTGGATCTGCCCCACCGTCTGCGCGCTGGCGCTTCGGGCCCAAACCGCCCTGCCTGTCCAGTGGACTGGATATGAGTGGACGGCGCGACGAAAAAACAATCGACATATACAAACCTTCTGGTCACTCGATAAAAACTTGGGGGGTCAGGCCAGCATGGATTGCAGGCCGTCATCTGGTGTCGTTGTGTCAGTGGATTGTGCGTCCAGTGCCAGGGCCGCATCCGGTTGCGGCACAGACATGTCCGCCATGATTGCGGCGATCGCCTCGTTAGTCATATCTGTGATTTCCTGGTTGTCCGGCACGTCAATCAGGCTGGCCTGATGAAGCAGCAGGTCAGAATAAGATCCGTCAGCGGCCATAACCGTCGAATCCACACCCATTTTGGTCAGATTGACGGAGTTCAAAAGGGCGTTGCTGCCTGCGACGACATCGGTATCGGCGGCACTGGGACCGGACAGGTCAATTTGATCCTGATCCAGCATCATGGTGACCTGTTCAACGATGTTCACCTGCAACAAGTCTCCGTCGATCTTGAGCACGCGCAACTGCTCCATCCCTGCGAACAAGGGATCGTTGAGCAGCGCGTTCTCCAACGCATCGATATCCGTTTGATCAAGCGCCATGGCGTCGGACAGGTTCTGCTGCAAATCCTGATGAGTATCTGCGCCTACCGTTTTGACCGACGCGTCATTCATGATCACGTTTTCATCATCTCCGGCCATTGCGCCGGGCATACCGCCGCTGATGATATCGTCATCCATCAGGGCGTTGGTCTGGTACAACATGTCCACGGAAATCATATTCCCGTCGATCATGATCAGGTCGTAAAAACTGCCCAGCTGCACGATGTCGGTGACATTGAACATTTCGTTGTCGCCCAGCGCGTACAAGGTCGATGCGGCCGAAATCTCGGTCTGTATGTTGTCGATATCCGTGGCGTCGATAACCTGTTTGACGAAGTTTGCCACAACCAGATCACCGTGGACCCAATCCACAACGATGAAGTCAGGCTGTCCGCTTGTTCCGGCGCCGTTGTCCAGCCAGGGGGCATCTCGGCCTTCGACTTCGATCTTCGAGGACTGGATCACATTTGTGCCGCTGCCCGTTCCCGGCGCCCCCACATCCCAATCTGACACAAGCGCGACCTGGCTGATGGCGGTCAGGCTGATCGCCTGCCCTCCGACGGCGATATAGGGGGCATCAACCCAACCTACAGATGCCGAGACAGCATTGATCGCAAGGTTCCCTCCGGTCACGACCAGGTGTCCGTCGTCAAAGTCAGGATCTTTCGACTGATCCCACTCGGCCGGAAGCATGGCCTCTGCCTCATCCTCTCCGGCTTCATCCGGCTGATGGAACGCAGGCAGGATGTCTGTCCATACCGGAGCTTCTTCAACGTACTTACCGTTTACGATCACCCCCAACGCATCATTGCCATGAAACTGATGTACCGTGACCCCGTCGATATTCGCGTTTGCCGGGGCCAACATCTGTTCGGCCAGCGCCTCGAGCATTTCGGTCGACTTGTAATCCGCGAGCGAAAGCGAAGGGGCTGCCATGGCATGAAGCGACAGCGCCATGTCCATCATCTCTTCGCCCTGGGCGATCAGCGCCTCGGTATCGCGAAAGTCCCCTTCCCCCACCGTGTCGTTGTCGCGCATGACCACCTTTTGCACGGTGAACGTCATTGCCGAACCCAGCGGCACCGTATCCGGTCGCAGAATAATCAGTTCCGGTGCAGAAGACGGGCCGGATACGCTGTCTGGAACAAATCGCGTGGATTCCGCGCTGTCACCATTGAGGATGATGACCGACTCATGCACCGGCCCGACAGGAGCCTTCGGCAACGGAAGTTCTGGTTGAGAGGGAAGAAAATTGAATGGCAGGGCTTTGTATTCGCCCGCCGGGACATCCAGATCAGCTTTGATGTTGATCGAGGTAGGCTCGTCAAGCCCGTCTATTTCGGCTTTACGCCTCAGGGCGCTGAATTCTTCGTACTGATCCCTCAGGCGGGCTTGTTCTATCGTAAGCTCAAAAGTTCCAACAAAATGCGCTATCGTTTCCGTAATACCGTCAAGTGCCATGTCGGTTATCCTTTTTGCCCGCGGCGGCTCGTAATTTCCGCTTTGGGTTCAGTTGGGCCGGGGCCGCGTTTTGCGGCCCCGGCATTTTCGAAAGGTAGCAAGGCCCGAAAATGCGAGCCCCGCCTTTTGACTTAAACGTCCGTGTCGTCGCTGGCGTGGGACATGTTCATCGAACCACCCACCATGGTCGTATCGACCGTGTTGCCCAGGACGTTGGCGCCCATGATGATCGACTGGTTGAACGCAGACGTATCAACAACAGCTGCCGCCGATGCATAGGACTCACCGGTCACGATGCCATCGCCACCATTGTTCGCGCCCCAGGCACCACCATTGCCGCCGGCACCACCGTCACCTGAATAGGCGCCGCCACCGTTACCACCGGTGATCATGCCACCCATGGTATCGCCTGACGTTGCAGTGCCCATCGAAGCTCCGCTGGTTCCACCGTTCGCGGCGGATGCGCCACCGGCACCACCGTTGCCCGAGTCAGCCGCACCAGCTGCGTCGCCCGACCCAGTCGATGTGGCATCATTGTCGGAACTGCCTTCGCCGCCGTATCCGGCAATTGCTTCGGCCAAGCTGTCAGCCGCACCGTTTGTGTCGGCGTCTCCGAAGATGTCGGCAGCTCCGCCGTTGCCTGCGGTATTGGCCGCGTCGGCAGACCCGGCTCCGTTGCCGGTAGACGATGATGTTGGCGTTGTGCTACCGCCCGCACCGCCGTCGCCGTCGGCAGCCGATGTTCCGGTACCGGCCGCATCCGCTGCGCCATCTGCTGCGTTCGACCCGCCGTCACCGCCGCTTCCGTCGGTGTCTTGCGAGTTGCTGGCCGCGCCGTTCACGTCGCCCGGGCTCTGGTCGATATCCGGCCCGCTTGCCGACTGATCGCCAACACCCTGAGCATCGGAATCCGCGTCAGCGGTCCCACCGGAGCCGTCGCCGCCCGAGCCGTCGCCACCTGAACCGTCGCCGGCCGTGCCGTCGCCACCGGTGCCGTCACCGCCGGTTCCGTCGCCGCCTTCGCCTGCTTCGGCGTCAATCATGCCCAGCTCTTCCTGCAGAGCCATGATTGCAGCTTCGACCATCGCGCCGAATCCACCTTCGCCGTCGCCGCCGGTGCCGTCGCCACCGGTGCCGTCACCACCAGTGCCGTCACCGCCGGATCCGTCACCACCAGTTCCGGTTCCGCCAGAGCCGTCAGCCGAGCTGTCCGCGCCGCTGTCAGCAGAGCCGTCCGCAGTGTTGTCACCCGCAGTGGCGTCATTCGCATCGGTGTTGCTGTCGCTGGTGTTCGAAGCCGAACCATCTGCCGCAGCATTACCATCGCCACCGTCCGCGCCGGACGCGTCCGCAGCGTTGTCCGCCGTTCCGGTCCCGGTTCCTGTCGAGTCGGAATCGCTGTCGCCGCCGTTTGCGTTACCGGCTGCGTTCGAACCGGACAGACCCAAGCCCAGACCCAGACCAAACGAATCCGCGCTGCCGCCGGCTCCGCCGGTTCCGCTGCCATCGGCACTTGTGCTGCCATCATTGTCGGACGAGGCTGAGCCATCTGCGGCACCGCCATCTCCACCGGCACTGTCACCGTCGGATCCTGCGCCCGCCATACCAACACCATTGCTGGCATTGCTTGCGTCACCGGTCGATCCGCCCCGACCAGCGCTGGAATCGGCATCCGCACTGCCGGTATCGCCACCGTCAGCCCACGCGTGGCTGCCCAAGGTTGATGAATCGGCCGCGCCACCGTAGCTGGTTCCACCGTCGCCCGATTTTCCACCGCCGGCATCCGAACTGATACCTTCAGCCGCAGTTGCCGTGCCACCATTGGCATCGCCGTTCTGGGTGAAGTCGGCGTTGTTGGATACGGTCGGTGAATCAAGCGTGTCGTCGTCGCTCAGGCTAGCGACCTGGCTGTTCACGGATGACATTGCCGTTCCGGCGCCGTCCATCGAGATATCCAGATTCATGTCATCGCCTGGATCATAGGTCAGATCGCGACCAGCAGTGATCACGTCACCCACTGTCGCCGAATCGCCGAGGTCCAGATCAACCTGATCATCGTCGCGCGGAATCCACTCACCGCCGCCGAAATCGATATTGATTGAGTTGCTGTTGGAGTTGTCGTTGGTGTTGTCGCCGGCATTAAGCGTCTGGTCTTGATCCTGACCCTGGTCCTGATCCTGACCTTGGTCCTGATCCTGACCCTGGTCTTGATCCTGGCCTTGGTCCTGACCCTGATCCTGACCCTGTTCGTTGGCGTTCTCTACATTCTGGTCCTGCTGCTGTTGCTGCGCAGTCACATCAGCTTCGACAAGAGCCTCATCAACCTGAATTTCAACATCCACCGGAGCATCCAGGTTTTCGACAACGATTTCGTCAACGGTCGTTACGTTTGTATTATTAACATTGCGTCTCATAACAAATTCCCATTTCTGGAACGCCTGACCGCCATTCATCTACAAAGCGGCAACGGGCGTGATTGAAACTAAAATACCCGCACAGCGTTCAAGCACGCTGAATGCGGTTCACGGTAGTTTTTCTGAGGCCACCTCCTTTCCCGGCTAAGCCGAATACGCGGCCGTTCACAATCGATGCTGAAATGCGCAAGGAACGGGCGCGGCAGGGACAGACGCTTTCACAATTAAAGCCTGACCATGTTCGCAGCGACGCACGCTTGCGACTAGCTAACTGAAAGTTCTGATGAGGATAAACTATTGTTTTTTATGTTTATTTTGAGAATATTGCGGAACTTTCGCCGGGCTGGAACAAAAAGTTCTAAATTAAGAAAGCAATAAAAAATAATGCAATTGTTTCCGCTGGTTACACAATGCCACACCGAAAAACCTAAACAATAGTTCTATATCTAAGGCACTTGAACTATACCGTCTGGTTGTAGAAAATCACGTTTTCAGCTACAATAAACCTCACGTAATTCTTTGATTAGTTAACTACTTTTACACCGGTAATTCCATTTCGATAAAGCCATTTCCGATTAACCCCGTTTTGTGAGGGAATATAATGAGTGAGTCTTTGAACAATGAATCTGGCAATCAGAGTTTTTATTCAGAAGATTTTTCAATTGTCTTCCTCGGGAAAGAACTATTCTATTCAAATCAAACCCTAAGAAGCGTTCAAACCGAGTTTGGTGTCCGCGCTTTTCGCTTCGAAACACTCGAGGCTATGCGTGCAAGTGTTCCGGACAGCGGCAAGATCGTCGTCGTGGATCAGATGTTGATCGAAGACCTGTTGGCGCGCCCAAATGCATACACCAAAAGTGCAGGTTCCGGCTGTCTTGCCTTCGCCTATCGCAAAGAGGAATCGGCCCGGCACCTGTTCGAAGGCTGGAACCGCGCGCAGTTTGGAGATGTTGGCTTTCTACCGATGAACGTGGCACCGGACGCGTGGCGCGCCATCCTCAGACTGCTGATGCACGAGGAACTTTATCTTCCCAGCTTTCTGGCTGACTGTGTTTCAACCCCCTGTCAGCGCGCGCCCGAGAGACCACGGCAACGGGAGACAATTACATCCAACGGCGCGGATCGGCACGCACAGTACTCCAAGCTGACACGCCGCGAAAAACAGGTTTTGCAACTGGTCTCAGAAGGCAAAAGCAACAAATTGATTGCGGCCAAGCTGGGCATCACGGAACACACGGTCAAGCTGCACATGCATAACGTTGTCGGAAAGATTGGCGTCAGCAACCGGACGGCGGCTGCTCATTTCTATTTCGAGGTTGCGCCTCATGAGGCGCAGCAGACCGCCCTTGACTGATCCCTTTGAAGCCCGGTTCGACCGCCTGATCCTTTTGGTCGGCAGGCTGAACTACATGTGGACAAACACCGAGAGCCTGCTGATCCATCTGATCGCCGGCCTGACTGGAACGTCCAAGGACGTGGCCGTAATCATATTTCTGACTTTGAACACCACCCGCGCGCGAATAGATCTGGTTGAAAGACTTGCAAAAATGGAAGGGCGCCCTGCCCAGCTCCGAGATCCGATCCTTGAACATACGCAAAGGCTGGCCAAGCTTTCTGGCATCCGCAACAAGTACAACCATTGCATCTATTCCTTCGACCCTGAAAGCGGAAACCCGAAAACGATCCTTATGCGGATCGCTGACCGCAAAACCGACATAAAACTGGGCCGCGAAGATACCGTGGACGACAACGCGCTGCTCCAGATCGAAGCAGTCGTTGATCAGCTGTCAGCCGCGAACAGGGACATTTGGAAACTGATCCGACAATTGGGGTTTCCGGTTTAAGCATAGTTGCACAGCAGAGTTTTATGGGGGGCTTTGCAGCTCCCGTGCGTTCTGCCACGCACACATAAGTCACGGCATTTTTCTTATTCTTTTTGGTACGGGCGGTGAGCACGATGCGGCTTGTACAACATGCTGCGTATAGACCCTAAAACATTAATATTACTATTAAATTAGTCCGTCACCTGCAGGACACTGCAACAGAATTTGGGAAAGCACCGCGCTGAAAGTGTGGGGCAGTTAAAGCAAGAAACGTAAACCGACTATCAGCAGCGCAGGTAATAAATGCCGCGCTTTGTATCGTTGTTCAATACGGTGGCGGGCTCTTTCTCAAGAAGTCGCAGAACGGAAGTCGCTGGTTCTATCGGGTCTAAGACAACGGCAAGCGCCAGGATGGGGGATTGGATCTTTCCCTGACATGTCCCTGTTTGATGCGCGCACAGAACGAAAAAATGGTCCTCTAATACGGAACGCGACGACGATCCGATTGCGGAACTTGAGCTCCGGCGTCTTGATGCAGAAAACAACCCGAACGACCCGACATTTGAGGACATGGCGTTCATCGCGTTTGATCGGTTCAAGAAACGGCTGCGCGGCGACGGTGCGCGCAGTACGCCGGTTCGGGGACTTGATTCGATGAGATAGACGGCGACTTGTGAACGGTCCCGAAAGAACCCATAAAAAGCTAATGGAAAAAGTACACGGTTTCTGAAACCCGCTGTGGACTGAGGCCGTGAACCTGATTGAGATATGCTGCGAATTGCGGTCAAAGCGGCCGATACGTCAGATTGTTTGGATGTGTGATAACAGTCCAATCCAGACATGAGTTCAGAGTTCTGTGGTTGCGGAGGAGTTTTCCAAAGCCGCCGCTCACACGTGGCACTGCATGTATATGGTCGGCATGTTTGCCACGCGGTGTCAGCCGACATACGAGTAAGCGTTAACAGGAAAACGCATCTAAGGGTAACGCCCTGGAATCAAGGCCGGCTTACGACAAAGTTAGGGACTATCCCTGCCTTTATGATCGCTGCTTCAACGTCATGTCCTGCGAAGAAACCGTATCCCGAGATGAGGGCGGAAGCTATGCCTGCTTCTCGTGCGCCCAGTATGTCGGTGTGCAGGCTGTCGCCCACCATCAGAACCCGGGACTTGTCGATGTGCCCGAGACATTGGAAAGCAAGATCATAGATATTGGCGAAAGGCTTTCCAAAGAACTGAGGGGCGACGCCTGTCCGGTCTGCCAGCCGGTGCGCGTAAAGACCGGGTTCCTTGGAAAAACCGTACTCGCGCGGAGCGACAATGTCAGGGTTGCCGACCAATACCGGGCGGGGACGCTCTTGCAAAGTGGCCTCCAACATGGCTTGTCGCGCTTCATTCCAAACCGCTGACCCGATCAACAAGAACCCGTCGGCGGTTTCGTAGGGCTTGGGGTCATCCTCCAAATAGGACAGTTTCAGCCCCTCCAGATCGCGAAGGCCGGCACTGGGGGCCGCCATCAATCCCCAATGCAAATCACTTTGGCCGTTCAGTTCAGACAACAACGTGGCCCGACTGGTGATCACGTCTTGTGGTGCGAAATCGTAACCAAGCCTATTGTACTTCTCCATAAGAGTTGCGTGGGGAAACCCGGCGGCATTCGACACGATCAGAACACGTTTGCCAGCGGCTGTCAGCGATCTGACCCGATCTGGCGTATCGGGGATCGCCGTATCGCCAATATTGAGAACCCCGAAAGCATCGAGGAGGAACACGTCAAACTCATGAGCTATGTCCTCCAGCGTGTCCGCCTGGCGATAGTTCAATTCAGTTGATCTGGTTTGCGGCAGGCGATGTCGCACAGCCTCGTAGGCGTCAAAAGCTTCTTGCACAGAGAAACCGGTCAAATGATGGCCCCTCGTACTTTCGCCGAAACCCATTCGCTGATCATAACCGCGACGAGAATGACAATCAGGATCAGGCTGACTTGTGGCCAAGCCAGAACGTTGAGCGAAGCCGACAATTGCAACCCAATGCCACCAGCACCAACCAGCCCGAGCACCGTGGATTCGCGGATGTTGATATCCCAACGGAAAACAGCAATGCCTGCAAACGCGGGCAGGATTTGCGGTACGATCCCATAGGCCATGACCTGCCAGCGTGAAGCACCGGTTGCCGTTATTGCTTCGACCTGCGTGTGATCAATCTCCTCAATCGCTTCGTAAAGAAGCTTTGCGCAAAACCCGATTGAACGAATGGCGATTGCTATGACACCGGCGAACACTCCGGGACCAATAATCGCGATCAGAAGAAGCGCCCAGATCAACGAGTTGATGGAGCGGGTCGAGACAATGACCAACAGGGCAATCGGCCGGATGAACAAGGCCGATGGCGTGGTGTTGCGGGCCGCCAAAAAGGCGACGGGCACTGCCATGCACAGGGCGATGATCGTTCCCAGAGTGGCAATGTTCAGGGTGTCCCAAATCGGGCGGCCCAGTTGGGTGATATACTCCCATTTGGGGGGCGTTGCCCGGGTCCAGATATCATTGGCGATGCGGGGCGCGTCCCAGACGAAAAACCAAGTGGTCGATGCCGAGATCAACTGCCAGCAGTAAACAAAGATCGCCACGCCCAACAGCCAGCCGAACCAACGAACCAAGCTCTGACCTGTTGTCCGGCGACGCCAGATTTGCGCATCGTCGCGTTCAAGTATCGGCATTACTGAACCCTCGCTCGAATAATTCCCGAAAGGTATTCCAGAGCCATCACGATGCCGATGATCAGAATGAGAATGGCCGCCGCGGTGTCGTATTCATAGCGGTCGAATGCGGTGTTCAAAGTCGCACCAATTCCACCAGCCCCCACAAGCCCGAGGATCGCGCTTTCCCGGAAGTTGATGTCGATCCGATACATGGAAAGGCCCACAAGTCGCGGCATCACTTGCGGCTGAACTCCATAGTTGATCCATTGTGGCCAACGCGCTCCAGAGGCCTTGATCGCCTCGGCCTGAACTTTGTCCATGGCTTCGATGTCTTCGGCCAGAAGTTTGGAAAGAAACCCGATGGTGGCGAAGGAAAGCGTCAGAAATCCGGCCAGCGGGCCAAAACCGAAGATCGCCACAAGCAATATGGCAACGATAATCTCTTGTAATGCCCGGCTTATCGCAACAATGCCTCGGCAAATCATGTAGATTGGCAATGGCGCGATATTGCGGGCAGCCCCCAGCCCAATCGGGATCGATATCAGGATGCCCACGACCGACGCGGCCACGGTCATCACGATACTTTCCAGAAGGCCGCTCCAAATATCTGACCACCGTGAAATGAAGTCTGGGCTGGTGAATGCAAGAACAAACGCCCAACCGCGATCCAGCCCTTCATAGACACGGCCCCAATCGACTTCGATGGTCATAAAAGCTGCGATCAGGTAGGCGAAAAATCCAAGGAGCAATGCCCAGCGGAGCACTGGGTTCTTGACAAAGGCAGGCTTACGCCAGCCTTTCCCCAACATGTCGTCCAGTTCTCGATGGCTCATTCTGCGGCCTCGACATCTTCATCTTCGTCCACTTTTTCGATGGTTGCCTCCCAGTCTTCTTCCCCATAGATTTCGGTCAGCTTCTCAGGGGTAAGGCCGGTGGGAAGCCCATCATACACGATTTCGCCAAATCGGAGTCCCACGACGCGGGGAACAAACATCTGAGCGAGCGCCACATCATGGATATTGATGATGGCTGCCAATCCGCGTTCCTGACATAACTCGGTGATTAGCCGCATGATTTGACGGCTGGTTTTGGGGTCCAGCGACGCAGTTGGCTCATCAACCAGCAACAGTTTCGGGTTTTGAATCAAGGCGCGGCAGATGCCCACCCTTTGGCGTTGACCCCCCGACAGTTCATCCGCCCGCTTATCAGCCATGTGCAACAGCCCCACCCGATCGAGCAAGCGGAAGGCTTCGTCCACATCCGACTGCGGATACCGCCGCAGGAAACTGCGCCAGAATCCCACGTATCCCAACCTGCCGGACAATACGTTTTCCATCACAGTGAGGCGTTCAACCAAAGCATATTCCTGAAAGATCATACCCATTTCGCGGCGTGCTTTCCGCAACGCTCCCGAGCCGAGTTTGGTCACGTCAACGTCATCCAGAAGGACACCGCCGCTTGTCGGTTCAACCAACCGGTTGACACAGCGGATCATGGTCGATTTGCCCGCGCCCGAAGGCCCGATCAACGCCAGAACCTGTCCTTTTGGAACCTCAAGATCAATCGCCTTCAGCGCCTGATCTCCGGTCTTGTATGTTTTCGTCAGCTTTTGAAGACGCAGCATGAAATGCCCCAGATTAGGGTGAACAGCGGGCCCTTTCGGGCCCGCCGGATGAGCCAAAAGTTACTGGCAGGCGTAAGAGACGCCATTTGCCGCGTCAATTTTACGAATGACGTCCCAAAATTCCTGATAGGTCATCTCGAGGAATTGGCCTTCGTTTGATTTTGAGAACTCAGCTTCAAGTGTCGTCCCCTCCCAATCGAAATTGAAGAAGGCATTGCGGATCTTTTCCTGCAGCTCGGGTGTCAAGTTGTAGACGGTGCCAAACCCAGTGGTCGGGAAAGTCTGCGACTTGTAGATCGTAACGACATCATCTTCCTTGATCACATCGCGCGAGATCATCCGGGATTTTACCGAATTCGCGATCGAAGCCGCCAGGTAATCCTTGTTGGCGACACCCAGGATCGAGTTGTCGTGCTTGCCCGAGTAGACAGGTTCGAAATCGCGTTCGGGCAGAAGATCAAAATCGCTTTTCAGGATCGCCGAGGGCGCTTTGAATCCCGAGTTGGATGTAGGCGATGTGAAAGCCAGTTGCTTCCCCTTGATGTCTTCGACCTTTTCGATGCCCGAACCTGGATAGGTGATGATCTCCATCTCGTAACCAAAATTTCCGTCCTTCGAAGCCATGATCGTGAAGGGGCGGAACCCGGCGCAGTTTACCGCCAGTGGGTTGGAACCGGTATTGAAACCTGCAATGTGCAAACGGCCCGAACGCATCGCCTCGATCTGGGCCGCGTTGTTCTGGACTGGAAAAAAGACGACGTCCTTGCCAGTTTCTGCTTTCAAATGGTCAAGAAAATCTGACCACGCGGTTTTGTATACGGCGGGATCTTCAACCGGCGTATAGGCAAAAATCAAAGTGTCAGGATCTATCTGCTCGGAAGGATCTGTGGGGATATCCGCGATCAAATCCCCGTCGGCATCACAAAAACGCTCGTCCAAGTCACCGCGTGGACAATCCTGCGCCGACGCCGTTCCACTTATCGACATGAGCGCGATTGCAGATGCCCCAAGCAATAGTTTGATATCGATCTTCATGTTTTCCTCCCAGTCAAGTGCGGTGCTTTTTGTCCGCCGTTAATCAGTCATTTCATATCTACCCGGCGACGAGAACGTCGACCCGGGCGCCTTCAATGGCGTTATGCAATTCTCCTGTTGGTTTTTTGTCGGTGATTATTGAATCCAGGTCGTCAAGCCCCCCCACTTGAGACAGGCCTTTCCGGCCGAATTTCCCGGAATCAACAAGAAGGTGCCGTTTCTCGGCTCGCGACAGCATTGCCCTCTTTATTGCCGCGAAGCCGCGCACTGTTTCTGAAGGGCCATCGGTCGAAAACCCCGAGGAACCGATCATGCACCTGTCGACGTTGAAACGGGACAGAAACTCCAGCGTCTCGGTTCCGATCGTTGCAGACTCAGTTGCCAAGTATTCCCCCGGGCATAACAGCACTTGTGCAGCCCCATGGCCAAGGGTCATGGCTACGGGAATGGAATTGGTGATTACGGTGCAAGATGTGCCAATATAAGCCAGTGCACGTGCCATTTCGATTGTGGTCGAGCCGGAATCGATCATGACCGTTTCACCGCTCTGGATCAGTTCTGCCGCTGTGGCACCTATCCGTTCGCGCTCCTCAACCTGTGCGTTTGTTCGCTCATCCAAACCCGGATAGTGCCCTTGCGCGGCGGCCGATGCTCCCCCGTGTGCCCGCGCTATCAAGCCATCATTCGACAGAGCATCGAAGTCTCTGCGAACCGTCTCGGTGGAGACGTTGAACCGCTGCGCCAGTTCGTTGATGCGAACGTGCGGGCGCAGCTTCAGTTCCAGCAATATCTGCTGGCGCCGGTCGGATTTCTTTACCCGGCTGTGGTTCTTTTCAGACATTTTGCCGCGCGTTTTAGTTTTGGACATCCGACGACCCGACTAGGTTTCGAAATCCACTTTTGTGGGCTTTCGGTCATAATGCAATATTTTTTGTTGCATAACCCTCGGAAGGTTGTGAGAATTCGAGCGAACACAAGTATTTCGAAGCGCAAAGCAAAGATGCACAGGCTGATCAAATTCAGAATACGAGCCAAGGCAAAGCGTTGACCGGCCAACTTGCCAACAAGACAGCTTCCTTTTGGTTCTAGATCGTGTGGCATTGAGAGGCGGCATGAGCGACAGCGAAACGGCAGATCAGATTGCGGCGCTTCCGATGCGCTGGGACAAGACTGGCAAGTTGCGCGTTCTTATGGTCACTTCGCGGGACACCGGCCGGTGGGTTATCCCGAAGGGCTGGCTAATGGACGGCAAAAAACCATGGCAAGCTGCTGAAATCGAAGCGCAAGAAGAAGCAGGCGCCGTCGGCACCATATCGAAACGGCCAATCGGTCATTTTTTCTATGATAAACGATACGAGGGGCAAAGCAGCGTTCGCTGCCGCGTCACCCTTTATCCGATGGTCGTCGAAAAGCTGAAGCGACGCTGGAAGGAAAAAGGTGAACGTACGCGTCACTGGTTTTCACCGGCAAAGGCCGCAAAGTTGGTTCAAGAAAGCGACCTGTCAGATTTGCTGAACAATCTGACAGACAATCCAGAAGTCAAAATTGTCATAAAGAAACTTCGACAGGCTGCATGAGGAAGGGCATGAAAGAACCGGGAAACCCGGACGCATCAAGCTCAAAGGGAGGAAGAAAATGAGGAAATTGATATCCACAACAGTTGGATCGGTGATCGCCCTGGCTGCGTCACTGTCGGCGGCACAGGCCGACAAGCTGACACTTTATTGTTCGGCGCAAGAAGACTGGTGCCAACTGATGGCGCGCAGCTTTGAAGATGCAACAGGCATCGACGTCAACATGACCCGGAAGTCGTCAGGGGAAACCTTTGCACAAATACGCGCCGAAAGCTCGAATCCGAAAGGGGACGTTTGGTGGGGCGGTACGGGTGATCCGCATTTGCAGGCCGCCGAAGAGGGCCTGACGATGGAATACATTTCGCCGATGCGCGACCAGCTTCATGATTGGGCGATATCCCAGGCAGAAAGCGCGGGCAACAAGACGATCGGCATCTATTCAGGCGCACTTGGCTACGGCTACAATTCCGATCTTATCGCTGCAAACAACCTGCCCGAACCGGCCTGTTGGAAAGACCTGCTGAAGCCCGAATACAAAGGCCACGTTCAGATGGCGAATCCGAACTCATCAGGTACGGCCTATACCACGCTGGCGTCGATGGTTCAGATCTTTGGCGAGGACGAAGGCTTTGAGTTCATGAAGGGTCTGCATTCGAACATCAACCAATATACCAAGTCCGGGTCCGCGCCCATCAAGGCCGCCGGTCGTGGTGAGAACACCATTGGTATCGTCTTCATGCATGACGCCGTGAAGCAGGCCGTTTCAGGATTCCCGATTAAGGTCGTCGCGCCATGCGAGGGCACGGGATACGAAATCGGCTCGATGTCGATTATTGAAGGGGCGCGCAACGAAGAAGAGGCGAAAAAGTTCTATGACTGGGCGCTGTCTCCAGAAGCTCAGAATCTTGCTCTTCAGGTCAACGCGTTTCAGGTACCGTCGAACAAGAACGCAATAACTTCGGAGAGCGCGCCAAACATGAGTCAGATCAAGCTGATTGATTATGACTTCAAAAAGTATGGGTCCTCAGACGAACGGAAGCGTCTGTTGCAGAAATGGGACGAAGAGGTTTCGACTCTGCCGCAGTAAATGACTGACCAGACGTCAAAAACGACCCATCCGGTCCTGATCTTCTGGATCACGGCCGGGTGGGTCGGATTCTGCCTGTTACCTTGGTACATGGTCGACGGCGGCCTTTGGTCGTTCGAGTGGCTTTTGGACGGCTATCCATTCGATGAGGATTACGCCCCCGCTGCGTTTCTGATTGGCCAAGGTGAAAAACTTTGGCTCGCTCCGCTTTTGATCGCACTGGCCCTGCCGCTTCTGGTGTTGAAGCGCACCAAATCTGATCCAGTTTACGCCCGCATACTGATCCTGTCAGGGGCGCTTGGCTTTGGCTGGCTGATCGCTCAGGGGTTCAGCATTGGCATCAGAGGTTTCAACTTCAATTGGCTGGAGGCGATGTTTGGCGAACTTGGCGACCGTCAGTTCGGCATGGGCTATGGCGCGATGATATGCGCCTCGAGCTTTCTGTTCCTGCTTACTCAGGGGATCGCGGCAAGGGGTGCCATTAACGGTGACGTCTTTGTCGTAAGCGCCATCGGGGGCGTTATTACAATTGTCACCGCGTTTGTCTTTTTTCCCATCGCGAAGATGCTTTTCGCTGCCTTCATCACCGAAGACGGCGCGTATTCCATCGCGGTCTTCTTCTCGAAGTTTTTCGATGATCGATTGTGGGGTCTGGGGTGTTTTCAGGGCGCGCGTTGTGGCGCAGCCTGGAATTCACTGTTCCTCGCCATCCTCGTTGGCGTCATCACCACGGTCCTGGGTCTTTGCTTTGCACTTGTCGTGACGCGCTCAGGCTTTCGCTTCAAGCGCGTGCTGCGGGCTCTGACCGTTCTGCCAATAATCACCCCGCCATTCGTGATCGGCCTGGCGCTGATCCTGCTTTTTGGCCTGTCCGGCTCTGTCACCCGGTTCGTTGCCGAACTGTTCGGCACGCAACCGACACGCTGGCTTTACGGAATGCCGGGCATCCTGATCGCGCAGACACTCGCGTTTACGCCAATTGCGTTTCTTGTTCTGATCGGTGTGGTTGAAGGTGTCTCTCCGTCGATGGAAGAAGCGGCGCAAACGCTCCGCGCCAGCAGATGGCAGACATTCAAGACGGTTTCCTTGCCCCTGATGCGGCCTGGTCTTGCGAACGCATTTCTTCTGGGCTTCATCGAAAGCATGGCCGATTTCGGAAATCCGCTTGTATTGGGCGGGAATTTCGACGTGCTTTCGACCGAGATATTCTTTGCCATCGTCGGCGCTCAGTACGATCAGGGCAGGGCCGCGGTTCTGGCCATGGTGCTGCTGTTCTTTACTCTTTCCGCCTTCTACGCGCAGCGTGTCTGGCTGGGGAAGAAAAGCTATACAACCGTCACTGGCAAAGGGGATGCCGGCGTTCATCCACTGATGCCCACTGGCCTTTCTGTTCCGGTGCTGCTCATCGCTCTGGGCTGGGCGCTGTTCACAATTGTTGTCTACGCGATGATCATTTACGGCAGTGTTGTCGAGCTGTGGGGCGTCGATAACTCGCTGACGATCAAACACTATATCACTGCATTCTCGGTCCGCTTCGAAGAAGAGGGTATTCGCTGGACCGGGGCAGCTTGGGACAGTTTCTGGACCACCATAACCATCGCGGCCATTGCTGCGCCATTGACTGCCGCCGTTGGCCTGGTGACCGCCTATCTGCTGACAAGACAAAGTTTTGCAGGCAAGAACGCTTTCGAATTTGGAACAATGCTGTCCTTCGCTATCCCCGGGACAGTGATCGGCGTCAGCTACATCCTGGCCTTCAACGTTCCGCCAATTGAAATCACGGGTACGGGTGTCATTCTCGTTGTCAGCTTCATCTTCCGCAATATGCCGGTCGGCGTTCGTGCGGGGATCGCGAGCATGTCGCAGCTTGACCGCAGCCTTGATGAATCCTCGCTGACCCTTGGTGCAAACTCGTGGCAGACGTTCCGAAATATCATTCTGCCGCTGTTGCGCCCTGCGATACTTGCCGCGCTTGTATACAGCTTTGTGCGCGCCATGACGGCGATCTCGGCCGTCATCTTTCTGGTCAGCGCAGAATATGACATGGCGACCAGCTACATCATCGGTCGGGTCGAGAACAACGACTATGGCCTTGCGATCGCCTATTCGACGACGCTGATCTTCGTGATGCTCGCGGCGGTCGGCTTATTGCAACTTCTCGTCGGTCGGGTCCAGATTGGCCGACGCACGCAGCACGGAACGGAGACATCGCCATGACCGACACCAAAATCGGTTCCAAGGCCGCCCCGGTACGCTTTGAGAACGTGTCGAAAGTGTTCGGCAAGGATGTCGTTGCCGTCGACAACATCAACCTGAACGTCGAGGCGGGAAAGCTCGTCACACTGCTTGGCCCGTCAGGCTGTGGGAAAACAACGACTCTGCGCATGATTGCCGGGTTGGAAATGGCAAGCTCGGGCAAGATCCTGATCGGAGATCGGGACGTGACCAAGTTGCCTGCCACCGACCGCGACGTATCCATGGTGTTCCAGTCATACGCGCTTTTCCCTCACATGAGCGTGCTGGAAAACGTGATGTATGGCCTCACATTCTCGGGCTTTGCAAAGGAAGAAGCCCGCAGCCGCGCTCTGAATGGATTGGAACTGGTTGGCCTTCAGGGGTTCGACAGTCGTCTTCCCTCTGAACTGTCAGGGGGTCAACAACAGCGTGTTGCAGTCGCCCGCGCGCTGGTTCTTGAGCCGCAGGTTCTGCTGTTCGACGAGCCGCTGTCCAACCTCGATGCCAAGCTTCGCCGTCAGGTGCGAGAGGATATTCGGGCAATCCAGCAAGATCTTGGTTTGACAGTTGTCTACGTGACCCACGATCAGGAGGAGGCACTGGCGGTCTCGGATGAAATTGTTGTCATGCGCAATGCAGCAATCGCCCAAATGGGCACACCACGCCAGCTTTATGATGCCCCGAACGACCGATTTGTTGCGGATTTCATAGGCGAGGCAAACCTTTTGGAATGCCAAATCGTCGATATCAATGGCGACGCGGCAACGATAGAAATAGAAGGCTACCGTCACACGCTACCACGTCGCGGATTGTCCGAAGGACCCGCGACCATTGCCGTGCGACCCTCTCGTCTGGTCATCGGCTCAGACCAAGGCATCCCAGCCACGGTGGCCAAGGCGACCTATGTTGGCGTTCGGATGGAATACACGCTGACCGGTGAATTCGGTCAGGTTTTTGCCGTTCACGATGACGTCGATGCGCCGCTGGATCCCGGCACCGAAATCAAAATGGGCTTTTCTGACAAAGGCCCCGTTCTTTTGCCGGATTAAATGCCGAAACTCATTATCATTACGCACCCCGAGGTCGCAATCGATCCGGCCGTCCCGATAACCGAATGGGGCTTGAACGCTGTGGGCCGCAAACGCGCTACTGAATTTGCATCCAGCGAAGTCTTGTCCAACGTGGCGCAGATATGGACCAGCAGCGAGCGGAAGGCCCGCGAAACAGGTGAGATTCTTGCTGCACCACGAGCGCTACCCGTGAATTGCAACTTGGGCCTTGGTGAGAACGACCGCAGCGCAACCGGTTACTTGCCTCGGGACGATTTCGAGGCCGCAGCCGATGCTTTCTTTGCTCAGCCGGATAGGAGCTATCGTGGTTGGGAAACAGCTGTCGAGGCGCAGAGACGCATTCATCGCGCAGTAACAGAGATAGTCCAGACGCATCATGCCGGGGATCTTGCAATCGCGACCCACGGGGCAGTAGGCACATTGCTTTGGTGCGCACTTTCGGATTGTTTGATAGACCGCAAGTATGACCAGCCCTCACAAGGCCATTTCTGGCAGGCTGATCTAGCGACACTCAAACCTGATTCAGGTTGGGTCTCTTTTACTTAGACGTTAAGCGCTCCAAGCGTTCTCTGCGATCTCACGCAACGTCTCGAACACATCTGGCGTGCCTGCGATCACGCGCCCGCCGTCTCGGATCATCGCATCGGCGTTCTGATCCTCGACAACGCCACCCGCTTCCGCGACCATCAATTGCCCAGCCAGACAATCCCAAGCATTCATGTGTTCCTCGACATAGCCCAGAAGGCGTCCGGCAGCGACGTAGGCCAACGAAAGCGCTCCGCTGGCATTTCTGTGAAACATCGCCCCGTGCTCGATCAAATCCTCGATCACGGGTAAAACATGACGGCTCTCAATCCGGTTCGAGTATCCTACTGCCACAGTTCCGTCGCGCAACGGCACTCCTGAAGCGACGCGTATCGGTGATCTGTTAAGTGTCGCTGTTTCTCCGCGCGTTGCGACAAATGTTTCATCCACGTTTGGATCATGGATCACGCCAATCTCCGTTTGGCCGTTGGTGACACCAGCCAGAACAATGGTCCATGCTGGAATACCGTTCACGAAATTCGTGGTTCCATCAATTGGATCAATAACCCAGTCAAAGCCACTCTCTCCCGCTACCGCGCCATGTTCTTCACCGTAAACGCCATCTTTGGGCCAAGCCTCCGAGATCTTTTGACGAATGAAGGTCTCGACGCTCCTGTCCGCCTCGCTGACCCAATCCTGAGCGCCTTTTTGATCAACGACAAGATTGACCCGATCTGCAAAGAACTTTTTGGCCACTAACCCAGCCTGCCTGCAGATTTCGGTGGCAAAGTCTCTACGTTCTGAAAGTCGGGACATAAGTGCTCCTTTTTCGGTTGGAGAGTTGCCCAGCAACACTGTAGGCCAAGCGAAGACCAGGCTCCAGACTGATCGAGTTTCAGAGCCTATGCGTTCCTCCCTGGATCATTAGTGAATGGTCTACACGCCATTTCAATCGGATCAATCGTTCTTGTGCACCGAGAAAGACCGCAAATTGATGGTTCATTAGGGCACAGGCGTCAATCTGGCGAAGGTTGCTGAACTGGAAAGTCTAATCGAAGAAAAGGCCGCCTGATTGGCAAGCATACCTCAACAAGTGTGGCGCAGAATGTGGGGCACGAAAGTCGCCATATTATATTTGTTTTTTTCAAAAACGCTAATACGGTTTTTTGGTGCGGGCGGTGGGACTCGAACCCACACGGGCATACGCCCTTCAGATTTTAAGTCTGATATGTCTACCATTCCATCACGCCCGCACGGCGCAGCCCCTAAGGCCGTGCAATTTCCTTACAAGCACAGAGGGATGAGAACAATGCGCTTTGACGCAGATGGTTTGGGATTTTTCGGTGGAAAGCTGGTTCTGCCATCGCCGTCGTTCTGCAGCTGGGCCCCTCCCCTGTTTCGAGGTCACGTAACAATCGCCTTTCCGACATCATCCCTTCCTCGGCAATCCATCTTCGCGCGGATTGCGCTGCGCGTTCACTTTGCGCATGACCTTGTCGTCCTGTCCATTTGCCACCGCTGAGAACCGTTCTTCGCCCAATCGCAAAGTAGACCTGGCCGGTTTTTCAGCGTCTTGGAATGATCCTTTGTTGGCACTTCCATCGTTTACAAATAATAATATTCATTTTAATGATTTCGTATGAATGGAATTTCTTTGTCCCGACGCAGCTTCCTGTTCAATGCCACGTGTCTTGCGGCACTTGGAGCTCAAGCCAGGATCGTGCAAGCAGAGCTGCGGCTCGGTCCTTCAGCCCGAATTACGACCGTGTCAGACGGATACCTGTCATTGCCACCTGATGTTGTTTTCGGAGCCATGCCCAAAGAGGAGGTCGAGCAATTTCTGACCCGCACTCAAGCGGACGCGACCAAGTACGAGCCAGAGTGCAACGTCACGCTTTATCGAGGTGATGAAAACACCGTGCTGTTCGATGCTGGAGCGGGGCCGGACTTCATGCCCACATCGGGCAAACTGATGGAAACTTTTGAAGCAATCGGCCTGTCGCCCGAAAGTGTCACGCATGTGGTTTTCACCCACGCGCACCCGGATCATATCTGGGGTGTTCTGGATGATTTCGACGACCTGCTTTTCCCAAATGCGACGCACCTCATTGGACGCAAAGAATGGGATTATTGGTGGAACCCCTCAACGGTGGACACGATAGGTGAAGATCGCACCGCGTTCGCGGCCGGTGCAAAACGGCGATTGGAAGCAATTGAAGATCAGGTCGCGTTCTTCGAGGATGGGCAAGAGATACTTCCGGGCATTGCGGCACGGGCAAGCTTTGGGCACACGCCCGGTCACATGGCTTTTGAGCTTCGAAATGGGAGTGAGTCCGTGATGGTCGTCGGCGACGCGCTGGGAAATCCGCACGTGGCGTTTGAACACCCCGATTGGCACGGTGGAACGGATCAGGATCCCCAGGTCGCCGCAGCGGCGCGTTACTCTCTGCTGGATCAGGTTTCCGAAGAGGAAATGAGAATAATCGGCTTCCACCTGCCGAACGGTGGAATTGGCCGCGTCGAAAAGACCGGTTCTGCCTACAGATTCATTGGAGAGGCGTCATGATACGATCATTCGTGATTGCGGTTGCTTTGGTCACACCAGCCTGGGCAAGCGAGGATATTGCTGACCAGTATCCGCAAAGCGTTCTGTATTCCAAGCCGGTCGAGTTCATTCCTGGCGTCTATTCCGCAATTGGCGCAACCGCTCCGCCGACCTACGAAAACTCTGGTCACAACAACAACCTGAGCTTCATCGTGACCGGTGAAGGCGTGGTCGTTGTCAACGGCGGTGCGGCCTATGTCCTTGCCGAGGCGCTGCACAAGGAAATTCAGGCGGTTACGGATCAGCCGGTCACGCTTGTCTTCAACGAAAACGGTCAGGGGCACGCGATGCTTGGCAATGCCTACTGGTCGGAAATCGGTGTTCCAATCGTCGCCCATTCGGATGCAGCAGCTGAGTTCGAGGAGTATGGCCCTCAGATTCTGGAGGGCATGAAACGATACAATCAGGACAAGGCAGAGGGCACGTTTCTGGCAGGCCCAACAGAGACATTCGATGATGAATACGTGATCGAGATGGGCGACTTCCGGATCGAGGCCAAATACCTCGGACCGGCCCACAGCCCCGGCGATATCTCGATCTGGCTGCCGAACCAAGGCCTTGTCATCGCGGGTGACATGGCGTTCCACGAGCGCATGCTGCCGATCTTTCAGGATACCTATACCGCGGATTGGCTGGAAACCTGGGACAACGAGTTCGAGGCTTTGAATGCCACGTATGTCATTCCCGGGCACGGTCATCCCACGAATATGGATCAGGTGCGCCGCTATACACGCGATTACCTGGTGTACCTGCGAACCAGGATTCAAGAACATATGGATGCAGGCGGCGATCTGACCGAAGCCTACTATGTCGATCAATCCCCCTATGCCCATCTGGACACGTACGAGGAACTGGCAACAAAGAATGCCGGGCGCGTTTTCGAACAGATGGAGTTCGAGTAAGTCAGGAATGCTGCAATACCGGCAGCCGCATCAAAAACCTGTGCGTGCCTATCGCCCCAACCCACATGAAGAAAACGGCAAGCCAGGCTGTCAATGACAGGGCGGACCCGCCTGAAAGCCCGGCGCCCACGGCGCAACCTCCGGCAAGCATCGCTCCGAACCCCATGAGGACAGCTCCGACCAGGTAACGTTCCATCGGGGTATCCGAGCCAAAACGTTCGATCTTCCACTCGCCGGAAATGATGGCAGATCCTGCTGCGCCAATGGCCACGCCGGGAACAAGGCCGATGCCGAAAGACAGCACCACATTTCGCTCTGCAACCAACGCCATCAGCGTGTCTGTGGCCGGGCCGGTAAACGTCACTGAAGACACAGGCACGACTTCGAAAGAAGCTTGCGCGATGGAATATGTCATGAACCACCCAAGCGCCACTGCCCCGCCCACGCCTGCGGCTGTCACGATCTTTGCAGGTGCGACATTTCTATGAAAAGCAAACACAATTGCCAGAACAAATCCAATTGCGGCAACGGCTGTATAGGCCGGTGGTGAAAGCCCGATTATTGCTGAAAGATCGCGCTGTGCGCCTCCTGAGATGGTCCACAGACCGGAAATCGCTTCACGGGCCGGGCTGAGTACTCCTGTGTAGGCTGCCTGGGCCACCAAGGTCAAAATCAATCCTGTCACAAGTGCACGCAGGTTGCCGCACGAGGCCAAGACCAGCAGGCGAGATGCGCATCCGCGCGCAAGAACCATGCCTATGCCAAACATCGCCCCACCAATAACCGCACCGCTAAGGCTGCCAGTTGACGCGATGGCGCGTGCTTCTGAAAGGTCCAGCAATTCAAGCGAGACAAGCGCCTGGACCAGCGTCAGTGCCGCGGTAAAGGCGATCAGCCAAACCGCCAAACGGGGGCCAAGCTTACCTTCGGCGACTTCGACAGTCGACGCGCGCAAACAAAAATGGGACTTCTGAGCCGTCACGCCGAACAAGATACCGACGAGCACTCCGGCAAATGCCAAGGCGCCCGGGTCTCCCAGCAGATCGATGAGCCTCTCCATGGGCAGAAACTCTCACTTCGTTGCGTATGTGTCCTTGCCTTTGATCAATTCGTCATCGTCATTGCGCGGCCATCGGCCTGCGCGCCAATTGGCATTGCGTCCATAACTCACCCAATGCGGATACCAGCCGGTCGACATCTTCACAGGTGTGCACCGGCGACGGCGTAATCCGCAGACGTTCCGTTCCTTTGGGGACAGTTGGATAGTTGATGGGCTGAATGTAGATCCCATAGTCACGCATCAGCACATCCGAAATGAAGCGACACTTGACCGGATCGCCGACCATGACCGGAATGATGTGGCTTGGGTTCGGTGTATGGGGAATACCCAGATCGTCCAGCCTGTCCCGGACTTCGCGCACGCGCTTATTGTGCTGTTGCCGCTCTGCATTGCTTTGCTTCAGGTGCTTCACCGAAGCCGCAGCTCCTGCCGCCACGGCCGGAGGCAAAGCAGTGGTGAAAATAAATCCGCTGGCAAAGGATCGGACAAAGTCGACAAGCTCTTTCGACGCCGCGATGTACCCACCGACCACGCCGAACGCCTTGCCCAAAGTCCCTTCGATCACGGTCAGGCGGTCCATCAGGCCCTCGCGCTCGGCGATGCCACCGCCGCGCGGACCGTACAGCCCGACCGCGTGAACCTCATCCAGATAGGTCATCGCGCCATATCGGTCCGCCAGATCACAGATCTCGGCAATCGGTGCAATATCGCCATCCATGGAATAGACGCTTTCAAACGCGATCAGCTTGGGCGCATTTGCAGGCAAGTCCGCAAGTTGCCTTTCAAGGTCTTCAAGATCGTTGTGCTTCCAGATCCGCTTTTGACAACGGCTGTGACGAATCCCCTCGATCATCGAGGCATGGTTCAATTCGTCGGACAGAACCGTGATGCCGGGGATGCGGGACGCCAAGGTTCCCAACGCAGCCCAATTGGATACATAGCCGGACGTGAACAGCAATGCTGCGTCCTTGCCGTGAAGGTCCGCAAGCTCCTGCTCCAACAGCACATGTTCGTGCGTGGTCCCCGAGATATTCCGCGTTCCCCCTGCCCCGGCACCACTTTTGTCAATCGCCCCGTGCATGGCTGCGAGGACTTTTGGGTGCTGGCCCATTCCAAGATAGTCGTTCGAGCACCAGACAGTGACTTTTTCGGGACCATTCCCCGTGTAACTGCGCGCCTTAGGAAACGCGCCGCACTGACGTTCGAGGTCTGCAAAAACCCGGTAGTTTCCTTCCTGTTTCAGTTGATCAAGTTGATCTCGAAAATACTGCCGGTAGTTCATTTCAATCCCCAACGGCCTCTTCAACGATTCCAGACAACAGGGTCTGGACCTTTTGCATTGGGCCGTCCGGATAGCTTCGGTATCCTACCTTCACCCCGTCATCGTCCTCGGTCACGAATATCCCGTATGGGCAATAGCCGATATTCATCGGATCTGCTTCCATCACCTCACGCGAAATCTTTGCCGAGCAAAAAATAAAGATGTCCGCCGCCGCGAATATCTGTTTGTCGCTGCCGACATCAGCGCCCGTTCGGTTCAACATTTCGCCAACGTGGCTCACATAGTCGATGACCAGCCCCTGCCCGACAATTGCGGATTCGACCGCAAAGGTGGCATCATCAAAACTTCCATCAAAGGGGGTCGTGATGATATCCTCGGCAAGCCCTTGACTGGCAGAGACCGCAAAAAACGCGGCCGTGATGATTAAGTGTTTCATGATCTTGATCCTCCTCCTGAGCCGCAGTTTCTCAGATTGAGCTTCGGGGGCTTTGACCCTTGTCAAAACACCCGAGAACTTCTATCCAAACATGTCCGAGGTGATACCGGCATACCAACCCAGCGACTCTTCATACGTTGCTTTTCTCAGATCGGCATCTTCGCCCGTCTGGCTGATGAAGCCGTCTACCTTGGCGATTTTTTCCGGCGTCGCCTCGTAGGTTGCGCCAACCTTCACGCCATCATCCGTGTCGATCAGCGACCAGCAGGTGTTGGAGAACTTGGCCGGGAACACCTTGGATCCGGTCAACGCGCCCCGCACGGCATTCGCGCACACTTTCGCCTGACTGTTGGCCGAGAAACCCGATTTCGGCATGTCACCCTGCTGGCTGGCATCGCCCAGGACATAGATGTCCGGATCCGCCTTGGAGGACATGTCCGCGGCAATGACCGGCGCCCAGTTGCCTTCGGTCACTCCGGCCATTTCGGCAATGCGTCCGGCTTTCATCGCCGGAATCACGTTGCAGACGTCGACTTTGGTCTCTTCTCCGTCGATGGTCACCGTCATCGCGTCCGGGTTTACCGAGACATTTCCCCCACCGAAGTCTTCACCAATCCAGTCGACCATGCCTTCGTAATGGTTTGCCCAGCCTTCCTGGAACAATGCCATCTTCGAAAACTTCGGTTTCGGATCCGCCACGATGATTTTCGCCGTGGGATTGTTTGCTTTCAGAACATGCGCAACCATCGAGACCCGCTCATAGGGTCCGGGCGGGCAGCGGTACGGGTTTGGTGGTGCAACCATCGCAAAAGTACCGCCTTCGGGCATCGCCATGATCTGAGCTTTCAGAAGCTCTGTCTGCGAGCCGGCCTTGTACGCATGCGGCATCTTGTTTTGCGCCGAGACGTCCCAGCCTTCAACAGCCCCGTCGACAAAATCGATACCCGGGCTGAGGATCAGTTTGTCATACGGGACCGAGCCCCCCCCGGCCAAGGATACAGTCTTGGCATCGCGGTCAACACCGATGGCCCAATCGTGGACCACGTTTATCCCATAGTCGGCAGCAAGCGTTCCATAGCTGTGCGCGATATCCGAAAGTTCCTGGAACCCTCCAAGATACAGGTTCGAGAAGAAGCAGGTGTAGTAGGTCCGCGACGGCTCGATCAGCGTCACGTCGATCTCACCTTTGCTGTCCTTCGCAATATAACGGGCAGCCGTAGCGCCGCCTGCACCGCCGCCGACAACAACGACCCGGGGCCTGCCCTGAGCCAGAACCATCGGTGCAGATAATCCGGCTGCCGCCACCCCGGCGGCTCCTAGAAATATACGTCTATTGAGTGTCATCGCGTTTCCTCCCCTTAGGCACAATCACTCTGGGTTATTGAAATATGCGGCCAACGCCGCGATCTCGTCATTGCTCAGCCTTCCGGCGATCATTTGCATAACCGGGTGTGGCCGCTTTTTGTCCTTGTATGCGTGCATGGCGACGACAAAATCCTCGTCGGGCCAATACACGATCGACGGGATACCCTCGTCACTTCCCTCGATCTGATGGCACGTCGTGCATTCGCTGCTGAGATATGCGCCGTATTCGGGATCTCCCTGAATCGCCAGGATCGCTGGATCGACGGAATGGTCCGTGCCTTTCGCGGTTGGGTCCGCTTCGGGAATGTCCCGAGGGTTGTCTGAAAACCCTCGCAAATAGGCAATCACATTGGCCCGGTCTTCCGGGTCTTTCAGACCGCGAAAGCTCATCCTTGTGCCCGACGCAAATGCACGTGGATTTTCGATATAGGCTGACAAAGTGTCAGCGTGCCATTTCAAACCCGAATTTCCCGCGCGCACAAGGCTCTTGGAATAATTGAAACCATCAAGACCCGCAGCCTTGCGCCCAAAGACACCATTCAGATGCGGACCGATTTTGTTTTCCGCGCCTTCGCCAACCTGATGGCAGCCTTTGCATTTGGCGAACACTGTTTTCCCGGCCTCGGCATCACCAAGGTCTTCGGTTGCGTAGGTCGATGTGGCGAAAGCCGCCACAACCGCCGCACACGCCACTATGTCCGACCACCGCACGATCAGCTTCCGAACGATTTGAGGTAGACAATCACGGCCTCAACGTCGTCTGGCTTCCGGAGCCCTGCAAAAGACATTCGCGTGCCCTTCATGTAATCCTTGGGTTTCGTCAGGAAGGCCGCCATTTCCTCATCCGTCCAAACAAGGCCGGCTTCGGATGCGGCTTTCATCGCCTTGGAGTATTTGAACCCCTCGACCGATCCTGCATTGGCCCCGACTATTCCGTTCAAAGCCGGCCCGGTGCCGTGCTTTGCACCTTCACCAACCTGATGGCAGGCTTTGCACTTCTTGAAGACTTTCGCTCCGGCGGCAACCAGTTCCGTTGCTTCGTCGGTCTCTTCGGCCTCTTGAACGGCTGGCTCCGCAGCGGCTTCTTCCTCGGGCTTGGGTGCCGCTGCCGGAATGAACGACGGGCCGTCCGCAGTGAATGTCGGCAACCCCTCAACGGTGGCATCATTCATCACCGAGTTCGACCCACCTTCGGGCGGCGTCTCGACCAGAAAAACGGAACGCATCGTGACAGCGGACTCTGCCTTGCAGTTTTCCATGCAAGGCTCTTTGCGCCATTCGGCGTACTCGGTCTCGGGTCGTGTATCGACGACAAAACCGTCCTTATTGTACATCTCGAATTCGGCGAAGTTTTCGTTGCTCAGTTCGAAATCGTCATCCACCAAATCATTTGAATAAAGGATGTAGGCAACAATCGCATAGGTCTCATCTGCGGTCAAAGTGCCCGCCTCGCCAAATGGCATGGATCGGGAAATGTAATCCCAGGCTGTAGACAAATGCGGCCAGTAGGACCCGACGGTCTTCACGGGATCTTCGTTTGCAAGCGTGTCGAACCCACCGGCAAGAACGGGCCAGTTGTCCACACCTTCCGCGAACTCTCCGTGACATGACGCGCAGCGGTCGGCAAACACTTCTTCCCCGGTCCAAACGTCGCCCGATCCGACAGGCAAGCCCCGCCCGTCCGGCAAAACGTCAACGTCCCAGGCCGCGATCTCTTCTTCTAGCGCAGGCCGTCCAAGCCCATAGGTGCCCTCGTGGCTGGGCGCAGGTGCGGTCAGGTTCGCGCCATTCGCAACCCGTTCCGCTGCGGCGGCCTGAATTTCCTGAACTTTGAGCTCAAGCTGGGCTGCTCGTGCGGCTTCTGTCTTCGCTTTTTCCTGTGCGGCTGCTGCGTGGGCCTCAACCTGACCAATCCGGGTTTCCAAAATTTCGATCTTCGATTGGCCGAAGTTTCGGTTGGCGAACACCAACGCCCCCGCAAGCACCAACGCCGTGCCGCCGAATACGGGCAGGAAAACATGACTAAGAGACTTCGACATTCTCGGCGATCCCCTCTGCGCTTACGTACCACGTCTGGATACAGTTATTGTGATAGACCGAGTTCTCGCCGCGCTTTTCGCGCAGCTGGTCTTTGGTTGGCTGTACATAGCCGGTCTCATCCATTGCTCGGGCCTGTAGGAGCATGGGCGCCCCGTTCCAATTCGTGTCGAGATAGAAACGTGTCAAAGCCTTGGTGTCGCCCTGCTTGCCAAGGCGTGCTGTCTCCCACGTGATGCCGCCGTCCTTGGACACATCGACACGGGTAATCTGTCCGTGGCCTGACCATGCAAGCCCTGAAATCACCAGCGGCCCGGGCCCATGTTTGATCGGCATTTGCGGGCTGGGCGAGGTTATGACGGATTTCGCATCCATCACCCAAGTCCATTTCTGGGCCGTGCCATCGGAATAGACATCGGTGTATTTCGAAGTTTCTTCGCGGCTTTCGACCGCCCTGTCGACGACCTCGATCCGGCGCAGCCATTTGACCCACATGTTGCCTTCCCAGCCTGGCACGACCAGGCGCACAGGATAGCCATGTTCCATCCGCAGGGCCTCGCCATTTGCCTTGAAGGCCACCAACACATCATCCAGCGCTTTTTCCATCGGAATGGAGCGGCCATTGGACGACGCGTCCGCGCCCTCGACATAGACCCATTTGTCGGGCGAGATATCGGCGCCGGCCTCTTGCAACAGCGTGCGCAGCGGAACACCGGTGTATTCCATGTTGTGGATCATACCATGGGTGAATTGCACGCCGTTGAGCTGCGCGCCCGCCCACTCCATCCCGGTGTTCGCCGCGCATTCGCAGAAATACACGTGGTTTTCGCGCGGGAAACGTTCGATGTCGTCATACGTAAAGACAAGCGGGCGATCGACCAGCCCGTTGATCATCAGCCGATAGTCTTCCTTGCGCAGCTCGATTGCGCCCGAGTGATGCCGTTCAAAAGCACATCCCTGGGGTGTGATTGTGCCATCAAGCGCGTGGATCGGAGTAAAGTTGATCGACGAAATCGGAGAGGCGGTCAGCCATTCCACATTGCGGCGCACGACATGGGATTCATAGCTTATCGGCATGCCATAGGGTGTCTCGTCAACGCCTGCACCCGTGTAAGACGCCCAATCCTGAAGCTCTGTTATCAGGGGGTCGGGCGTTTCTGCCACTGCCGCACCTGCAACTGACCCCGCGGCGACCGCGGCACTGCCTTTCAGGAAGGCCCGGCGGGACGGTTTGAACGCGTCATCCATATCTCTTAGGTCTCCATCTGTTTCTTAGGCGCCGACGACATCGACGCTGGTGTTCTCTTGCACCGTTACGGTTCCAAGGTTGCGAATGTGGTTTTCGACGACATCCCAGATCGGCGGACCCTCGGTGCCTTCGTTGACGCTGGCCCAGCCGGCCACGACATAGGTTTTCGACGGATCAATCGCTTCACCTGTCTTGAGCAGGGTCATCTCGCTGATCCGCTGCCCTTGCGGCTTGTTCACATCGATGCGGTAGCCCAGCCCACCGACACGGACCATGTCGCCGCCCTGCTGGTAGTAGGGATCAGGGTTGAACAGGTTGTCGCCAACATCCTCGAGGATCACATGGATGAACTCTCCCGTCATTTCCGTGCGATAGGCATTCGGATATGACATCGAAGTGACGTTCCAGATGTCCTCGCGCGTGATCTCCTGCCCCGGCAGGATCGACGGCCCCCAACGAACACCGGGGGACATGGCAATGTCTGCCTCCCGCTCTTTGAGCAGGGCATCACAGATCAGGTCATCCCAGGTTCCGTTGAAATTGCCGCGACGATAGAGCAACGAGTCCGTTCTGCCGATCACTTCGCTAAGCGTCGCCTCATAGGGCGCGCGCTGCTCATCTATCAGGGCGGTGATCGCAGGATCCGGAGCGATAACATCAGAGAAGATCGGGATCAGCTTGTGCTTCAACCCCATCAACTGCCCATCCCGCACATCCAGATCCACGCGGCTGACGAACTTGCCGTTCGAGCCTGACGCGATGATATGCGTTTTGCCCACCAGAATCGGCTCGGGCAGCGCATCATGGGTGTGGCCACTGAGGATCACGTCGATCCCCTGCACCCGACCGGCCATTTTCTTGTCCACGTCAAAGCCGTTATGGCTGAGGACGACGACGACATCGGCACCGGCATCGCGAACCTCGTCGATCATTGCCTGCATGTTCTCATCCCGAATGCCGAAAGAGTATTCAGGGAACATCCAACCCGGGTTCGCAATTGGCATGTAAGGGAACGCCTGCCCGATCACGGCAACCTTTGCACCGCCCCGGTCAAAGAACTTGTAGGGCTTGAACAATTCCGCTGGTTCATCCCATTCGGCATCAAAAATGTTCTGACCCAAGGCGGCAAAGGGCAGCCCTTCGACGATTTCGTTGACTCTGTCGCTGCCCAGAGTGAACTCCCAATGAAAGGTCATTGCATCAGGTTTCAGCGCGTTCATGACATTGACCATGTCCTGACCAGCCGTCTGGTAACAGGTGTAAGACCCGTGCCAGGTATCGCCGCCATCCAAAAGCAGGGCATCGGGCCGGTCCGCACGGATGGCATTGATCACCGTCGAGACCCGGTCCAAACCACCGACCCGACCGTAGGTCTTTGCCAGGGCCGCAAAGTCGTCGTATGTCAGCGCATAGGCGGACGGGCTGCCATCCTCGATCCCGTAGGCCTTGCGGAATGCGGCCCCCGTGACGTGCGGCATCTGCCCTTTCGCCTCGCCGATACCCAGGTTTATCTCGGGTTCACGGAAGTAAATCGGTTTGAGTTGCGCGTGGATGTCAGTGACATGGATCAGGCTGATATTGCCAAAGGTCTCAAACTCCAGCAGTTGATCCTGCGTCAGACTTTGCTGCGCGGAAAGCCTGGCCCAATTGCCAAACCCGGACGCTCCGTACAGAGCCGATGCCGCCATTGAAACCTGCAAGAAGTCACGTCGAGAAATCATCTTTCGGCTTTCCTGTTACACATATAAATGTGTGAATGTTGCATTCTTGAAAAACCCGCGCCGGACATCGCCCACGCGGGTCGTTCGTTATTGGCGCACAGCCGGGGTTTCGACTGAAAGCCCGTTGCCACGCGAGGCAACGTAAAGCTCCAGCGCACGGAATTCGTCTGAACCTTCGGCAAAGGTTTCCGCCCGCGTATCACGAATACAACCGCGGAAACGATTGTGTCGCGAAATCAGCTTGGCCTGTTTCAAGCGATACGTCGGGAACCCGTTGATCATTCCCTGGCTCAGGTGATCTGCCCGGATCATGTTGCCCCAATTGTCTTCATGACAGTTGGCACAGCTCAGCTCCAACTGGCCATAGCGAGTATAGTACATTTCCTTGCCCTGTTCCCAATACGGGGCGGCATCACCGTCGATGGCAACGTTCATGGGCATCCCGCGTGACTGTAGTCCGATCAAAGCGACCATGCCCTGCATATCGCCGCCGGACCATTTCCAGGCATCGGCCTCCATGTGCTCGGTCCGGCACGCGTTGATCAGATCTTCCATGACCACCAGCTTGCCGGTTTCGGCATCAACCTTCGGCATGGAAGCCTGCAATCCCTTGAAGCTTTCCACCCCGTCGTGGCACGAGGCACAGCTTTTGCCGGCAGCCCCATCGACCGTCTCAAAAAGGTCAGCAGCCTGATCGACGAAGATCATCGCCGGATTGTCGAAATCATCGATCTGAAGGGCCTGGGTTTCATCCGTACGGAAATGCCAACCGGAATAGATCGTGTCCAGGTTTTCCAGATGCGCCGGCGCTTCGGTGACCGAGGTCATGTCCAGCTCGTCATTGATCACAAGATCGTCTTCGTCAGGTCCGGCCATTGCTGCCACTGGGAAAACCAGAACTGCCGCGATCGCCGTTAATGCCTTTGTATTCATTACGTTCCTCCCTTGGTGGACCAGCGCCAAACGTCATGTCCGGCGCTGATCTGCCTTAGTGGTCGAGCCGTCAGGCGATCTCGATCGATTTCTTCTCATCGTAGACAGAGCCGTCGTCATCGTACCAGGTGAACACGAACTCACCTGCCTCGGGCACGGTTGCCTCAAACTGGAAATACGGGTTGGTTGAGATTGCCGGCTCCATCGTCACATCGATCACCATTTCGCCGTTAAACTCACAGCTGAAACGGTTGATGATCGACCGAGGTATGACGTTGCCTTCTTTGTCCTTGCGCTGTCCGCTTTCCATCTTGTGGCTGATCAATGTCTTGATCGTGACGGTTTCGCCAGCTGCGGCTTTCTTGGGAACCTTGACGCGGGGTTTCACACCGGATGCCATTGGTTAGTCTCCTGTTCTTCGAGGCGCGCGTGGCTATCAGCCGCCGCAGCCGCCGATTGTCACTTTTACGGTCGCGGATGCCTTGGCAAAGCTGCCATCTGCCATCTTCGCCACGGCAATGACATCCTGCGTTCCGGCAAGGCGGATACGGGTTGAAGCAGCCTGTTCAGCGGCCAACGGGCCGAAGTTGAACGTTGCGACGCCCGGTTCGGGGTTGCCTGCTGCAACGATCAGAATCGACGCCGCACCCGGGGCGCTTACTTCGATCGGTACGGTGTTTCCGTTTTCGGCGATTTCAGGTGCCGTCAGTGTAACACCGCCGTCAGCCACATCCGCCCCACCGGTAAACGCGGCAATCGCATCCTCAGCGGCCGCATTTGCACGAAACGGCATCATTGTCAGGAACGCGGCGCCCAACCCAAGGGCCAGAGTTTCGCGGCGAGAGAGTTCCATTTTCAATCTCCTTTGAATCTTCGAAAAATCACGCTGGACAAGCGCGACTATTCCTCTTTCAGGGTTGCAAGAAACGCGACCACGTCTTCGATTTCCTGCGCTGTCAGGATCGACGTCAGAGGTTCGCTCGGGGCTTTGCCGGTATAGGCGTCGCCCGGGCGGATATAGCCGTCATCCTTGTAGAATGCCGGCATCACCGTGCCTTCGAACGTCATTTTCGCGTTTGCAACCAATCCGCGAAGCTCGGCCTCGGACCAACGATCACCGGCACCATCCAGCGCCGGGCCAACCTCGCCATGGAACGGAATATCGGCCAAAGCCGAGACCGCATGGCACGCCACGCAATTGCCTTTTGACTTGTCGCCAACGATCAGCGCGCCATTTGCCGCGTCACCGGCCGCGCCGGTCAACGAGACCTCTACGGCACCATATTCACCGTAGGTTACGTTTTTCGGGTCGGTATCCGCGGCGAACGCGGCACCCCCTGTCATTGCGCAGACCAATGTTAAGAGTCTCAGCTTCATGATCCCTCCCATTTGCTAACACGCCGACGGCGCTTTGCGACCCAAAGCATTTGTGTACCGTAGTCGACGAGGGCGGTCTGTCGCAACATTAAATTCATTACAATGAATTTTTTTATTTATATCCCCCGACCTCAGTCTTGCGAAACATTGTTTCGCTCCTGAATGCGCCGTGCGTGGTAACGCTGAAAATCTTCACCATTTTCAAGTTCGTACCGCTTTTCGAAGACCCAGGTGAACAGATCCATGGTTGTTCCTTTCGAAAACGCCCCCGGCATGACTGCAACCGCTGCATCAATGGCGGTGGCGTCCTCGGGAACCTCTTCCGGCAGAAATACAAGGGTCGGCGTAAACAGAATCCCCCATTTGCGCATCAGCGCTCTTTGCTCGCTCTCTTCCCCGTCAAAGTCGGTGGCCGTGGTGCTTCCGTGCAGATCCAGTTGGACGACAAAGAAGTTCTCTTCGATGTACGCCGCCAGGTCGGGCTGGGGGAAAACCTCTTCGTGCATTTTCTTGCAATAGATGCAGCCCTGTTGCTCGATAAACAAAACCAGGCGTTTGCCTTCATCTGACGCCTCTTCAAGATCCTCGCGAAGGTCTTTGAACGTGTCGCGCATCCACGGTGTTTTATGCAACCCGTCGTCGCCAAGCTCGGCGGCGGAAACCGCCACGCCCACCAAGCACGCCATCAAAACTGACAATGTTCGCTTCATGTTGTCCTCCCGAATTATCCGATGGTCGCAAGCCAGGGCATATGGTCCAGCATCCATTGAGCCACGCGATTGATCGAGTTGGTTGCGATCAGAGCGCCGAACAGAATCAACAGACAGCCCATGGCCTTCTCGATCAGAGGCAAATGCTTTCTGAACCGCGCCATCCACTGCATGAAGGGGCGCACCAAAAAGGCCGCCAGAACAAAGGGGGCGGTCATTCCCACCCCGTAAACGAATAGAAGCATCGCACCGCGCCAAGCCGTCTCGGTTCCGGCCGCCGTAAACAGGATTGCAGCAAGCACGGGCCCGACACAGGGCGTCCAGCCAAAAGCAAACGCCAATCCCAGAACATACGCACCAATCAGGCTCGGGTTTGATGTTTCACCGACATCTGCCCGAAACTGGCGATACAGGAATCCGATGCGAATCAGCCCCAGGAAATGCAAGCCCATCGCCATGATGATGGCCGCGGCAATCCAACGAAGGATATCGAAGTATTCGCGGATCATTTGACCGAATATCGAAGCCGTGGCTCCAAGGGCCATAAATATCGTTATGATCCCTGCTGCAAAAGCGATTGCAGAAAGCGCTGCCCTGCGGCGAACGTTCCCAGAAATGACTGAACTGGCAGAAATCTGCTCCATCCCGACACCCGCCAGGTAACTGAGGTAAAACGGCACAATCGGAAGGATGCACGGGGACAGAAATGACAACAGCCCTGCGACCAAAGCCCCTGCAAATGTGATGTCGAGCATGGTCAAACCCGTCCTGGCACGTTATCATTCATACATTCAAAGTAATAAAGATATGACGCTGCGGTCAATCGGAGCTTGAGATGCGCCACTTTTTCCTGCTTGTGCTTGCGGTCACGTTGCTTGTTTCGCCCCTGGCTTTACGGGCTGAAATGACGCTTCTGATGGCCGAAGAAGATGGGTGCATGTGGTGTGCCCGATGGGATTCCGAAATCTCGGGGATCTACCCGAAAACACAAGAAGGAGTTGCCGCCCCGCTTCAGCGTGTCGACATCCATGAATCCCTGCCGGATGGGATCACCCTAAAACGACCTCTCTACTACACTCCGACCTTTGTTTTGCTGGACAACGGCCAAGAAGTCGGCCGGATCGAAGGCTACCCCGGCGAAGACTTTTTCTGGGGGTTGTTGGGCGTGATGCTGCGTGACGCAGGGGTACAGGTTGAGACCTCTGGCTAATCGGCGGCAAATTACATAAACTGTTTTGAATGCGTGAAGCTGAGAAAGCGAGGCGATCCTTTTGGACAAACCATCGAAACTGCCGGTGTTCACAAAGGACATGTGTGCGGAAGATCTGGACCGAATGATGGAGAATGCCCAGACGGCATCAAACTTCCTGAAGGCCATCAGCCACGAGGGGCGTCTGATGATCTTGTGCTATCTGTCATCGGGTGAAAAGTCCGTCACCCAAATGGAAGAGATGCTGTCGGCGAGACAGGCCGCCGTATCCCAACAATTATCCCGACTGCGCTTTGAAGGCTTGGTCAAAACACGGCGCGAGGGTAAGACAATTTATTACAGATTGGCTGATGATCGTTCGACGCAAATTCTGGAAGTCGTTTACGATCTTTTCTGCCGGGAGACGTAGAAGCCGGTCAAGACGCCGCCAGCTTTGGGAGGAGACTGGCAATGTTCGAAGCATTGGGAGACGCAAATGCCGTTGCTCTGATCGGTTTGATTGGGGGCATCGCTTTGGGGCTGGCTGCACGCATCGGTCGCTTTTGCACGCTGGGTGCAATCGAAGACTTCCTTTACGCAGGCGATGATCGGCGACTTCGCATGTGGGCGGTTGCGATTGGCGTTGCGATTGTTGGATGCCATGCCGCCATGGCGTTCGGGTGGCTTGACCCTGTAGGAACACGCTACCTTGCCCAGACCTGGAACCCGATCGGTTCGATCGTGGGCGGCCTCATGTTCGGTTATGGAATGGCCATCAGCGGGAACTGCGGCTATGGGGCGCTGGCAAGGCTGGGAGGTGGCGACCTTCGATCCTTCGTCATCGTCCTGATCATGGGCCTTTCGGCGTATGTCGTAATGTCCGGCCCCCTGGCATATCTGCGGGTTTGGCTGTTTCCAGTGGAAATGGATATCAGCGCGCCCCAAAGCGTCAGCTTTCTAGCTGAACGGTTGACCTCTGTTCCGGCGTGGTTCGTCGGTTCTGCCGTCGGTGTCGTTTTGGTGGTCTTCGCTTTGGCGAACCAGCAGTTCCGCCGCACGCCAGCGCAGGTGTTCTGGGGATCTGTGGTTGGACTGGCGATCGTCTCGGGCTGGCTTGGCACAAACTGGGTAACAACCCACGGTTTTGACGGTGAGCCGGTGCAAACCCATACCTTCGCGGCACCCTTGGGTGACACGATATTCTATTTGATGACAGCGTCCGGAAACACTTTGTCTTTTGCCGTCGGATCAGTCTCGGGCGTTCTGATCGGCGCGTTTTTGGGGTCCTGGTCAAAGGGTCATTTTCGCTGGGAAGCCTGCGAAGATCCGCGCGAATTGAAACGGCAGATGCTGGGCGCGGCGATCATGGGCCCCGGAGCGATCATCGCAGTAGGTTGCAGCGTCGGACAAGGCATATCTGCCTTCTCACTTCTGGCCTACAGCGCGCCTGTGACATTCGCCGCGATCTTTGCAGGCGCGGCGCTTGGACTGAGACAACTCGTGTCCGGGCTGTCCTTCATTACCGAGCGCTGAGTTCTTAACACCACCATGCCTTATGCCAAAAAGGTGTCGGTCGCGCCGAGTAGCCCCACTTGAGTGGTCAGGCTTTGTTGGTTGGTACATGACCGGTCTTTTGGTTGATCTAAAGAATGGTTTGCGGCGCTCGCACCCGCAATGTCCCAGGGTCGGTCGAGAATTCTGCACAGCCCAATCGCATGCGTCACTCCGCAAAAGGCGGAACAGGAATCTTCAACGATCTTCAATGCCAAAAGAACCCAGCCTTTGAGCCGCAAGCCTTCAGGCAATCACGAGGCAGGTCTTGCCTCGGATAAACTATCAAAAAAGGCAACAAGGACTTCAGCAACCGTAGTTTCGGCTTTCTGACACATTGAAGACCTGCCAGCGAAAACGAGATTTGGTCGTCAGCAAGGACCCTGCAATCCCACAAGGCCACCGAGGCAAAAAAGCAATCACCGGACAGCCAGCCAAGTCTGCGATTTTTGAATTCTCTGCCCTGTCTGGCTGTACATGTTGCAGTCTTGGCCAGTGACACGCATTTCTTCGCAAAGCTTTCGTCAGCCCGAATGAATTAGCGCTTTTGCCAAGAACCGGCCTTAGTTCATGCCCAAGGCTTCTTTGTACATCTCGATGACAGCCTCTTGCTCGGCAATATCATCCTTATCTCTTTTTCTGAGAGAAATGATGCTGCGAAGAGCCTTCACATCGTAGCCGCGCGATTTACTCTCTGCGTACACTTCCTTTATTTGATCCGCGATGTCTTTCTTTTCCAATTCCAGGCGCTCGATACGCTCAACAAATTGGCGCAACTCCCCAGAGGTGACCTTGTAACTTGCTTCTGCTTCTTCCGACATGCTCATCCAATTCTTCCCAATTCTGGATCATCACCGCTAAGAGAATACAGTTCATACCTCGTGTATTCGCCTCAAGCTTTGGTTGCTACACACAAAACAGTTTTCGAGAGGTAGAAGCAACGACGTGCCCGGGCCGCGGCCATGGCTTCTTTCCGTTGTTCCACCAGGTTGTATTCACCGCATCCAGCCCCTCAAACCGTTCGATGAACTGGCACGGCTCATCGGCAGTCACGCGACAGTTGGGGGCAGCCTGATCTTTGATGATGCCTTCCATACGCGTCCGTCCCAAGGGCTGAAATCTGATGCAGGAAGCCGGATACAATGCCGCCGCCCGGGTCGCAAGCACCCAATCCCACACAATCCCCAAGCGCACTTGTACGGCGTGATCCGATCCGGTAAGCGCGGGGGTAGTTCACGAAGAGATGTAGGGCACCATGTTCGAATTCATCACTTGGGGCGGCGCAGCCCTTTCTCTGACCGGCCTCGCCGGCCTGATCTGGTGTATTCTTCGCGTGATGAAAGCGCGCAAGGCGGGTCTGTCAGACGACGAACTGCGCGCGACCGTTCAGGGCGTTTTGCCCTGGAACTTGGCGTCTTTGTTCCTGTCCGTCCTTGGATTGATGCTGGTCATCCTCGGGATATCCTTTGGATGACCACTTGTTTCAAATCGGCAAGTTGTCGAACTGCGCTTCCATAGCGTCTTCGCACAGGGCTGCATCCAGACGCCGCAGGCGGGACGGCACCTGCATCCCCTGCTGTCGCATACGGTCGACAACCTTGCTCACACTCGGCTGAAGCGCCAAACGCGTATCAAGGCACGCATTTCTGAGCTCTTGTTCAAGCCGTTCTGCTTCGGAATAAAGACTTGTCGATGTCATAATACCCTCCCAAGTGTCGCCAGTATCCCAGATATAGGTAACGGGAATAAGACCCGCTGATATTAACCTGAAATTGTGCGGGATATTGCCCAACACATTCGCGTTTTCGGCAATCCGGCGCGGATGGGCTAAAGTTTAAGCTGATTTAATCGTGAATGCCTTGACGCGCATCAAACACAGGTTCGATGTTGCATCACATTCCATTTTACATATATGATAATGACAACCGATACGGAGGAAATCATGACACCCGCAGTGAAAGCGTTTTTTGACGATCAAACCTTCACGGTGTCCTACGTTGTTCATGAACCGCAAGGGCGTGCTTGCGCCATCATCGACAGTGTTCTGGATTTCGATCATGCTTCGGGGCGCACAGAGACAAAATCGGCTGACGCAATCATCGACTTTGTGCGCGCGCATGATCTAAAGGTTGAGTGGATTCTGGAAAGCCACGTTCACGCCGATCACCTGTCTGCGGCCCCCTACTTGCAACAGGAACTGGGTGGCAAAATCGGAATTGGCGCTCAGATCGTCACAGTGCAGGACACGTTCGGCAAAGTCTTCAATGAAGGAACCGAGTTCCAGCGCGATGGCAGCCAGTTCGACGCCTTGTTTTCGGAGGGGGACAGTTTTCACATTGGGCAGATGCGCGGCGATGTACTTCATACCCCGGGCCATACCCCGGCCTGCTTGACCTATGTAATAGGCGACGCCGCCTTTGTAGGCGACACGCTGTTCATGCCGGATTTCGGCACGGCCCGCTGCGATTTTCCCGGAGGCTCCTCAGCCACACTGTTTGAATCGATCCAGAAAATCCTGTCGCTGCCGGACGAAACGCGCATCTTTGTCGGGCACGACTACAAAGCGCCGGGCCGAGATGAATATGCTTGGGAGACGACGGTAGGTGAACAGAAAGCGCTGAACGTCCATATCGGACAAGGACGCAGCATCGAAGAATTCGTGGAAATGCGTGACGCAAGGGACGCCACCCTTGCCATGCCGCGCCTGATCCTGCCCTCTTTGCAGGTCAATATGCGGGCGGGGCAAATGCCGCCTGCCGATGAGCAAGGCGATGTATTCCTGAAGCTGCCGGTGAACAAAATCTGACGCAAGTCAAGTCAATCAAAAAAGGATAATCCCACATGAACATCGAGTGGATCTGGGGGTTGTGCGGTGGCCTGCTGATTGGCCTGGGCGGAGCCGTGTACCTGCTTGGAAATGGCAGGATCATGGGTGCAAGCGGCATTTTGGGTGGCCTTGTCGACGGTGAGGCCCGCGACACCAAAGCCGAACGCCTGGCCTTCATCGCCGGATTGATCGGAATGCCGCTTCTGCTGCGGCCACTGATCGCCCCCGAGGCCCAAACGCATCTCACCAGCAATCTGGGCCTTGTTGTTGTGGCCGGGCTTCTGGTCGGTGTGGGAACGCGTATCGCTAATGGCTGCACGTCGGGTCACGGGGTCTGTGGCATCTCACGATTTTCTCTGCGCGGCATCGTGGCCACCGTATTCTATATCCTTGCCGGCGGAATGACCCTCGTTCTGCTGCGCCATGTTTGGGGGTTGATCTGATGCGCCTTTTGATTGCTTTGCTCGCAGGATCCCTGTTCGGTGCCGGATTGTTGATTTCGGGCATGACGGACACGACCAAGGTTCAGGGCTGGTTGGATGTTTTCGGAAACTGGGACCCGACCCTGGCCTTTGTGATGGGTGGCGCCATCCTGCCGATGCTTGTGGCCTGGAGGCTGACCTCCGGGCGCAAGGCTTTGACCGGAGGCGATTTTCCACCCCCTGCAAGGTCCGAGGTTGATCGCAGGCTCATCATCGGTTCCGTCCTGTTCGGAATGGGCTGGGGCTTGGCCGGGCTTTGCCCGGGGCCGGCGATGGCCTCGCTGACATATGGTGGTTTGGGTGGCTTGGTCTTCCTGATCGCGATGGTTGTAGGCATGTTCATCGCGCCAACGCTGGGGGCGCAACTGGACAGAGCCGCAAACGCGGCCTAAGGATTTGGCATGGAGATTCGACCGATCACGCCCCGCTATGCTGTCTCACCGCAGATCACGGTAGAAGACGTCCCGGCAATTGCCGAGGCAGGCTTCGTCAAGGTGATCTGCAACCGGCCCGATGTTGAGGTTCCCACGATCATGCAATCCGACGCGATCGGTGAAGCCGTCCGTGCGGCAGGCATGGAATACGAGGTGTTGGAGCTGACCCACCAGACCATGACGCCCGAGATTGCAAAGCAGCAGCGTGACCTGGCAGAAAGCTGCGATGGCCCGGTTCTAGCTTATTGCGCCTCGGGCACTCGGTGTTCGGTGGTCTGGGCCCTTGGTCAATGCGACCGCATGAGCACGGACGACATTCTGGCTGCCACGACAAATGCCGGGTATCAACTGGAAAACCTGCGCCCTGCCCTGGAACACTTCCGCAGCAAGGCAGACTAAACCCTATTCCGCGCCGGGATTCGTGTCGGCCGCGTCAAGGCCAGCCAGTTGCGAAATCTCTGCGACCATGCGTTCGGAATCGTTCAGTGACAGATCGTTGCCCGTCAGATCCAAACCCGCGTCCTCTATTTCCGGAGGCATGACATCCACCGCGCCGGAAACCGGTTCGACCAGGCCATCGTGCGGCTGCATTCTCCCTCGGCTTTCGATGAACCCCTGCGCTTCGTCCCCCGACAAGGCGGGCAGGGTCGAATGTTCGTTCAACCGAACGGCGCGCAACCCACCACATTGACCAAGGCGGCCAATGCCCGTTGGCTTTCGGTCGATGGTCAATATCTCAGTTCTGTCCAGGCGCGCGCCGCGCAATGGCAAAACACATCCAGGTTGAATCTCTGACAGATCGGACAGTGGCAGCGACATCCGGCACAAGACGGCGTTCAGTTCCGCCCGAACAACACCCGATGCCTGCTCAAGCCGGGGACCGGCCGGGTCCGAGACCTCCTCCGCCTTTTCCGGCGTGGCAGGATGCTCTGGAAGAAAGATCGAGATCTGTCCCTGCTGCGCCCCGCCGGCCAGATCAACCGTCAGATCGAAGACGCGGTATTCATCTTCAGTCATGGCCAACGACAAGCCGCGCGAATCTTTCGTACGTGCCGCGAACTCATATCCCGTCAGGCAGACCTCCTCGGCCGCAGCGTCTATGGAGCCGGCGGACAAGGTCAGAGCGGTTTCGATAAATGGCACCACCATGGCGGCGTCCGTATCCGTGAAGGCCCTTGGGGCGGGATCACCGGGCAGTACGTGACCGATGGTCTGGGTTTGCACAACGGCGGACACCACGTGCGGGCTCAGGCAAATCCCAGCGCGCGCCTCCGGCCCGTCAAACACCAACATCAGCCAATCCTGAGCGACTGATTCCACCATGTCATCCTGCGTGCGGTTGGCCTGTTTTGCCCCGATGACGGCCAAGGGAAGGTTCAATCGCTCACTTGCTGCCCGCGCAAACCCCAAGCGCAGCGCCCGCAGAACCGAACGCGGGCGATCGCCCAGATCTTTTCGTCCAACAGACAGTTTGCGCGCCAAAGCGGCGCTGACGGTTTGTGACATGGCGCCCGATCACCAGTTGCTTCAATAACTGGCTATTGGTTTACCCTGCCGAGCGTTACGAAGTTCTTTATGGCCGTGTCATTGCGCGGCCTGCTGGAAAGCCAAAGGCAAGCTGACCCGGAACGCCGCACCGCCCTGCCCGGGCAAATAGGTGATCTCACCGCCCAACCGTTGCATGATCTCGCGGCAAATGGCCAAGCCCAGACCTGCGCCCCCTGCCTTGTCGACCCCGACTCGGGCAAATTTCTCGAACACCATCGAACGCGCGCCGGGTGGAATGCCGCTGCCGTTGTCGATGAAATCGATGATGACCCTGCCGCCGACGTCGTGGGCTGAAATGACCAATACCGGATCTTCCGCGTCACAGTATTTCTGCGCGTTCGAGATCAGATTGATGAACACCTGCCCCAACCGGTCCAGATCCGTATGCAGGCGCATTCGCTCTGCCGTAAGAGTCCGCCGGACCATGATTTTCCGCTCTGCTCCGGCCAGTGCGCTGGACACCGCCCGGTCCAGAACCGAACGCAAACTGTCATCGCTGAGGTTCAGATTGACCTGCCCGTTTTCCAGCACGCTTAAGTCCAGCAGATCGTCGAGAAGCCGGGTCAGGCGCAAGGCCTCATCGTGAATGATTGCGGCATAGCGGGTCTGCTCCTCTCGGCTCAGGCCCTCTGTATCCCGCATGATCTCGGAAAACGCTCGGATCGAGGTCATCGGCGTGCGCAACTCGTGACTGACCTGGCTGAGGAAGCTGTCTTTTTGCTCGGAAATCTGCGTAAGCTTGGTGTTTGCTTCGCGCAATTGGCGCGCCGTACGGGACAATTCCGACGACTTCTCTTCCAACTTCCCCGAATACTCCAAAAGCTGGGCCGATTCATCCGCCACCGCCAGCAGATCTTCTACGGAAACTGAAGACCCACCGACGATTTGCGCAATCATCGCATGCGCCGTGGCGGTGCCGACCGACCCGCTCAACTCTCGCTCCAGCCGGTTCAGGAAACCCGGGGTCGGTTCCGGCATATGCGACCGGCCGCCCTGTTTTTCAGCCTCTGCCTGAAAGAACTCCTGCGCCGGCGCGGCGCCCAGAATACGCTGTGTCATGATCATCAGGTCTTCGCTTTGCGCCACCGAGCCGGACCAGCCACCGGGTGAAACCGAGTGATCGAAAACATTGACGAACTGCGCCCCCTGCAAACGCTCCAGAGGGCTGGGAAAGCTCAGAAGGGACGCTATGCAAAAGGCAATGGTGTTCAGGGACAGGGACCACATCACGGTATGGACCATCGGATCGATCCCTTCGATCCCGAACAGGGCATGAGGACGCAACCAGGCAAGGCCGAACAACCCATTCTGCATGACGGCTTCCGGCATCCACGGCGCGCCCATACCTGGCAACAACAGCGTATATATCCAAAGTGCGAAACCCACGCTCAACCCGACCAGCGCCCCTGTCCGGGTTGCTCCGCGCCAGAACAATCCCCCGACCAAAGCTGGCAGAATCTGTGAAATTCCGGCAAAGGCAATCAATCCGATCGAGGCCAGTGCCGCACCCCCACCGGACAACCGATAATAAAAGTATCCCAACGCCATGATCACGGCGATGGACACGCGGCGCGCAACCAGAACGATGCTGCGCACATCGCCCGAGACCGAGCCCGTACCCTCATGCGTGTTCAACCAAATGGGCATGACCACATGATTCGAAACCATCGTCGACAAGGCCATTGCGCTGACGATGACCATCGACGTTGCGGACGAAAACCCGCCGATAAAGGACAGCATGGCCAACCAGTCATTGCCCTGCGACAGCGGCACCGTCAGCACGAACAGGTCGGGATTGGCCCCCTCTGGCAACAGATCCAGACCAACGACGGCAATTGGCACGACAAAAAGGCTCATCAAAAGCAGATAGAGCGGAAACGCCCAGGCGGCGGTTCGCAGATGGCTTTCGTCATCATTTTCGACCACCATCACCTGAAACATGCGCGGCAGGCAGATAAAGGCCGCGGCGGACAGGAATATGAAAGTCGTCCAGCGCCCGGCGTCGACGTTCCACTGTCCGATTTCCGAGGCATCTATCCGCTCCATCATCGGGCCAACGCCACCGGCAATGCCCCACACCACGAAAACGCCCACGGCGATAAGAGCAAACAGTTTGACAACGGCCTCCACGGCGATGGCGGTGACCACACCGTGGTGACGCTCGTTCACGTCCAGGTTGCGCGTGCCGAAAAGAATTGCGAACACGGCAAGCCCCGCTGCCATCCAGAATACGCTGGACCCTTCGCGATACAGACCCGATGGATCGGCTTCGGCGAAAATCGAAAAGGACAGGGTGATCGATTGCAACTGGAGCGCGATGTAGGGTGTCCCGCCAAGCACGGCAAGAACGGTCACACACACGGCAAGCGTGTTCGACTTGCCATAGCGCGATGACAACAGGTCCGCGATCGAGGTCACCCGCTGACTGCGCCCGACCCTCACCAGTTTGCGCAGTCCCCACCACCAACTGACCATCACCAGGGTTGGGCCAAGGTAAATCGTTACAAACTCCAACCCGGACCGCGCGGCATTGCCCACCGCACCATAGAACGTCCATGCCGTGCAATAGATCGACAGCGACAAGGTATAGATCAGGGGAGACCGCAGCCACTTGCCCCGCCCTGCCGCAGCCATCCGGTCAGCGGCGAAAGCCACGGCGAACAAGAAGATGACATAGCCAAGGCAGACCAGGATCAGCGTGTTAATGGTTGCCATCACTCAGCGTCCGCGTCTTGATCCTCGCGCACGCCCAAACGGCGGGCGGCAATTCCAAAAACCAACCCAACCACGATCAGAGCGCCCCAGCAGATAAAGATGTAATACATTGCCGAAGACAAGGGGACAGCCTCGCCCTTGCCGGGCTGATCGGGCCACAGCAACGGAAGCGCCAGCAGAGCCGCCCCCAAGAACGGCAGCAGCCGCGCCGCATCTGCCAGCCTACGTCGGCGATAGCTTTGACGTTCGAGAAAAAGCGAGGGGCGTGCGCCCTGTGGTGCGCCCTTTTTGCCCTCGCCAGACATCATATTCGCGTCGCCTGCGCGTGAAGATCGCGCACGGCCGTCAGAACTTCGGCATTGGAAAACGGTTTGGTCATGAAACGGCTGACACCAGCGTTTTCCGCCATTTCCCTGTCGCGCGATTGACCGCGCGCCGTCAGCATCAAAACCGGCAAACCTGCCAGCTCTTCCATCTCTCGGATGTCCCGCAGGATATCCATGCCGCTCTTGCCCGGCAGCATGACGTCCAGAATTACCAGATCGGGCTGTGCCGTCTGAATCACCTGAACGGCATCCGTGCCATCGCCATGCGTGTCCACCTGCCATCCCTCTCGGGTCAGCAGAAACCGGATTGCCTCGGCAATGTTCGGCTCGTCCTCGATCAACAGAACCTTACGGCTCATATTTTCAGTTCCTCCCCAAGACCGTTCCTCCATCCTCAGATCGGTCCCCGCCAGATTAAGCCTTCTGTCGGGAAAGTGTCAAAAGCCTTCGCTCAAAATCGACGGTTCGCGGCGGGCCTTGCAAGCATTGCTGGGACAGACGCGGCAGTTCGGCCCGACTTGCGTGACCGGAGCGTCACCTGCTGCCTCGTTGCCCGAACGGACCAGCATAACCGAGCGATAAACGGGATCCTGATCATACCCCAATACCGCATAAGGCCAAGCATAGGCGAAACATTCGAATTCAGCCGGGGTCCGCCCCAACTGGACAACCTGCTTGCGCACCGGAACAAGTGGGCGGCTCAAAGCCGTGAACAACGGCCACAGCGGGCAAACCTCACCATGCCGCGCCAAAGCAAAGCCCGGAATCGGCTTGATGAACAATATGCTGCCGGATGCATCGCACAGCACCATGCCAACCGGCTGCGGCAACACGTCATCGGGTATGAACGCCAATCGACGCAGAACGGTGGCGACGTCCACGGAAAAGCGATAAGCCAACGCGATGGGATCCGTGTCGCCTTTTTGCAGGCTCGATCGAAGCGCATCCAGCGGCAATGCGATTGCATCATCGCGATACATCTTCAGAACTTCACGCGCCACAGTTCGGGCAGCCGACGTGTTGAGACTGCTCAGATCAACGGCATCCACGTCCTCGCCCTGTTCCAATTCCGGAAAACTGTACCTGCGGGATTCGAAGAACGCTTCGACCTCTTCAAGCGGAACACCGCGCGGATCAATTGACGAGTCGCTTTCGTCCAGAAAGGTTACAAGTGCCTTTGAACTGCCGGCCAGCCGCTCTGCATCCTGGTGCAGGTTTTTGTGAAACCGCTCTCGCCACTCTGCCTCGATGTCCTCTGTGTCTGCAAGAATTGCCGCTGTTGAACGAATCGCCGCCGCCGTTGACAGCACTTCGTGCATTGATGCCGCAAGATGCGGGTCATGAGTCAGCCGGTCCGACAATATCTCGACATTCCGCTCAAGCGAAACAACCCGGCGGTGCATCTGCGTAAGAACTCCGGCCCATCCGGGAAAGCGCCCGGCAAATTCCTCCAGCCCGTCCACTTCGGCCTGCTGCCCGACGGCGTCATCCGCCGCCTCCCGCAGGGCCGACACAAGGGTTGCCTCGATCCCCTGTGTCAGGACAGAGGGTTCGACGGAAAGCGCAGACGCTATATCCACCAGCAATTTGCCACCGATCCGGCGGCGGTTATGTTCGATCAAATTCAAGTAGGACGCGGATATCCCGGCAAGGCGGGCAAGTTCCGCCTGCCGAAGCCCGGCAATCTGCCGTCTTTCCCGAATACGGCTTCCCGTCAACATATCACGCATGATCGTATTCTCCTGACCAGGATTCAGCCTCTTTTTTCAGAACATATCATGGGTTTCGTTGGTTTACCGAGATATTATCAAACCATGTTTACAACCTTAACAAAGGCGACAGCCGCCAATGCGCATCAATGGCCACAAGAAACCGCATCTCCCCTTCAATTCCGCGTGGTTTCCCGGCACGATAAGCAGATGAGTGACCCCGCCTTTGAATATGCACCGATCGGGCTTGTTGAACTGGAAAACCGGATCATCAGACGCTGCAATCTGCAATTCGCCCGCACTTTCGGCGGGGAAGAGGCCGATTACCGCAACATGCCGCTGTTGCATCTCTATCCCTCGGTCGCGGATTGGGAGAGGATCGGGGAACGCAGCCTGCAAGTGATGCGAGACACCGGGTACTACACGGATGAACGCGTCATGCGGCGGCGCAATGGCGATCTGTTCTGGTGCCGCGCACGTGGCCGCTCTTTGACGCCCGATGACCCGTTCCGCCATGGAATCTGGAGCTTTTCCGACATCTCGGAAGAACGTCCCCTTGTCGAATTGACCGTTCGAGAACGCGAAGTGGCGATCCTGTCCTGCCGTGGCCTGTCCGCCAAGGAAATCGGTGCCGAACTGGGCCTGAGTTACCGCACAATCGAAGCCTATCGCGCCCGACTGCTTGAGAAATTCGGCGCCCGCAAACTGTCCGAGCTTGTCGCCAAATTGTCAGGGATGCCTCTGTAACCTGTCCGCCCCTTTAAATTATACGGGATTCCCGCCTGTGATGGTGCGAGTCGGCGCTTTTCATGCACCGCCGCTTAGCCTATAACCCTGCGTAATTTGATCAGAGCCCGCAAGAAACAGACGGGCCAAAGGGGAACCGTCGAGGACACTCATGACAGACACCAAACACGAAGCGGATGTGGCATTCATCAAGGCTCTGGCCGAGTTGCTGCGTGACAATGACCTGACCGAATTGCAGGTCAAGCGCGAATATGGCGAGGAGGACAGCCTGAACGTGCGCGTAAGCCGCATGACACAGGCCGCAGCCGCACCAGTTCAGGTTGCCGTCCCTGCGGCAGCACCAGCTCCTGCCGCTGCTGCTGCGGCTGCGCCTGCCGTGGCCGAAGCCCCGGCTGCTCAGGAAGATCCGGCCAGCCACCCTGGCGCGGTGACCTCACCCATGGTTGGAACCGTCTACATGCAGCCCGAGCCCGGCGCGCCCGCGTTTATCTCGGTCGGCGCTTCCGTGTCCGAAGGCGACACGCTGCTGATCGTCGAAGCGATGAAGACCATGAACCACATCCACGCGCCCAAATCGGGCACGATCAAGCGTGTTCTGGTCGGCGATGGCGACGCTGTGGAATTCGGTACACCTCTGGTCATCATCGAGTAAGGCGGGCCCATGTTCGACAAGATCCTGATTGCCAACCGAGGCGAGATCGCCCTGCGCGTCATCCGCGCCGCCCGCGAGATGGGGATTAAGACGGTAGCCGTCCACTCCACCGCGGACAGCGACGCAATGCATGTGCGCATGGCGGACGAATCGGTCTGCATCGGCCCCCCGCCCAGCCCCCAAAGCTACCTGTCCGTGCCCGCGATCATTTCGGCCTGTGAAATCACCGGTGCGCAGGCGATCCACCCTGGCTATGGCTTCCTGTCCGAGAATGCCGAGTTCGTGCAGATCGTCGAAGATCACGGCATCACGTTCATCGGCCCCACCGCGGAACACATCCGCGTCATGGGCGACAAGATTACGGCCAAGGACACGATGAAGGCTCTGGGCGTGCCTTGCGTGCCGGGATCAGACGGCGGCGTGCCGGATCTTGCGACGGCCAAGAAGATCGGTGAGGAATTCGGCTATCCGGTCATCATCAAGGCTACCGCAGGCGGCGGTGGTCGCGGCATGAAAGTTGCGATGAACGCTGACGAAATGGAAAGCGCCTTCATGACTGCGCGGGCCGAGGGCAAGGCCGCTTTTGGCAATGACGAAGTCTATATCGAGAAATACCTGACCACGCCGCGCCATATCGAAATTCAGGTGTTTGGCGACGGTAAAGGCAAGGCTGTTCATCTGGGCGAACGGGATTGTTCGCTTCAGCGGCGCCACCAGAAGGTGTTCGAAGAGGCCCCCGGCCCCTGCATAACACCCGAAGAACGCGCCAGGATCGGAAAGATCTGCGCGGATGCGGTCGCGAAAATCAACTATATCGGTGCCGGCACCATCGAGTTCCTCTACGAAAATGGCGAGTTCTATTTCATCGAAATGAACACTCGACTTCAGGTGGAACACCCAGTCACCGAAGGTATCTTTGGCGTCGATCTGGTGCGCGAACAAATCCTTGTCGCAGCGGGTGAGCCGATGTCGTTCGGTCAGGACGATCTGGAAATCAACGGCCACGCCATCGAGGTTCGGATCAACGCCGAAAAGCTGCCAAATTTCTCGCCCTGCCCCGGCAAGATCACCGCGTACCACGCGCCGGGGGGCCTTGGCGTTCGAATGGACTCGGCTCTCTATGACGGGTATTCGATTCCACCCTATTATGACTCTCTGATCGCCAAGCTGATCGTGCAGGGCCGTGACCGGGCCGAAGCGCTGGCCCGACTGGAACGCGCACTGGGGGAATTGATTGTCGACGGTATCGATACCACGGTCCCTCTGTTCCACGCACTGTTGCAGGAACCCGATCTGCGCAGCGGCGACTACAACATCCACTGGCTGGAGCGCTGGCTTGCGGAGAACATGGAACAATAGTCACCAAGGACCGGAGGGCCCCTGCCCTCCGGTTGCCTCATACCTGACATGAGCCTGTCCCCCGAACTTTTGTTGCATGGCTATTCCATCGGTATCTTTCCGATGGCCGAGCATCGCGATGACCCCGAGCTGTTTTGGGTCGATCCCAAGTTTCGCGGCGTCTTTCCACTGGACGGATTCCACATTTCCCGAAGCCTGGCGCGCCGTATCCGAAACTGCGGGTTCGATATCTCGATCGACCAGGACTTTTCCGGCGTCGTCGACGGGTGTGCCGACAGGGCAGATACCTGGATCAACGCCGAACTTCATGACCTGTACCGTCAGTTGCACCAAACCGGGCATGCGCATTCACTGGAAGTCTGGGAAAACAACACGCTGGTGGGGGGCGTCTATGGCGTGACCCTGGGCGCAGCATTCTTCGGCGAAAGCATGTTTTCAAGACGCAAAGACGCCTCGAAAATCGCCCTTGCCTATCTTGTGGACCGCCTGAGGCAAACCGGATTCCGTCTGTTTGACACGCAGTTTCTGACCGCGCATCTGGCCTCTTTGGGCGCAATCGAAATTCCGCGCGGCGCCTACAAGAAAGAGCTGGAAGAGGCCTTGAACCACAGCGCCGATTTCACGGCACCGCTGAATCAGTCGGCGGCAGGTGTGATACACCGTATGACCCAAACGTCATAACGCGCGTGATCCAGCGCGTTCAACGCGGGGGAGGTTGCGATCATCCAACCGTCAAACAGCTGATCCGCCTTCCCGCTCTCCCAGATGGTCAGATAGGCGAACGCGTCACCCGTTGGATTGTCAACGGGAAAACGGCAATCTCCCAAGGCAACATCCAGCCCAAATACCGCTGCCGTCTCGCCGGTTTTCAATTCAACATCGACGGTCTGGCCGTTGACCTTGTCGAGGCCCCGCAACATTGCCCCGGGTCCAGATTGAACTTTCTGCTGCGCAGCCGCACCAGTGGCGGCCAGCAACAAGGCAAGAAACGCGGCGCGTATCATTCGCTGCCGTCTCCGGCTACGAACTTGACCAGAAGAGAAATCAGGCTGACCGCGCCCTGCGTATCCTCGATCTCATCGCCGGGATCAAAGTAGAATGGCGACCCACCGGGCATCACCTCGACGAAATTGCCCCCCAGCAGACCTTCTGAGGAAATGACAATGGCACTGTCGTCCGGCACCAGAATCCCGTCCGCAATCGTGAAAGTCGTGTCTGCGCGGTAGGTTTCAGGGTTCAGGGTGACGCCCGTTACGGTTCCGATCTTGACGCCGGCAAGGCGAACATCCGTGCCGACACCCACCCCCTCCAGAGATCTGAAAGACGCACCCAGTTCATATCCAGCAGCCCCTTGCGACAAGCCCGTCGATTGGCTGGCATAGACACCAAATGCCACAGCACCGGCCAAAACGACGCCGCCGACAAGAACTTCGGTCCAGTTATGGGTCGACATTTTCGCCTCGTTTATTCCGGGCTCCAGGCCTCATAGTCCTTACGTTCAACCGGTTCCGCGCGACGCAGAGATCCGGCAGGAGCATAGGCCAGCGCGGTGCCAGTCAGGTTTTCCTGATGTGGTTTTTCCCAGGATTTATGCGGCAGCGGTTTATCTGTCGGAGGTTCGTCCCAAGTGCGATGCAACCAACCATGCCATTCAGGATCAACCCGGCTGGCTTCGGCCTCGCCATTGAAGATAACCCAACGCTTGCTGTCATCGGCATTGCGATAGAACACGTTGCCTTCATTGTCTTCGCCCACTTTCACGCCCTTGCGTGCAGTGTAGATCTGAGTGTTCAAAGTTGACCCATTCCACCAGGTCACGGCTCGCAAAAGACTGTTCAGGATTCCCATCGGGTACCTCCGGCATTTCGTCGAAGAAAGGTATGGACCAAAGGCCCGCCAAGGTCCAGTGCCCTGATACCACCTGCGTCACTCCGGCAGAAAGGCGGTCACTTCGATCTCGATCCTGTATTTCGGATCAATCAAACCGCATTCAATCATTGTCGCTGCCGGAGGATTGGTGCCAAAAGTTTCGGCCAGGATCGGCCAGCACGGCTCGAACTCGTTGCGATCGGGCAGCATGTATGTGACCCGAACCACATCGTCAAAGCCTGCGCCCGCCTCAGACAGCGCTTTGCCGATGATGTCCAGCGCAGACCGGCATTGCGCCACCACGTCCTCGCCCTGCCCGACGGTCCCGGCGACGTGAACCCATCCGCCCGCGACCACCGCACGGCAGTACCCGACCTTGGCTTCGAACTCACCGCCCGAAGAAATGCGCTTCACTGCCATAATTCGTCACCTTTGTGGTTCGAAAACTTGCTAAAGCTTCCGCCGCCTAACTGCGCCGACACCCATGTGCGAGCGACGGATCCACAGCTTCATCTGGCTAAAAATATTCCGGGGGGATGCCCGAAGGGCAGCGGGGGCAGAGCCCCCTGAACCGGTTCAAGTGAAGTCCCACCGTCGCGGCAAATAGCCCGGCCTCAGCCCGCCGAGGCCGATTCCTTGGCCGCATCGGCATAGATGAACAGCGGCTGCGCGTCGGACATCACCGCCTCTTCGTTCACCACAACCTCGCTGACATTTTTCATGCCCGGCAGTTCGAACATGGTGTCCAGCAGAATATCCTCGAGAATAGACCGCAGACCGCGCGCACCGGTTTTGCGCTCGATGGCCTTTTTTGCGATTGCCTTCAAGGCATCATCCGTAAAGGCCAGTTCAACATCTTCCAGTTCGAACAAACGCTGGTATTGCTTGACCAATGCGTTCTTGGGTTTGGTCAGGATGGTCACCAGCGCGTCTTCATCCAAATCCTCAAGCGTCGCCAGAACCGGCAGACGACCGACGAATTCCGGGATCAGCCCGAATTTCAGCAGATCCTCGGGCTCCAGATCCTTGAATATCTCACCCACACCGCGGTCGTCATTGTCGCGCACATCGGCACCAAAGCCCATGGCCGAGCCTTTGCCACGCTGCGCGATGATCTTGTCCAGACCCGCGAACGCGCCGCCACAGATGAACAGAATGTTCGTCGTATCAACTTGCAGGAATTCCTGCTGGGGATGCTTGCGGCCACCCTGTGGAGGGACGCTGGCCACTGTCCCTTCCATCAGTTTCAGCAAGGCCTGCTGCACGCCCTCACCCGACACGTCACGCGTGATCGAAGGGTTTTCGGATTTGCGGGTAATCTTGTCGACCTCATCGATATAGACGATGCCGCGCTGCGCGCGTTCGACGTTGTACTCACTCGCCTGCAACAGCTTGAGGATGATGTTTTCGACATCCTCACCCACATAGCCGGCTTCGGTCAGGGTCGTCGCGTCGGCCATGGTAAACGGCACATCCAGAATACGCGCCAGCGTTTGCGCCAGCAGCGTCTTACCGCAACCGGTCGGACCGATCAGCAGGATATTCGACTTTGCCAGCTCGATATCGCTGCCCGCTTTCTGAGCGTGGTTCAAACGCTTGTAATGGTTGTGAACGGCCACCGACAGAACCCGCTTTGCCGTGGCCTGACCGATTACATAATCGTCCAGTACTTCGCAGATATCCTTGGGCGTCGGAACACCGTCAGATGACTTCAGCCCGCTGGCCTTGGTCTCTTCGCGGATGATGTCCATGCACAGCTCAACACATTCATCACAGATGAAAACTGTGGGGCCTGCGATCAGCTTACGGACTTCATGCTGGCTTTTGCCACAGAAGCTGCAGTAGAGCGTGTTTTTTCCATCGCCGCCTGAATTCGTCGCCATGATCTACCTTTCGGGCTTCGTCCCTGCGCCCCTTTTCGGGGGCGCTTACACCTGTGTGTGCAGCTTAGGCCAGCACTCTGGCGGCTACAATCTCAAAATGACCCCCGCGCCGGTGACGCGAGGTATCGGCCTCAGGCCTCTTCCGTGTCCATTTTCGCTCGGTTTTCGACAATCTCGTCGATGTGACCCCATTCCTTGGCCTCTTCCGGGCTCATGAAATTGTCACGATCCAGCGCTTTTTCGACCGCCTTTTTCGTCTGCCCCGTATGACGTACGTAGATGTCATACAGGCGATCCTTCAGCTTTTGCGTCTCGGCCGCGTGAATCATGATGTCGCTGGCCTGACCCTGATATCCGCCACTGGGCTGGTGCACCATGATGCGGCTGTTGGGCAGTGAAAAGCGCATTCCCTTCTCGCCCCCGGCCAAAAGGACCGAGCCCATTGAAGCCGCCTGACCGATCACCAATGTGGAACATTTTGGCTTGATGTATTGCATTGTGTCGTAAATCGACAAACCGCTGGTCACCACCCCGCCCGGCGAGTTGATGTAGATCGAGATTTCCTTGTTGGGGTTTTCCGCCTCGAGGTGCAGCAATTGCGCCACAACAAGATGGCTCATCCCATCATGAATCGGTCCGTTGATGAATATGATCCGCTCTTTCAGCAGGCGGGAGAAAATATCATAGGCGCGCTCGCCCCGGCTGGTCTGCTCAACGACCATGGGAACAAGTGTATTCATGTAGGTTTCTACGGGATCGAACATTCGTAACCTGCCTGTTTAGCTATGGATCGGGACAATATCCCAACAAGTGTTATCTGAGTCTTAGTGTCGGCTAAGGGGGGCTGCAAGGGGGGCAAGTGAGAACGCTGACCGAATAGCGATCATCATCAATCGTCAAGGCGAACCATCTGTTGTTTCCGGCAACGATCCGCAGATCGCCTTAAAGTGAATCATCTGCCCCCTCGCGTTGCGGGAACGTTCAATCCGAATTCCCCTTTCATACATCACGCTATTTTGATTCATACATATAGAAATGAATGTACGAAACATGTAGTGAAGGGTCTCACACTCACGTCTCTTTACGTAACGGAAACAACACCCGGCCAACGGGTTTGCAAGGAACTCAATCGATGGCACTTCCTCAGCTGTCCAATGACATGTCAAAAGAAGATTTTGACCGCATGGTCACCAACGCGACACGCGCTTCCAATTTTCTCAAGGCAATAAGCCACGAAGGCAGATTGATGATCCTCTGCCATCTGGTGTCCGGTGAAAAATCCGTCACCGAACTGGAAGAATTGCTGTCCGCCAGACAAGCCGCTGTATCACAGCAACTTTCCCGTCTGCGACTTGAAGGGTTGGTGATACCTCGCAGGGAAGGCAAAGCCATCTATTATCGTCTGGCGGATGATCGTCCCCGCCGCATGCTCGAAGTCGTTTACGAGCTCTTCTGCAGCGACGACCGGACCTAGGAACTGGCTCCGGCTGCTAAAAGGTGCTACCGAAAAACAATCGAGCACCAAGGAGACGAACATGATCCGCGTAATTCTGATGGGCCTGAGCCTGTTTGCACTGACTGCCTGCGAAACCGCCAAAGGCGCCGGCAAGGATATCGAAAAAGCCGGAGATGCCATCCAAGGCGCAGCAACCGACGTGCAGGAAAGCCTGTAATACACTTTATTTTGCGCCGCACGCGGGCTTTCTCTCAATATATAGTTGAAAGACACGGCATGCCGCGGTAGCTTGCCCTTACAGGTGCATAGACGCGGCATTGCATCATCTGACGCTAAATCGGGGCTCTTTCGCACACGCAGAAGAGCCCCGGTCCCTTTCGGCAGGGGTGAGTGGTAGCCTGTATGAAACCGAAATCCGGCAAAGGAAAAGGCGCCAGGTGCGCAGACGCGGTCTTTGCATGCATCCTTTCGGACACTCCTGACGCCTTACCGGGTCGATGCGCTCCGAAGAGCACCCGATCCAGTTGCTACAGCCCCCTGAGAGACTGCAGCGACTGCATTGTCCCCGAAGAGACATCACAGCATGCATCGGCCTTCTGAGAAGGTAACCATCCGACTTGGGCATGAAGCCCTCACTCGGCTGATCACCCACCGGTAAGCCATTGCAGTTCAACGCAAATCCTAAGATCCAGTCTCTCTGCCAAGACCCCCGGGCCTTTGCGTCCCACCTTCGGTTCCGAAAAACCTGTGTGGTGTTCAGACTGTTGCAGCATGCCTTGTATCTGACAAGAAAATAGCACCGCAGCATGAAAATTAGACGGGGATAAACTGTTGGTATCTGCCGGGAAATCTTTGTGGATAATCCGAGAAGTTTCGACTCCACGCATGTTTGTCCCGGGACATTTTCAGGCCTGAACCTGAGCCCGGTTTTTGGCCCAATGCTGCGGGCGCAAAGGCCACCGTACGCGCCATTAGTTGAGAATCGAAGGATTTGTACAACTTTCGGACCACCAATCTTTCGAATCGTACATACGGAGATTCGCCGATGCGTTGCACCATTTCCCATGCGCGCGCCCATTTGGGCGCTCTGGTCACCCGCGCACAGGACCCGCGAGAAGTGATCATACTGACCCGGCACGGTAAACCGCTGGCCGCTCTGGTCTCGGTCGCCGAAGCGAAGCGGATCTGGCATTTGCAGGATGATGACGAAATCGGGTGGAAACATCCGCTGTCGGGCATTCGCGGGATGTGGTCGCGGGGACGCAACATCCCCGGAATGGAACCGGGACCGGACGGCAGCTATGTCACCGCGCGCGAAGCCGCGCTGAAGGTTCGCGAGATCCAGATGACCCGTGCCGAGGAACGCCGCATTCTTGCGCGGGGTGGTCTGGATCCTGTCGCAGGCGGTGAACTGGCCGCCCGGCCCGTCTCCTCGCTGTGGAGACGATTGTTCCGTTTTTGAGAAGCGGTCCGACCCGCGCGTGGCAACCTACTAACCTCCGCCGCAGTCAAAATTGCAGCAGCGATACTTACCCCCTACAATCGCCCGGGCCGGACACGCTTCAGTTCACCTGACGTTCCAGAACGGTGCTGTAGGTCGTTCCGTTCCGCAGGCTACGGAAATCGGCAAAGATCTTGCCATCTTCGTACCGCGCATCGATCAACGCATTCGCGCCGATCAGCAGAGGTGAGGTTTCGACGATGCCGATGCTGCCCGCCCCATCGAGGCTGATGGTGCCGGTGGCCTCGTATTCATTCCAGTCGGTATCGCCATCGCGACGCCATTTGCTGTGCCCCCAGAAAACGTTGCCGTCCTGAAGCTGCACATCCAGCATCCATTCGGCCTGATTGAACCGGGGCTGATCGCCTTTGTAGTAATGGCTGGGCTGGACGGTCGTGTAGGACCCCAGCCAGGTGCCGCGCAGGTCGGGCGTGGTATCGGCCAGCGCGGCCGTTCCAAGGGCGAGGGTCGTGGCCAAAGCGGCTGCTCCGGCAGTCATGTATCTGGTCATGGGCTCTCTCCTTCTGTCTGGTAAACAGATTGGGAGCGCCCGGGCGGGTTACAACTTACTTAAGGGAAACTTCATGATTGGTTCAGCGGCGGCTTAGAATGGGGCTTCAGGCCCAGGCCAGAGCTGTCCCGACAATGACCAGCGCGATGCCAATCCCCTCGCGATAGGAAAAGTTCTCGCCAAACAGGAAATACGAGGCGATGGCGATCAGCACGACCTCGGCCCCCAGAATGCCGGTATAGATGATGCCCAACCGTTCGTTGCGCAGCGCGGCGAGTTCCAGCGTTGCGGCGGCCAGCAATGTAGCGACGATCAGAAGGGTCAGACCAACACCGGGGAGTTTCCACCAGAATTTCATCGAGATCATGGCAACGGAATAAAGACCCGCCGACCCGAGGGCGATGAGGGGGATCATGGATGTTGACATAGGGGCCTCCTGCCGAGGTTGCCGGCGCGTCAACATTAGCAGGGGGGCGGTGTCGAGGCTGTGAGGTGGGTCACAGTGGCAAATGGTTGGAGTGAAGCCCGACTTAGTTGGGGCGTATGTTCACATCGGCCAATCGGCGTGACCATGCAGGAGCATTGGGTTTTGTGACGACAGAAGTCACGTTGAGGCCCGCCCGATGCTTGCGGGCTTTCCATTTACCTTTCCCGTCAAACTTCTCCCGTCAAACTTCAAACGATTTTAGAGATACCATTCAATTTAGCCGCATTCGTCTGGGATGCGATAATATTCAACAACTTAACAAGCATTTTTTTCTCCATGATTGTCATTGACTTAGCATAGATGGTGCAGCAACGATACTAAGGCAAGGTATATTACAAAAGGTTTATTTTAGCATGATTGAGATGAAAATCGTACTGCAAGGTGGCGGCGCTAAACTGTTGACACTTTTGTCTGCGGTTCACGGAGTTCAAAAACTGACTGACGACGGTCAATTAAGTTTCTCGGAGGTTTCCGGGTCATCGGCAGGCTCAATTGCAGGATTGGTACTCGCTTTGGGGCTTCCTGCAGACAGAGTCAGGGAGCACTTCAAACAAGAAAACATGCGCCGACGGCTCGCGCAACTAAAGCCCCCCTCAAAGGCAGATGTTTTCTGGAAGACAATCTCTGGATCAACCGTCTTGCGGGACAGCGTGATAAAAGAGGTAGTTTATGAAATTTTCAGCCTCGCTGGTATCAAGGATGACAAAGAAACGATTTCACTCAAATATCCACTAAAGGTAACCGTAACTGACATACATAACCAAGAAGTGGATTTCTTCAGCATTGAAGGCAAGTCACTAAAAGAGGGCGTACAAACAGTCGTCGACAGTTGTGCGATTCCGATTATTTTTAGGAACCACAACGATACTGTTAATGCTGACAAAGCTGACGGCGGGTTGTTCGAAAATTTCCCTACTTCCAAACTGGTTGAAAACTACGATCCAAACCGAGTTATGGGTCTTAGCTTTCGAAAAGACTACCCCAACAAGCCCTTTCGCGAGACTTCAGATTGGAAGCTTAGCCAATACGTTGGAAAAGTAATATCCGCCGCAATTAACGCGAATATCTCTGCCTCGCTAAGAGAATTGCCAGAAGAGAACGTCATTCAGTTACCTTCCGACTTTGACATGTTGAGCTTTGACACAGCTATCAATGAAATGCTGCTGTCCGAAAAAAGGCATTTGGAAATTTCCGATCTAACCTACTCGAAAACCACTGAAATCATGGACAAAATCCGTGGCATGGACGAAAAACGGGAATGGAGCGAAAAAACGCTGATCCCTTTCACGTACGAACAGATGACAGCTGCCTGTGCAGACCTTCTAAAATTGAGGAGAAACAATAAGCTAGACCTAGATGCCAAAGTCTACGTTGAGCTCAACAGTCAATGCTCGGAATCCGATCCAGCATATAAGAATGGGTTCGATACATTTTATCAAAAAATGATCTACAAAGTTCCTGAAGAAGGGATTGATTGCCTTGGAGTTGTAATTAGCGAATACGAGAACGAAGCGGAATTTGCGATGTATGCTGACATCATCGCACGCGATGAATTTGACAACAAACTTCCTCTTGTGGTTCTTCCAGCCAAACCGAGTGACTTAAGTAAAGGCTTCAAAGTACTTGTTATTATGTTTAAAAAGTGTCTGCTACCGGGCGACACTAAGACGATTACTCTAATTCAACGCGAACTAATTAAAGATCAGTTTACAAAAATCGCGACCGAAGGTTGGGACTACATGGAGTATTCTCCTGCCACACAAGGCAAAATTGAGAATTTGACAATCGCGTTTGGCGTTCCCGCTGAGAAGGCAAGCCTTTACTATATAGAAGCCGCCACTTCTCCATACTCCAAAGATAGTGAAGAGTACGAATTTACCGATGGATCCGTTACATCGGAAACAAGTTGGTTAGACGAAATAGCGACACCAGGAATCAAGGTTCTGTCAGTTGAGGCCAAAGAAGCTACCGGACCAGACAAAGTATTTACTGCGTTGCTAAAAAAGCTAACGCGCACCTAACTATCCATCTTCAACGCCGAAATAAACGCCTCCTGCGGGATATCGACCTTCCCGAACTGGCGCATCTTTTTCTTACCCGCCTTCTGCTTGTCCAGCAATTTGCGTTTCCGCGTGGCGTCGCCTCCGTAGCATTTGGCGGTCACGTCCTTGCGCAGGGCGGACAGGGTCTCGCGGGCGATGACCTTGCCTCCGATGGCGGCCTGGATCGGGATTTTGAACATGTGGCGCGGGATCAGGTCCTTGAGCTTTTCGCACATCGCCCGGCCCCGCATCTCGGCCCGGTCGCGGTGAACCATGGTTGACAGCGCGTCAACCGGTTCGTCATTCACCAGCACCGACATCTTGACCAGATTGTCCTCGGTATAGCCGGTCATCTGGTAGTCGAACGAAGCATAGCCCTTGGTCACCGATTTCAGGCGGTCGTAGAAGTCAAAGACAACCTCGTTCAGCGGCAGGTCATAGACGACCATGGCGCGGCTGCCTGCATAGGTCAGGTCCAGCTGGATGCCGCGGCGGTCCTGGCAGAGTTTCAGCACGTCGCCGAGGTATTCGTCTGGCACCAGAATGGTCGCCTTGATGCGCGGCTCCTCGATATGGTCGACCTTCGAGGGGTCGGGCATGTCGGCGGGGTTGTGCAGCTCGATCATCTCGCCGTCTTTCATGTAGACGTGATAGATCACCGACGGCGCGGTGGTGATGAGCTCGATATCGTATTCGCGTTCGATGCGGTCGCGGATGACCTCGAGGTGCAAGAGGCCAAGGAAGCCGCAGCGGAAGCCAAAGCCGAGTGCGGCCGAAGTTTCCATTTCAAAGCTGAAGCTGGCATCGTTGAGCGCCAGTTTGTCGATCGCATCCCGCAGGTCTTCGAATTCGGCCGAGTCCACCGGGAAAAGACCACAGAAAACCACCGGCTGCGCGGGTTTGAAGCCCGGAAGGGCCTCTTCGGTGCCGTTGCGGTCATTGGTGATGGTGTCACCGACGCGGGTGTCGCGGACCTGTTTGATGGATGCGGTGAGGAAGCCGATCTCACCGGGGCCAAGGCTGTCAACCATCTCCATCTCAGGCCGGAAGACGCCGACACGGTCGACATGGTGCAGGGTGCCATTCGACATGAACTTCACCCGCATGCCCTTTTTCAGCGTTCCGTCCATGATGCGGACCAGAACGATGACGCCCAGATAGGCGTCGTACCACGAATCCACCAGCATCGCCTTGAGAGGCGCGTCCAGATTGCCCTTCGGTGCGGGCAGGTGCTGTACGATTGCTTCCAGAGTTTCGTGGATGCCCTGCCCCGTTTTGGCGGAAACCTGAATGGCATCGGTCGCGTCGATGCCGATCACATCTTCGATCTGTTCGGCCACGCGGTCACAGTCGGACGCGGGCAGGTCGATCTTGTTCAGCACCGGCACGATCTCATGATCCGCGTCGATGGCCTGATACACGTTCGCCAATGTCTGCGCCTCGACCCCTTGGGTCGAGTCGACCACCAGCAGCGAACCCTCGACCGCGCGCATGGACCGCGAGACTTCGTAGGCGAAATCCACGTGGCCGGGGGTGTCGATCAGGTTCAGCACATACTGTTCGCCATTGTCGGCGGTATAGTCGATGCGGACGGTGTTGGCCTTGATGGTGATGCCGCGTTCGCGCTCGATATCCATGCTGTCGAGCAGCTGTTCCTTCATGTCGCGATCCTTGACCGTTCCGGTCTCTTGGATGAGCCGGTCAGCAAGGGTGGATTTGCCATGGTCGATATGCGCGACGATGGAGAAATTGCGGATATGAGCGAGGTCTGTCATGGAGTGGGATATGTCGGGAGTTTTGCCCCTCGTCAAGCGTTGAAGCGTTGCAAAAAAGGTCCCACCCGCGCCTTTCTGTTCAGCGGCATTTACCCGAAATCAGCGAATAGTTAAGATGATCGCATCATCTGGCCGTTTCAAAAACAGAAAGCAGGGAAGACTTGGCCGATTATTCGATCTTTGTGTTGGGTGAAGGTCAATTGTCCGTCTCTGTGGCGCAGGGTCTGGACGGGATCAATCAGGGCACGGGGATACATCTTATTGGCGAGACGATTACAATCAATTCGCGCACTGCGACCGAAGTTTTCATCACGGATGCCGGATCGGACACCAACTTTTCCGACAATGATGGCAATCAGCGGTTAAACGGCGATCAGACAATCGATGTTACGCTTTTCGCCAGCGGCACGCGTGTTGAAGCCGAATATGGTATTACTTTGACAGACGGGACAACCACGTGGCAGGCGGTTGCGTTCAACGTGAACAACTCATCACCGGCATATGGAACCGTCGAGGGCATCGCATTCATCGGCGGACCCGGACAGTTTCCACCAGCCGGAGTCCCTCTGACGGTCGTCAGTACACAAGAAGGCCCAAGCTTCGCATCAAACGCATATGTCAGCCCCATTTGCTACTGCCGTGGGACACTGATCGAAACCAAATCCGGATACCGCCCCATCGAAATGCTGAAGCCGGGTGATGAGATTTGGACCCGTGACAATGGCTATCTACCCGTCATCTGGACGGGCGAACAGGCTGTCATCACAGCCGGACGTTTCAGAATGGTCGAAATTCCCGAGGGAACGCTTTCGAATTTCGCGCCTTTGAAAGTGTCACAGCAACACAGAATGCTGGTTACGCACCCTTTGGCTGAAATCCTTTGTGCAGAGAACGAAGTGTTTGTTCCAGCCATCAGCCTTGTTGATGCGAGCATTGCAACATTGTGCAGAGAAAACAGTGCAATTTACCATCATCTGCTGCTTGAGACACATAATGTCATTAACGCCAACGGAGCAATTTCCGAAAGCCTGCTGCTGGCACCATCCACCAGCGGCCAGAACCCGGATGATCTGTTCTTTCGCAGCCTGGTCGATCAGGATACATATGCCGTTGAAACCGCGAGGCTGACGCTGAAGAGAAAAGAGGCAACATTCCTGATCAACAGCATCTTGTCCGTTGATCCAAACTCCAGTTTGATTCATACTTCGCCGCAGGCCGAGAGGGGCGCAAGATCCCTCCGGGCAGGCAAAAACGAGGCATGAGCATGAAACAGTTACTCTTAATCGCATTTTGTGCGGCATCGCTGACGGCTGTGGCTCCGGTTGCGGACGCGGCGCAGATCAAGCGGGCGTGTCTGGCGTCGGATCGGTCAGCAGCGACGCGGGATCGGTGCAGTTGCATCCAGCGCGTAGCAGATCAGGCGCTTACCCATAGCGATCAGAAAACCGTGGCCAAGTGGTTCACTGACCCCCATCAGGCGCAACAGTTAAAGATGTCGCAGACCGCGCGCGATGATGCGCTGTGGGACCGGTATCAGAACTTTGGCCAGATGGCACAGGCGATCTGCAGCTAAGCCCTTCTGAAACCTTGACCTGATCCACGCTGCGCCCCAGAAAGGCGCAGCGAAAGGTGTATCTTATGGTGATGAAAGGGCTGACCCTGCGGGGCCTTGAGGTGTTCGAGGCTTTGGCGCGGACGGGATCGGTGGCACAGGCCGCCGAGATCACGGGGCTCAGCCAGCCATCCGTTTCCCAACAGTTGCGCAATCTGGAAAAGGCTCTGGGCACCGAACTGGTCGATCACGGGCGCCGACCGATGCGCCTGACACAGGCCGGGCGCAGCTTTCTGGTGCGCGCCGAGGCGGTTCTGGCCGAGCTGCAAATGGCACAAAGCGAATTGTCAGTCATGGATCTGGGGCATCTGACCACTTTGTCCATCGGGCTGATCGACGACTTCGACAATGATCTGACCCCGCGGCTGGCCACGTTGCTGGCAGACAGTCTGACCCGATCGAATTTCAAGCTGATCACCTTGTCGAGCCTCGATCTGTTCGAGGCCTTGGCCGAACAACGCCTGCATATGGCCGTCACCGCCCATAGCGGAGAAGTGCTGGAGGGGGTGGTCGAGTACCCTCTGGTCCGGGATCCGTTCATTCTGGTTGCGCCTCAGGGGGCGGGCGGAGTGGAGGCTGTGCAGAACAGCCTGCCGTATCTGCGCTATGCCCGCGAGCAGTTGATCAGCCGGCAGATCGAGGCGCATATGGCGCGCGGCGCGCAGGAGTTCGAGGAACGGTTCGAGATCGGCTCGCACATGGCGCTGATGGCCATGGTTGCACGGGGTCTGGGTTGGGCGATCACGACGCCGCTGGGTTTCATGCGCGCCGCGCGGTTCCATGACGGGCTGGAGGCCCACGCTGCCCCGTTCGGGGATTTCTCGCGCAGCATATCATTGCTGGCGCGAACGGGCTGGTCCGATCAGGTACCGCAGGAGGTGGCGGGCATGACACGGCGTCTGATGCAGAACCAGATCGTTGACCCGGCTTTGGCCAAACTGCCCTGGCTGAGCGGATCGCTGCGGGTGATCGGCGGCTAACTGTCCAGATGGGCGGCAAGCCCCTCGACCGCCGCTTCGATCAGGTCCAGAGCGCCATCGAAATCCCGCGTGTAATATGGGTCAGGCACATGATCCGCGCCGGCTTCAGGGGCGAAATCGGTCAGCAGGCGCACCGGGGTGTCACTGCCGACGGGGCGCAGATCCTCGATATCCGCGATGATGTTGGCGTCCATGCCCAGGATCAGGTCGAAGCGGTCGAAATCGGCAGCGGTGAACTGACGGGCGCGCAGGTCGCCCAAGTCGATTCCCCTGACCTTCGCAGCTGCCTGCATCGGGCCATAGGGCGGTTTCCCCGCATGCCAGCCCATGGTTCCGGCACTATCGGTTACGTGATGCGGCGCGCGGGCGCGAAAAACGCCCTCTGCCGCAGGCGAGCGGCAGATATTGCCCAGGCAGACAAAGAGGATACGGTGTGACATGTACCATGCTGTACCGCGCGGAGGAGAAATGGAAAAGATCGTGATTCTGACCGGGGCCGGAATATCCGCCGAAAGCGGGTTGAGCACCTTTCGCGATGAGGGTGGATTATGGGCCCAGCACCGCATCGAGGATGTAGCCACACCGGAAGGATTCGCCCGCGACCCTGCACTGGTTCAAGGGTTTTACAATGCGCGGCGGGTTCAGGCCTCCAAAGTTCAACCCAATGCCGCTCATGAGGCACTGGCCCGGCTCCAACGGGACTGGCCCGGGGACGTCGTGATCGTGACCCAGAACGTGGACAGCCTGCACGAGGCCGGCGGCGCAAAGGATGTCATCCACATGCACGGAACTTTGGCGGGCGCGCTGTGTTCAGCCTGTGGCCATCGCTGGACCGCCCCGCCCGAAATGGCGGTTGGGGAATCCTGCCCCGCCTGTGCGCGGCCCACGGCCCGGCCCGATGTGGTCTGGTTTGGAGAGATGCCCTATTTCATGGACGAGATTTATGACCACCTGACCAGCGCGTCGCTTTTTGCCGCCATTGGCACCTCGGGTCAGGTTTATCCGGCGGCAGCGTTCGTGCACGAGGCACAAGCGGCGGGCGCTCGGACGATCGAGATCAATCTGGAACCGTCGCCGGGCGCATCCGGGTTTGATGAAAGACTTGTCGGCAAAGCGACCCAGACAGTTCCGCGATGGGTCGGGCACCTGCTTGCGCCGCACAGTTAAAGTACAGACAACACTCGCTTAATTCGGTTAGACTGCCCCCGAAACGACTGGAGGACAAGAAATGACGGATCAGGACCCCCGGACTGGTGAAATTCTGGATGAAGGCAGCATGGCCGGGCGCGACATGCTTGGAGAGCAGCTTTCCAGCCTGTGGTGGACCTTTCTGCTGCGCGGAATACTGGCTGGGCTTGTCGGTATTGCAGCACTGTTCTGGCCGTCTGGCAGCATCGCGTTGCTGCTGCGGCTGGTTGGTGTGCTGCTGATCCTCGATGGTGGCCTGACGCTTTTGGGCGTTGGGCGTCGTGGGGTAATGGGCGGCGCTGCAATCGGTGCGCTTCTGATCGGGCTTGTCCTGCTGATCTGGCCGGAAGGGACGGTCAAACTGGCCTTTTTCCTGATGGGCGCATGGGCGCTGATCATCGGGATCGGCTCGCTGGCGGCATCTGGGCAAATGCACGAGAGAGACCCTCAACGCGGCTCCATGCGCGTTTCGGGTTTTGTCGCGCTTGTGGTCGGACTTGTTTTGATGATCTGGCCAGCGGTCGCGCTTGTTGCGCTGGGATGGGGCATCGCCTTTTCGGCGCTGGCCATTGCCGCGGTCATGTTCTGGCTGGCATCCCGTTTCCGCCAGGCCGGTGACCGTGTTGGTATGAAAACCATCAACAAATAGCACCAGTGGCGGCCGCAGAAACAACAGGCCGGGCAATGCCCGGCCTGACGCATGGATGACGGCCGCAGCGCGGCCCGAAGACAGGCGTTGCCCTAGTTCGAATGAGATCCGTGCCCGCCCATGTCCTGACGCTCCAGATCGACCGGGATTTCGATTTCAACCTCGCCAGCCTTTTCAAAGATCAGCGTCACCGGAACCATGGCGTCCTGCTCGAACGGTTCGGTCAGCCCCATGAACATCACGTGGTCGCCGCCACGTTTCAGCATGTGGGTTTCACCTGCCGGAATGGCAAAGCCTTCCTCGACATGCACCATCTTGGCCACGCCATTGTCGTCGACTTTGTGCGTATGCAGTTCAACCCGGGCAGCGGCATCCGACGTCACGCCGACCAGACGGTCGTCCGCATCGCCCAGATTCTGGATCATCATGAACGCGGCGCCTGCCTTAGCGGTCTTTCCCGACGACCGGGCATAGGCGTCATCAACTTTGATAGTGCCTTCGGCAAAAGCAGGCATGGCCAGGGTCACGGCGGCCAGGGTTGCAAACAGAGTAGTTTTGAGGGACATCGTGCCTCTCCTGTATTGTAGGTTTGAAAAAGTAGCGTCTTCAAACACGTACAGGCGGCGCGCGCGCCGGGGTGCCGGGGACCGGCAAGGCGATTTGATTGACCAGATGTCGCAGCGGCGCTATCTGCGCCCGCTCTGGCGCCATAGGCATGGGCGGCAGGGCAACGGCGACCGCGCCCATCAGGGACAGTGCGTAATCCGGGCAGTAATGCGGTGGCGCGGTGGGCTGTCCGTTTTCGTCCATATAGACAACGACCGGACCGGTGCCTGTGCACAACACCATCTGACCCACGGCCCTGTCCATGCCGCGGGACACGGCAAGGCCCTGCCCGGTCAGAACCAAAAGCAGGGACAGAACATAAGGCAGGAATCGTGTTATGGCTGGTCTCATCCTGACCCGGGTATAGGTCAGTCGGCAGAGTAGCTTCAAGCGCCAAAGGGTCGCGCTTGAAGCTGGTTTCAGTAATCAATTCCCGGTCGTTTCACCTTGCTTGTATTGAAGCTGGTGTGGGAACGATTCACCCTGCGCTGCATCCGCGTACAAGCCGAAATTGCTTTGCGAAAAACCGCGGCCAGAAACAGGAAAAGGTAGAAACTTTTTAACGTCATAGTGAGGCCCCCGCCTGATGAATGACAGTGACGATAGGTCAGATTCGGCATTCCGTATGTGAAGCAATTCACCAATAGCGGAAAATAATTTCGAAATTGAAAACAGTGTCGGGCTGCAGCGGGCGGCTCAAAACGAAAAAGCCCTGCACCAAAGAGGTGCAGGGCCTGAAAATCAATCCGCGAAAAGGCTTAGGCCGTGGCTTGCGCCTTGGCGATTTCCTTCTTCACTTTCAGTGCGTTCGCCGACAGTTCTTCATCCTTGGCTTTTGCCAGGAATGCGTCCAGACCACCGCGGTGGTCAACCGAACGCAGGGCGGCTGCCGAGATGCGCAGCTTCACGCCGCGGCCCAGGGTCTCGGACTGCAGGGTAACGTCATTCAGGTTCGGCAGGAAACGACGACGAGTTCTGTTTTTGGCATGGCTGACATTGTTGCCAGTCATCGGGCCTTTTCCGGTCAGTTCGCAACGGCGCGACATGGTTTCTTCCTTTGTTTCTGGAGGCCGGGCACAAAGCCCTCGGCCAAATCACAAGGGGCACAACCCGAAGTCGCGCCCGAAAACTGGTTGGATGCGTGTAGTGGGAATCGCAGGAAGGGTCAAGACGGACCGAACGAATTCTTTCATTTTGCGCCCGCCTTTGAAACCTTGCCCCCTTTCACCCCGTCAGCTCAGCGTGCCAAGCAGTTCCTCGGCCGCGCGGGCCGGGTTCAGACGCCCGGCCGAGACTTCGGCGTTCAGGCGTTCCATCTCGGCCTTGGCCTGCGGCGTGTCGAGCCGGGCCAGAAGGGCATGGCGGACTTCCTGATCGAACCAGTATCGCGCCTGGGCGGCCCGGTTGGCTTCCCAGATACCGTTGTCGCGGCGCCACCGGGTCAGGAATTGCATCTCGTGCCAGGCTTGCTCCAGCCCCTGTTCTTCGACCGCTGAAACGGTCATTGCCTTGGGGAAACCTTCGGGATCCTGCGGGCGCTTGCGCAGCAATCGCAACGCACCGGCATAGTCTGCGCATGTCCGGGTCGCCGTGGCCTTCAGGTCGCCATCCGCCTTGTTGATCAGGATGATATCGGCCATCTCCATGATGCCACGTTTGACACCCTGCAATTCGTCCCCACCCGCCGGGGCCAACAGCAACAGGAACAGGTCCGACAATTCGGACACCACCGTTTCGGACTGCCCGACGCCCACGGTTTCAATCAGCACCACGTCATAGCCTGCGGCCTCGCATAGGGCGATGGCCTCACGCGTCCGTCGGGCAACGCCCCCGAGATGGCTCTGGCTGGGGGAGGGGCGGATAAAGGCGTTCTTCTCGCGGCTCAGGCGTTCCATCCGGGTTTTGTCCCCCAGAATCGAGCCCCCTGAACGGGCAGAGCTGGGATCGACTGCCAGAACCGCGACACGCAGCCCCTGCCCCGTCAGCATCATGCCAAAGCTTTCGATGAAGGTGGACTTGCCCACCCCGGGCGTACCCGACAAACCGATCCGGAGCGCCTGACGCCCCGATCCCGCGAGCTGGGCCAACAGCTCGCTGGCCTGTGCACGATGATCGGCACGATTGCTTTCCACCAGTGTGATCGCGCGAGCCAGCGCCCGGCGCTCGCCCTTCAAAATCCTGTCGCTGAGGCTGTCTGTCTGCATTCTTGTCCCGATCCTAGAGGCAGGAATAGTTGCCGCGCTCGGGGGGTGTTTGTCCAGACCGCAGGTCGCCGGAAATACGATCAAAGCGAAAGCTGCGTCAATTCGTGCGTCGCTTGGCCGTTCAGGGTTGGACCTGCAGCCCCAGTGTCACCAGAACACGCGCGGTGCAGGAACTGGACGCCACCTGCATGATCGCCGATAAGAGCCGGATGACGATACGCCTGCCCATCGACGACGCCATTCCCGAACTGCTGGACAGATTGCGCGCGCAGGGTCGCGCGGTATTGCAGGCCTCACCGGGGGCGGGCAAGACCACGCGGGTTCCCCTGGCAATGCTCGAGGCGGGTTTGTGCGATGGCAGGATCGTGATGCTGGAACCCCGGCGGCTGGCGGCCCGGGCCGCGGCCGAACGGATGGCCGAGACGTTGGGAGAGCGCGCGGGCCAGACCGTGGGATACCGTGTGCGCGGCGAGGCGAAAGTGTCGAAAGACACCCGGATCGAGGTGGTGACCGAGGGCATCCTGACCCGGATGCTGCAATCCAACCCGGATCTGCCGGGAATTGGCGCAGTGATTTTCGATGAATTCCACGAACGATCTCTGAACGCCGATCTGGGGCTGGCCTTGTGCCTCGAGGTGACCGACGCATTGCGGGACGATCTGATCCTGCTGGCCATGTCAGCCACGCTGGATGCGGATCCCGTCGGTGCGTTGATGGCGGCGCCTCTGGTCACATCGGACGGGCGCAGTTTTCCGGTTGAGACGCGCTGGCTGGATCGGCCATTGGGGCCGCAAGCGCGACGGTTGGATGCGTTGATCGATCTGGTGGTGCAGGCCGAGCGTGAGACGCAAAAATCCGGCGGCGGAATTCTGGTTTTCCTGCCAGGAGAGGGCGAAATCCGACGCGCTGAAAGCCTTTTGAACGGTCGGTTGCCCGACAGTTGCGTGGTGCGCCCGTTATTCGGAGCCATGCCCTTTGCAGCCCAGCGTGCCGCGAATGCCCCGGTGGAACATGGGCGCAAAGTCGTGCTGGCGACGTCGATTGCCGAAACCTCGCTGACGATCCCCGACATCAAGGTCGTGGTGGATATGGGACAGGCCCGGCGGGCTCGGTTCGATCCGGGATCGGGCATGTCCCGGCTGGTGACCGAACGGGTGACCCGGGCCGAGGCCACACAGCGCGCGGGCCGGGCCGGACGGGTGGCCGAAGGGGTGTGTTACCGGCTCTGGTCGAAGGGGGAAGACGGTGCGCTGGCCGCCTACCCGCCTGCCGAGATCGAAGCGGCTGACCTGACCGGGCTGGCGCTGGAGCTGTCCCTGTGGGGCGCCGACCCGGCCGATCTTGCCTTCCTGACTCCACCTCCCGAAGGGACGATGGCCGAGGCGCGGGCTTTGCTGACGATGCTGGGCGCACTCGACACCAATGGACGGATCACCGAACATGGGCGCGCCCTGGCGGCACTGCCCTTGCATACCCGGCTGGGGCACATGCTTGTGCGGGCCGGTCCGAACGCCGCCCCGTTGGCGGCGTTGATGGCCGAGCGTGACCCCCTTCGCGGTGCGCCGGTGGATATCACCCTGCGGCAAGAGGCGCTGCGCGATCCCCGGGCCTTTCAGCGCAACAGGGTCTGGCAGGTCAACATGGGCGCAGTGGATCGGATCAATGCCGAGACCAGACGGCTGCGGAAACAGGTCAAGGGCGACTCGGCCGATCTGAGCTCCGCCGCCATGGCTGCGCTGGCCTATCCTGACCGCATCGGGCAGCGGCGCAAGGGTGACGCGCCGCGCTATGTGCTGTCAGGGGGGAAAGGCGTTGTTCTTGACAGTGCGGATTCACTGGCCAACGCGCCGTTTCTGGTCGCCATCGACACGGATGGCAACCCGCGCGAGGCGAAGGTCCGGATGGCCACCCAGATTTCGGAACGCGACATCCGCGATCTGTTCGCGGATCAGATCGGCTGGGTCGAGACCTGCGCCTGGTCCAAACGCGAGCGGCGGGTCGTGTCGCGGCGGCAAGAGCGGTTCGGCGCGATCACATTGGACGACCGCATATGGAAGGACGTCCCGGACGACGCCGTGGCCCGCGCGATGCTGGATGGGATACGCGATCTTGGCCTGCGGCTGGAGGGTGCCGCCGCGCGCTTGGCCGCCCGTGTCGAACTGGTGCGCGCCGATGGCGTCGATCTGCCCGATTTTTCGGTCGCAGGCCTGATGGCCGACATGGAGGACTGGTTGCTGCCCATGCTGTCAGGGGTCAAAAGCGCTGAAGACTGGAAGAAATTCGACCTTTTGCCCGCCCTGCGCGCGCGGTTGGACTGGGCACAGATGCAGGAACTGGACCGGCGAGCTCCGGGGTCATTTGAAACGCCGCTGGGGCGCAAGGTTCCAATTGATTACAGCGCGGCCGTGCCGGAAATCTCGGTCCGCTTGCAGGAAGTGTTTGGCGTGACCCGACACCCGGCGATCGGCGGCCAGCCTTTGAAGATCACTCTGCTGTCACCGGCGCAGCGCCCGATCCAGATAACGCGTGACCTGCCCGGTTTCTGGGCAGGCTCTTACGCGGATGTACGCAAGGACATGAGGGCGCAATACCCCAAACACCCCTGGCCCGAAGACCCGACCCAGGCTGATCCCACGCTGAGGGCAAAACGCAGACGTGACTAGAGCCGTCAGCAAAGCCCGAGCCTTGCCCACAATCCACAAAACAACCCAGAAAACCCTCAAAAAATCGGCCAAACCCGGCCAAAACTGGAAGGTTTAATTGAAACTCACCATTTCCGTTGTTAAGTCGTATCAACTTTGAAGGCATAGAGTAGACTGACAAAATAGCTGATGAATGCATGGCTGCAAAATATCTGGGAAGAGGTAGGACGACCGCTGTTCCTGCGCCCCCGACGGGTGCAGTTTGCGGCGTTGTGCACCCGCACTTATGACGGGCAGGACCAGGTCTTGCTGATCACCAGCCGTGACACCAAACGCTGGATCATCCCGAAAGGCTGGCCCATCGATGGTTTGAGTGGCGCGGAAACAGCCCTTCAGGAGGCCTGGGAAGAGGCCGGGGTGCGCGCGGATGCGGTTCACGATGAACCCATCGGCCAATTCACCTACGACAAGATCCTCAAAGACGGATCGGCGCAACCGGTATTGACCAATGTCTACAGGATATCGGTGCGTGCGCTGGCCGATGACTTTCCCGAGGCCGATCAGCGCGAGCGCGGCTGGTTTGCGCCGGCTGAAGCTGCCACCCTGGTGCAAGAGCCCGAGCTTCAGGCTTTGTTGCGCAGATTGTAAGGAATTCGCAACATTTCGATGGCACCCAGCTTGCCTGAGCATCCGGATACCGTTAGTGGCGCACGATCTTTCAATATCTGACCAAGTTCATGTCTGACACGAATCCGAAACCACGCTGGCAAACGTTGGACAGCGACCTGCACCGAATTTCGCGGGTCGAAACCGCCAACATCCATGTCGCGCGCCACCTGCTGGCACCGGGGGTCGCACTGGCCTTCATGGCGCTTGCCGGGCTGACGGCGGCGGTCCTGTTCGGTCGGGCGGATGGCAGCAATGTCGTGGTCGCGGCGGCCGCGTTCGGGGCCTATATGGCGATCAATGTCGGTGCCAATGACGTGGCCAACAACATGGGCCCAGCGGTCGGTGCGAATGTGCTTACCATGGGCGGCGCCATCGTGATCGCCGCCATAGCCGAAAGCGCAGGTGCGTTGCTTGCGGGGGGTGACGTGGTCTCGACCATCTCAAAGGGGATTGTCGACCCCGCCTCGGTGCAAAACAGCGAGGTGTTCATCTGGGCCATGATGGCAGCGCTGATATCTTCGGCCATGTGGGTCAACCTGGCGACCTGGATCGGCGCCCCTGTGTCCACAACGCATTCAGTCGTGGGCGGGGTGATGGGTGCAGGCATTGCAGCAGCGGGCCTGAGCGCGGTGAGCTGGGGCACGATGAGTGCAATTGCAGCCAGCTGGGTGATTTCGCCGATGCTCGGGGGGGCGGTTGCCGCGGCTTTTCTGGCGCTGATCAAGTCGAAAATCCAAAATCAGGACGACAAGATCGCCGCCGCGCGAAAATGGGTACCTATCCTTTTGGCGGTGATGGCGGGGGCCTTTGCCACCTATCTGTCCGTCAAAGGCCTGCAACGGATCGTGCATATCGACCCCAAGATGGCCCTGTTGATCGGGTTGGGCGTGGGGCTGCTGACCTGGTCCGTGACCGTCCCGTGGGTCAAACGCAGATCCGAAGGGATGGAGAACCGGACCCGGTCGCTGAAGACGCTGTTTGGCCTGCCGCTTGTGATCTCGGCCACGTTCCTGAGCTTTGCCCACGGCGCAAATGACGTGGCCAATGCGGTCGGCCCGCTGGCTGCGATTGTCCACGCAGCCGAGTTCGGAGAGTTCGCCGCGAAAGTTCCAATCCCGCTTTGGGTGATGATCATCGGAGCGTTCGGGATTTCCTTCGGTCTGTTCCTGTTCGGCCCCAGGCTCATTCGGATGGTGGGCCGCCAGATCACAAAGCTGAACCCGATACGCGCCTTTTGCGTTGCCCTGTCGGCGGCGATCACCGTGATTCTGGCCAGCTGGCTTGGCCTGCCGGTCAGTTCGACCCATATCGCTGTTGGAGCAGTCTTTGGCGTCGGCTTCTACCGCGAGTGGGATTCCGAGCGCCGGCGCAAACGGGGAAAGCTTCAACGCAAAGCACAACACCTTGCCCCGGAAGAATACCGCCGTCGCAAGCTGGTACGGCGGTCGCATTTCATGACCATCGTGGCCGCGTGGGTAGTCACCGTGCCCGCCGCCGCAACCATGTCGGCCGTCATTTACTGGGTGCTGACCGCGTTCGCCTGAGGGATGACGTCAGAGCCTGATCTGTTCCGGCGACAACGGGTGATCGGGTGCATGTTTGATCAGGTCAGACACCTGCGTGCAGATGGGTGTCGGCACTCCGGTTTCGTGACCCATCCGGATGATTTGACCTTGCAGGCTGTCAATTTCCGTTTGCCGCTCAGCCATGAGGTCATAGGCCATGGACGTTCGCGCGCTCGGGTCGATTGTCAGCATCCGGGCCGCGATCCTGGTGAACAGCGGTGTCGGCAGCCGCAGAATATGCGGGGTCATCCATGCCGGAAGCGGTGTGGTCGAAGCCACGGGATGACCCGCCGCCTTGAGGACGGTCAGCGCCTCGGACATCTGATCCGCCATGAGATTGCGCCAGTCGCGGTTCATCAGCTGATCCACCAGCGTGAGGCCCGACAAGGCATTGAGCGCATTGTTCAGGTTGATCACCAACTTGCCCCATTGCACGGCTTCGATCTGGTCGCTGGACGTGACGGGAAGGTCTGCGCTGCTCAGCTGCGCGGCCAGATCACCAGCACCGCTTTGGATGACGATCTCTCCGGACGTGGCCCGATGATAGGTGGCGGGGGCAGTTGGCACCACGTTGAACGGAACCATTCCGGCGCGTATGTCGCGCCCGGGAAGGGCATTGCGCAACGTCTCGGCGGCCTCGATCCCGTTTTGCCAGGACAGGATCGGGGCATCCTGCCGCGCAAAGCGCTCAATTTGTTCGGCCATGTCTGCGGTTGCACCCGATTTGACGGTGACGATGACCAGTTCGGCCTGATCCAGACAGGCCGGATCTTCGCTGAGCGTCAGAGATTCCGGCGGGACCGTGTAATCAAGGCCATCAAAGTCAGTAACCTTCAGCCCGTGCTCTCGGATCGGGTCCAGCACACGGGCGCGGCCCAGCAAGGTCACGGAGTGCCCCGACCGGGCCAGCAAAGCACCACAGTAACAGCCGATGCTGCCCGCGCCTGCAAGGACAAGTTTCATGATACCCCCTCCGGTACACCCGAAAAGGATCACCGCAAACGTCCTGTGACACAAGCCCGCTTGCCCCCGACGTCACGCGCTAGCGGGCCAGCCGGGGTTTGGTGCGCTCAAGCTCTTTGGAAATAGGGATAAATTCCTGATCGTCACCCGGAGGCAGTTGAAATGCACCATTGGCCCAATCGGCGCTTTTCCACTCACGGGTTGCGGTTTCGATCTTTTCCTTCGAAGACGAAACGAAATTCCACCAGATGTAGCGGTCTTCATTCAGGGTCGCTCCGCCCAGCAGCATCAGCCGCGCGCCCAGCGCACCGGCCTTGACAGACAGCTTGTCCCCGGGCCGGAACACCATCATGCGGCCCTCGTCAAACCTGTCACCCGCGATTTCGACCGAACCTTGCGTGACATAGACACCTCGATCTTCGTGGTCGTCAGGCAGAGGCAAAGACGCGCCGGGTTCCAATTGCACGTCGAGATAGAAGGTTTCGGACAGCATCGTGACCGGGCTGGTCTCACCATAGGCTGAACCCAGGATCAACCGGGCGCTGACGCCTGCATCCTGAATATGCGGCAACGCGGCCTGTTTGTGATGTTCGAAATCCGGGGCCATATCCTCATGCGCTTCGGGCAAGGCGATCCAGGTCTGAATGCCGAACAGGCTGTGTTTCCTGCCGCGCGTTTCGTCACTGGTGCGCTCGGAATGGGTGACACCACGCCCTGCAACCATCCAGTTGACCTCGCCGGGATAGATCATCTGATGTGTGCCAAGGCTGTCACGGTGCTCGAATTCGCCCTGGTACAGATAGGTGACCGTGCCCAGTCCGATATGGGGGTGGGGCCGCACGTCGATGCCGCCTTCGGTGATGAATTCAGCGGGGCCCATTTGATCGAAAAAGATGAACGGGCCCACCAACTGTCGTTTTACCGAAGGCAACGCGCGGCGCACTTCGAACCCTCCCAGGTCACGGGCACGCGGGATGATTAATGTGTCCAGCGCCGGATTCTCCGAGATGCAGTCCGGATTGTGTGTCGGGTTCCAACTCATTTCAGCTCTCCCTTCGTTGCAGATGGTCAGGCCACCCGCGTTCACTCAGGTAAGAAATAGCCACGCAAAGCAGCCCATAAAGTGCACAATCGCACAGATTGAGTGCGGCGCCGTTCCAATCAACGCGGCCAGAGTTGCGGGAAAAACGGCCCGTCAATCCGATCCCCCTCGCCATAGCCTGCCGCCTCGAACTGCGCGCGCTCGTCCTTGGCCCAGTCGCCGCGATACCGGATGACACCATCAGGTGCCGTCATGCGAAGGGTGAAGCGCCGCACCGTTTCCGACGGCGTGGTCGAGGACAGCCCGCCATGCAGCGTTCGCATGTCGAAAAAGATACAATCCCCAAGCTCCAGATCCCATTGCAGCAACTCATACGCGCCGGGGTCGGCATTGACATCGGGTGGCGGGTGATAGGTCAGCCCGGCGACTTCGGTGGGCTCATAGCTGGGATGCCCATCGGCAAACCGCACCCGCATGAACAGCTTGTCCCACAGGTGTGAACCCTTCACGAATGCGATGCCGTTTTCCTTGGTCACGGGTTCCAGCGGCAGCCAAAGGACGCACATCGTGCCTTCGAAGTCGAAGTACGACAGGTCCTGATGGAAGGGCGGGCGCGAGGTCGAGCCGGCCTCGCGCAGGAACCAGTTGTCCATGACAAGGTTGATGGATGGCGCCCCCAGCAACCCGGCGGCAAGCGGTGCGCAGGGGGACTTATGAACGAATTCGTTGAATTGCGAGATTTTGTTCCAGGCCCAGTAGTCTTCGTAATAGCCCGGGGCGTTCGGATCCTTGGTATGACGGGTGAAATTATCGGTCGGATTGTCAAGATCGGCGTCGATACCTGCACGCAGCAATGACAACCAGTCGGATGAGAATTTCGACCGCAGAACAATAGCGCCATCGCGTTGGAAGGCGGCAATGTCTTCCTGTGTAACCAGATCTGCTGTCGTCATGGAAGGATCATCCCGATGTGGTTCGGTGGCCCCGAGCATCGCACCACGCACCGCCAGAGGTCAAAGAGATTCGTTTCGACGACCCGGAATCACTCACAGAACCGTGAGGGCGCGGGAATCCAACCGCGCACGGCCTCGGATTTTGAAAGAAACATGCTATGTTTCAGATGGAAGCCGCAGACTGACAAGATTGGATCGCGTATTGGAGGTTTCTCGATGACAGATGCGTTGCTGTCCCGTCGTTCCCTGATCACCCAAGGTGTTGCCGTTTTGGCGACCGGCGCCACAGGGCTTTTGGTGCCTGCCCGCGCAGCCGGGATTGCGCCGACGCCTTCGATGCGGGGCGGATCGAACAACTATCGCCCCGGTGCGCCAATCGTGGACCGGATCGGTGGCGGCGGGTTCTGGATGACCGGCACCGTACGACGGGCGGGCGATGGCGCTCCCCTGCCCGGCCAGCGCATTCAGATCTGGGCCCATACCACAGAAGGGCACGAGCGTGACCCGCAAAGCCATGGGGCGACCTTGACGGATGAAAAGGGTGAATTCCGCCTGGAAATGCCGCAGATCGTTCCTGCATTCGGTCAACCGCACGGGCATCTGGCCTATGACAGCGGCGCGTTCGAAACCGTGTTCCTGCGGCCTGTGATGTCCAGTTCCAAAGACAAGACACTGGCTGCGCATTTCGTGTTGCAACCGCTCTGATCCCGGTGATCCGAACCGGTGTCATTTGGGCGACCCTGATCGCCGCCCTTGCCGTTCCTTTAATCGCTGCGGCAGGCAGCCCGTATCTTGCGTGGCGCGATCCAACCTATATCCTCGCCGGGTTTGCCGGAATTCTGAGCTTGGGCCTGCTGTTGCTGCAGCCGCTTCTGGCCGGAAGATACCTTCCGGGCTTGTCCGCAGTGATAAGCCGCCACATTCACCGCTGGATCGGTCTGACCCTGGTGCTGGCGATTGTGGTCCATGTCGCGGGGTTGTGGCTTACCAGCCCGCCGGATGTGGTGGATGCGTTGTTGTTCGTATCGCCAACGCCGTTCTCGGCCTGGGGTGTCATTGCCATGTGGGCCGCTTTCGGGGCGGCCCTGTTAGGGGTCTTCCGCAAACGTCTGCGCCAGCGCTTTCGTCTTTGGCGGCTGAGCCACACCGCACTGGCCGGGGTGACAATTGTCGGCAGCCTTGTTCACGCCATGCTGATCGAAGGCACGATGGAGATCGTGACCAAAACAGCGCTTTGCGCGCTGGTCCTCTTGGCGAGCGCAAGTACGCTCGCCAAATTGAAAGTTTGGGATATCCGTCGACGCCCTTAGACGCCTAGGCACCAGCGCATCACCGCCTTTTGTGCATGCAGACGGTTTTCGGCTTCATCAAAAATGACCGAGTTCGGTCCATCCATGACCTCGGAGGTCGCTTCTTCCTCGCGGTGGGCCGGCAGGCAATGCATGAACAGCGCATCCGGTTTGGCATGCGACATGAGTTCAGCATTGACCTGATATGGGCGCAGCATGTTGTGGCGGCGCTCTTTGGCCGACTGGGAATCATGCATCGAAACCCAGGTATCCGCGACGACGAGGTCCGCACCTTCCACCGCTTTGTGCGGATCCCTTTCGATCACGATTTTCGAACCTTTTTGACGGGCAAACCCCATGAACTCCTCTTCCGGGTCAAGCTGAGCCGGTCCGGTGAAGGTTAGATCGAATCCGAATTGACCGGCGGCGTGCAGGAAGGAAGCGCAGACATTGTTGCCATCACCGGTCCAGACCACCTTTTTGCCAGCGATGGGGCCGCGATGTTCCTCGAATGTCAGAACGTCAGCCATGATCTGGCAGGGATGGGTGCGGTCGGTCAGGCCGTTGATCACCGGCACGTCCGAGTATTCAGCCATTTCGGTCAGGATGGTTTCATCAAAGGTGCGGATCATGATCATGTCGACATAGCGCGACAGCACGCGGGCGGTGTCGGCGATGGTTTCGCCGTGACCCAGCTGCATGTCCTTGCCGGACAGCACCATGGTCTGCCCGCCCATCTGGCGCACGCCCACGTCGAAAGACACGCGCGTCCGCGTCGAAGGTTTTTCGAAGATCAGCGCCACCATGCGATCTTTCAGCGGTTGTTCGTCGTCAGGGGCGGCCTTGGGGCGGCCCAAACGCGCCTGTTTCATCACGCCCGCCTGATCGATCATGGCCCGCAGATCGGTGGAATCGGTTTTGTGGATATCAAGAAAATGGTTCATGTCGGTTCGTTTCCTGGCTGTCGGTTGCCGGGGGCGCTGCCCCCGGACCCCCGGAGTATTTGGGAAAAGATGAAGGTCAGGCGGTTTGGAGTTGGGTCTCGATCTGCCGGGCGGCCTTGTCGAGGCGGATCATGGCCTGAGCGATATCGTCCTCGGTCAGGGTGAGAGACGGCAACAGGCGGATCACGTTGTCGGCGGCGGGAACGGTGATGACGAGGTTGTCATAACCTGCATTGACCACGTCGATATTGGCAGGCTTGCACTTGAGGCCGAGCATCAGGCCCGATCCGCGCACCTCTTCGAACACGTCGGGGTGATCTGCGATCAGGGCTTCGAGCTTTTGGCGCAGCAGGCCCGCCTTGCGGTTGACGCTTTCCAAAAAGGCAGGTGTTGCCACATGATCGATCACCGCGCAGCCCACCGCGCAGCCCAGCGGGTTGCCGCCATAGGTCGAACCGTGGGTGCCTGCGGTCATGCCGGATGCCGCGTCCTCCGTCGCCAGGACGGCCCCCAGCGGGAAGCCCCCGCCGATGCCTTTGGCGACCATCATGATATCAGGTGTGATGCCGGCCCATTGATGGGCAAAGAGCTTGCCTGTCCGGCCGACGCCGCACTGGACTTCATCAAGGATCAGCAATAGCCCGTTGTCGTCGCAGATCTGACGCAGCGCCTTGAGTTCGGCGTCGGGGACGGGGCGAATACCGCCCTCGCCTTGGATGGGCTCGATCAGGATCGCGGCGGTCTTGTCGGTGATGGCGTCGGTCACGCCGTCCAGATCGCCGAAGGCCACATGCACGAAACCCGGCAGCAGAGGGCCGAAGCCCTTGGTCATTTTCTCGGACCCGGCAGCGGCGATGCCCGCTGACGACCGGCCGTGGAACGAACCATCGAAAGTGATGATCTCGACCCGCTCGGGCTGATCTTTGTTATAGAAATACTTGCGGGCCATTTTCACGGCCAGTTCGCAGGATTCCGTGCCGGAGTTCGTAAAGAAAACCGTATCGGCAAAACTGTGTTCCACCAGCTTGTCAGCCAACGCCTGTTGCTGAGGAATGTTGTACAGGTTCGAGACATGCCACAGCGCATGGGCCTGGTCCGTCAGCGCGGCCACCAATGCCGGATGGGCATGGCCCAGCGCGTTCACGGCGATCCCTGCGCCGAGGTCCAAGAAACGTCGGCCATCCGCCTCGGTCAGCCAGGCGCCTTCGCCCTTCACGAATGTCAGGGGCGCACGGTTATAGGTCGGCAGAACGGACGGGATCATGGGATCATCCTTTTCAGGTAGTATGAGCCTCGTGAGTGATACACGAAGGCCCTGTTCGTCAACAATTTTGGTGAGTTCTGTGCCGATTTGCCGGGCACACGAGATCAAACAGGCCGGTTACGCAAAGATGCGTCGGCGTCGGAGCAGTTGGATATGCACATGTTTGATCATGGCCGACCGTATAGCGATGCTTGCGCAGGTTGGGAAGCCGATATTTTGCAGGGATCGAATTTTGCCCTTGCCAAAGCCTGTGCAACCGCGCACCGCTTGGCCATGTTCCAACCCAAGCACCACAATCCACCGCTTGCCGCTGCGCTCATTTTTGTCGCCACCGCCTTTATCGCGGCGACGACGCTGCTGGCCAAGGCGCTGGGGACGGATGCGTTGGGCCCGCCCTTGCACGCCATGCAGATCAGTCACGGGCGGTTTCTGTTTGCCCTGCTGGCGATTGTGCTGGCGGTTGCAACTCTGCGGCCCCGGTTGGTGCGGCCCCACTGGGGGCTTCACGTCGGGCGGACCAGTTTTGGCTGGGCGGGGGTGACATTGATGTTCGCATCGGTTGCCTTCATTCCGATGGCGGATGCGACGGCCATATCCTTTCTGAACCCTGTCTTTGGTATGGTGCTGGCCATTCCGCTGCTGCAAGAGCGGGTTGGTCCTTGGCGCTGGCTGGCGGCGGCTGTCGCCTTGACGGGCGCGATGATCCTGCTGCGCCCGACCCCCGCCAGCTTTCAGCCCGCAGCCCTTCTGGCGCTGGCGGCGGCTGCGCTGATCGGGATGGAGCTGATTTTCATCAAAAAGCTGTCCGGGCGCGAGCCACCGATGCAGATCCTGCTGATCAACAACGCGATGGGTTTGCTGATCGCCACTTTAGCCGTCAGCTTCGTCTTTCAGATGCCAACCCCGCAGCAGTGGGCGGCATTGGTGGGGATCGGCGTTCTGATGGCCTGCGCCCAGGCCTGTTTCGTCAACGGCATGGCGCGGGCGGATGCATCCTTCGTGGCCCCTATCAGCTATGCCACGCTGATCTTTGCCGCCCTTTACGACTTTGCGGTCTTTGATGTGATCCCCGACTGGATCAGTCTGGTCGGATCTGCGACCATCCTGGCCGGCGGGCTGATCCTGGTCTGGCGAGAAGCGGTGCGGCGCCGTGCCTGAGAGCCTGCCCCGCACGGCGGGAACGGGTGGGTCTGTATCCCGGCCTTTGCAACCAGCCGCGATGGCCAGGCCGCCCTAAGCCTTGAGGCGATATCCGGTGCGCAGCATCAGCCAGGTGATGGCTCCGATCACGAAAGTCGCAAACGTACATACCGCCATCCCCAGCCACGGAGAGCTGTCGGACACTCCGATCATTCCATAGCGCAAACCATCGATCAGATAGAACACCGGGTTCAGGTGGGTCAGGCGGTTCAGCACGGGCGGCAGCGCCTCGACCGAGTAGAACGTACCCGACAGGAAGGCCAGCGGCGTGACGATAAAGTTGGTGATTGCTGCCATCTGGTCGAACTTGTTGGCGAAGATACCGGCAAACAGGCCCAACGCGCCCATTAATGCCCCACCCAGAACAACAAAGGTCAGCGCGATCAGGGGGTGCTGAGGCGCAATGGAGAGCAAGACCAAGAACGCAATCGAGATCACCAGTGCGATCATCACGCCTCGGGCAATGCCACCCGCGAGATAGCCCAGCAGAATCTCGAGCGGTGACAGCGGTGGCATCAAAGTATCGACGATATTGCCCTGCACCTTGGCGATCACCATCGAGGACGAGGTATTGGCAAAGGCATTCTGGATCACCGTCATCATCATGATCCCCGGTGCCAGAAACATCACAAACGGCACCCCCATGACATCGGGCCGACTGGGTCCGATGGCGATGGTGAAGATCAACAGGAACAGCCCCGCCGTAACCAGTGGTGCCAGAACCGTCTGCGTCCAGACGGCCAGAAAACGCAGGGTTTCGCGCTGCGCCAGCGTGTACAGGCCCATCCAGTTGACTGCTCCGAAGCGACGCGCGGTCTGATCTGCGGGATTTTGCATGATTTGCCCTCAACCTGATTCGAAGACAGCTTGTAACTCGGGCAGCAGTGTTTAGAATAGGGGGCTGAGACGAATTCCCAAGGCGGCCCGAATCCGGGGCCGCTTTCCGCTTTTGAAAGGCTAACGATGTCCTGGACAGACGAGCGTGTTGAACTGCTGAAGAAGATGTGGGGCGAAGGCCAGTCGGCCAGCCAGATTGCCAAGGAACTGGGCGGCGTGACCCGCAATGCGGTGATCGGCAAGGTGCACCGCCTGGGCCTGTCGAACCGGACGGCAGGCGCATCCCCGGCCAAGGCGGAACCGAAAGAAAAACCGGCGCCCGCCCCAAAGGCCGAGGCCAAGCCCAAACCTGCGCCCAAGACCGAACCGGCGCGTCCGGCCCCGGCCCCGACCGCCGAGGCGAAACCGGTCGTTCCGGCCCGCCGTCAGATCATCCCCGCCGGTCAGCCGCTGCCACCGCAGCCATCGGCCAACGAGATCAGCCCCGAGGCGCTGGCCAAGGTCAACGAGGTTGAAAAGAAAGCCAAGAAGCTGACTCTGATGGAATTGACAGAGAAAACCTGCAAGTGGCCCGTGGGCGACCCCGCGACCGAGGATTTCTGGTTCTGCGGCCTTCCGGTTGAGGCGGGCAAACCCTATTGCGAGGCGCATGTGGGCGTGGCCTTCCAGCCGATGAGCTCGCGCAGGGATCGTCGGCGGTAATTGCGAACACAAGAACCTAAATCATGTCTATGGAACGTGAAAAGGGCGCAGGCGTTTCGCCGCGCCTCTTATCGGAGGCGTTGCATAGTCAAAAACGACGCAAGGCGTAACTGGTTCTTACAAAGAAAACACCCTCGCTGAATGCTGCGAGGGTGTTTTAGTTCGGAGCGTCAGCTTTGCGGACAATGCGGACCTTATGGCCCGAGCGACTGACCCGTCAGGAAAGAGCTATCTCCAAACGGTCCAACGCATTGGGCGGCCACACCTCATCGAATTTGTAAAATTCCTCAAAGATAGGAATGTCTTTGCTGAGTGGCACCCAAGCCTGCTTGCTGTTGGTGAAAATCTGTACATTCGGAGGACATTGATCCGGGTTGTTCAATGTTCCGACACGCACGTACCTTAGCTTGCCAAGGCGGATCATGTAGCTGCTAAAAACGGCGACGCCACAATCCCTACAGCGCGTAATGATCTGACCTTTCCCGCTTGGAGTAGAGAGCTCATGTTCAGTGATTGGCCCCTCAAACTGCACGCGATCAGCCTCAATGATGGCGTTCAAGACGTAGGCCGCTCCGGTTTGCCGCTGACATTCGCCGCAGTGGCAGCAATGCACGAACATGGGTGGTGACGTCATCTGATACGTTACGGCTCCGCAACCGCATTTCCCCTTGATCATTGTTTCCCCCTAATTGCTTCCTTGCATTCAAGCCATCGCTCTTATTGAACCAGTTCATAATGCTTGATCGAACGCGACTCGACCAATTCGGCTTCCGCCGGATCGATATGCGGGCTCTGGTAGTTATCGCCGACAAAAGCCTTTAGTGACTCCAGGTTTTCCCAAATCATCACAAAGCTGAACTCTCGCGGTGTGTCAGCACGTGCGGCACCAGGAAACACTTGAACGATGCCCTTGGTACCTCTCATCAAGGGGATAGCTGTTTCATGGAAGAACTTGCTGAACTCTTCCTCTTTGCCCGGCCGTGTCACGACCTGAAAAATACGCATGATCATTCATCCGACCTCCGTAAAGTACGGTTCCTGAATGTATGAGCGCCTCTGGTTCTGCGAACATATCATTTCGTTCCGAGATTGTCTGCTTTGGGCTCGAACCTGACATTGAAGTGCCGGTGATCTTGGAGTCACTGGCACATGGCAGCCTTTCACTGCGCGGGATGTGTCGGCAGGTTCGGCATCGCCACCCATCCGGGCAGTTCGTCCGGCGAAACGGAAACATGCAGGCGTTCTGACGGGTCCTGCCCGACCTTGCGGTGCTTTCGCAGCAGGAAAATCTTGCCCCAACCGCGCCATGTGCCAACCGACGGCGCATGGGGGTCAATGGGAAACCGATCGCGCCAGCCGTCGGGCAATGTCAGACCGTGCAATTCCGCCTTGTCCAGCATCCAGATCAGGGAAATGTTGCTCAGCGGCCGCGCCTCTTCGTAGCCGTTCAATTGGCCACCTATGTCGCCATGGGTTCCACGGAACCAGACCTGCTCCACATGGCCCTTGAACTCGGGCGTGCAGGTCCACAGAACTGGTTCGAACACTTCGCGCGTCTCATCCAGCGCCAAAGCGTGATACCCGTGGCGGGTGACCGGGCCCAGCTGATGGTTGTGAAAGGCGTGCTTCTCTTCGGCCCAGCGCCACAGCAGCGGCAGACGCAAACCCAGCGCCTTGACCGTGTCCCAGACGCCGATCATCTCGATCTCGACCCCGTCGTGGCAGAAACGTCGGCGGAATTCGCTGGCGGCGATGCCGTCTGGATTGCATTCATAGTGGCGATACGCTTGCAGTATGTTTCGCTCGGTGGCGTGTTCCGCCTTGAGCAGGCCGATCATGTCGATCACGCCGGCCAGACTGCGCACGCCATAGGCACCGCGCGAATAGCCGATGAAAAAGATCTTGTCGCCCGGCTTGTAGCGGGACGCCAAATACCCATAGGCGCGACGGATCTGGCGGTTGATGCCCCGGCCCATCATCACGTCCAGCGAGGACTTCCAGCTTTCCCACTGCACGCCTGCCTCGTAGAACACCGAAACCTTGCTGCCCATCTCGCAGCACAGGCGAAATGTCTGACCGGCGTGGGTTTCAAACCCCGGTACCAGAGTGGACATGGTGCCATCAAGAATGATGACATGGCTGATCGGTTCGCGGTGCCGCGTCTCGGCGGAATGCTCGGACCGCAAAGGGCGCCCGAGCCATCCCAGAACCTTTCTACTCAGCCGCGACAGATTCATGCGTCAGCAATTCCCATACTTTGTGAGGTGTGAAAGGCATGTCCGCCTGCCGCACCCCGTGGTCCCAGAGCGCATCCTGAACCGCGTTCGCGACAGCGGCCAGTGCGCCCACGGTGCCAGCCTCGCCACACCCTTTCATCCCCATCGGGTTCGAGGTTGACGGAACCGGCGCCGAGGTAAACTTAATCATGGGTATGTCGGTTGCACGGGGCAAGGCGTAATCCATAAACGAAGCCGTGAGCAGTTGCCCATGTGCATCGTGCACGACATGTTCGGTCAGGGCCTGGCCGATACCCTGCACCACCCCGCCATGCACCTGCCCTTCGGCCAGCATCGGGTTGATAAGATTGCCAAAATCGTCAACCACCGTGTAGCGATCCACCCAGGTTTCGCCGGTGCAAGAATCGATCACGACTTCGGCAACATGCGCGCCGTTCGGGTAGCTGCGCGCATCCAGATTGGCGCGGGCCTCATGTTGCAGCAGATCCGTTCGACCATCGGCACGCGCCATCTCGGCGGCTTCGGTCAGGGTCGGCGTCAGGTTGGAGCCCGGCGCTCGGAATGTCTCGTGGTCAAAACTCACATCATTTTCCTCTACCCCCATCTTATCGGCAAGATAAGGCGTGAATGCGGCGATCATCTTGTCAATCGTGGCCAGGGTGGCCGTGCTTTGCACCGTGACCGAGCGGGACCCGCCAGTGCCGCCGCCATGGGCAAGCCGGTCGGTATCGCCCTGAATGACGGTGATCTTGTCCATGGGGATACCCGTCTGATCTGACAGGAACTGGGCGTAGACCGTCTCATGCCCCTGCCCGTTCGATTGTGTGCCGACGTAAAGATTCACCGTTCCATCCTCGCAAAACGCGACCTTCGCGTTTTCGGAAGGGTCCCCCAAAATGCTTTCGATATAGTAACAGAGACCCTGCCCCCGGATCAGACCGCGTTCGGCATCCGCAGCTTTGCGGGCCTCGAACCCTGTGGTCTGGTCGGCCGCGCGGGTGAAAACCATGTCGAAATCGCCGACATCATACGTTTCGCCGGTGGAAGTGGTGTAGGGGAAATCGCCGGGGCGGATGAAATTCCTGCTCCGCAGTTCCCATGGGTCAACGCCCAGTTCACGCGCGGCGCGGTCCATCGCGCGTTCAAGCACGTAAATCGCCTCGGGGCGGCCCGCACCGCGATACGCATCCACCTGCGTCGTGTTCGTATAAAAGCCTTCGACCCGCAAATAAGTGGTCTGGACGTCATAGACACCCATCAGCACTTTGCTGAACAGGCTGGTCTGGATCGCCTGACCAAAGTGGCTGTTGTATGCGCCAAGGTTCACCTTGCTGTGGACCCGATAGGCGGTGATCTTGTGATCGGCGTCAAAGGCCAGCTCGGCCAGCGAGGTCAGATCGCGGCCATGATGATCAGACAGCATCGCCTCGGATCGGTCGGACATCCAGTGCACCGGCTGACCCAGCTTCATCGCCGCCACGGAGACGCAGAAATATTCAGGGTACGGCATGACTTTCATACCGAAACCACCACCCACATCCGGGGTCGTGACGCGTATGTCGTCCGCATCCAGTTTCAGTTTTTGTGCCAGTTGGGCCTTCATCGCCCATACGCCCTGACCTCCGTAGGAGAAATGCAGGCGCCCCTCGGACCAGTTCGCCTGACATCCGCGCGGCTCCAGCGAACTGATGATGACCCTGTTGTCGGTGACGTTCAGCGACACGGTATGCGCGGCCGCCTGAAAGGCTGCCTGGGTCGCGGTTTCGTCGCCCAACCCCCAATCGAACGCACGGTTCTCGGGCGCTTCCACGTGCAGGATCTCGCCCCCGGCCTCGACGTCCAACTTGGCCGGGCGCTCTTGCGTATCCATCCAGATCAATTCAACCGCGTCCTGCGCCTGCGTCAGGGTATCCGCAATGACAACTGCCACCGGCTCGCCCACGAAACGCACGCGATCCCTGGCCAGCATGTGCCGATCGGGCGCAGCGGCCCTGGACCCATCCCGGTTCTGCAAGACGGCCGCATTCAGCACCGTATCGATGCCTGATGCTGCCAGATCGTCCAGCGTCATGACCAGCCGAACGCCGTCGGCAGCCCGTGCGGCCTCGACATCCAGAGACGTGATGTCACCATGCGCCACCGGGCTGCGGAAGAATGCGGCAAACAAAGCGTTCCCGGGCACCGCATCATCCATGTAACGCCCCTGCCCGGTCAGGAACCGTTGATCCTCGGTCCGTTTCACCGGCTGGCTTCTGCCGAACTTTTCCATGGGTGGCCCTCCTGCGCGATATCAGGGGCGAGCCTAGCCCGCGACCCGGCGATGTCCAGCGGGGTTCACCGAAATTCGTTTGCGCCCAAAGGATGTTCGGCTAGCCTTGGGCCATGAGCTGGACGCATGATACCGTTTTTCCTTTCTCTGCCCTGATGACCAGCGGGCAGTCGACCACACATGACGTTTATGTCGGCGGCGAAGGCCCACCGATCCTGATCCTTCAGGAACTGCCCGGGATCGGGCCCGAAACGCTGGCGTTGTCCGCCAAGCTCAACGCATCCGGCTTTCGCGTCTACCTGCCTCATTTGTTTGGAACCTATGGCAAGGTTGAAATGGGCAAGAACATGGCCCGGTTGTTCTGCGTACGGCGCGAGTTCAACATTTTCGCCCGTGGCAAGCAGAGCCCCATTGCAGGATGGATGCGCGCCCTGACCCGTGAAATCAAGCAGCGCGAAAACAGCGCGGGTGTGGGCGTCATCGGTATGTGCCTGACCGGCAGTTTTGCCCTTACCCTCATGGCCGAAGACGCCGTTCTGGGCGGGGTAGCCAGCCAAACTGCGCTGCCGATCCTCGGGGGCCGCCATCTGCATATGAGCGCTGAAGACATCGGCGCGGCCTCTGCGGGTATGGCCGCGAAAGGCCCCGGTCTGGCGATGCGGTATTCCGAAGACAAGCTTGCACCAAAGAAACTGATGCGGGCGCTTGAACAGGCATTCGGCAATCTGCTGGAAACCGTCGAATATCCCGGCAAGGATCATTCGCTGCTGACGCTGGATTTCCATGAACCCGCCTATCAACGCGTTGACGCCTATTTCAAAGCACGCTTTGGCGTGGCTTAGGCGCACTAGGCCTTCCCCTTGCCGCGCGCATTCGCTATTGCAGGCGCTGACCCGAATTTGTTGACGCAGGACGCATCCCATGGCGATGGAAAAGACATTCAACGCGGCCGAGGCCGAGGCCCGCATTTATGAGGCCTGGGAACAGGCCGGAGCCTTCAAGGCAGGCGCGAACAAATCGCGCGACGAGAGCTTTTGCATCATGATCCCGCCGCCGAACGTGACCGGTGCGCTGCATGTGGGCCATGCATTCAACAACACTCTACAGGACATTCTGATCCGCTGGCACCGGATGCGTGGCTTTGACACGTTGTGGCAGCCCGGGCAGGATCACGCCGGTATCGCAACCCAGATGCAGGTTGAGAAGATGCTGGCCGCCACCCAACAACCCAGCCGCAACGAATTGGGCCGCGAAAAGTTTCTGGAGAAAGTCTGGGAATGGAAGGGTGAATACGGCGGCACTATCATCGAGCAGCTGAAGCGCCTCGGCTCTTCCTGCGACTGGTCGCGCAACGCATTTACCATGGCCGGTGCGGCGGGCGATCCGCGCACGGGCCACGAAAACAGCCCCAACTTCCACGACGCGGTCATCAAGGTTTTTGTCGACATGTACGACAAAGGCCTGATCTATCGCGGCAAGCGGCTGGTCAACTGGGACCCGCATTTCGAAACCGCGATTTCGGACCTCGAGGTCGAGAATATCGAGGTTGCCGGCCATATGTGGCACTTCAAGTACCCTTTGGCGGGCGGTGAGACATATGAGTATTTGGAAAAAGATGAAGATGGGAATGTGATCTTCCGCGAGGAGCGGGATTATATTTCCATCGCCACCACCCGCCCCGAAACCATGCTAGGCGACGGCGCGGTTGCGGTGCACCCCTCGGACGAACGCTATGCGCCGATCGTCGGCAAGCTGTGCGAAATCCCGGTTGGTCCGAAAGAGCATCGCCGCCAGATCCCGATCATCACCGATGACTACCCCGACCCGAATTTCGGCTCGGGCGCGGTGAAGATCACCGGCGCGCATGACTTCAATGACAACATGGTCGCCAAACGCGGTGGTATTCCGATGTACCGCCTGATGGACACCAAGGGCGCGATGCGCGCCGATGGGGCTCCTTATGCCGAAGAGGCAGGCAAGGCGCAGGACTATGCGCGTGGGCGCGCGTTCACCGAGAACGAAATCGACGCGATCAATCTCGTGCCGGATCATCTGCGTGGACTCGACCGGTTCGAAGCGCGAGCCAAGGTGGTGGAAGAGATCACGGCTGATGGTCTGGCTGTGATGACCCGCGCGGATGATCCGCGCCTGGGATCAACCGCTTTGAAGCCGGATCAGGAAGGCGCCGACACGCTGGTGCCGCTGGTCGAAAGCAAACCGATCATGCAGCCCTTCGGCGACCGGTCGAAGGTGGTGATCGAGCCGATGTTCACCGATCAGTGGTTCGTCGATGCCGCCAAGGTCGTCGGCCCTGCGCTGGACGCGGTCAAGGACGGCACGGTCAAGATCATCCCCGAGTCGGGCGAGAAGACCTATTACCACTGGCTGGAAAATATCGAGCCCTGGTGTATCAGCCGCCAACTGTGGTGGGGGCATCAGATTCCGGTTTGGTATGGTCTCGACCTGTCGGCAGAAGACTTCATTGACGACGAGAATGATGGCGACCTTGATCTGGTTGAATTGGGTCGTTTGCTGAACGAAGGCGGCATGCTGCACCGTGGCAATGTCATGGAATGTGCCGCGAGCTTTGAGGCCGTTACCGAAAAGTTCCTGGACGACAATGCGGACATTCCCAGCCCTCTGAGCCACGCGACCGTGATCGAAGTCGCCGACAAGCAGGAGGCGATCCATCGGTTCGCCGAAAGCCTGGCGCAGTACGCCGTTGAACAGGACCCGACCAAGCTGGTTTACCCGGTGTGGCGCGACCCTGACGTGCTGGACACGTGGTTCTCCTCCGGCCTGTGGCCCATCGGCACGCTGGGCTGGCCCGAACAGACCGAAGAGTTGCAGCGCTACTTCCCCACCGATGTCCTGATCACCGGTTTCGACATCCTGTTCTTCTGGGTCGCCCGGATGATGATGATGCAGCTGGCCGTGGTCGATCAGATCCCATTCCACACCGTTTACCTGCACCAGCTCGTCCGCGACGAGAAGGGCAAGAAGATGTCCAAGACCACCGGCAACGTCATCGACCCACTGGAGATTGTGGACGAATTCGGCGCCGACGCGCTGCGCTTCACCAACGCGTCGATGGCGGCGATTGGCGGGGTGCTGAAACTCTCCCGCGAACGCATCACCGGTTATCGCAACTTTGGCACCAAACTGTGGAACGCCGTCCGCTTTGCCGAGATGAACGAAGTTTTCACCGACGCCGTTCCGCAGCTGGACGTTGCCGATCTGAAACCCAAGGCCGCCGTGAACCGCTGGATCATCGGCGAAACCGCCCGGGTGCGCGAAGAGGTCGACGCGGCGCTGGGCAGTTACCGCTTCAACGACGCGGCGAACGGGCTTTATGCCTTTGTCTGGGGCAAGGTCTGTGACTGGTATGTGGAACTGTCCAAACCTCTGCTGCAAGGCGATGACGCCGAGGCCCAGGCTGAAACCCGCGCCACCATGCGCTGGGTTCTGGATCAGTGCCTGGTCCTGCTGCACCCGATCATGCCATTCATTACCGAGGAACTGTGGGGCCTGACCGGCACCCGCGCCAAGATGTTGGTGCATGCCGACTGGCCGACCTATGCCGCCGCCGAACTGGTCGATGCCGACGCGGATCGCGAAATGAACTGGGTGATCTCGGTGATCGAGAACACCCGTTCGGCCCGCGCCCAGATGCGCGTTCCGGCCGGTTTGTACGTGCCGATGCTGGTGACCGAGATCGACGCCCACGGCCAGGCCGCCTGGGACCGGAACGAGGCGCTGATCAAGCGACTGGCCCGGATCGACAGCCTGACCAAGGCCGACACGCTGCCCAAGGGCACCATCTCTATCGCGGCGCCCGGCGCGTCCTTTGGCCTGCCGCTGGCGGATATCATCGACATCGGCGCGGAAAAGGAACGGCTGGAAAAGGCCAAGGGCAAGCTGGCCAAGGAACTTGGTGGCCTGCGTGGCCGTCTGAACAACCCGAAATTCGTGGCCTCGGCCCCCGCAGAGGTCGTGGAAGAGGCCAAAGCCAACCTCGTCGCCCGCGAAGAGGAAGAGGCGAAACTGAACGAGGCGCTGGCCCGACTGACCGAAATCGCCTGATCTTCATCTTTTCACAAATACTCAAATCCGGAACCCCGCCGCGGCCACAACGGCGGGGTTTTCTTTTGCACGCTCGGGCCTTGCCCGACCCTGCCCCTGCTTGTTAGCAATCAGCGAACACATTTCTCCGAGGCCGTCATGACGCACAATGCCCCACCGCTCCAGACAGTCTCGACCGGGCTGGTTGTGGCAATCGTCGGTTTTTTCAGCTCTTTCCCGATCGTCTTGCAGGGGTTGGCGGCGATGGGCGCGTCCCCGGCGCAGGCGGCGTCCGGATTGATGATGGCGGCGATCGCCATGGGCCTGACCGCCATCGTGCTGAGCCTGTGGTACCGACAGCCGATCAGCGTGGCCTGGTCCACGCCGGGTGCGGCCCTACTGGCGGTTTCCGCCACACCTGCGCTGGGGTTTGCCGAAGCGACAGGCGCGTTCCTTTGTGCAGGGGCTTTGACCGTGTTGGCCGGGCTGTGGCGACCATTGGGGCGAATGGCTGCGGCTATACCGACGACCCTGGCGCAGGCCATGTTGGGGGGCGTCTTGCTGCCGCTTTGCATATTGCCCTTTCAGGCAGCGGTTGACCTGCCATGGCAAGCCTTGCCGGTAATTCTGACATGGTTCATCGCCGGCCGGATCAACCGCCTGTTTGCCGTTCCGGCTGCGGTCGTGGCAGCGGCAGCCGTCGTCGTTCTGAACGCCGGGGACGCGTCGCTGACGCCGAAGCAATGGATCGCGGCTCCGGTCTGGACCACGCCCAGCTTCTCTGTGGCTTCGGTCATCGGGATTGCCGTGCCGCTGTTCATCGTCACGATGGCGACCCAGAACATCCCCGGCATCGCGGTGATCCGCAGCTTTGGCTATGCGCCGCAGACCGGCAAACTGTTCTCGTCCGTGGGTATTTCCAGCATCTTGTCTTCTCCGTTCGGTGCCCCCGCCACCTGCCTTGCGGCGATCACCGCTGCGATGTGCGCGAACGAGGACAGCCACCCCGACCCCGCGCAACGCTATTGGTCTGCCGTGATGGGTGGATTGTTCTATTGCCTGTTCGGGGTGTTCGCCGTGGCGATTACCGGGTTCGCCATTCATGCCGATCCACTGTTGATGGGCACGCTGACCGGTGTTGCGCTGATCGGGGTGATGGCCAATGCCACATCCGCCGCGCTGGAAGTTCCGGCCGAGCGCGAAGCGGCCATCCTGACCTTTGCCATCACTGCATCAGGGATCACCGCGTTCGGGCTTGGTGCGGCGGTCTGGGGCTTGCTGGCAGGCGGGATGGCCTATCTTGTGAAACTACGCTTTCGCTAAACGGGTTCAAACCGCACTTCAAAGCAAGTATGAAGAGGCCATGTTTGGAGCGTTGGGAAAACTGGTCGAGCGCCAGATCAAGAAAGCCCAGGCCGAGGGTCAGTTGCAGGGCCTCGAGGGCGAAGGCCAACCACTGCCTGACCGGTCATCCGAGGCATTGAGCGATCCGGCCACCGCCGCCAGCCATCGGATCATGGCGCAGGCAGGCGTGTTGCCGGAAGAATTCGACATCAAAAAGCAGCTCGACACAGCGCGGCACGATTATGCGACCCTGACGGGCCCCGCCGAGCGTAAGGCCGCAATGGCCCGTATCGCCGATCTGGAAATGCGCTACAATATGGCCCGCGACGCACGGCGGGCCTTCATGCGGTGATCATTTGAACACGGGCTTGCGGCCCTGCATCTGCGCCATGACAACTTCCATCTGGTCGGGTTTGCCAATCAGTTCCACCTGCTCAGCGGATTCCGCCATCAGAATGTCTGCGCGGGACTGAGTTTCGGCAACCTCGATCAGACGCTTGGCAGCACGGATGGCCGAAGGGCTTTGACCCGCGATGTTTTCGGCAATGGCCAACGCTTCGGTCAGCGGATCGTCGGACAATTGCGTCACAAGGCCCCACTCCGCCGCCTGCGGCGCACCGATCGGGCGGGCCGTGTAGGTCAGCAGCCGCAGCACGTCCGACCGGACCAGCCGGGGCAGCAGAACCATTCCGCCCATATCGGGAATGATGCCCCATTTCATCTCCATCACGGCCAGTTTCGCTTCGGGATGCGCGATACGGATATCCGCGCCCAGCGCGATTTGCAGGCCACCGCCATAAGCCACGCCCTGAATTGCGCAGATCACCGGAACCGGTACGCGACGCCAGATCAGCGCCAGCTCCTGCATCTCGTTGGCGTCTTCATGGCTGCGGGTCATCAGCCATTCCGTGGGGTCCATATGGGCCATCTTGGCAAAGCTTGCCATGTCGAGCCCGGCGCAAAAGCTTTTGCCTTCGCCGGACAGAACCACGGCACGGGCGTCCGACGCAGCGACCTCTTGCCCGGCGGACAAAAGCGCCTTGATCATTGCATCATCCAGCGCATTCATCTTGTCGCCTCGGGTCAGAGTGACATGGGCAACGTGGTTTTGATAGGCAACGGATACGCGTGACATGGAGGACCTCCGGTAATTCAATCGTGACAAACATGCCCGGACAGAGGGCCAAATACCACTGCGACGTCAGGGCATGTCGCTGACGGGCATTCGCCCGAACCACGGGGAATCGAGGGTCATGACATAGAACTGATCCCCCGCAATCTTGCCCCCGGTCGTGATGCCCAAGCGGCCTTGCGGGTCCTGTAGCGTGCGCAGGATCGTTCCTTCGCCATCGAACTGCACCATCATGCCGCGATGGATCGGCGCGGGGCGCACTGCCGGACCCAATCGCCAGATCACCTTGCGCAGGAACGGGTACGGCATCAGCGCCTCGGACGGGACACGCGGGCTGGCAAAGGCCATCCAATAGGTGCCGTCGCCCTGAGCCTCGAGGTTGTCGGGATAGCCGGGCAGGTTTTCCAGCAGGATCTCCTGCCGCCCTGCATTTGGTCCGGTCAGCCACAGCTTGTGCACGCGCGCGCGACCTGTTTCCGCGATCAGCAGAAAATCCTCGTCAGGTGAAAGTGCGACACCGTTGGTATAGACAAAGCCCTCGGCGATTTTCTCGGTGCGGCCATCGGGTGTGCGACGCGCGACGTAACCCGTATCGGACTGTTCCCAGATGGTGAGGACAGAGGTCGGTTTGGTCCCGCCCATGGTTTCAGGATCGAAGCGGTCAGATGAATTCGAGAAGTAGATCGTGCCATCCCGCGCCACATCCAGCTGGTTGGCGTAGATTACCGGGGCGCCGTTGATGTCGCCCACCAGCGTGTCCAATGTGCCCGGACCGGTCCAACGCATCACCCCCCGATAGCTGTCAGCGATGTAAAGCGCGCCATCCGGTCCGGCCTTGAGGCCCAGGGGACGCCCACCAAGTTGGTCAACCTCGACCGGTTCCACCCCGTCGATGCGGTAAAGGGTACCTGACAGGCCGGTTGTGTAGATCGCCCCATCTGGCATGACGGCGATGTCTTCGGGCCCGATCTCTTGACCCGGCAGGGGGATCAGCTGCGCCGCATCCAGTGCCGTGTTTTCAACGAAATCCCTGACAAACCCGGCATCTTCCGGCATTTTGACGGCGACAGGTTTTACCGGGACCGGCCAGATCAGAAGATAGGCGAGCCCCAGGAGAATAACGATCGAGAGAATGCGCATCTGCGCTCCTTTATTCATACTTCTTTTCCAGCACGCCCAACGCCTGTGCGCGCTTGCTCATCGATCGGGCTTGGGGTTATCTGCGGACATGACCGGACCTCGATACACCCCGCTTGCCCAATCCCTGCCCGCCACCGTGCCCTTTGTCGGCCCGGAAACGCAAGAGCGCCAGCGCGGCGCGTCCTTTGTGGCCCGACTGGGCGCCAATGAGAGCATTTTCGGCCCCTCGCCCCGCGCGATCGAGGCCATGGCGCAAGCCGCGTCAGAGATCTGGATGTACGGTGACCCCGAAAACCATGACCTGCGCCATGCTTTGGCCGACCATCACGGCGTATCTCCGGAAAATATCGTCGTGGGCGAAGGTATTGACGGGCTGCTGGGCTATCTGGTGCGGCTGATCGTCGGGCCCGGGGATGCGGTTGTCACCTCGGACGGGGCCTATCCGACCTTCAACTATCATGTGGCCGGGTTCGGCGGCATTCTTCACAAAGTGCCGTATTCAGGTGATCACGAGGACCCCTCGGCGCTTTTTGCCAAGGCAGCTGAGGTTGGTGCCAAGCTGGTCTATCTGGCCAATCCGGACAATCCGATGGGCAGCTGGCATTCCGGCGCGGACATCGTGGCTGCCATGGATGCCTTGCCTGATGGGTGCCTTCTGGTTCTGGATGAGGCCTATGTGGAATGTGCGCCCGAAGGGACGGCGGCACCTGTCAGTATAGATGATCCGCGCGTAATCCGGATGCGGACCTTCTCGAAGGTCTATGGCATGGCGGGTGCGCGGGTTGGCTATGCCATGGGCACGCCAGATCTGATCGCGGCCTTCAACAAGGTGCGCAACCATTTCGGCATGAACCGCGCCGCACAGGCCGGTGCTTTGGCGGCTTTGCAGGATGGCGCGTGGCTGGAGCATGTTCAGGCGCAGATCGCAGAGGCGCGCGCGCGGATCGGTACGATTGCCCGGGAAAACGGATTGGCGGCCCTGCCTTCGGCCACCAATTTCGTGGCGATTGACTGCGGGCGCGACGGGGATTTTGCCAAGGCCGTGCTGGACGCCCTGGTGGCGCAGGGGATTTTTGTCCGAATGCCGTTCGCGGCACCGCAGAACAGGTGCATTCGGGTGAGCTGTGGCCCGGCGTCTGATCTGGATGCGTTCGCCGCCGCTTTGCCCGAGGCGCTCGCGGTTGCGCGGGTGCGCTGATTGATCCCTTTGCGCCCAGTCGGACAGAAAAGGGGGGCTGTCTGCCCCCCATCGCGCCAAGGCGCGATTCCCCCCGAGGATATTTTTGGCCAGATGAAGAGGCGGATCCTGCGGAGACGCCCGAAGGGTGTCAGGCCGCCAGCACGGCGGCGGCGGCTTCGAGGGCCCCCTTTCCACGCGATATGTCAAGTGCAGCCATGCCCGTTTCCACACCGCCCAGAATCGCCATGACCATCTGCCCGTTGATATGCCCCATATGACCGAGACGGAAACAGCTGTCATAATCCTCCATCCCCAAGCCGATGCCCAATGTCAGGCCCAACCGGGTTTCGGTGAACGTACGCAGGGCCGTGCCGCGACCTTCCGTCAATCGCAGGGCCGTGACGGCGTGGCTGCGAAAGGCACGGTCGGCGACGTTCAGGTACAACATGCCGCCTTCGGCCCAGGTCTCACAGGCCGCCCAGATGGCATTGGCCAGGCGCTCATGGCGGGCCCAGACCTGTTCGATCCCCTCTGCATGGATCAGATCAAGCGCGGCGCGCAGGCCGTAGAGGTGGTGCGTGGGCGCGGTGCCGTTGAAATACTGATAGAACAGTTCTGGATTAGCGCGCGGCTGCCAGTCCCAATAGTGCGAAACGCGCGGCATGGTGGCCCGTTTGGTTTGTGCTTTCTCGTTGAAGAAAACAAAGCCGATGCCCGCCGGAGTCATCAGGCCTTTTTGGCAAGCGGCAACTGTGACATCGACGCCCCAGCCATCCATCTCGAACCTGTCACAACCCAACGAGGCAATGCAGTCTGCCATCAACAGCGCCGGGTGTTGCAGGTCGTCCAGAAGCCTGCGCAGCGCCGGGATGTCGTTCCGGATCGAACTGGATGTATCCACGTGGACCGCCAGAACCGCCTTGATCTGGTGGTTTCGATCCGCACGCAACGCGTCTGCGATCCGGTCGAAATCCCAGGCTGACGAGGTGCCGAAATCGATCAATTGGACCTTTGCCCCGATCCCTTCGGCCATTTCTGCCCAGCCATGGGTGAACCTGCCCGAGGCAGGGGCCAGAACGGTTTCGCCGGGGGCGATCACGTTGGACAGTGCCGCCTCCCAGGTGCCGTGGCCATTGGCGATATAGATGGCAACGTTGTGCTTTGTGCCGGCAACCCGGCACAGATCGCGCGTCAGGCCGGGCATCATATCAATAAGTTCGCCATCATAGATGTTGGGCGACGGACGATGCATGGCTTGCAAAACCGCATCCGGCATGACCGAAGGGCCCGGAATGGCCAAATATGTCCGCCCCTGGGAAAGGGCAACTGTCTGTGTCATGGGGTCAACCTGTATGAATTGACGCCCACATTACCGAGAGGCCGCGCGGCGTCAATCCGCCAGCTTCGACGCCTCGCGCGCAAGTGTCTCGATCCCGGCCCAATCGCCGTTTTCGACCATTTGCTTTGGTGCGACCCAGCTTCCACCAGCGCAGATCACGTTGGGCAATGACAGGTAGTCGCGGGCGTTGGAGGGGGACACGCCCCCCGTCGGACAGAAGCTGATCTGGGGCAGCGGCGCGCCGATTGCCTTGAGCGCGGGCGCGCCGCCCGACGCCTCGGCCGGGAAGAATTTCAGCATGTCATAGCCCTTTTCCAGCAACGCCATAGCCTCGCTTGCCGTCGCGGCACCGGGCAGCAGCGGCAGGTCTTCGGCCTCGCAGGCCGCGATCAGGGCATCCGTGGCACCGGGGGAAACGCCGAAAAGCGCACCCGCTTTTTTGGCAGCGCGGACATCTTCGGGCGTGACCAGTGTGCCTGCACCGACCACGCCGCCGGGCACCTCGGACATGACCTTGATCGCATCCAGTGCCGCCGGGGTGCGCAAGGTCACCTCGAGCGCGGGCAAGCCGCCGGCGATCAGCGCCTCGGCCAGCGGGCGGGCCTGTGCGGCGTCATCGACAACCAGCACCGGAACAATGGGCGCCAGGGCGCAGATTTCGCGGGTGCGTTGAGTTTTGGACATCTATTACGCTCCGAATATGCTGGCGCCAGTGTCGGCGGACCCGACATTCTGCCGGAACGCAGCGAAGAGATCGCGCCCGACACCGTGTTGATTGGCAGAAAGGTCGGCGGTGGCGGGGGACCGGTCCAATACCCCTTTGGTCAGGATATCCAGGTCGCCGTTGACCGCGTCGACACGCAGGATATCACCGTCTTGCAGGTAGGCGATGGGCCCGCCGTCCAGCGCCTCGGGGCAGACATGGATGGCGGCGGGTACTTTGCCGGATGCACCCGACATGCGACCATCTGTGACCAGCGCCACCTTTTGCCCCCTGCCTTGCAGGATCGACAGTATCGGGGTCAGAGAATGCAGTTCAGGCATCCCATTGGCCTTTGGCCCCTGAAAGCGGACCACGACGATGACGTCATCAGTGAACTCTCCGGCCTTGAATGCGGCTTTGACCTCATCCTGATCGTGGAACACCCGCACGGGTGCTTCGACGACCTGATGTTCTGGCGCGACGGCTGATACTTTCATGACCCCGGTGCCCAGATTACCGGTCAGGCGCGACAGGCCCCCGGTGGGCTGGAACGGGTCATTGGCCGGGCGCAGGATCTTTTCGTTCAGGCTGTGTCCCGAACCATCCTGCCAGATCAACTCACCATCGATCAGTTTGGGTTCCTTGGTATAGTTGTGCAGCCCCTGCCCTGCGACGGTCAGCGTGTCCGGGTGCAGCAAGCCTTGTTCAAGCAATGTACCGATCGTGTACCCAAGTCCGCCGGCCGCGTGGTAATGGTTCACATCCGCCAGGCCGTTGGGATAAACCCGCGCAACCAGCGGAACCACAGCGGAAATATCGGAAAAATCCTGCCAGTCCAACACGATACCACCAGCGCGCGCCATGGCGATCAGGTGGATCAGCAGATTGGTTGAACCACCGGTCGCCATCAGACCGACGATGCCATTGACGAAAGCGCGTTCATCCAGAACCTGACAGACCGGTGTATAGCTGTTGCCCAGCGCGCTGAGCGACAGGGCACGGCGCGCGCCTTCCTCGGTCAGGGCGTCACGCAGCGGGGTATTCGGATTGACGAAGCTGGAACCCGGCAGGTGCAGCCCCATAAACTCCATCAGCATCTGGTTGGTATTGGCGGTGCCATAAAAGGTACAGGTGCCGGGGCCGTGATAGGCCGCCATTTCAGCCTTCATCAGCTCTTCGCGGTCCACTTCCCCGGCGGCGAATTTCTGTCGGACCTTGGCTTTTTCGTCGTTCGGCAAGCCGCTGGTCATCGGGCCTGCGGGCAGGAATACGGCCGGCAGATGGCCAAAGGCCTGCGCGCCGATGATCAAGCCGGGCACAATCTTGTCACACACCCCAAGAAAAACAGCCGCGTCATAGGTGTTGTGGCTAAGCGCCACACCGGTTGCCAGCGCGATGACGTCGCGCGAGAACAGCGACAGCTCCATCCCCGCTTCGCCCTGGGTGACACCGTCGCACATGGCTGGCACACCGCCTGCCACCTGTGCCGTTCCGCCGGCGGCGCGGATCGCGTCGCGGATCAGGGCGGGATAACGTTCAAACGGCTGATGGGCCGAAAGCATGTCATTATAAGCGGTGACAATGCCCAGATTGCCGGCGGTGCCGGTGGCCATCGATTGCTGATCTTCGCCTGCGCCCGCATAGGCATGGGCCTGACCGCTACAGGACAGATGCGCACGGGCAGGACCCTTGGATCTGGCCTGCTCCATCCGTTCAAGATGTGGGCCGCGCAGATCGGCGCTGCGGTCGATGATCCGTTTGGTGACATCGGAAATGACTGAGTGAACCATGATTACCCTCCGATCTGACGCCAGCGGCGCCCGTCGCGATGCATCAGCATCAATGCTTCTTCGGGGCCTGAACTGCCCTGATCGTATCGGGATGGGCAGTCTCCGCGCTGCTCCCAGCCCTGAATGATGGGATCGACCCAAGCCCAGGCGGCCTCGGCCTCGTCCCCACGCATGAACAGTGTCTGATCGCCACGGATGACATCCATGATCAGCCGCTCATAAGCGTCGGGGGCTTGCGCTTCGGCCCCAAGTGCATCGGCAAAGCTCATGTCCAGCGCAACATCCGACAGCCGGAAGCCCCCCGGCCCCGGATCCTTGATCGTGGTGCGCAGGGTGATGCCTTCGTCAGGCTGCAACCGGATCACCAGAACGTTTCCGTGCAGAGGGCCGACATTGGGAAAAATCGTGTGCGGCGGATCGCGGAAGAACACCGCGATTTCGGATTCCCGCGCGCGCAGACGCTTGCCAGTGCGCAGATAGAACGGCACACCTGCCCAACGCCAGTTGCCGATATGAACCTTGAGGGCGATGAAGCTTTCGGTTCGGCTGGCGGGGTTGCCGACATGATCGACATAACCGCCCTCGCCCTTTTCGGCCCGGTACTGACCGCGCGCGATGTCAGACTGGGCCACGGGCTCGAGCGCTTCGATCACCTTGACCTTTTCGTCGCGCACCGCGTTGGGTGAGAATTTCGACGGCGGTTCCATTGCGGTCAGACACAGCAACTGAACCAGATGGTTCTGGACCATGTCCCGCATTGCGCCGGACTGATCGTAATAGGCCCCGCGCCCTTCGACGCTTACGGTCTCGGCCACCGTGATCTGCACGTGGTCGATATGGGTCGAATTCCAGAGGGGTTCGAACAGCGAGTTGGCAAAGCGCAGCGCCATCAGGTTCTGCACGGTCTCTTTGCCCAGATAATGGTCGATCCGGTAAATCTGATGTTCTTCGAAACAGGCACGCAAGCCTTCGTTCAGCGCCTTCGCCGAGGCAAGATCGTGCCCAAATGGTTTTTCGACGACAATGCGGCTGTCCGGTGTCGCAAGACCGGCGTCATGCAGCCGCTGCGCTATACCCGAAAAAAGGCTTGGACCAACGGATAAATAAAAGGCCCGCACGACGTCTTCGCGCATCCGTTCTTTCAGATCGGACCACCCGGCCTCGCCCAGCGCATCCACGGGCACATATTCGACATGGGCAAGAAACTGATCCAATGTTTCCCGGGAAAAACCGGGCGCGAACTGTTCCATCGATTTGCGGACCTGATCGCGAAACCCGTCATTGTCGATATCAGAGCGTGCCGTACCGATGATCCGCGCGCCGTCGGGCATTTGGCCGACCTCAAAGCGATGGTACAGGCCCGGCAGGATTTTACGCTGCGCCAGATCGCCGGTCGCACCGAAAAGCACCAGATCAAATGGCTCTACCGGAATTACGCGTGAAACCATCACAGGCTCCTTCTGAATTTGCCGATATCAGCTTAGCACGGCGTGATTCCGCGCAAAACCTGACATGTTATCGCTAACACTGCCTGTCTATTAGAAAGCCGCCCATGAAAAATCAAGCACAGTTTGAAGAAACCGTGCCGTTCAGCGCATCAGGTCTGATGGCGCAGCCAGTCCATGACCGCAGGACGCACCGATTGCTCTCCGCGGTGGCGCGCGTCAGCGATGATTTTGCGAACCTCCGCCAGATTGGACCGCAACAGCAGGCTTTTGACCGGACCGATCGAGGCAGGCCGCATCGACAGCGTCCGTATCCCCATCGCCGCAAGGCACAAAGCCTCGACCGGGCGGCCTGCATCTTCACCACAGAAGCTGAGTGGCGTGTCCGAGATATCGCAGCGTTCGACGATGCGTTCCATCAGGCTCAGGAAGCTGACATTCAGCGTGTCATAGCGGCGCCGGACCAGTTCGTTCTCACGGTCAGCGGCAAAGAAGAACTGCTTGAGATCGTTCCCGCCAATCGAAATGAAATCCACCTCGTCAAAGAACTTCTGCGGTGCAAAGGCCAGTGACGGGGTTTCCAGCATCGCGCCCACTTCAAGCGTTTCGGGCAGGACATGGCCCAGTCGCTTTTCCCGCTCGATGGTTTTGTTCACTTCCCAGCGGGCTTCGCGATATTCCTCGGCCTGTGCGACAAAGGGGAACATGATGGTCAGCGGCCGGCCATTGGCCGCCCGCAGCAAGGCCTGCAACTGCATCCGCATGACGCCGCGCTTGTCCAGACCGACCCGAATGGCGCGCCAGCCCAGCGCCGGGTTTGGTTCCGCCACGTGCTTCATATAGGGCAGAACCTTGTCCGACCCGATATCGAGTGTGCGGAATACCACCCTTTTGCCACCAGCCGCGTCCAGAACACGCTGATACTGGCTGACCAGTTCTGACCGTTTCGGCATCTGGTTGCGGATCAGGAATTGCAGTTCAGTGCGGAACAGGCCAACGCCCTCAGCGCCCGAGGTGCCAAGCGATGGCAGGTCGGCCATCAGACCTGCATTCATCACAAGGTTGATACGCGATCCGTCCCGCGTCACGCAGGGTGTTTCGCGGATCGACGCATAACGTTCCTGCGCCTTTGCCTGCATCGCGATCTTGTCGCGGAAGGCACTGACCACGCTGTCTTCCGGGCGCAGATGCACAACGCCCTGATCACCATCCACCAGAATGTGATCTCCGTTCAGGGCCTCGGTGGTGATCCGGCCCACATGCACGACCAAAGGAATCGCAAGCGCCCGCGCAACAATCGTGGCATGACTGCCGACAGAGCCTTCTTCGAGCACGATCCCCTTCAGCGCCCGTCCGTATTCCAGCAAGTCGCCGGGGCCGATATTGCGCGCGATCAGGATCGGATCGGGTGGCAGATCAGCACTGTCCGTCTTGCCTTGCCCGGTCAGGATGCGCAGCAGGCGATTGCTGAGATCGTCCAGATCCGCAAGACGTTCACGCAAGTACGGATCGGTGACCTGCCCCATGCGCGCCCGGGCCTGAGATTGTTCTTTTTCAACCGCAGCTTCGGCGCTGAGACCCAGGGCTATGTCTTCCTCCATCCGCCGCATCCAGCCTTTGGAATTGGCAAACATGCGGTAAGCTTCCAGAACCTTCAGCTGTTCCTTGTCGCCGCCCTGCGAAATTTCGAGCATCTTGTCGACGCCAACGCGCAGTTCCTCCACCGCCTCGACCAAACGTTCGCGCTCTTTGTGCGGGTCTTCGGCAATGGGATTGGTAACCACAACGCGGGGTTCGTGCAGCCAGACATGCCCTTCGGCAGACCCTTCCTGCGCCGGGCCGCCGCGCAGCAGAACCGATTGCTGGTGCAGAGGTGACAGGGCCGCGCCTTCGCCGACAAAGGCGCCAAGCTCGGCCATTTCGGCGAGCACCATGGCCACTACTTCCAGCGCATAGACCTCATCGGCGGAAAACTCGCGCGCCTCGCGGGACTGGACGACCAGAACGCCCAGCTTTTCCCCAAGGCGTTGAACCGGCACACCAAGGAACGAGGAAAATCGTTCCTCGCCGGTTTCCGGCATGTAACGAAAGCCCTTGGCCGACGGCGCGTCGGCGGTGTTGACGACCTTGCCGAACTTGGCGACCCGCCCCACAAGACCTTCGCCCATGCGCATCCGGGTTTTATGGACCGCTTCCGGAGACAGCCCCTCGGTCGCGCAAAGCTCCAGCGTGTCTTCATCGCGAAACAGGTAGATGGAACACACCTCGGCCCTGATACTGTCGGCAATCAGGTGCGTGATCCGGTCAAGACGTTCCTGACCGGCGGCTTCGCTCGCCATTTCTTCGCGCAACCGCCGCAGCAGCTTGCGGGATTCTGTTTCCGTGCCGTCCGCCATGGCCCAACCGATTTAGTGTGTCAGGCGATACCTTTGGCCGATAAGCTCAGGCCGCCTTGTCCAGTTCAAAGGCATCATGCAGTGCCTGAACAGCAAGTTCCATGTATTTCCTGTCGACAAGGACGGAAATTTTGATCTCGGAGGTTGTAATGACCTTGATGTTGATCCCCTCATCCGAGAGCACCTTGAACATCTTGGCCGCCACGCCCGATTGCGAGCGCATCCCGATACCCACAACCGAGACCTTGCAGACATCAGTATCTGCAACCAGTTCGGCATAGTTCAGCTCGCCCTTTTCCTTGATCGCCAGCAGCGCTTTTTCGGCGCGGGCCACCTGATCGGTGGGACAGGAAAAGGTCATGTCCGTGCGCCCCTCGTCCGAGATGTTCTGGACGATCATGTCGACATTCACGCCCTCTTCGCTGAGCGCCGAGAAGATAGTCGTGGCGATGCCCGGTCGGTCGGCCACGGAAACAACGGTCATCTTGGCTTCGTCGCGGGAATAGGCCACACCGGCCACAACATTGGATTCCATAATATCCTCCTCGTCGCAGACCAGCGTGCCGGCCTCATCGGATTGTTCTTCAAAGCTTGAGAGAACGCGCAGTTTCACTTTGTATCGCATCGCAAGTTCGACCGAGCGGGTTTGCAGAACCTTGGCACCAAGCGACGCCAGTTCCAGCATTTCTTCGAACGAGATGCGGTCCAGCTTACGTGCCTTTTCGCAGATGCGTGGATCGGTGGTATAGACGCCATCAACGTCCGTATAGATATCGCAGCGTTCGGCGTCGAAGGCTGCTGCAAAGGCAACCGCCGTTGTATCCGACCCACCCCGGCCCAATGTCGTGATCCGGCCTTCCGGGCTGATGCCCTGGAACCCGGCAACCACGGCAACACGCATACCTTCGCTGAATTTCTGGTTCAGGTTCTCTGTCGGAATTTCTTCGATCCGCGCCTGACTGTGCGCGCTGGTGGTCAGCAGCGGCACCTGCCAGCCCTGCCAGCTGCGCGCGGGGATGTCCATTTCCTGCAAGGTCAGGGCCATCAGGCCAGCGGTTACGTTCTCGCCCGAGGACACGACGGCATCGTATTCCCTGGCGTCGAACAGAGGCGACGTTTCGTTCACCCAGCCCACAAGCTCGTTGGTCTTGCCCGACATGGCCGAGACGATGACGATCACGTCATAGCCCTTGGCAACTTCAACGCCGATACGTTTGGCGGCGCGGCGGATGCGGTCCAGATTGGCGACCGATGTGCCGCCGAATTTCATTACGAGTACGGGCATGGGGGCAAAAGTCTCCGCGCCTTGGATTAGAAGTTCCGTGCCTCATAAGCGAGGGGCACCGCAAGGGCAAGGGCGCAAAGCGGTCGCCCCTGCGGCGCAGGGCCGCTTTACATTGCACTGGCGCAATGTCAGCCTAAGGACACCAACCAGATCAAGAGGTTCTTTATGTTTCGCCTAGCCCTCGCCTTAGTCCTATTGTCATCGCCTGCACTGGCCCAGGTCGCGAGTGTCGCCGGGACAGATGGCAAGAACGCGCTGGGCACAATTCCCTGCGCTGCAAATGCCGGTGATCCCGTACAAAGCTGCCACGCCGAACTGCGCCGCCATGATGACGGAAGCATAACGGTCGCAGTGGCCTTGGGAGGCGGACATGTGCGCAATATCTATTTCAAGGATGGTGTGCCGGAATCCAGCAATTCGACCTCGAAAATCTCACATGAAACGCGAGGCGATATGATGGTGGTCTACATTGAACCTGGTGAGGTCTTCGAAATCCCCAAAGCCGCATTGGCCTCTCAGTAGGCGTGCGGTTGCCCGTCATAGGTTTCAAAACAGCCCGTAGTGCTTAGAGACAAGGCATCAAATCGTTCAATCAGGCCGGATACGGCCTGATCCACATCGATATCCGCCGCTGCACCGCCCATATCCGTCTGAACCCAGCCCGGATGATAGATGCCGACGGCAATCCCGTCATCTTTGAGATCCATCGCCAGATTCCGCCCCAGGTTCAGAGCCGCCGCCTTGGACGCGCGATAGATGTAACTGCCACCCGGTGCAAGCGTGTGCGACGCCATTTTCGACGAAAGGATCGCAACTTTGCCGCCCGCGGCGCGCAGGTTGGGCAACAGGGTCTGTATCGTCAGAAAAACCCCCGTGACATTTACCGCAAAGCTGTGCGCCCACATGTCGGCCGGATAGCCATCGATCGAATGCCCCTTGTCCAGATACACGCCGGCATTGCAGACCAGCAGGTCGACAGGCTGGTCTTTCATCTGTTCTGCCATGGCTGATTGCTGCACGGGATCGGCCACATCCAGACGCACCTGCATGCTGCCGTCACGCGCCGTCCCAGTGACTTTGTCCCCCCGGTTCACGTAACCCTTTGCCAGGGCTTGCCCGATGCCGCGATTGGCGCCGGTGATCATGATGTGCATGATCAATTGGTCTTTCTGCTGGGGACAAACGGCAGCGGAGCCACCGGCACGCCATCTTCGATCAGGGATTTCGCCTCATCCAGCTTGGCTTCTCCGTAAATGGCACGCTCCGGCGCCTCGCCCAGATGAATCTTGCGCGCCTCACTGGCGAAATCTTTCCCGACATAATCCGAGTTTTCTTCGACATGGCGGCGCATCTCGGCCAAAACCTTCTCAACTTCGGGCGATGGGGTGGCAACGTCGATCTTTTGTTCCGGGGCGGAACGGATTTCACTTTCCTTCCGGGCATTCCGCGCCGGGCGGACGCGTGGCGTCATGACCGCTTTCTCAACCTGTGTGCACCCGCAAACCGCGCAGGTGACCATACCCACAGAGGCCAGCTTGTCATAGGCTTCTGCGGATTGGAACCAACTGTCGAAACTGTGGCCTTCGCTGCATTTCAACGCGTATTGAATCATGTTCAGTCCAAAAAAACGATTGGCGAATAGATACCGATCAAGGTGACAATATCAAGCCTATCAGATGCTACTTTAATGTGAGTACGGCTTAAAGTCGCGCAACAATTCAGCAAGCTCATGAGAATCGACCTTTAGCGCTGCTTTTTTCGGCGAAAACCATTTGCGCCGACGCTCGGTCTTTTCCGGGTATTCCTGCGACACAGTGCTTACATGCACTGGAAAAACATCCACCAGACACAAGGATGGGGGCCGGTTAGAATGATGTTTGTGGTGCAGGAACTGCCCCAGTCGCGCCCCGTTGATCCGGCCAGATACACCCGCCTCTTCCCAAGCCTCTTGCAATGCGGTTTCCTGCGGGCTCAGACCGGGGATGAGCCATCCTTTGGGAATGATCCATCGCCGCGACTTGCGTGTCGTGATCAACAGAATCTTGGGACGGCCGCGCTTGATCCGGAAACACAAAGCCGAGGATTGCCGCAAAACTGGCTGCCTTGCAGCTTTTGGAAGGTCATGAAGCAACAATCGTGCTTTCATCGAGCGACGCTCCCTTTCGGTCGAACGTCAGCCATCCAAATTGGTACGCTCACCTAATCTAGCGGCCGACACCTGCAATCATACCACATGATGTATCACACGCCAAGTCACTCACGTCGCCCAAGATATCGCCTACATTCGGGCAGAAAGCCGCCGTGCCAGATCCTCATGGGGGATGTCAGCGTCAATTGCCAGCCGGCGCAAACCGAAATGCACGCGCGCTATTTGCTGATAATAGCGCGTGTAGACATAGTTCGTGCCACCGCCGGCCAATGCCCCCAACACAGGAACGGACTGGGCTGCAAGCTTTTGCCCCAGTACTATCGAAAAACGCGGCGCAACGGCGGCAATCAGGCGTTGCATGGCCGGTCCGGTCAGGGTCAGCCGGACCGAGAAAAAACCCAGGTCCGCCCCATCGTCATGCGACAATGGTCCCGCTGCCGACAAGACGCGGACGCAATCGAACTTTACGTTTTCGGCAGAGGGATCAAACCCCTCGCGCGCCGCAGCCCCCTGAATGGCACGTAGCAGCATCGCGGTTGTCGCGGGCAGCTCCATCAGGGCTGTCGAAACACCGCCCAGCCCCCCGGCCGCACCCATGGCAGTCGTCACCGCGGTATTGACCCAGGGCTGCTGATCAGGAACCGCGCGCCGCGAACCCTCGGCCGCATGCATCGCCAGCCATAACGCCTGCTCGGTTGCGCCTGTCAGGCCATTCCGAACGGGTTCTGGCAATTGCTCCAGCAATGACTCGGCTGATCCTCCAAGTTTGTTGAGAAGTTTCACGCCAGCCCCTCCGGCGGATCGGTAGTGATCCGCCAAACGATCCAGTTCGGCCTCGGTATCCACGTTTTCAACAAGAACAACGTTCTGCATTCACGCCCTCCTGCCTTTCAACATCGGCGTTGCGCAGCATGGTTTCAATAGGTCAGCGGCTCCAACGTGTCACCGCGCCCTGAACCCCGGACCAGGCGCCGGGCACCAGTTCCAGCCCCAAAACCCGGTCAGGGTTGGTGGGCGGAGGCATCTCGACCGCGTGCAATCGCGTGAAACCGAACCGGCTGTAATAGGGCTCATCCCCGACCAGCATGACCCTTTGCCAACCGCGGGTGTGCCCCGCTTCGACTCCTGCATGTATCAGATATCCGCCAAGGCCTTCACCTTGGTGGGTGGGGTGCACGGCAACCGGCCCCAGCAGCAGAGCATCATGATCACCGACATGAACCGGCCAGAACCGGATCGCACCGGCCAGAATCCCCTGACCGTCGCGCGCGACCAAAGACAAGCCCGCAACCGGCGGCACATCATCACGCAAGCGGTAGGACGACAAAGCCTCGCGACCCGGCGCAAAACACAGGTCATACAGGGCTTCGACCTCCCACCAGTCGTCCGGCTCTTCCGGCCTGATCCCGAATTGCTGCACCCTGCCCTCATTTACTTGCTGGCAATCGCCCTAGCACTTCGCTACGCCTTGGGCAAACGCTTGGAGATCAGATGTTCTACCGCCCTGAAGACGGCCACGGATTGCCGCACAACCCGTTCAACGCCATCATCACACCGCGCCCGATTGGCTGGATTTCGACTCGGGACGCGGATGGGGTCAACAATCTGGCACCCTATTCCTTCTTTAACGGCGTCGCCTATACGCCACCGCAGGTCATGTTTGCCTCGACCGGCACCAAACAGGATCAGAACGCCGGCAAGGACAGCATCGCCAATATCGAGGCCACGGGCGTATTTTGTGTAAATGTCGTGGCCCATGCGCATCGGGACGCAATGAATGCAAGTTCGGCCGGGTTGCCGAAAGAAGTTGATGAGTTTTCGCATGCCGGGCTTTCACCCATAGAATGCGAAACCATCCCCTGCGCTCGGATCGATGGGGCCCCAGCTGCGTTGGAATGCAAGCTGACCCAGATCGTCACGCTGCCCGGTGAAGCCAATCGGGTGGTGTTTGGCGAGGTGACGGGTGTGCACCTGCACGACGATCACATTCGGGACGGCAAGTTTGACGTGACCTCGTTCCAACCTTTGGCACGGCTCGGGTATCGAGATTACTCTGTCGTTTCCGAGTTGTTCAGCCTTTCGAGACCGGATGACTGATGCCCCTGCCTGACGCTGCGCGCCGATATCCTGTCACTCTGCCAGATGGTACGGAACACAGAGGAACAGCCTTTCTGTCACAGGTGATCAACCACCCCAGAATTCAGGTGGGCGATTACACCTATGCGTCGGATTTTGACGCGCCCGAGGATTGGGCCAATCGTTTGGCGCCTTACCTGTTCGAGTTCTCGCGCGAAAAGCTGGTTTTGGGAAAGTTTTGCCAAATTGCCCATGGCGTCCGCTTTGTGACAGCTTCGGCAAATCACGCAACGGATGGGATAACCTGTTTTCCCTTTCCGGTTTTCGATCCGGAACGGATGCTGGAATATCAGCCAGACGTCCGGGACACCCTAGTCGGCAACGATGTCTGGATCGGCTATGGCGCGCTGATCATGCCTGGAGCCAGTATCGGTGACGGAGCGATAATTGGTGCGGGTTCAGTTGTTCGCGGGACGATCCCGCCTTATTCTGTTGTCACCGGCAATCCTGCCGAGGTAAGGCGGTATCGTTTTGACGCCGACAAGATCGAGCGGTTGCTTGCTTTGAAGTGGTGGGATTGGCCAGCCGAATTGATCATCGAAGCCGAAAGCGGCCTGTTGAGGGGAGATATCGAAAACCTGGAGCGTCTGGCCCTTTGAAAAAGGCGGCTTGTTCAGCCGCCTTTCAAAGTCAGTGCCCGCCCAAAATGCCGGTGCGGACAGAGTAGTCCACCGCCAGTTCGTAATCCGGATCATCATCACTGTCGACCATGAGGTGTCCCGCTTTTTTCAGCAGTTTGTGACAGTCACGGCTCAGGTGACGCAGCATGACCCGTTTGCCTGCCGCCTCGTATTTTGCGGCGATGTTTTCGATGGCTTGCAAGGCGGACTGATCCACCACGCGGCTTTCGGCGAAGTCGATGATAACGGTTTCGGGGTCGTTCGGGACGTCGAACAGTTCGATAAAGCCGTCAGAAGACCCAAAGAAAAGCGGCCCCTGAATTTCATAGACTTTCGCGCCTTTCTCGGTCTCGGAGTCACGCGTGACCGCGTGAATGCGCTTGGCATTGTTCCAGGCATAGGCCAGCGCCGAGACGATGACGCCGACCACAACGGCAACGGCCAAGTCCTCCATCACCGTTACGACGGTGACCAGAACGATGACGAAGGCATCGGTCATTGGCACTTTACGCAGAATTTTGAACGAGTTCCACGCAAAGGTGCCGATCACAACCATGAACATAACGCCAACCAGCGCGGCCAGCGGGATTTGTTCGATCAGGGGTGATGCGAACAGGATGAAGATCAGCAGGAAAAGCGCTGCTGCAATTCCGGCAATACGAGTACGCCCGCCGGATTTCACGTTGATCATCGACTGCCCGATCATCGCGCAACCGCCCATGCCGCCGAAAAATCCGGTCACGATATTCGACGCGCCCTGCGCGATGCATTCCTGAGACGCCCCACCACGCTTGCCTGTGATCTCACCCACGAGGTTCAAGGTCAGCAGGGATTCGATCAGGCCGATGGCGGCCAGAATGACTGCATATGGCAGGATGATCTCAAAGGTTTCCCAGTTCAGAGGTACCATTGGAATATGGAACGAAGGCAGGCCGCCTTCAATCGATGCCAGATCGCCGACGCGCGGCACATCAAGGCCAAAACCGATCACGATTGCCGCGACCACCAGAATACCGGCCAGAGGCGCTGGGATGATGCGCGTGATACGCGGCATGACCCAGATCACTGCCATTGTCAGCCCGACAAGTCCCAGCATGGTGTAAAGCTGCATCCCGGACAGCCATTCGCCGCCGCTCAGTCCATGACCGGTATTTTCCATGGTTCCGGGCACTTTGAACTGCCCCATCTGGGCCAGAAAGATCACGATGGCCAGACCGTTCACAAAGCCCAGCATGACCGGATGCGGCACCAGACGAATGAAACGCCCCCAGTGCATGGCCCCGGCAATGACCTGAAGGATTCCCATAAGAACAACGGTCGCGAACAGGTATTCGACCCCATGTTCGGCCACCAGTGCCACCATGACAACCGCAAGCGCGCCGGTCGCGCCCGAGATCATGCCCGGTCGCCCACCGATTAGTGCCGTGATCAAACCCACCAAAAACGCCGCGTAGAGACCGACCAACGGGTGCACGCCCGCCACAAAGGCAAAGGCCACCGCCTCGGGCACCAGTGCAAGGGCAACCGTCAGGCCGGACAGCAGCTCGATCCGCAGGCGTGAGAAGGTCAGCCCTTCATCTGGAACCCAGCGCAGATCGGGAATGGCGAGGCGATTGGCAAAGCTTGCCAGCAAGGCTCGGGGCATCAGACAGTCCTATAGGATTATATGTTCGCGCGAAGGCGTCGTTGTAGCTGGCGCGCCGGCATTGAGCTACTGCATAAAACGGGATGCAGCCATGCGCGTGACGCATACGTGACGCTCGCGGCAAGTTGATTTGCAGAACCATGATGAAGCCACAACATGTGAGGCCATGCGTTGGATCCTCTTCTTACTGTTCCCGGCCCTTCCCGTCCTTGCACAGGATTTGGATGGCAATGACACGGCCGGCAACTGGCGGGTAACGCATCACGAGATTTTCGGCATCTGGAATTCGATCTGTGACGAGCGCGAAGAAGACGGCACCCTGCGGCAGAGGTGCTACATCCGACGGGCAGAAGTGTTTTCCTTTCGGCCAAAATTTGCGGCACAGTTCGTTTTCATTACGCCCGAACCTGAAGGTTTCAAAGTTGAATTCGGGATCGAGCCGGGCACTTTCTTCAACCCATCCGGATTTCGCATCGACAACGGCGAAGAAGCCATATGGCGCACGCGGCGCCCCGGATGCCTGACCGGGCTTGGCTGTACCTTCGAAGACCAACGCGCCAAGGCGCTTTTGGATGCCATGCTAACCGGCGATGCGTTCCGCTTCGTGTTCCGAGACCGGCACGGACAATCACAGGATCTGACCTGGTCTCTGGGCATGTTTGGCGCGGCCTGGGATGATTTCACCGTGCAATCGCAGCAGCGCAACCTGTTGACGTTACGGGAATAGGCCTCTTGTCAAACCTCGGCTGAACCCGCACAAATTCAACATCAGTTATTCAGGCGGAGCAGGACAGTGACCCAAACCAGGATAGCCGTCATCGGCGGATCAGGCATCTATGACATCGATGGGCTGGAAAACCCGGAATGGGTAGAGGTTGAGACCCCTTGGGGAACGCCGTCAGACCAGATCCTGACAGGGTCGCTTGACGGTGTCGATATGGCCTTTCTGCCACGTCATGGGCGCGGTCATGTGCATTCACCCACCGATGTACCTTATCGCGCCAATATCGATGCGCTGAAACGGTTGGGCGTGACGGACGTGATCTCGGTTTCGGCCTGCGGATCGTTCCGCGAACATATGGCTCCGGGTGACTTCGTGATTGTCGATCAGTTCATCGATCGCACTTTTGCACGGGACAAGAGCTTTTTCGGAACGGGCTGCGTTGCCCATGTCAGCGTTGCCCATCCCACCTGCCCACGCCTGTCTGACGCATGCGAGACGGCAGGTAAGGCCGCCGGCATCACCATCCACCGGGGCGGCACCTATCTGGCGATGGAGGGCCCCCAGTTTTCCAGCCTTGCGGAATCCAGGATGTATCGCGAGCAATGGGGCTGTGACGTGATCGGCATGACCAACATGCCCGAGGCGAAACTCGCCCGCGAGGCCGAGCTGTGTTACGCGTCGATCGCGATGGTCACCGACTATGACAGTTGGCACCCGGACCATGGCGAGGTGGACGTGACCACGATTATCGCCACCCTGACCGGCAATGCCGACAAGGGCCGCACACTGGTGAAGGGCCTGCCATCCCTTCTTGGGGCCGAACGAACACCCTGCCCGCATGGCTGCGACCGGGCGCTGGAATACGCGATCCTTACGGCCCCCGAAAACCGCGATCCGGCGCTTTTGGCCAAGCTGGATGCGGTGGCCGGGCGAGTGATGTAAACGCCCAGTTTTTCTACTGCTGGCTGGGGATCGCGCCGAAGCCCGGCCTAGCACTGGGTACTAGTAAGGTTTATTGTTTTGCCAGTTCTTCAGAACGGAGCGTTCCTTGGCATTTTTCGTTAAGTGTTTACTGAAGAAAGCGCTTTCTAGAACTTCTTGGGTTTCGAGCGTAATGCTTTTTGCGTTTTTTGGCCTGTTTTGTCGCCTCGAACAGGGATATTGAGTCCGGCATTGTCGACTTGAATCCAATTCGTAGTATGACAGAAAATCTGTATGAACTGAGTTGAGTAAAGGAACCGCATCATGCCTTTTGAAGTCTGGCTGGCCTTTGTGGCTGCTTCCACGGCATTGCTGCTGATCCCGGGCCCGACGGTGTTGCTGGTTCTCAGCTATGCCCTGTCCAAGGGGCGCAGTGTCGCCGTCGCGTCCGCCACAGGTGTTGCGGTGGGCGATCTTGTGGCCATGACTGCATCTTTGTTGGGACTAGGCGCGCTTGTTCTTGCATCGGCAACCCTGTTTTCCGTGCTGAAATGGGTCGGCGCAGCCTATCTGGTCTGGCTTGGGGTCAAACTGTTGCGCAGCGCACCAGCCGGTGGATTGAGCACAGTCGACACCGGGCGGGATGTCACCGCGAGCAGAGTATTCGGCCACGCAGCCGCCGTTACTGCCCTGAACCCGAAATCCATCGCCTTCTTCGTTGCCTTTGTGCCGCAGTTCATACGCCCTGCTGAACCACTTGGACCTCAGTTCGTCATCCTGATTGCCACATTCGTCGGGCTGGCCTGGTTGAATGCGTTGGCCTACGCGCTTTTGGCGGACAGGTTGCGGCGGCTTATCGGTCGCGCCAGCGTGATCACTGCGATGACACGATTTGGCGGGTTGACGTTGATCGGAATGGGCATGGCCACGGCGGTCCTGCGCCGACCGGCCTGACACCGCATCAGTCCTCGGCGTGCTCTTTAATGAATCCACGGATAAATCTGCGGATTTCGCGCGCAGCCGACGTGTCCAGCTCTTTGCAAAGCTCGACAAACGAGTCACGTTCATCCCTGTCGAGGCGCAAGACCAACTGACTGTTTTTCTTGGTCGATCCTTTGCCTTCATTCCTGGCCACGTGTATTTTTCCCAACGAAGTTAAGCTCTATCTGGCGATGCCGTGTATATCCATAGCATAGTTTTTGTCGTTATCGGGCACTTAACGGCAAGGACAGGAAATTGACAATGAACCTTTCCACTTTCGGGCAGTTCTTGAGCCGGTTCCTCCCAATTGAAGCCGACCGCGCCTGGGACCCGGACATGTCGAATTGCAAACCAAACAGATTGCTCATTGCGCTTCCGGAAATCCAAGCGCGGGGGGCTGTTTGGAACAGGTGGCAGCAAGCAAGCAAATGGGACGGAGACTTATCTTGGCCAGCGCATGGTTGCCTCGGTTTTTTGGCCTGCTCAACGCTGCAACCTAAATCCGGTGCTCATCCGGCCGTGGAATTGTTCCTTGCATGGCCAACCCTCTTGGGCCAAACACAATACCTGTGTTTGACGCTAAAAGGTTGGTCCATGTCCAGAAACAAATCTGTCAAAGATTATATCCGAACCATCGTCGATTTCCCCCATGAAGGGATCATGTTTCGGGATGTGACAACTCTGTTTGCCGACCCCCGTGGGTTTCGGATGGCGATTGACCAGATGTTGCACCCCTATGCCGGTGAGCGGATCGACAAAGTGGTCGGGCTCGAAGCACGCGGCTTTATTCTGGGCGGTGCGATTGCACATCAGTTGAGCGTCGGTTTTGTCCCGATCCGCAAAAAAGGCAAACTGCCCGGCACGACAATCAGTCAGGACTACAAGTTGGAATACGGAGAGGCGATCGTCGAGATTCATGACGATGCCATCCAACCCGGTGAAAAAATTCTGGTGGTTGACGATCTGCTGGCCACGGGCGGAACTGCCGCGGCGGGTATTAAGCTGATCGAACGGCTTGGGGGCGAAATCGTCTCGTGCGCCTTCATCATTGACCTGCCCGAACTTGGCGGCAGCAAAGTGTTGGAGGAGATGGGCATGGACGTGCATGTCCTGTGCGAATTCGAAGGACTCTGACCAGGAGTTTTTCACAAAAACGTGACTGGAAACTGAAAACCGGGCGGGCTTAGCGCGGTTTTTGCGCCGATCAAGGCGCAAAACGGATCAATACAAGTGATCTTGTGGTCAGGTTGCCCCGTACCCCGGGTGATGCTGCTTGAAGCATTTCAACCTAGGGAGTTTAGCTCATGTTCCGCAAATTCGCCGCCGCCGGTGTCGCCTCGATCCTGTTCAGCACTGCTGCATTCGCCGATGGTCACAGCAAGGACATTGTTGACACAGCCGTCGCCGCTGGCAGCTTTGAAACACTCGTCGCGGCAGTTCAGGCCGCCGAACTGGTGGACACACTCAAAGGCGAAGGCCCGTTCACCGTATTTGCCCCCACCGATGACGCGTTCGCGGCTTTGCCCGAAGGCACCGTCGAAAACTTGCTGAAGCCCGAAAACAAGGATCAGCTGGTGGCCATTCTGACCTACCACGTCGTGCCGGGCAAAGTGATGTCAGGTGATCTGAGCGATGACATGACGGCTGCAACCGTACAAGGCGGCGATATCACGATCGATCTGGATTCGGGTGTGATGGTGAATGACGCCAACGTGGTTCAGGCCGACATCGAAACCAAGAACGGCGTGATCCATGTGATCGACAAGGTGATCCTGCCTGCCTCGTAAGAAACAACCGGGCACGGTCCGACGCTCGGGCCGTGTTCACCCTTTCAGTACCGCGCCGGGATTCATGATGCCCTGCGGGTCTAATGCCAGTTTGATAGCCCGCATCGCGCCCAGCTTGGCTGGATCGCCATAGCGTTCCAAATCGTTGGTCTTGAGGCGCCCGACCCCATGTTCGGCACTGACTGATCCGTCGAAGGCGTAAACCAGATCATGGACGGCCTGCTTGATCGCGCCTCTTTGATCATCAAATTCCGATCGGTGCCGCCCTTTGGGCGGGAACACGTTGTAATGCAGATTGCCGTCACCAAGATGGCCAAAGCAATTGATCCGGAAGGGCCCCAGGCCTGCAATCAATTTTCTGCCTTCGCAAATGAAATCGGGGATTCTAGAAATCGGGATCGAGATATCATGGCTCGACACTGACCCGATCAAACGATTGGCTTCGGGAATGCGTTCACGCACCGCCCACAAATCGGCCCGCTGCGCTTCACTTTGGGCGATTACTCCGTCCTGAACCTGACCAAGCTCTTCAGCGCGAACAAAGAGTTCCTCCAACGCGGCAAATGGTGATTGCCCGTCAGCCAGACCCAGCTCGATCAGCACGCTCCACTCCGGCGGCGAGGCGAACGGTTGACGGACATCCGGCAGAACCTCGGTCAGGAAATCAAGCCCCTGCCGGTGGATCAGCTCAAACGTGCTGACGCCCTCACCCACCTTGTCGCGCGCCAAAGCCAGCAGGTCGATCGCCGCTTCGGGAGAAGCCACCTGAAACACCGCCGTCCCGACACTGGCAGGTCGCGGGAACAGCTTGAGCGATGCGGCAGTGATGATCCCCAGCGTCCCCTCGGCCCCGATCAGCAGGTTGCGCAGGTCATAGCCGGTGTTGTCCTTTCGCAACCGGCTGAGGCCGTGCCAGATCTCACCACTGGGCAGCACCGCCTCAAGCCCCAGGCACAGGTCGCGCGCGTTGCCATACCGCAAAACGTTGACGCCCCCTGCGTTGGTCGACAGGTTGCCCCCGATCCGGCAGGACCCCTGCGCCGCCAATGACAAAGGAAACAAACGGTCTACCGCCTCGGCTGCGGTCTGAACATCTTGAAGAACGGCCCCGGCTTCGGCGACCAGAACGTTCTCGGTTGGAAAGACAGACCGGATGGCGGTCATCCGTTCTAACGAAATCACCAACGGCGCGGGCCCCGCCGACATCACCTGCCCGCCGACCAGGCCAGTGCCGCCGCCATATGGAACGATTGGAACCTGTGCCTGCGCAGAAAGTTTTACCAACTCCGCCACCTCATCGGTGTTGCGCGGCAAGGCCAACAGACCGACCCGTCCCGAAAAACGCCCACGCGGTTCTTCCAAATACCGTTCTTCTACGGGGCGCAGCACACCGTCGCCCAGTTTCGAACGGAGCAGCGCGGCAAAACGGTCATCAGCGGGGTTCAAACTCATGCGCCTCCAATGCCCAAGCGATGCGGTTGCCGCAAGCCTTATTCAAGATCAATCAGATAGCGCGGCTCAAGCACCACAACCGTGGGGCGGTCCGGAAGGTTCCGCAACGACACGGTGATCTCCGAAACCCCGTCGCGCTCAACCGGAAATGTATCCCTGATATCCACCAGGAACCGATCCAGCGAGAACTGCGAGAACCAGTGCATCGGAATGATGACAGAACTCTTCAGCCGTTTCAGAACCGCAATCATATCGGGCAGAGGCATGGTGGTCCCGCCATCAACGGCGGCCATGACCACATCCAGCCGCCCAAGCGCGGCAAACTGCTCATCCGAAGGGACATGATGCAAATGTCCCAGATGACCTATGCACAACCCCTCAACCTCGAACACAAAAATTGAATTGCCGCGTTCTTCGACCCCACCATAAACAGACCGGATATCGGTCGAGACATTGCGCACCAGCATCTCCCCCAGATCCAGATGATGTTCGATACCTTTCCCGAACTCTCCCCACCCCGGAAGAACATGCGGAATGGCCGGGTCGGGATGCGCCGTCCAATGCGTGCCGTGGGCATGGTTCATCGTCACCACGTCAGGGATGAGGTTTGCGCTGCCGATAAATCCGGTAAAATCGGTCACCGCATTCAGCCCGCCGCGGGTCTGGATCATGAAAGAGGCATGCGCGATATAGCTGATCCGCACCGAGAATTCCGGTACCGGATCCTGCCAGGCCGCCCTGTGCAGATACTCGATTCCGGGCGCCGCATCGGCAATGGCGACACAGTGACTTGGCCGACGCTCCTGCGCAGCGGCCCCGTCCGAAATCACCATCAATGCCGCAATCAACCAGCGCATACCCCGAGTGTAGCGCAGAACGACGACAAGTCATGCCCCTTGTTCATCTGGCCCCAAATATCCCGGGGGAGGCGCGGCTTGCCGCGACGGGGGCAGCGCCCCCTATCCCGCGTCGGTTCTTCCGCGCCGGTCGGACCGCAGGCTGGCATACAGAACATGCGTCCGCCACCGCCCGTTGATTTGCAAATACGACTGCGCCACGCCCTCGTATTTGAAGGCCGAACTTTCCAGCAATCCGCGCGACGCCCGGTTTTCCGGCAGGCAGGCGGCTTCGATCCGGCTCAGGTCCAAACGGGTAAAGGCATGGTGAACCATCGCGCCGATGGCTTCACGCATATACCCTTGTCGGGCAAAAGCCTGACCGGTCCAATACCCCAATGTGCCCGCCTGCGCGGGACCGCGCCGAATGTTGTCCAGCGTGATGGCCCCAACCAACACGTCATCCTCGCGGCGAAACAGAAAAAGCGGGATTGCCGTCCCGGCCGCTACCGAACGTTGTGCCCAATACACACGGTTGGTAAAGGATTTGCGGCTCAGGTGGTCCTTGGCCCAGATCGGCTCCCAAGGAGTCAGATAGTCTTTCGAGGCCCGCCGCAACGCGGCCCAATCGTTGAAGTCGGAATGTACAGGCGGGCGCAAGCTGAGCCGCGCAGTCTCGAGTTTCAGCTTGCGTCTGCCCAACAGCATCACGCCGCCCGCCTCTCCTGTAGTTCGGCCAATGTCGGCGCCCCCGAAACCGGCCCGTACAGCGCCAAAGCGGCAGGTGCGTTGACGGCCATCTGCTCGGCGAATACGCGCACATCTTCGGTGCTGACCGCATCAATCCGGGCCACCGTATCTTCCAGAGACGGGACCCGCCCCCAGATCTGAACCAGCCGCGCCAAGCGTTCGGCCCGGTTTGACGGGCTTTCAAGCCCCATCAACATCCCGGCTTTCATCTGCGCACGGGCACGGGCAACCTCTTCCGTGGTCATGTCCTCGGCTGCGCGCTTCATTTCGTCAATGGTGATGGTGGCAAGCTCTGCCACCTGATCTGCCGACGTACCGGCGTAGATCGTCGTCGTACCGGTATCGGCATAGGCTCCGGTCTGGGCAAAGATCGTATAGCACAGACCGCGCGACTCGCGCACCTCCTGGAACAACCGCGAAGACATGCCACCACCCAAAGCGGTGGAATAGATCTGCGCCGTATAGATCGCATCGTCGCGATAGCCCGGGCTTTCCAGCGCAAGTGCGAAATGGGCCTGCTCCAGCTCTTTCTCCTGCCGTGCTTCACCGCCGGTAAAACGCGCAGGCTCGGCGATCAGCCCGGTGCGTGGTTGCAGATGACCGAACATCTCTTCTGCCATTTTCATCAGCTGATCGTGTTCCACGGCACCGGCCGCGGACAGGATCATCTGATCGGGGCCATAATGCTCGGCCACGAACCCCGACAGATCCTCGCGCGAGAACGCACTGACCCGTTCGGTCGGGCCCAGAATGGTACGGCCCAGAGGCTGGTCGTGATAGCTCTGCTCCTGCAACCAATCAAAGATTACATCGTCCGGCGTGTCATAGGCCTGGCCGATCTCCTGCAAGATCACGCCGCGCTCAACCTCGATTTCGCGCGGGTCGAAAACCGAGTTCAGAACGATGTCGCCGATCACGTCCATCGCCAGCGCCACGTCATCCTTAAGCACCCGGGCATAATAGGCCGTCACCTCACGCGAGGTATAGGCGTTGATGTATCCACCCACATCCTCGATCGCCTCGGCGATTTGCAGCGCCGAACGCCGCTCGGTTCCCTTGAACGCCATGTGCTCAAGGAAATGCGCGATGCCGTTCTGTTCGATCCGCTCATGCCGCCCTCCGGCGGTCACCCAGATGCCGATGGCCGCAGATTGCAGCCCCGGCATGTGTTCACTGACGATACGAAAGCCGTTCTTCAGTTGGTCTTGTCTGACAGTCACTCGGCGATGTGCCCTTTGATATGATCCTCGATGGCACCCAGATCGTTGGCAATCCGGGTCACCCGTTCCGGACGTTCATACAGATCAGACATGCGGGATGGAAGAGGCGGATGCACGTCGCTTGCCTTCTCGACTGCGGCCGGAAACTTGGCGGGGTGCGCAGTGGCCAAGGTGATCATCGGGGTGCCGGTGGCACGGTGTTCTTCACCGACCTTGATCCCGACCGCAGTGTGCGGGCAGACCAGTTCCGCGCTGTGGGCAAGCGTATGCCTGATCGTCGCCAGCGTTTCGTCCTCGGACACCCGGCCCGAGTCGAAAGTCTCGCGCAGCGCCTCCATCGCGCCCTGACTGACGTTGAAACCGCCGGACTTGAGCTCATCCATCAACTGCGCCACGGCACCGCCATCCTCGCCATAGGCGTAATACAGCGCGCGCTCGAAATTCGAGCTGACCTGAATGTCCATCGACGGGCTGATCGATGGGATCGTGTCGCCCTTGAAATATCCCTCGCCCGACAGACACCGGTGCAGGATATCGTTCTGGTTGGTCGCCACGACCAGACGGTCGATCGGCAGGCCCATGCGCTTGGCCAGATAGCCCGCGAAGATGTCGCCGAAATTGCCGGTGGGCACAGTGAAGCTGACCTTTCGGTGCGGCGCGCCGAGGCTGACGGCGGATGAAAAGTAGTAAACGATCTGCGCCAGCACCCGCGCGAAGTTGATCGAGTTCACACCGGCCAGTTTGACACCGTCGCGGAAGTCGAAATCATTGAACATGTCCTTCAGCGCGGCCTGACAATCGTCGAAATCGCCATCCACGGCCAGAGCATGAACATTGCTGTCCGCAGGCGTCGTCATCTGGCGACGCTGCACCTCGGACACGCGGCCATGCGGGAACAGGATGAACACGTCCACCGCGTCCAGCCCCCGGAACGCCTCGATAGCGGCCGAGCCGGTGTCACCACTGGTCGCGCCGACGATGGTCACGCGATCTCCGCGACGCTTCAAGGCCACCTGGAACAGTTGACCGATCAACTGCATGGCGAAATCCTTGAAGGCCAGTGTCGGCCCGTGGAACAGCTCCAGCAGAAAATGGTTTTCGTTCAACTGCTTCAGCGGCGCGCGGGCGTCATGGCCGAAACCTTCATAGGCGCGGCCGATGATCTGCTTGAACTCATCCTCGGCAAAGGACCCGCTGACATAAGGCCACATCACGCGGAATGCGATGTCTTCATAGGACAACCCAGCAAGCGCCGCGATCTCGTCATGGCTCATCACGGGGATCTCGGCGGGCAGATACAGACCACCATCGCGGGCCAGACCGGTCAGCATCGCCTCTTCAAAGGTCAGTTCTGGCGCTTGGCCACGGGTCGAGATGTATTTCATTGCTCTTCTCTCTCAGAAGGGGCGCGGTTGCGCCACAGGAAATACCCGGTCATCACAGCCCAGACCAGAGCCAAGCCAAACCAGGTAATTGCATATTGCAGGTGATCGTTTGGAATTCCCGCCGTATCCACCGGCAAAGGCGTCACGTTCGGGTCGGTCTCAGACCGCGCGATCAGCAGCACCGGCTCGGCCCCCAAAGCGGCGGCCAGATTTGGCACGTCGCGGGCAAACCAGATGTTTTCATCGATATCGGGTTCAGGCGTGTAACTGTCGACCTCATCCGGCCAGTGCAGGTTGCCGGTGATCTCCATCGGGCCGGTCAGACGCGGCGTCTGCTTGGCCGTTGTCGGTACAAAACCCCGATCCACCAGAATTGTGCGGTCCTCGGTGCTGAACGACTGGATGATCCGATACCCTGCCCCCACCTGTTTGACCGAAACAAGCACATGGATTTCGCCTGGTTCCATCTCGCCCATAACCGTCACCGGAAGATATTTGTCAGAGTCTTCTGAAACCTGCCGGGGCAAGGCGGTGGGTGCGGCTGAGATTCGGCTTTCGATCTCGGCCAGCACCTCCTGCTTCCAGGCCAGACGCTGAAGCTGCCAGATGCCCAGCGACAGCAGCACGCCCAAACCGGCAAGGCCGAAGATCAGCGGGAACAGAATGCGGCGCATGTCAGGGTCAAACCTCGTTTCAGGAACCGGCGTCTTGTTAAGGGGCGTGCGGGCCAAATTGCAACCACGCAATTGTATGGGGCGCAATCTTGCGCCCGGAATAGAGAAAAAGCCGCCCCAAGGGGCGGCTTTTGCAATTTGATCAGCTGATCGGGCTTACATCAGCGGGGCCTGTCCCCAGATGTAGACCGCGAAAAACAGGAACAGCCAGACAACGTCAACGAAGTGCCAGTACCAGGCCGCCGCTTCGAACCCGACATGCTTTTCCGGTGTGAAGTCGCCTTTGAGGGCCCGGATCAGGCAGACCGACAGGAAGATGGTGCCGATGATGACGTGGAAACCATGGAAACCGGTCGCCATGAAGAAGTTCGAATAGAACTGATCATCGCCAAATTTCCAGCCTTCATGGGCCAGCAGCTCGTAATACTCGAACGCCTGCAAACCGGTAAAGGCAATGCCCAGAACGATACCGATGGCCAGGCCGTTGATCAGCGCTTTGCGGTCGTTGTCATGCACCAGCGCGTGGTGCGCCCAGGTAATAGCACAGCCTGACAGCAGCAGAACCAGAGTGTTGATCAGCGGCAGGTGGAACGGGTCAACCGCGTGGATGTCCGGCTGGATGTATTCGGTGCCGGCATAGTCGTACATCGGGTACATGCGATGTTTGAAGAACGACCAGAACCAGGCAAAGAAGAACATCACCTCGGACATGACGAACAGGATGAAACCGTAGCGCAGTCCGATGCGAACGACAGGGGTGTGATCCCCCTGGCGGCTTTCGACAACAACTTCGGACCACCAAGCGAACATGGTGTAAAGAACTGCGACCAGACCGGCCCAGAACATCCACGGGGTCAATCCGTGCATCCAAAGGACGGCTCCGAACAACATCACAAAGCCGCCGACAGCTCCGATCAGAGGCCAGATCGACGGGGCCAGAATGTGATAATCATGGTTTTTAGCGTGTGCCATCAGCGTCCCTCACCTACAGGCGTTAGTTCGTGTTTGTTTCTGCCTGCGCTTCAAGGGCGGCATAGCCCTCTGGCAGGTCAATTTCGTAGAATGTATACGACAGCGTGATCGTATGAACATACTTTGCTTCAAGATCTTCGACCATTTCAGGATCGACGAAGAAGGTCACCGGCATCTCTACCCGCTCGCCAGGTTGCAGCACCTGCTCTTCAAAGCAGAAACAGGCAATTTTTTGAAAATACCCGCCTGCCGAATAGGGTGCCACATTGTATGAGGCCTGACCCGCTATTGGACGATCCGTTGGGTTGTAGGCCTCATAGAAAGCCAGTCCGGTCTCGCCGATGCGCACTTCCATCTCGCGAACGACCGGTTTGAATTCCCAGGCCATGTTTTTGGCCTTGGACGCATCAAACCGTACGGTGACCGTGCGGTCCAGAATGTCTTCGGGGGCGGCTTCGGCCACACCGGTTGTACCGCCAAATCCGGTTACGCGGCAGAACCAGTCGTAGAATGGTACCGCCGCCCAGGCCAGGCTGCCCATCAGGACAACCACACCCACGGTTTGAGCGACCGTTTTCTGTGGACCAGACAAAGCCATCAGTTCTGGACCTCCTGTGTGGCCATATTGAAATCAGTGCCCGAGACCTTGACGACCGTCAGGCCAAAAATGATCACGATAAAGGCAACCAGTGTCAGTCCAACGCCCAGATTGCGGCTGAACCGTCGCTGATGCAGTTCATGGCTTTTGCGCAGGCTCATGACCATCCTCCCAAACCATAGGGTTTCAGCAAGGCTTCGGCCAGAACAGCGCCGAAATGCAGGAAGAGGTAGAGCAGCGAAAGCTTGAAAAAGCTGCGTTCAACCTTGAAATTATCGGCCTCCGAGTCATCCTCGGTCCGACGCGAAATTTGCCAGGCGCCGCGCAGAAACAACGCGTTCAACACCAAAGCCACAGTCAGATAGACGGGACCACCGATGCCAGAAAATGCGGTTCCCACCGCCAGTATCGCCAGCAGGGCCGTGTAGACGAGAATGTGCACACGCGTTGCTCGGCGGCCATGTGTCACGGTCAGCATGGGCACGCCCGCATCGTCATAGTCCGAGCGCATGAACAGGGCCAGAGCCCAGAAATGCGGCGGTGTCCACATGAAGGTCAGGGCAAACATCAGCCACGGCTCAACCGCCATGGACCCGGTAGCAGCCACCCAGCCGATCACCGGAGGGAAAGCGCCCGCCGCACCACCGATCACGATGTTCTGCGGCGTCGAGCGCTTCAGCCACATCGTGTAGACAACGACATAGAAAAAGATTGTGAAGCCCAGAAACGCACCCGCGAACCAGTTGGTCGCAAGGCCCAGCATGATCACCGACAGGCCCGACAGGGTCAGGCCGATGGCCATCGCCTCACCCTCTTCCACCTTGCCGGAGGGGATCGGACGACCTTTGGTGCGTTTCATCACCTTGTCGATATCCGCATCCCACCACATGTTCAGCGCGCCCGATGCGCCGCCACCGATGGCGATGAACAGAATGGCGCAGAACCCAACAAAGGGGTGGACCGGAACCGGGGCCGCCAGCAGACCGACCAGCGCCGTGAACACGACCAGAGACATCACGCGCGGCTTCAGCAGGGCGAAGTAATCGCCAAAGCTGGCCTCGTCCGCGTGGGCGGTCGCTGTGCTGGCATTGATGCTTGCGTCGGTCATCTCGGGTCCTTCTGGGGCGAAAGCTGCGCGGTCAGCCCGCACAGCCTGCATTTCGTGTCAGGCGGGCTTCAACCCGCCCTCAGTGTGCTCAGTTCGATGCAACCTGATAGCTTTGCGGCAAACCGGCATATTCTTCGATCGCGCCTTGCAGCCACTGGTCATACGCTTCCTGGCTGACGACTTTCACGGTGATTGGCATATAGGCGTGGTCTTTGCCGCAGAGTTCCGAACACTGACCGAAGTAGATGCCTTCCTTCTCGGCCTCGAACCACAGTTCCGCCAGACGCCCGGGCACGCCATCCTGCTTTACGCCGAAGGATGGGATGGTCCAGGAGTGAATCACATCAGATGCGGTAACCTGCATCACGATAACCTTGCCAACCGGAACAACAACGGCAGTGTCCGTGGCCAGCAGCCATTCGTCATCGCTGTAACCCGCATCTGCCAGCTTCGCGCGCATGGCATCGTCAAGCACAAACGGGGTCACGTCGGCGTCAGCCGGGCGCGCGCCCTCGTCCAGAGTGGCCGGATGGCCCAGCAGGTAGCTGTCGAAGGCAAAATCGTGATCAACATATTCATAGGTCCAATACCACTGGTTGCCCACGACTTTGATGGTGATATCGCCTTCCGGGATCTCCTGCTGTTTGAACAGAACCGGCAGCGAAAACGCACCGATGAAGACCAGAATCAGGATGGGGCCAAGGGTCCATGCAATCTCAACCGGGGTATAGTGCGAAAAACGTGCCGGTTTCGGGTTAACGCGTTCGTTGTAACGCACGATGCAATAAACCAGCAGGCCGGCAACCAGCAAGCAGATAACGGTGATGATCACCAGAATCATGCCGTCCAGACGCTGAATTCCTGTGGCAAGGCTGGTGGCTGCCGGCTGAAAGCCCATACCGCCGTCAACCGGTTTGCCAATAATCTCAAGCTCCTGAGCCATGGCTGGAAGGCTGGAGAGGGCTGTCATAAACCCTGAAAGCATCAAAGCATTCTTCATGTTCTGTCCTGATCGTTTGATCTTTGCGTCCCTGGCGAAAAGGTGTGAATCGGTCGCACCTCTCCCGTTGTCTTTGGCCGCGTTAAAAACCATATTCCGTCGGGTAGATAAAGCAAAATGCTTGCGTCAAACAGACGCTATTTTTGATCTGGATCAAACCCGAAAGGTCCCAACCCATGTCCGACGCCCCGTTTCGCCCGTTTGAAAGCGCTCTACCGCACGATGAAGCGCTTGCCATTTTGCGCTCGGCCACGGACGGTGCCGAGGACGGAGAGCTGTTTGTCGAGCGGCGAAAATCCGAGTCTCTCGTGTTCGATGACGGCCGTCTGCGCACCGCGTCTTACGATGCGTCGGAAGGGTTCGGGCTGCGTGCCGTACAAGGTGAAGTGGCTGGATATGCGCATTCCACAGACGTTTCGATTCCTGCCCTGAAACGGGCGGCGGAAACGGCAAGACTGGCTGTCGGGGATGGCGGCGGGGTCTTGGCGGATGCTCCGCGCTCCACCAATACGCGCCTCTACACGGACGAAGACCCGATTGATTCTGCCGCGTTCCCGGTCAAGATCGAGACATTGCGTGAGATCGACGCCTTCGCCCGCGATCTGGACCCGCGTGTGGTTCAGGTCAGCGCCACGATCGCGGCAGCCGTGCAAGAAATCGAGATTCTGCGCCCTGACGGTGTGATGGTTCGCGATGTGCGCCCCATGACCCGCGTGAACGTATCGGTCATTGTCGAACAGAACGGACGCCGCGAAAGCGGATCCGCCGGTGGTGGTGGCCGGGTTGGCCTGAGCGGGTTGATCGACCCCGCCGACTGGCAGGCCAAGGCCCGCGAAGCCCTGCGTATCGCACTGGTCAACCTGGACGCAGTTCCTGCGCCGGCCGGTGTCATGGAAGTTGCGCTTGGCCCCGGCTGGCCCGGCATCCTGCTGCACGAGGCCATCGGCCACGGCCTGGAAGGCGACTTCAACCGCAAGGGCAGCTCGGCCTTTGCCGGGTTGATGGGGCAGCAGATTGCTTCAAAAGGTGTGACCGTGGTGGATGACGGCACGATTGCTGATCGTCGCGGTTCGATCACCGTGGATGATGAGGGCACGCCCAGCGCGCGCACGGTGCTGATCGAAGATGGCGTGCTGACCGGCTACATGCAGGACCGCCAGAATGCGCGGCTGATGGGGGTTGCTCCTACGGGCAACGGGCGGCGGCAGAGCTATGCGCACAAACCCATGCCGCGCATGACCAACACGATCATGCTGGGTGGCGAAGCCGACCCGCGGGCCCTGGTAGCCGATATCAAGGACGGTATCTGGGCGGTTGGATTCGGCGGCGGTCAGGTGGACATCACCAATGGCAAGTTCGTTTTCTCGTGCACCGAGGCGTATCGTGTCGAAAACGGCAAAATCGGCGCGCCGGTCAAGGGCGCCACGTTGATTGGTGACGGGCCATCGGCCTTGAAACGTATCCGAGGGCTGGGCAACGATATGGCGCTGGACCCCGGCATGGGTACTTGTGGCAAGGACGGACAATGGGTGCCGGTAGGTGTTGGCCAGCCGACCGTCCTTATGGACGGGCTGACTGTCGGCGGTTCGGCCGCCTGAGTCGGACGCGGCGCAGTCCAAGAGGCGCAGGGTTAACCCAGCGTCTCTTTTTTCCGAAGATCGCCTTAGGTGACCAAAGCGCCCTTTCTGATTGAGCATTATTTATTTTATTTATTATCAATATGTTATATGCTTTCCCCCGACAGAATTGCAAAAAATCACTTCTAATTTTCAACGATTCACAAGCTGTTAACTGCCTGTCCCGTAAACCAGTTCTGCAACAAGGCGGAGCAACGGATGACCGAAGAGCAGCTTTCTTCCAATCACCCCCCACTCCCACCCACCACGGAAGAGGACCGGTTCTCGTGGCTTCGTCTGTTGCGTTCTCGCAAGGTCGGTCCGGTGACATTTCGTCGGCTGCTTCGCGAACATGGCTCAGCGCAGAACGCGCTGGCCGCGCTGCCTGAAATGGCACGCGCCGCCGGTATAAAAGGGTATGAAACCTGCCCCCCCGGCGTGATCGAGGCGGAACTCAGGGCCGCAAAAGCCGCTAAAGCGCGGCTTTTGTGCCTTGGGTCCGCTGAATTCCCCGCGGCCTTGGCTGAACTGAACGAAGCCCCGCCGCTGCTTTGGGCGATCGGAGACGTTTCGCTGCTGCAGAAACCAGCGATTGCGATGGTCGGCGCGCGAAACTGTTCCTCGCTCGGCGCGCGGATGGCACGTAGCCTGGCCACCGAACTGGGCAGCAAGGGGCACGTTGTCGTCTCTGGTCTGGCGCGCGGCATCGATACAGCCGCGCATATGGCCGCGCTGGAGACCGGCACGGTGGCAGTCATGGCCGGTGGCGTTGATGTGGTCTATCCGGCCGAAAACACGGAACTGGCCCATGACATCGCGTCCCGCGGCTTGCGGATTTCGGAACAACCGATGGGCGTGACACCCCAGGCCCGGCACTTTCCACGCCGAAATCGGATCATTTCGGGGCTTGCGCAGGCGGTTGTCGTCGTCGAGGCTGCCGCCAAGTCCGGCAGTCTGATCACGGCACGGGACGCACTGGATCAGGGGCGCGAGGTTCTGGCCGTTCCGGGCCATCCATTCGATGCGCGGGCCGCCGGCTGCAATCTGTTGATTCGTGACGGCGCCACACTTGTCCGATCTGCTGAAGACGTTATTGAAGCCTTGCCGAGGCAGGACGACCTGTTTTCCCGGCCAATCGAACCGCCCTCGGGACCAATCGCGCGTCCCGCAAGAGACCTGCACGAGCAAATCATCGCGCGGCTTGGCCCCTCACCCATCGCCGAAGATCAATTGCTGCGGGATATCGCGGCTTCGGCCGGTGAGCTTGGACCGGCGCTGATCGACCTTGAACTTGACGGGCGAATCCAGCGTCAGCCCGGAGGTCTGCTGTCGCTGGCAAGTTGATCGTACCCTCGTACCGGCGTGCCCAGTTTCTGAAGATCGGTGGTAGCGCACTGAAATCACGGCGCTTTTCCACCGGCGAAAGGAACGCATTGACAATTCCTGCTTGCCCCACACATTTTGCACCACCATAGAAGGCGCCAAATTCGTCGAGCGAGGTTTCCCCTTAAATGCCCGTAGTTGTTGTAGAATCTCCGGCCAAAGCAAAAACAATCAATAAATACCTGGGCCCCGACTACACGGTTCTGGCCTCTTACGGCCATGTGCGGGACCTGCCGCCAAAGGATGGATCGGTCGATCCCGAACATGACTTCTCGATGAAATGGGAGGTCGGCAACGACAGCCGCAAGCATGTCAAGGCCATTGCCGACGCGTTGAAAGAAGACAATGCGCTGATCCTCGCCACCGACCCCGACCGCGAGGGCGAGGCGATCAGCTGGCACCTGCAGGAGGCGTTGACCAAACGCCGCTCGATCAAGAAGGATACGCCCGTCAGCCGCGTGACCTTCAACGCCATCACCAAGGACGCCGTGACCGAGGCGATGCAGAACCCGCGTCAGGTCGATATGCCGTTGGTCGAGGCCTATCTGGCCCGCCGCGCGCTGGATTATCTGGTTGGGTTCAACCTGTCTCCGGTTTTGTGGCGCAAACTGCCAGGTGCGAAATCGGCAGGTCGCGTGCAATCCGTCTGTCTGCGCCTGATCGTCGAACGCGAAATGGAAATCGAGGCATTCAAGCCGGTGGAATACTGGTCGGTTCGGGCGCTGTTCGAGACACCGCGCGGGCAGACCTATGAGGCGCGTCTGGTCACGCTGGCCGGCAAGAAGCTGGACAAGCACGATCTGGCCAATGCGACGCAGGCCGAGCTTGCGGTTCAGGCCATCACCAGCCGCGCGCTGAGCGTGACTTCGGTCGAGGCCAAGCCCGCCGCCCGCAACCCCAGCGCGCCGTTCATGACATCGACCCTGCAACAGGAAGCCAGCCGCAAGTTCGGCATGGGCGCGCGCCACGCAATGCAGGTGGCGCAGCGGCTTTATGAGGCCGGGTACATTACCTATATGCGGACCGATGGCATCGACATGGCGCCCGAGGCCGTGGCCGCGACCCGCGAAACAATCGCGGATCGATACGGCGCTGAATATGTACCGGACAGCCCGCGCATGTATAAGAACAAGGCCAAGAACGCTCAGGAAGCGCACGAGTGTATCCGCCCGACGGATATGTCGCGCGATGCCAAGGCGCTGAAAGTGACAGACGAGGATCAGCGCAAGCTTTATGATCTGATCTGGAAACGCACCATCGCCTGTCAGATGGCTGCCGCGCGTCTGGAGCGCACCACCGTCGAGATCGGCAGCGACGACGGTCAGGTCGGCCTTCGCGCCACGGGCCAGGTGGTCATGTTCGATGGGTTCATGCGGGTATACGAAGAAGGCCGGGATGACGTCGCGGACGAGGATGAAAAGCGCCTGCCACAGATCACGCAGGGCGATCCGGCCCGTTTTGCCAAAGCCTCTCTGAAGGATCAGTTTGCCAAGGCGACCAGCGAAAGCGGCGACAAGATCGCGAAAGAAGCAATCCTGTCCGAGAACGAAGCCGTTCTGGCCCTTCAACACCACACCCAACCGCCCCCGCGCTATACCGAAGCGACACTGGTCAAAAGGATGGAAGAGCTGGGGATCGGGCGCCCATCAACCTATGCGTCGATCGTAACGACGATCCAAGACCGGGAATATGTCCGCAAGGACAAGAACAGACTGATCCCCGAGGAAAAAGGCCGGATCGTCACGATCTTCTTGCTGAATTTCTTCCGGCAGTATGTGGGGTATGAATTCACTGCCAATCTGGAAAAAGAACTGGATGACGTCAGCGCCGGGGAGCGCGACTACAAGGACCTGCTGGGCAAGTTTTGGCGTGATTTTTCAGCCGCGATTGGCGAGACATCCGAACTGCGGATATCGGAAGTGTTGGACAAGCTCGACGAAGCTCTGGCTCCGCAGCTCTACCCGCCGCGCGAGGATGGGTCCGATCCGCGTATCTGCCCGAAATGCGGCACCGGTCAGTTGCACCTGAAGACCTCTCGTACGGGAGGGTTCGTTGGATGCGGGAACTATCCGGAATGTACCTATACGCGCCCGATTGCCGGTGAAGGCGCGGAAGGTGACGAAAGGCTGCTGGGCGAAGATGCCGGGGATGAGATCTGGTTGAAATCCGGCCGGTTCGGTCCTTACGTTCAGCGGGGCGAACCCACGCCCGAAAACAAAAAGCCCCCTCGCGCATCCCTTCCGCGCGGGTGGAGCAAGGATGACATGGATCTGGAAAAGGCGCTGACGCTACTGTCCCTGCCTCGTCAGATCGGCGAACACCCCGAAGGCGGCATGATCAGCGCGAATTTCGGGCGGTTCGGGCCTTACCTGATGCATCAGCTGCCGGAGGAGCCGAAGCCGGTCTATGCCAATCTGAAAGACCCCAATGACGTGTTCGAAATCGGCATGAATCGCGCCGTTGAGTTGCTGGCCGAAAAACGGGCAAACCCCGGTCGTGGGCGGCGGGCCGCGGCAAAACCTCTGAAAGAACTGGGTGAGCATCCCGATGGCGGCGCGATGCAGGTTCTGGACGGGCGCTATGGGCCCTACGTGAAATGGGAAAAGGTCAACGCGACGATCCCCAAGGACATCAAACCCGAGGACGTGACGCAGGAAATGGCCATCGAGCTTGTCAACGAGCGCGCTGCCAAAAAAGGCACCAAGAAAAAGGCCGCGCCCAAAAAGAAAGCAACCACCAAGAAAGCAACAACCTAGGCTGACAGGTGGTCGGGGTTGGAAAGCCCCCCCTGCAATCGCCTTTTCGACATTGCGGCGGGCTGTCAGCGAATAACCTGGGCTGAGGGCCGCACCGCACTTCGAGCGTCGTCTGCCGGTCTTCTGAACCGCTTGAGCTTGGAGAGTAACCGGGCGCGGCCTGAGTTCTGGGCAGCGGCGGTCAGGACATAGACGATCAGGGCTGTATTCTTGTCCACCCCCTGACAGCCGGTATCGCTGGCCAGAACGAAGGCCTCTTTGTCCTGCTGCGCACACCGTTCATTGGCGGTTGAAATTGCAGATTCAAATGAAGACTTCTCAGAGTATCCGGCACCAACAGCTTTGATCTTGTTATCATCGAGCTGAAGTACCGCCGCCTGCTCAGGCTCACAGGCTGACATAGCCAAAAGCGCAGCACCAGCGGTTGCTTCGGCACAAATTCCCTTCATGTTATCAACCTCCTATAATGGTGCGGCGGACATGTTGAGCCGCCTGATCAATTGCAACAGCTCTTTCCATTGGTAGAAATACGACCCCGCCTCCGGTTTCATTGACTTCCCCGTGACGCGACGGCACAACCAGCCCATCACCATGTCATTGGGGGAGTTTTCCATGAAGAAAGTCTATGCCAATGCCACCGAGGCGCTCGATGGGGTGCTGTCGGATGGCATGCTGATCGCCGCTGGCGGGTTTGGCCTGTGCGGCATTCCGGAATTGTTGCTTGAGGCCATCAGGGAATCGGGCGTCAAAGACCTGACCTTTGCGTCAAACAACGCAGGCGTGGACGATTTCGGCATCGGCATCCTGTTGCAGACCAAGCAGGTCAAAAAGATGATCAGCTCGTATGTCGGTGAAAATGCCGAGTTCATGCGCCAATATCTGAGTGGTGAGCTGGAACTGGAATTCAATCCCCAAGGAACATTGGCCGAACGGATGCGCGCCGGTGGGGCGGGCATTCCCGGTTTTTACACCAAGACCGGCGTCGGCACCGTGATCGCCGAAGGGAAAGAGCACAAGGACTTCAACGGCGAGACCTACATTCTGGAAGAAGGCATTTTTGCCGATCTGGCCATCGTCAAAGCCTGGAAGGCTGACGACACCGGCAATCTGGTTTTCCGCAAGACCGCCCGTAATTTCAACGTTCCTGCTGCGACCTGTGGCAAGATCTGCGTTGCCGAAGTGGAAGAGATCGTTCCGCGTGGTTCGCTGGACCCCGACTGCATCCACCTGCCCGGTATCTATGTGCATCGCATCATTCAGGGCGAACACGAAAAGCGTATCGAACAGCGCACCACCCGCAAGAAGGAGGAAGCATAATGCCCTGGGACCGCAATCAGATGGCCGCACGCGCGGCAGAGGAACTGGAAGACGGCATGTATGTGAACCTGGGCATCGGGATCCCGACGCTGGTGGCAAACTATGTGGGTGACAAGGACATCACTCTGCAATCGGAAAACGGCATGCTGGGCATGGGCCCCTTCCCTTTTGAGGGAGAAGAAGACCCGGACCTTATCAATGCAGGCAAGCAGACGATCACAGAACTGTCCCGCACGGCCTATTTCGACAGTGCCACATCCTTCGCCATGATCCGCGGTGGCAAGATCGCTGCGGCGATTCTGGGTGCCATGGAAGTGGATGAGAAGGGCGATCTGGCAAACTGGATGATCCCCGGCAAGCTGGTGAAGGGCATGGGCGGCGCGATGGACCTGGTTGCAGGCGTCGGCCGAGTGATTGTCGTGATGGATCACACCAACAAGCATGGCGACAGCAAGGTCCTGAAGGAATGCACCCTGCCACTGACCGGAAAGGGCGTCGTGGATCGCATTATCACCAATCTTGGTGTGCTGGATGTGGTTGAAGGCGGTCTGAAAATCGTCGAACTGGCGGAAGGTGTCAGCGAAGACGATCTGCGCGCCGCAACGGAAGCGACAATCGTTTCCTGATCAAATGGAAAGGCCCGCCGGATCACGGCGGGCCTTGTTAGTTGGACGTCTGAAAAACACAGCCATCAGAAATCAGGTCTGGCGGCGTTGCGCACAAAGCCCGCGCGATCTGAAACGCGGCGAGGACTTTTGGCACGTAGTCCCGAGTTTCAGCATAGGGTGGCACGCCGCTGTGTTTGCGCACGGCCCCCTCTCCCGCGTTGTATCCAGCCAATACAAGTATTGGATCATTCCCGAACTCTTCCATCAGCCAGTTGAGGTATTTCACACCGCCCGCAATGTTCTCAGAGGGCTTAAGGCTGTCCTTTACCCCGAATCTGGCCGCTGTCGCGGGCATCAATTGCATAAGCCCCTGTGCGCCTGCGGAACTGACCGCGTCTGCACGTCCGGCCGATTCCACCGAGATGACCGCAAGCACCAGCGCAGGTGAAACATTAGTTCCCACAGTGGAACGGAGGATATCGATCCCGCGTTCCTTTGCGATATCTTGCAGCGATTGCAGTCGCGGTGATCTCACGTTGGTTGCGGCCAGGGCGTTGATCGCCGCGTCAAGCCGCCCGGCCCCGCGTTCATCAATGTGCGGTGAAATCCGGCTCCAGAAAGCCTTGTACGATCCTTTGGGATCTCGTTTGACTTCCGCACCCGGCGCTGGCAGCGGGGCGACTTTGGTACGCGCGATGATTTCCGGGACTACCAGTTCAGTGCCCGTGCTGGGCGCTGAAGGGTTAGCTGCGTGTTCTTCCGGAGTGATCTGCACGGTCACACGCGGACGTTCACCGGGTTTTGGGGCTTTGACGCGCTTGTATACGCCGCGCGGCTCTGTCTCGGTCGCATTTACAGATGCGGTGCCCGATATCAGAAACGCCAGCACACCGGCGCATTGAAGTGCGTTCCGGAGATTCATTTGCCTGCCTCATGTTTTCTTTTTAGGCGATTTGAACCCCGAATCTTCCCGCAAGGCCAGAAAAACAAAGCGAAATGGGGCAGTTTCGCCTCATTTGGCGCAATTTTGCATCGCTATAGAGCCTTTGCTTCAACCGTTGTGATTTTTTTATCTTTTATTTTCATGATGTTATAAAAAATATAACCAAAAAGTTAAGCCGTGCGAAAAAAAATCTGTGTTTGGCCCAATTCCTGCCACGCCCAACGGTCAAACATAGTCCCATACCGAGACGGACATGAGCGGACTGAGAGAGAAAGCTCTGAAAGACGCCTAGGTTTGTTAAACTCTTTTTGATCCTTTAGGAGGGACGTAACATGATCAAGTTCATCAAGAACTTCCGCAAAGACGAAGACGGCGCAGTAACAGTTGACTGGGTTGTTCTGACCGCAGCAGTCATCGGCCTAGCCGCCGTTGCTTATCAGCAGATCTCGGCTGGCGCCACTGGCCTGGCAACCGGCGTAAACGAAGCGCTGAACGCCGCATCGCTGAGCACCGGCAGCAACACCGCGACAGGTGGTATCACCGGCGAAGGCAAAAGCAACTAAGTTGCTGATCTAGAGAATTTCCGAGGCCGCGCTCATCGGGCGCGGCCTTTTTTATGATCTGAAACTGCTCCATCGCAAGTTCGCTGGAGCCTGCCCGCGCGCAAGTTGTGAAGGCAATCGCGACGATCATGGCGTTTTGCTGTAATTGCCGCGTTTCTTCTGCTCCAATCAATTCGACTAACGCGCGAAACCTGGTAGGAGCTCAAAATTTCCCTACGAAATCAATATTTAGCCCAACTTTCGCCATCCATGCGAACCAGTTTCAGGCCAACCTGTTGTTAGCACTGACGCGACGTATTTGGAGAAAAGCACATGTTAAGGTTCCTTAATCAGTTCAAATCTGACGAAGCAGGAGCGGTGACAGTTGACTGGGTGGTTTTGACCGCAGTGGTCATAGGATTGTCGGGCGCGACCTACCTTGTAATAAGCTCAAGCGTCGACAGCATGGGCGGCAATATCAACGGGGCCATGAACAGCGCCGTCGTCAGCACCGGCTCGAATACTGCACCGTCTGGTATTATCACGGCGGGAACTGCCGGCGGCGGCTAAGTTGCAGCTGGTGCGCGCTCTGGCTGGTTTCCAAAAACGTCTTGCTTAACCCTTTCGAAGCAAAGCGCTGCGCCCGTTGGGTGCAGCGTTGTTTTGTTACGCTCGGTCCGCTGGCAATCATGGGAAAGGTAACAATAACCATGCGGAATTGTGCGGAAGAAGGCGCAGAAATCTGACAATCAGGCATTTTTGTCCCACATTTCGACACAATTTGCGGTTAGCAAATAGGCTGTTTCAATGTGGTTCCTTGGCCGCTAAGTATTCGACCAAACAAAAGAATGAGGTACACGCATGCGAGCAGTTTTCGGACTTGTCCTGATTGTCGGCGTTGCACTGGCCGGGGGCGCCGTATACATGGCGCGAAACTATATCGCGGCTTACCAAAGTGAACTGGCACGCCAAAGGCTTGCTGCGGAAGAGGCTCTGGCCAATGCCAAAGTCGATGTTGTTCCGACAGTCACTGTATTGGTGTCGAACCGCGCCCTAAAATACGGCGAGCGACTTACCGAGGAAGATATCCGCGCAGTTGACTGGCCGGAAAACGCGATTCCGGAAGGTACATTCACCGAACTCACTGCCCTGTTCCCCGAAAGCGGCGCAAATGAACGTTTCGTTTTGAGGGCAATGGAAAAAGACGAAGCGATCATGGAGGTCAAGATCACTCGTCCAGGCGAAAAGGCCGGCCTGACGTCACGTCTGGAAAAAGGTATGCGTGCCTTCGCGATCAGCGTTGACGTAGCTTCTGGCGTTTCAGGATTCCTGCGGCCCGGCGACAGTGTTGACATCTATTGGACCGGTTCCAGTGGAACCATCGAAGGGAACAGCGGCGGAATTACCCGCCTGATCGAAACCAACGTGCAGCTTATTGCCGTCGATCAGACCGCTGGTTCAGACGTCACCAACACAACCATTGCACGTACAGTCACGGTCGCAGCCACACCTGAACAGGTCGCGGCTTTGGCACAGGCTCAGAACACGGGGCGTCTTTCCTTGGCTCTGGTTGGGGTACAGGATGAGTCCGTTGCCTCTACGATTGAAGTGGATCAGCGCAAGCTGTTGGGAATTCAAGAAGCCGCGCCGGAACCAGAAGCAAAAGCCGAAAGGGTATGCACGACACGTATTCGCCGCGGTGGCGAAATTGTAAATGTGCCTATCCCCTGCACAAATTGACGCCAATTCAGAACGTTACAGGTTCAGAGCCGCGCCCTTGGTGCGGCTCATTTTTTTGCGGATGTTGCCAATTCCCCACATAAGGAAACTTACGGAAACCATTGATTATTGCAATAAATTCGGATTTCGCGCAGTCTCTCCTCCCATAGGGCATAAGACCCAAAAAAACGAGGCGTGATCGGAGAGGCAGGTCACATGACAATACGTACCTGGATCAGCGCAACCCTGCTGGGGTTGTCGCTTGTTATGGGCCCCATTGGCGACACCGCCTGGGCTGAAACTTTGCGCGTGGTGAAAAAAGGGACTGTGGAAACACTGGACGTCCCGATGAACCGCGCAATCGTCGTAGAAAGCGAACAACCTTTCGCAGAGCTCAGCATTGCCAATGCCGGCATTGCAGACATCTCGTCGTTGTCGGAGCGCACGATCTATGTTCTGGGCAAGGCGCCTGGCCTGACCACGCTGACACTGTTTGACGGCGCGGGCAATCTTTTGGCCAATGTCCGCGTCCGGGTCGCACCGGATGTTACAGAATTCAAGGAACGTCTGCGTCAAATCCTGCCCAACGAACCCATCGAGGTTCGCACAGCCAATGATGGCATTGTTTTGTCCGGTACGATCTCCAGCTCGGCCAAACTGGCGCGCGCGCTGGAACTGGCTGAACGGTATGCCCCCGAGCGCGTCTCGAACCTGATGTCGGTCGGTGGTGTGCAGCAGGTCATGCTGAAGGTCCGCTTTGCAGAGATGAACCGCTCGGTCGCCAAAAGCCTGACAGCGTCGCTTGGCTTCGGTGGAAGCGACGTTACCGGAGGCTTTAACACGCTCAACAACCAGTTCGCACTGAACAACGCTTTGGCGAACAACATTCCGGCAGTTCAGGCCAATACCGGTGCCATCCTGTTTGGGTTTGGCGCGGGTTCGACGCAGGTTCGCCTGTTGCTGGAAGCGCTGGAAACCAAGGGGCTGGCCCGCAGCCTGGCCGAGCCGAATCTGTCCGCGCTGTCCGGCCAGGAGGCATCGTTCCTAGCCGGTGGCGAAGTTCCCATCCCGGTACCGCAGGATGACGGCGTTGTGGCCATCGAATACAAAGCCTTCGGCGTTGAAATGGACTTCATCCCACGCGTCGTGGATGGCGATCTGATCAACCTTGAGATGGGCACGGCTGTTTCAAGTATCGACAACAGCTCGGATTTTACCATCAACGGGGATTCGGTTCCTAGCTTCATCACCCGCCGGGCAAAAACAACGATTGAACTTCGCGATGGTGAAAGCTTTGCCATTGCAGGCCTGATCCAGGACGATTTCGCGGATCTGAGCAACCAGATCCCATGGTTGGGGGATGTGCCGGTTCTGGGTGCGTTGTTCCGCAGCGCCAACTACCAGCGCGAGCAAAGTGAACTCGTCGTTATCATCACCGCGCATCTGGTTTCACCGACTCGGGGCGAAACTCTTGCGCTTCCAACCGATCGGGTCAAACCGCCCAGCGAATTTGACTTGTTCTTGAACGGCCAGGTGGCGCGCACACAGCGCACGGGCGCCGGCGGAGCGTCAGAAGTTGCCAAGCAGAACTTCGGCAGCTCCTACGGCTACGTCCTAGATTGATCAGGAGGATAGGACCAATGCATAAGTGGATCATCACACTGGGTCTTTCGGTCGCTGTCGCCGCATGCACCCGCGAGGCCGGGTACGAGATCGATACAGGCACTTTCGGAAACGCGACGCTCAACAACGTCCAGGTACAAAGCGGCGAATTGACCTACGCGCAGATTCTCAGCCGCCGGTTTGCCGCGGATGTACCCAGCCAGGTGAACTTTGCGTTCAACAGCTCGCAACTCGATGCTTCGGCTCAGCGCATTCTTTTGCAACAGGCTGACTGGATCAAGCAGTTCCCCGAGGCCCGGTTCCGCGTTTACGGACATACGGATGCTGTGGGGTCGGCCAGCTACAACAAAAGCCTTGGCCTTCGCCGCGCTCAAGCAGTCGTCGCGTTTTTGGGGCAGCAGGGTATCTCGCGCTCACGGCTTGAGGCGGTGGTATCGTTTGGCAAAACGCAACCGTTGATCGCAACGCAAAACCGGGATCGCAGGAATCGCAGAACGGTCACTGAAGTTTCGGGATTCGTTGATCGCAACCCGCAGCTTCTGGACGGCAAGTACGCTCAGATCATTTACCGCGAATATGTGGAAAGTGCGACCGCTGTAAGCCAGATTCAGGAAGTGAACGCCCAGGACGCTGGCAGCGGTGGATAATACGTTTGAAATGGGCGGCATCGTCGCCCATTTCCCTACAATTGGTTCTTTTGCGCCCAATTCTCGCCCAACTTCAAAGCAACATTGTGAACAATAGGGTGACCTGCGGCCAAATTTGACCGTATTGGGGCGACAGCACATCAATCTGGCGGATTTCGTTCATATGACATGCTGAGCCCTCACGACGAGGATAGTGTTTATGACCAGCGCGACGCCGCAAGACGACAATACTGCAATCTTGGCCTGCACCATCAGTCGGGATGTTCAGAATTTCGACCTTCTGATCGAAGACATGGAAGCCATCTTGGGCGAACGCTGGGGAGATCTGGGATTTGCAGAAGCGTTGGCCTTTTTCAGCCAACCCGAAGCTGAAACGCTGGAATTCGTAGCACTGGCGATCGACGGAGAAGACGAAGACAACCTTTCTCTGCTGGGTGAGATAATCACTCAAGCCAATGAAAAGAAAGTAAAAGTTGTTCTGATCGCCGAGGATGTTACTCCGGCATCCCTGCACCAACTGTTGCGCAAGGGTGCTGACGAGTTCGTGCCCTATCCTCTTCCCGAAGGCGAATTGCAGGAAGCCATTGAGCGTATGAAGCAGCCCGACCCGGTTGCCGTTGCGCAAGCAGCCGCCGTTCCTTTGGCCGGCGGCGCGTCCAAAGAAGGCGCTTTGTTCGTCGTTCAGGGCCTGGCAGGTGGTGTCGGTGCAACGACACTGGCCGTTAACCTAGCCTGGGAACTGGCATGTGCCTCTGACAAGGACGCGCCGACCGTGTGTCTGATCGATCTGGACCTGCAATACGGGACTGTTTCCACCTATCTGGATCTGCCGCGACGAGAGACCGTGTTTGAAATGCTGTCGGATACCGATGCGATGGACAGCGAAGTATTCTCGCAAGCCCTTCAAACATATGAAGAAAAGCTTCAAGTTTTGACCGCACCCTCCGACATGGTGCCACTGGACTTGATCACTCCGGAAGACATTCAGCGCGTGATCGACATGGCGCGCGCACATTTCGACTATGTCATTGTCGACATGCCAAAAACGCTGGTCCTGTGGTCGGAAACAGTTTTGCAGGCCGCCCATGTGTATTTCGCCCTGATCGAGCTGGACATGCGGTCCGCCCAGAATGCCCTGCGCCTGAAACGCGCATTGCAGGCTGAGGAACTGCCATTCAACAAGCTGCGTTTTGCGTTGAACCGAGCGCCGAAATTTACCGATCTGAACGGGAAGAGCCGCGTGAAACGCATGGGGGAAAGTCTTGGAATCTCCATCGACCTGCTGCTGCCTGATGGTGGCAAACCGGTCATGCAAAGTGGGGATCATGGTCTGCCTCTGGCAAATGCGGCCGCCAAGAACCCTTTGCGCCGGGAAATCGCAAAGCTGGCGAAGTCGCTTCACAGCCTCGGCAGCAGTGCCGAAGAAGCTGCGTAACATCATCCCAAAGGGGGGATAAGCCGTGTTTTCAAGATACAAAAAGCAACCTGCAGCGCAGCCCGTCAAAACGCCGGCACAACCGGCTGAAACAGCGGCGTCTTCTGCACAGGCGACACCTGTCGCGACCGCGGTGGCACGCAAACCCGTGAAAAAGAATGCAGGTGAGGTCGCAAGTTCAGACAAAGACCGCAAACGCAAGGAGCGGTTGGGTGAGATCAAGATCGAACTGCACCGCGAGCTGCTGGAGAACTTGAACCTGGCCGCGCTGGAAAACGCCGGCGAAGCCGAGTTGCGCACTGAAATCAGTGCTATCGCCAGCGAAGTTCTGGAAACAAGAAACATTGTTCTGAACCGCGAAGACCGGTCCCAACTGAACAAGGAACTGTATGACGAGGTAACGGGTCTCGGCCCGCTCGAGGCGCTGCTTCAGGACGATTCGGTCAACGATATTCTGGTGAATGGTCCACAACAGATTTTTGTGGAACGTGCCGGCAAGCTGGAACTCAGCGACATTACCTTTAAGGATGAAAAGCACCTGATGCGGATCATCGACAAGATCGTGTCCGCCGTGGGCCGCCGCGTCGATGAATCCAACCCGTATGTTGACGCCCGTCTGGCCGATGGATCGCGTTTCAATGCCATGGTGCCTCCGATCGCGGTGGACGGATCGCTTGTTTCCATTCGTAAATTCAAGAAAGACAAGCTGGGAATTGACGACCTGGTCAATTTCGGTGCGTTCACCGAAGAAATGGCGGCGTATTTGCAGGCCGCCGTGTCTACCCGACTGAATATCATCGTTTCCGGGGGTACGGGTTCGGGTAAAACAACCACGCTCAACGCCTTGTCCAGCTTCATCGACGATGCCGAGCGGATCCTGACCATCGAGGACACGGCTGAACTTCAACTGCAACAGACGCATGTGGGTCGGATGGAAAGCCGCCCGCCCAACGTGGAAGGCAAAGGTGAAGTCAGCCCGCGCGACTGTCTGAAAAACGCCCTGCGTATGCGTCCTGACCGCATCATCGTTGGTGAGACACGCGGCGCCGAGGTCATCGACATGTTGCAGGCCATGAACACCGGTCACGACGGATCGATGACCACGATTCACGCCAACTCGGCCCGTGACGGCATTTCACGTCTGGAAAACATGATCGCGATGGCCGGGATCGAAATGCCGATCAAGGCGGTCCGCAGTCAGATCGCCTCGGCTGTGAACCTGATCGTGCAGGCCAGCCGCCTACAGGACGGTTCACGCCGGATGACCTCGATCACCGAGATCACCGGGATGGAAGGGGACGTGATTTCCATGCAGGAAATATTTCGTTTTCAACGCGTTGGCCTGACACCAGACAACAAGATCATCGGGCATTTCACCGCCACTGGCGTCCGCAGCCACTATTCGGAACGGTTCCGTCTGTGGGGCTTTGACTTGCCAGCGTCCATCTACGACCCAACCACAATGTAGGAGAACCAGGTATGCAATTGCCTATGGAGGCGATCATTTATGTCGCCATCTTTGTGGGGGTTCTTGCCTTGGTCGAGGGCATCTATCTTGTCGCCTTCGGCAAGTCCATCAGCCTGAACAGCCGGGTCAACCGACGCCTGGATATGCTGGAAAAGGGTGCCGGACGCGAACAGGTGCTGGAGCAGCTGCGCAAAGAGATGCAGCAGCATATGAAATCGCAGAGCATTCCTCTGTACTCACTTCTTGCTGACAAGGCGCAAAAGGCGGCAATCGCGTTCTCTCCCCGTCAGTTGATCATGATCATGGGTCTGGTATCAGCCATAGCCTTTGTCGGTTTGAGCATTGGCACCGCTACGGACACGGCACTTCGTATCGTTGTTTCCATCGCGATCGGCATCGGCGGCGTTTACGCCTGGGTCAACCACAAGGCCAAGAAACGCATGGGGATGATCGAAGAACAACTGCCCGATGCGGTTGAGCTGATGGTTCGATCTCTGCGTGTTGGCAATCCATTTGTGTCGACGATTCAGGTGGTTGCAAACGAAGTTCAGGATCCGCTGGGAACCGAATTTGGCGTTATCGCTGATGAATGTGCCTATGGTCGCGATGTGGGCGAGGCGCTGAAGGACATGGCTGAACGATTGGACATGCAGGATATGCGCTTTCTTGCCGTAGCCGTGGGTATTCAGCAGCAATCCGGCGGCAACCTTGCCGAAATTCTGGCCGGATTGGCAAAGGTGATCCGCGCTCGTTTTCGCCTGTTCCGTCGCGTCAAGGCGATTACGGCCGAGGCACAATGGTCCGGCAAGTTCCTGTCCGGGTTTCCCGTTGCCTGTCTGATTTTCATCTTGGTCAAAGATCCGGGCTATTACGACGAGGTGCTGGATCACCCATGGTTTATTCCCGCGTGTTTTGTTGTCGCCATCCTGCTGACATTGAACCTGATCGTCATGAAAATCATCACCAACATCAAGGTCTGAGGGCAGCACAATGGAATTCCTGACCAGCATCAATGACCTGTTAACCCAACATCTGGGCGAATTCGGCCCCCTTATCATTGTCGGCGTACTTGGCCTGCTGATGGTTCTGGTCGCTGTCACACTGATGATGAAGCAGCCGGAAGACCCGCTGAAGAAACTGCAAAGATCGAATGCGGCTCCTCCAAAGCAGAAAAAAGGGAAGAAAGAGCAGCTTCGAAACTCAAGCCGAAACGAGCAGCTTGAGAAGTTCGCAACATTCCTTGAGCCCAAGAACGAAGAAGAATACTCGGCCGTCGAGCTGAAGCTGCGCCAGGCGGGCTACAGGTCGAAGGATTCGGTTCGGTTCTTCCACTTTGCGCAGTTTTCCTTGGGTATCCTTGGTATTTTCATTGGTGTACTGCTGGTCACGGTCTTTTCCGGCGGCCAGGAATTTACCGGAACACAGATGATGATCCGGGTGCTTGTCCCCGGCGCGATTGGCTATTTCGCACCAAAATACTGGATCACGCGCCGGGTTGAAGAACGGAAGGAAGCAATTACCGCTGGCTTTCCTGATACGCTCGATTTGATGCTGGTCTGTGTCGAGGCCGGTCAATCGCTTGATCAGGCCATCGTTCGCGTTGCCAGCGAAATGAGTGCGTCTTATCCGGATATCGCGCAGGAATTCGAAACTGTCGCGCACGAAATGAAGGCTGGTAAGGATAAGGATACAGTCCTACGTGATTTCGGCGTGCGATGTGGTGTGCAGGATGTGAACTCTTTTGTCACCGTTATGATCCAATCGGCGACATTTGGTACATCGATTGCCGAGGCGTTGCGGGTTTACGCCGGCGAGATGCGCGACAAACGCGTGATGCGCGCCGAGGAGGCCGCGAACAAGTTGCCGACCAAGATGACTCTTGTCACAATGATGCTGACGGTCCCGCCGCTGCTGATTATTCTGGTTGGCCCGTCGGCGAATGTTATTTCGAGTTTTGGACGCTAGGTCGGATAGAACCATATGAAAGCTGAATTCAGGTGCTTCCCTTCCGGGTTTCGCCGAATGCTCCGGGCCACCATGGTTTTTGCCATGGTGGCTTCTTGCACAGAAGGCCTGTCATCCAACGGATTGGATGCACCGGGAATTGACGCCAAGGGTCAAGCAGAGGACAACATCGAGGTCGGAAACAGATTGATGGCCGCCGGAGAATACGAACTGGCGCTTGAAACCTTTACCCGGGCCGCGCTTGAACAGGGTATGACGCCCCAGGTCCTGACTTCTCTGGGTACTGCAAATGTGGGGCTACGCCGCTTGGGGCAGGCGGAAAAACTGCTGCGCAGGGCCGTCGAAGACGACACGGACTGGCCGGTGGCCTGGAACAATCTCGGTGTCCTGCTGATGGAAAAACAGGAATACCCCGAGGCCGCGCAAGTGTTTCAGCGGGCCTATGCGCTGGACAATGGCGAAAGTGACGCAATCCGGGACAATCTGCGCTTAGCACTCGCAAAAATGGAAAATCCTGTTAATAATACCCCACAAGAACAACAAGAATACACACTGGAGCAGCTTGGCGACGGGCAATTCACGCTACGCAAGATCCAGTAATTGAGGCGAGAGCAGTAAAGGACGCAAAAAATGCGCCAGCAATTCTTGATTCCGACTGTTGTTATCAGTGGTCTGATCCTGTCGGCCTGTGCAAAGGAAACCGAAGAGGAAAAGGTTGAACGAACGTTTCAGGAAGTGAACGTTATTGACGAAACAAACCTGAACGATGTGCTTCTGAGCGCCGCAGATCCAAACGAAGCAGTGACCTATTTCCACGGTGCAGCGCTCAAGAACCCGGACCGGATCGATCTTCAGCGCGGACTGGCAATTTCTTTGGGCCGTGCCAAACGCACGACCGAGGCCGCGACCGCATGGAAGCGCGTCACAACGATGAAGGGCTCGAACGCCGCGGACAAGGTTGAATATGCGGACGCCTTGGTCCGAAACGGCGACTGGTCGCAGGCCAAAACGGTTCTGGATTCGGTTCCCCCCACCTTTGAAACCTTCAAACGGTATCGCCTCGAGGCAGTCGTCGCGGATTCCCGGAAAGAGTGGAAACGCGCGGATCATTTCTATGAAACCGCTGTCGGGCTGACGACACGTCCGGGCAGTGTGATGAACAACTGGGGATATTCCAAACTGACCCGCGGCGAATATGCCGAAGCCGAGCGGTTGTTCTCGGAAGCGATCCGCCAGGACAACTCGCTGTTTACTGCCAAGAACAACCTGGTTTTAGCCCGATCGGCGCAAGGCAACTATAGCCTGCCAGTCGTCCCGATGACTCAGGTCGAGCGGGCGCGTCTGCTCAACACGATGGGTATTTCGGCAGTCAAACAGGGCGATATAACCACCGCCAAGAACCTATTCCGCGAAGCCATTTCAACCCACCCGCAGCATTTCGACGAGGCGGTCCGCTCGCTTCGGGCGCTTGAAGGGGCCTGACACATGCAAATACCCGCAGTGGCAGCGGCCTGGTTTCTGCCGTTTGTGCTGCCGATCTGCTTTTACGTGGCCTTCACGGATATGCGTGAGATGCGGATCAAGAACCATGCAGTCCTTGCGCTGACGCTGGTTTACATCGTGATAGGTCTGATCGCCATTCCACCCTGGTCTACAGGCAGCCTCAGCGGCAATCTGGGGCCGGTCACCGTGTCTATGCCGGTCTATTTCTGGCAATTGCTGCATATTGTCGTGGTTTTGGTTATTGGCATCTTTCTGAATGCCGCGGGCACAATGGGCGCTGGCGATGCCAAATTTCTGGCCGCCGCTTCGGCGTTTGTCTGGCTGGGCGATCTGAGAATTATACTGATGATCCTGACCGCCTGTGTTCTGGCTGCCGTGGTCACACATCGTTTGGCCAAAATCACAAGGCTGCGCACGATCGCGCCGCATTGGGAAAGCTGGAGCCGGGGCAAGCAGTTTCCGATGGGTTTCGCCTTGGGCGGATCATTGGCCATGTACCTGATTTTGGGTACTGTTCTCGGATCGTAAACTATCATCAGCGCGCCTTGTCGCTGCCTTTGTCCCGCCACAAAGCTGGTTCATTTTTCTTCAAGACGCCCTTTTTCGGGTTCTTGGCGTGACAAATTGATGGACGAGCACCGCGCATGAATATGCAGAATTCCTCTGTTATGGCCCCCCCTGCCCCCAAGGGTTTGGGCGAAATGAAGCTTCCGCTTGTAATGATGCGGGACATCCTTCTGAAGACGGTTTTTCGTAAAAACGCGAGCACGGTTTCAGAAGTGGCCGAAGCGATCTGTCTCCCGGGATCGGTAACTCAGGAACTGGTCGATATCGCGCGCGATCAGAAACTGCTTGAAGCGACCGGGACACTGAACGCCAATAGCGGCAATGAGATGGGGTATCAGCTGACCGATGCAGGCAAGGCCCGTGCGCTGGATGCGCTGAGCCAATCCGAATATTTCGGCGCGATGCCGGTGCCGCTGGATGTCTATCGCGAGCAGGTCAAACGCCAGTCGATCCGAAATATTCAAGTCACGCGAGAGCAACTGGTTGGCGCAATGGGTCATCTCGTTCTGCCCGACAGCCTGCTGGACCATCTGGGCCCGGCGGTTAGCGCGGGCCGGTCGATTCTGATGTACGGTCCTCCGGGCAACGGTAAATCCTCGATCTCGAACGGCATCCGGGATGCGTTGGGTGACAACGTCTATGTGCCCTACGCTATCGAATATGCGGGGCAGGTGATCACGGTCTATGACCCGATCGTGCACACGGCGATCGAACAGGAGCCGGACGACCCCAACAGCCTGCGTCGTCGCAAGCGGTTCGATTCTCGCTATGTTCAGTGTGAACGCCCCACCGTCGTAACCGGTGGTGAGCTCTCGCTCAGTATGTTGGATCTGGTCTATAACCCGACCGCCCGAACCTATCAGGCCCCGTTGCAGCTGAAATCCACCGGTGGCATTTTCATCGTAGATGACCTTGGCCGTCAGGCCGAACCGCCGCAGGCGCTGGTCAACCGTTGGATTGTCCCGCTTGAAGAAAACAAGGATATCCTCGGCCTGCAATCAGGTGAAAAGTTCGAAGTTCCGTTTGACACGCTGGTCATCTTCTCGACCAACTTCCACCCCAATGAGATCTTCGACCAAGCGGCCTTGCGCCGGATCTTCTTCAAGATCAAGATTGACGGCCCCAATCAGGAGAACTTTCTGAAAATCTTTGCCATGGTGGCCCGCAAACGTGGAATGCCGCTGGACGAGGCGGCATTGGTGCACCTCTTGAAGGTCAAGTACCCGACTATCAACAATATTTATGCCAACTACCAACCGATCTTCCTGATTGATCAGATGATCTCGATCTGCGAGTTCGAAGGCATCCCTTATCAGATGAGCCCGGACCTGATTGACCGTGCCTGGGCCAACATGTTCGTAAAAGACGAGAAAATCGTTAAATAACGCCGTGCCAATCCCTCCTCCGGGCGGGTAATCTGCAACCATGACGCAGATTCCCGCTCGGATTGGTACGTGGTTCTCCTCCAAAGGCTGGTCCATCCACCCACATCAGAAAGAGATGTTCGACCGGGCGAAGCAGCCGGCAACCTTGCTGATCGCCCCAACGGGTGGCGGCAAGACCATGGCCGGATTTCTGCCTTCCCTGTCCGAGCTGGCCGACGGTGGCCACAACGGTTTGCATACGCTCTATGTCTCGCCGCTCAAGGCGCTGGCGGCGGATATCAAACGTAACCTGCGCACCCCGGTGGATGAGATCGGCCTGCCCATCTGGATCGAAGATCGCACCGGTGACACCTCGGCCACGCAGAAAAAACGCCAAAGGGCCGATCCGCCCCATATCCTGCTGACCACACCGGAAAGTCTGGCACTGCTGACCTCGTACGAAGATGCGCCGCGCATGTTCGATGGGGTACAGCGGATCATCGTCGACGAAATCCACGCGCTGGCGGAAAGCAAGCGCGGCGATCAGCTGATGCTGGCCCTGGCACGCCTTCAGCGCCTCAACCCGGGTCTACGTCGTGTAGGCCTGTCAGCCACAGTCGAAGACCCCGCGGCAATTGCCGGCTTTCTGGCGCGCCACCCGGACCCCTGCCGGATTGTGCAGGCCGATCCCGGCCCGGACCCAGACATCCAGATGTTGGAAACAACGGAAATGCCGCCCTGGTCCGGCGGAGGCGCGGCCTATTCGATTCCGGCTGTGCTGGACCAGATCCGGCGGCACAAGACCACGCTGATCTTTCACAACACCCGCGCGCAGGCCGAGATCTACTTTCACAATCTGTGGCTGGCGAATGACGACGGCCTGCCCATCGGCATCCATCATGGCAGCCTTGACCGACAGCAACGCGAGCGGGTCGAGGCCGCGATGGTGCGTGGCGAATTGCGTGCCATCGTCTGCACCGGCAGCCTCGATCTGGGCATTGATTGGGGCGATGTCGATTTGGTGATTCAGATCGGTGCGCCCAAGAACGTCAAGCGGCTGGTGCAAAGGATTGGTCGGGCCAACCACCGCTACAACGCGCCTTCCAAGGCGCTGCTGGTTCCTGCGAACCGTTTTGAGGTTGTCGAATGCGTCGCTGCGCTCGAGGCTGCCAAAGCCCATGAACTGGACGGAGAACCCCGAGGCCCCGGCCCCCGCGATGTGTTGTGCCAGCACATTCTGATTGCGGCCTGTGCCGGGCCCTTTGACGCTGATGATCTATATGCCGAGATGACATCCGCCGGACCTTACGCACAGTTGACCCGACCGGAATTTGACGCCTGTCTGGATTTCTGTGCCACCGGCGGCTACGCCTTGCGCGCCTATGATCGATGGCAAAGGTTGCAGAAGCGTGCCGACGGGCAATGGCAATTGCGCGATCCTCGCGCAGCGTCGCGCATTCGCATGAATCTGGGCACGATTCAGGACACGGATACACTCAAAGTTCGCCTTAAACGCAGCCGTGGCGGTAAACCGTTGGGCGAAGTCGAGGAAGCCTTCGCTGCTTCGCTGACCCCCGGCGATACCTTCCTGATCGGCGGACAGATCGTACGGTATGAAGGTCTGCGCGAAATGGTGGTCGAAGTCAGCCGTCGCGCCGATCGCAAACCAAAGATCGCGACCTTCTCGGGCACGAAATTTGCGACCTCAACGCAACTCAGCGACCGCATTCTGCGCATGTTCGCCCAAACTGACTGGTCGCTCCTGCCTTCCCATACGGCTGATTGGCTGGACTTGCAGCGCCAAATGTCCCGCCTGCCTCAACGGGATCGTCTGCTGATCGAAAGCTTTCCAAGCGACGGGCGAGAGCATCTGTGCGTATACGGATTCGCTGGCCGCAACGCGCAACAAACACTGGGGCTGCTGCTGACCAAACGGATGGAGGAAACCGGTTTGGCGCCGCTGGGGTTTGTCGCCACAGACTATGCCACGCTGATTTGGGGTTTGGATGCGGTCACTGACCCACGCCCTTTGTTTCAACCCGAAGCGCTGCGTGACGGGCTGGACACATGGCTGGCAGGCAACGCAGTCATGAAGCGTACCTTTCGCGCGTCGGCCACGATTGCCGGTCTGATCGAACGCAACATGGCCGGGCAACGGAAAACCGGGCGGCAAGCCACGTTTTCGTCGGATATTCTCTATGACACTTTGCTGAAATATGATCCCGATCATCTGTTGATGCAGATCACCCGCGAAGAAGCCATGCGCGGGTTGGTTGACTTCGGTCGGATCGAGGCAATGCTGGCGCGCATCGGCGACCGCATCGACCTGCTGCGTCTAGATCGCGTTTCCCCACTGGCCGCGCCGCTGTTTCTTGAGGTCGGAAAGGTGCCTGTCAAAGGGGCCGCCGAGGAAAGGCTGCTTGCAGAAGAAAGCGCACGCCTGCTGGAAGCCGCCGGGTTGGACCAGCTTTGATCCCCTTGCGCAAGATGTGGAATCAGGTCAAGAACGTATCATGAACGTGTGCAAGTTTTCCTTTGCAGGCCAGCAACTCGATGCGTTGCCGTCTGGCGCATTATGGTGGCCGGCGCGGCAACTGCTCTGTGTTTCGGACCTGCATCTGGGAAAATCCGAACGTATGGCCCGTCGGCGCGGGGCTACGCTGCCGCCTTATGACAGTCGCGAAACGCTTGACCGGCTGGCCCGCGATCTGGAACACACCAACGCCGAAACCGTCATCTGCCTAGGTGACAGCTTTGACGATCTCGAAGCGGCCCAAGCCTTGCCCGACGCAGAAGGGTTGAGGATTGCGACTTTGCAGGCCGGGCGCCAATGGATCTGGATCGAAGGCAATCACGATCCCGGCCCGATCGAGATGGGGGGCTCTCATCTGGTCGAATGGCAGTGCGGCCCTCTCGTCTTTCGTCACATCGCCCAGGATCGGCCGCAAGGTGAAATTTCGGGCCATTTTCATCCGAAAGCACAGATTCGGACGAAAGGCAGGCACATTTCCCGACCTGCCTTTCTGCTGGACAGAAATCGGCTGATCCTGCCTGCCTACGGAACTTACACCGGGGGGTTGCGCAGTTCGGATCGGGCACTTTCCGATCTTTTGGGCGCGGACGCAATGGCCATTCTGACCGGCCCGCATCCGCAAATGATTCCAATGCCGCGTTGAGTTCAGATCAACCCGTCTTCTTCCAACTTCGGTTTGTACTTGCGGCTTACTGGAACCAGATCGCCGTTCGTCAGGCGCAAAAAGGTTTTGCCCCCCGATTTTTCAACCCCAACGATGGACGCGTCCACCACCCAATGTGAACGGTGCGAACAGTGTCCGGGAACCGGCTCCATCTCGGCAATTGCGTCCGTAAAGCGCGAGCGGACCGTGAACGTGCCTTCCGAAGTGACAATATCCACATTGTGATCCCTGACCGTCAAACGATGGATTTGACCATGGAAGTCAGGCGGCAGACGCCTGATCAGACGCGGCCTCTCGGTTTCAGGTGTCGAGGCCATCAATGGGTTCAGATCATTGCGTTGCACAAGAACCAAACCCGTTGCAAACAGGACCCCATATACCGCGACGGTCTGGGCGCCTGGTGCCATGTGACCTCCGCAGGTGAACAGGATCCATGCCAACATCCAAAGGGACGGCGTGAACAGAACCAGGATCAGTGCCGCGAATGCCAGATCACGGACGGGAACATTCAACAGAACGGGGTTTTTTTGCATCAAGTTGCGCGCCAACCCGGTGACTGTCAGGGCAAGAACCATCACCCCGGTCCAGAAAAGAAGACGCAAACCGAAGCTCAGATCCGCGACCAGAAACGGAGGAAACGCGTAGGCAAGCAATGGAAGAAAGACAAGGCCCGCCGTCACTCGCTGTGGGGTGCAAGCATTCCGAATAGTGTTTATCCCAGACGTCATACCGCTTTTGTGCATGACTTAACAAAATTCAACCTTAGCACGACAAGCACTGAAGCACCTTACCTGTAACCAACTGGGAATACAGGGATATCACGATTTTTTAAGCTGTCAAACCCATTCAGGGCAAATTGACTGGAGCGTCCGATGATTGTCCCGCGAAGTCATGCACAACCGAGGAATGTGCCGGGCCGACAAGATCGACCCGACCAGATTACCTTACGCCGTCAAACCTTCTGGTTCGGGCAGAGCGTTGGCGCGGCAGCACGCAGTCAAAGTGTTGGCCAACAGGCATGCAATGGTCATCGGACCTACACCCCCCGGAACCGGAGTGATGGCGCCAGCACGCTGGGACGCGCTGGCATAGTCCACATCCCCGACCAGCTTGTTCTTTCCGTCGCGTTCGATGCGGTTTATGCCTACATCGATCACGGTCGCGCCTTCCTTGATCCAGTCACCCGGCACCATTTCCGGACGCCCCACGGCAGCCACGACGATGTCGGCGCGGCGTACGACGTCCGGCAGATCCTTGGTGCGCGAATGTGCGATGGTCACGGTGCAGCTATCGCCCAGCAGCAGCTGCGCCATCGGTTTACCCACAATGTTCGAGCGACCGATCACAACGGCGTCCATGCCGGAAAGCGAACCGTGGTGGTCACGCAGCATCATCAGGCAACCCAGCGGGGTGCAGGGCACCATCGACTTCTGACCGGTGCCCAGCAGGCCCACGTTCGAAATGTGGAAGCCATCCACATCCTTGGCCGGGTCGATCGAGTTGATCACCAGATCCTCGTTCAGGTGTTTGGGCAACGGCAACTGGACCAGAATGCCATGCACGGCCGGGTCGTTGTTCAGCTTGTCAATCAGCGCCAGCAGATCTTCCTCGGATGTATCGACGTCCAGCTTGTGCTCGTATGAATTCATGCCGACTTCAACGGTCATTTTGCCCTTCGAACGGACATAAACCTGGCTGGCTGGGTCTTCGCCCACAAGAACCACGGCCAGGCCGGGGGTGATGCCGTTTTCTTCTTTCAGCTTTGCGACCTGATCGGCAACTTGACCGCGCACTTTTGCGGCAAAGGCCTTACCGTCGATAACCTGAGCTACCATACTTCGATCCCTTCTTTCAAAAAACGGATCGGGCGCACAGAACGCCCGGTCAGTCAGTCGGTGCCAATCACGCGCTCTTCGCGTGCAATCGACCAGTCAATCAATATGCGCCATAGCTTCTCGGCCAGATCCGGGTCCATCCCCAGCGCGTCCGAACTTGCACGCACGCGTTGCACCACCTCTTCGACACGTTCCGGGATACGGGCCGGAAGGCCCTCGCCCGGTTTCAGCTGCGACGCGCGGTCAATATATGTCGCGCGCGTTACCAACATTTCGATCAGTTGGCGATCCAGCTTGTCGATCTCAGCCCGCAGCTCCTGCATCGTGTTACAGTTCTGAGGCGGTATCAGAGTGGGCATCGTCATCTCCTCATGGCCCGGGAATGAATCCCCGGACCACGAGATGTCCTATTCGGCGGCTTAGAACAAGCCCTCGATCTCACCTGCGTCATTGAGGCAGATGGTTTCGGCAGCCGGCTTGCGGGGCAGACCAGGCATGGTCATGATCTCGCCGCAAACGACCACGATGAAGCCCGCGCCCGCGCTCAGGCGTACCTCGCGCACCGGAACCGAATGGCCCGTGGGTGCACCGCGCAGCGATGGGTCGGTCGAGAAGGAATACTGCGTCTTGGCCATGCAGACCGGCAGGTTGCCATATCCGGCTTCTTCCCATTCACGCAGCTGGTTGCGGATCTTGTTGTCAGCCAGAACCTCGTCAGCGCGGTAGATGCGCTTGGCGATGGTTTCGATCTTCTCGAACAGAGGCATATCGTCGGGGTAGATCGGTGCGAAGTTCGCGGTGCCACCTTCGACGATTTCGACGACTTTCTCGGCCAACGGCGCAGACCCTTCGGAACCCAACTCCCAGTGACGCGACAAAACCGCCTCGACGCCGTGCTCGCCGCAATAGTCTTTCACCGCCTGAACTTCGGCATCGGTATCGGTGACGAAGTGGTTGATGGCGACGACAACCGGCACGCCAAACGACTTCACGTTCTCGATGTGACGGCCCAGGTTGGCACAGCCTGATTTGACGGCCTCAACGTTTTCCGCACCCAGATCGGCCTTGGCAACGCCGCCGTTCATCTTCATCGCGCGCACGGTCGCAACCAGAACAACTGCCGACGGGGCAATGCCCGCCTTGCGGCATTTGATGTTCATGAACTTCTCGGCACCCAGATCCGCACCGAAACCGGCTTCGGTCACGACATAGTCGGCGACTTTCAGAGCGGTCTTGGTCGCGATGACCGAGTTACAGCCATGCGCGATGTTCGCGAACGGGCCGCCGTGGACGAAGGCCGGGTTGTTTTCCAGCGTTTGCACCAGGTTCGGCTGCATCGCGTCCTTCAGCAGAACGGTCATTGCGCCTTCGGCCTTGATGTCGCGACAGTAGACCGGAGATTTGTCGCGGCGGTAAGCAACGATGATGTCGCCCAGACGCTTTTCCAGGTCTTTCAGGTCGTTCGCCAGACAGAGGATCGCCATGACTTCGGACGCTACGGTGATGTCAAAACCCGCCTCACGCGGGAAGCCGTTCGATACACCACCCAGTGAAGCTGTGATCTGACGCAGGGCACGGTCGTTCATGTCGACCACACGGCGCCATGCGACGCGGCGGGTGTCAATCTCCTGCTCGTTACCCCAATAGATGTGGTTGTCGATCATCGCCGACAGCAGCGAGTGAGCCGAAGTGATGGCGTGGAAGTCACCGGTGAAGTGCAGGTTCATCTCTTCCATCGGAACGACCTGCGCATAACCGCCACCCGCGGCGCCGCCCTTCATACCGAAGTTCGGGCCAAGCGAGGCTTCGCGGATACAGATCATCGCGTTCTTGCCGATGCGGTTGAGACCGTCACCCAGACCCACTGTGGTCGTGGTCTTGCCCTCACCTGCCGGGGTCGGGTTGATTGCAGTCACCAGGATCAGCTTGCCGTCTTCGCGGTCCTGAACCGAGTTGATGAAGTTCTGGCTAACCTTCGCCTTGTCATGGCCGTAAGGCAGCAGATCCGCAGAGTCGATGCCGATCTTGGCACCGATTTCCTGAATCGGCTTTTTGTTCGCTTCGCGGGCGATTTCGATATCGGATTTGTAGCTCATTGGCCGGGGTCCTTGATTGAATACCGTGCAAAACCGACGCGGGGCGTCGGCGCTGTGCATTCCATACCCTTGTGTACAATCCCGATAGCCATGGATTCCGACATTCTGGCGTCGCGAAGCGTCGTAAGTTCGTTTCAGGGGTTTCTAATCGGAAACAAGCCCGTTTTCCCAAGCCCAAGCAGGTTGATCGGGAACAAACAGTTTCAGCCGGTCCCCCAGTTGAATGCGCCCCGGACGTTCAACCCATCCGGTGATGCCCCGACGCCCGACCGCCGCGGGTTTGAAAGCCGTGCCATGCCCCGGTTGATCCGCTTCGATCTCGCGCCCCGGCAGAACACAAGGGGCGTTTTCCATGTCCACCGTTATCGTCGCCCCGCTCGTTGCCTGAAGACGTGAAGACGAGGGGATATGCGAAAAATCCGGGATCCCACGCAGCACAATGGAAGCCCCAAGACAGGACGGGTCAAGCTGATCCAACCCCATGTCCTGCGCAATTTGCTGCAATTCCTCCTCGGACAAAACTGAAAGCTGACGCACGTTTCGAATTTCAGTGCCTTTCGGGTAAAGGTTCGAGACCCTGACACAGGACGCCCGATTGAGGCCTTCGTGGCGTTCACCCTTCACGCCGTCAAAACCCAGATCCAGCGTGTCAACAGCCTTGGCCCGTAAAGAGGTTCCCGCAGAGACATGGCCAAGCCAGACCGCTTCGGCGGCAAACTCGGTTTCACGCAAAAATGGCATAGCCTTCCCTTTTCGCTCTTTTTCTTGCGTGCATATTGCCCGGCAAAACACCGATGAAAAGAAAAAAGACCCGGACTATGCGCCGGGTCTATTTTGACTATGCGGTAGGTTCGGGCTCCATCCCGCCATCGGGCGGAGATTTCTTGGCCTTTGTCTTGGGAATGGCCGTGACACTGGGCGCGCTGCCTTCATCCGGCTTGTCGCCTTCATCATCATCCTCGGTGGGTGATTCACCATTCATGACACGCTTGATCTCATCACCCGTCAGGGTTTCGTATTCAAGCAAGCCCTGCGCCAAGCGTTCCCATTCTTCGCGCTGTTCGGTCAGAATCTGGTGCGCGCGCTCATAACCCTGCTGGATAAGGCGTTTCACCTCTTCTTCGATCAGCTCTTTCGTATGCGCCGACACCGAGAACCCTGCGGTGTTGCCCTGATAGCCTTCGTGCGCCTCGGCATAGTCGATGTTACCGACCTTGTCCGACATGCCCCAGCGCATCACCATGGCACGCGCCAACTGGCTGGCCTGCATGATGTCCCCGGCCGGGCCGTTCGAAACGTGGTCTTCACCGTATTTGATAACCTCGGCGGCTTTGCCGGCCATGGTCATGGCCAGCTTTTGCTCACACTCATCACGGTGGTAGTTCAGGCGATCCATTTCAGGCAGCGAAACCACCATACCCAGCGCACCACCGCGCGGAATGATCGTGGCTTTGTAGACAGGATCGCACAACGGCAGGGTCAGGCCGACAACGGCATGCCCCGCCTCGTGATAGGCTGTCTTTTCCTTCTGGTCCTGCGTCAGCACCATCGAGCGGCGCTCGGCCCCCATCATCACCTTGTCCTTGGCGTTCTCAAAATCTTCCATAGTGACAAAGCGGCGACCCACGCGGGCGGCCATCAACGCAGCCTCGTTCACGAGGTTCGCCAGATCGGCCCCCGAGAAGCCCGGCGTACCGCGCGCAATGATGCGCAGATCGACATCGGGGCCCAGAGGCGTCTTACGTGCGTGCACGCCCAGAATTTTCTCACGGCCTTTGATGTCGGGGTTACCAACGGTCACGTTGCGGTCAAAACGGCCTGGACGCAGCAGCGCGGGATCCAGAACGTCTTTACGGTTGGTAGCCGCCAGAATGATCACGCCTTCGTTGGCCTCAAACCCGTCCATCTCAACCAGCAACTGGTTGAGGGTCTGTTCGCGTTCGTCGTTACCACCGCCGTATCCAGCGCCACGATGGCGACCCACCGCGTCGATCTCGTCGATGAAGACGATGCAAGGCGCATTCTTCTTGGCCTGTTCAAACATGTCCCGGACACGGGATGCACCGACGCCGACAAACATCTCGACGAAGTCGGACCCCGAAATGGTGAAGAACGGAACGCCTGCCTCACCCGCGATGGCGCGGGCCAGCAATGTTTTACCAGTACCCGGAGGACCGACCAGCAGCGCGCCTTTCGGGATCTTGCCGCCAAGGCGGCTGAACTTCTGTGGATTGCGCAGGAATTCGACGATCTCTTCCAGCTCTTCCTTGGCTTCGTCGATGCCCGCGACGTCGTCAAATGTGACGCGGCCATGCTTTTCGGTCAGCATCTTGGCCTTCGACTTGCCAAAGCCCATCGCACCGCCTTTGCCGCCGCCCTGCATCCGGTTCATGAAATAGACCCAGACACCGATCAGCAGCAGGAACGGCAAGAGCGTGATCAGGAAAGACTGGAAGCCCGACTGCTGTTGCTTGACCGCCTGAACCGGGATGTTCTCATCGATCAAAAGCTTGGTGACCTCGGCGTCGCCGGGTTTGATCGTGACGTAAGTCGCACCGCTTTCGGTCGTATAGCGGATCTGTTCGCCGTCCAGCGTCACGTTCTTGACTTCACCGCTTTGCACGGCGCCGACGAAATCGGAATAAGTTCTTTCATTGCTCTGAAGCGTTCCGCCCGGTCCACTGAACAGATTGAACAGTGCAAGGATCAGCAGAAACAGAACGACCCAAAACGCGATATTGCGAGCGTTGCCCAAGGAAATTCTCCCAAAAGTTCCGGCAGGTGAGGAGCTGCCAAGTTACCTCTTAAAATAGAGAGGATTGTGGTATGTTCAATGCGATAAAAAAGATGCGTAGAACTCGGGCCATTCCGGCGTCGTGTCCGCGCGCCATCCGTTCGCAAATCCCGCAAGCGGAGCGGCCAGCACCGCGCCCCCCTTCCAGACTGCGGGCGTCGCGCTCAAGGCCAGCCTGGGCCGGCCCGTTTCGCGCCATTCGGGCATCTGTCGCAGCCCGTCTTCACCCAGAGCGCGGATCTCGGCACCGGAAATCTCGGGCCCGGTCAAGACCCATTTGCTATCCCAAACTTCGTCAGGTGCTGAAATCCGAGCCTCCACGGCCTTGAATTCCCTGCAAATCCAAACACTCATCCCTTCCGGGACCAACAGGCAACCGCTGAGCGACCCTGCCCGCCCGTCGATTATGGCCTTCATGGCCTGCTCGACCGCCGCCTGACGCGGGGGATATCCCAGCCCTGCGATCCAGACAAGACATCCAAGCAACACGCGGCGTCGGATTTCCTTGGGCAATGCGGCAAAACCGGCCCTGTCCACCTTCACGTCGCTTTGTTCGACTTGGGCGACATTCCGTGCGGATTCCTGCGCAAACACACCCAGGGCTGCATGGGCCTGCGCCAGATTTTCGGCTACTCGCGACAATGAAAGCGCGTCAATTCCCAGTGGCTTGAGGCCGGACACGGCCTCTCGTGCCTTGATCCGGTCGAAACGAGGGTCCTGATTCGACGGATCTTCGACCCATGTTGCGCCGATACCGGTCAGGTAGGTTCTCAGATCCTTGCGTGTGATCCCCAGCATTGGCCGCAGCAATGTCACACCTTCCCATTGCCGGCTTGCCGACATGCCGGACAGTCCCGTAACACCTGATGAACGACCCAATCGCATCAGCAACGTTTCTGCCTGATCATCCGCCGTGTGCCCCAACGCGATAGCGTCGATTCCGCGCTGTTGCGCCCAACCGGCAAGCAGGCTGTAACGCGCCTTGCGGGCCTCATCCTGAACATTGCCCGATCTGTCCCAACCCGCCCAATGCAAAATGTCATGCGGCAGCCCCAAAGCAGCGGCCTGGCGCGAAACTGTCACGGCCTCCTGCGCTGCGTCGGGGCGCAAGCCGTGATCGACCGTGGCCACAAAAAGGGCGATCTCTTCGTTTTGGGCGACTTGATGCAAAAGATGCATCAACGCGACGGAATCCCCACCGCCCGAGACCGCCACGCCCAGTTTAGGCGGAAGCCTTTCGGGAAGCCGGGCGCGAAGCTCTGCAAGCAGGTTTTCGCTGTGACGGTTCAAGAACACCCCAGCGCAGACATCTCTTGCGTCGCATCCGCAAACGCCGGTGCGGATGGAAAGCGCACGCCAACTTCATTGAGCGTGATGCAGGCCTGATCGGTCTGCCCCAGACGCCCCAGCGCCGCGCCCAACTCGAACAGGGCCTCGGGGGCAAACGCTCCTTCGGAATCTCCGGTAAAGCTTGCCAAGAACGCCCGTGCCGCTTCGCGGGTGTCGCCAAGGCCTTCAAGCGCATGACCACGTTTCAGATTCACTTCGGGCGCCAGGGGGCTGCCGGGATAGTTCGTATCAAACTGCGCAAACAAATCAGCCGCAGTCTGGTAATCCCCATCGGCCAGTGCTTGCGATGCCGCGTCGAAATCCGCCCGCTCGCCCACGGCCAGTTCACCCTGATCGGTTTGGGATGGCGTGGCAGGCGTGATAACGGCCGTACCTACATCTGTGCCCTCTCCGCCCAGTGTGCTGGTCGGTTCGCCTGAAATCTCGCAGTTTGCCTCAAGCTCGCACAGGCGGAACTCCAGATCTCCGATGCGATTGGTGCCGTCCGAGACAATGTTTTGCACACGCTGGTTCAGCTGCTCGGTCTGACGGGTCAGGCGTTGCAGTTCCGCTTCAATGGCGTCAACCCGTTCAAGAACCGAACTGCCGGACAAGTTTGGCGCTGGCGATCCTGTGGTGGAAAACTCGCGCTTCAGGCGCTGAATTTCCACATGCAGCACCGTCAGCTCCTGACGTATGTCGGCCAGGGTTTGCTGATCCTGTGCCTGTGCAACACCGGCTGTCGCCATGACCGCCGCCAATACCCATCCTGCCATACGCATTGTCTTACCCCAGTGTTGATCCGGTCAGCACAGTCACTGCGCGGCGGTTCTTGGAATAGCATTCCTCAACGCTGCAAATCTCGATTGGGCGCTCCTTGCCGTAGCTGACGGTTTTGAGACGGTTGCCAGCAACACCACGCGAAATCAGATACTCACGAGCGGCATTTGCGCGACGCGCACCCAGCGCAAGGTTATACTCGCGCGTACCCTGCTCGTCCGCGTGACCTTCGATCGTGGCAACAAAATCCGGATTGGCCAGAAGCCAGTCCGCTTGCCCTTGCAACACGGTCTGCGCCTGTGGTGTCAGGGTGGACTGGTCCACGGCGAACAGAACACGATCCCCGACGGTCTGCTGGAAATACGCAGGCGAACGCGGGTCACTGGGCGAGCCCGGTACAATTGCGCCTGTGCCGCCGGCACCGCTGCCGCCCAAGGCGGATGGGTCATTGTTCGTACAGGCGGCGATCACACTCAGCGCGCCCAACGCCAGGACTTTGCTCAATACATTCATTTCAAGTGCCTCGTGTTTTGATTGTTGCCGCCTGTCTACCACAGGGACGATTCGTTGTGAACTTTGCTGCGATCAATTCTGTAGTGGGCCCCATGACGGATCACTGCCGCCATCCGGTGTACGCACCGGGCGCAGGTTGCGGCCCGAGATATCCACCGAATATAGCGAGGCCCGGCCGCTGGCGCCCTGCGTTTCACGGGTGAACATGATGACGCGGCCATTGGGCGACCAGGTCGGGCCTTCGTCCAGAAACGAGGCGGTCAACAAGCGTTCCTCTGATCCGTCCGTGCGCATCACCCCGATGTGGAAGCGGCCCTGATTTTGCTTGGTAAAGGCAATCAGATCGCCGCGCGGCGACCATACCGGCGTGCCATAACGACCCGAGCCAAAGCTGATCCGCGTGGCCTCACCGCCATTCGCGGGCATCACGTACAGCTGAGGTGTACCCGAACGGTCGCTTTCAAACACGATCCGGCTGCCATCCGGCGAATAGCTGGGGGCGGTCTCAATCGCTGGCGTGTTGGTCAGACGAGTGCTTTGCCCCGACGCCAGATCCATTTTCCACAGATCCGTGTTTCCGCCCTGAATCAAGGAATACACGATCGACCGGCCATCCGGCGAAAAGCGGGGCGAAAAGCTCATGGTTCCGTCCTGCGTCTTCAACTCCTGCCGTTTGACGCGCCCCACATCCAGAACATAGATGCGCGGGCTGCCGCTTTCATAGCTGGTGTAAAGCAACCGATCGCCATTGGGTGAAAAGCGCGGCGCCAGAACGATTGCCGCACTGTCGGTCATGTACTGCACGTTCGCCCCATCGTAATCCATGATCGCCAGACGTTTCAGGCGTTGGTTTTTCGGCCCACTTTCCGAAACAAAGGCCACGCGGCTGTCAAAATATCCGCCCTCGCCTGTAATCCGGCTGTACACCTGATCGGCCACTTTGTGGGCCATGCGCCGCCAGCCCTCGGTGGTGCCTGCCAATTGCAACCCATTGCCCAGCTCCTGACCCGAAAACACATCCCAGACCCGGAATCGAACCGTGAGGTTCTTGCCCGAAACATTGACTGCCCCCGTGATCAGCGCATCGGCATTGATCGCTTTCCAATCGGCGAACTGAACCGGAGCCTCAAAGCTGCTGACCCGACTGATGAAGGCATCCGAAGAGATCTCGCGAAACAACCCGGTTCCTGTCAGATCAGCCGCCACCACGCGCGAGATGTCCTGTGCATATTGCGCCGCTGACGGGCCATCGGGAACAAAGTTCGGCACCGCAAAGGGCAATGGTTCGATAATGCCCTGGTCCAATTCCAGCCGCAGGGGACTGTTCTGTGCAAGAACCGGCGTAGACATCAGCGTCAGGCCGACAAAGAGGCTGGTCAGAAGTTTCATCATTTGATCCGCATCCTCTCGGGATTGAATGTAATCTCAACATCCTGCCAATGAGCGTATTTGTCAGCAGGCAAGTCATATCCTCTGGCCCCGCAGCGCAAAATCGCGCGCCGGGCGGCCTGATAGGCCTGATTGGCCGCGCCAGCAGACCCACCAGAACTGTCCAGCATCCGAATGCTGCCATCCACAACCGTACCATCACGGTTTAGCGAAAAAGCCACAACGACCACAGTACTCAGTGCATCCGTAGACAAAGAGCCCACATTCCAGCACTTGGACACGGCCAATCGCATCGCGTCCTTCTCGCCGCTGGTCAGTGGTGGGCCGGATGGCTGGGTTCCACTGCCCAAGGCTTCGGCCAGAGCGTCATTGATCGCGGCCTCGTCGGCTTGCGCGTCAGGTTCAGGTGCCGCCTCGGGCGTCTCTGCCACAACGGGTTCGGGCGGTGGGCTTGGGCGGTTCGGACGCACCCGCGGTCGCGGAGACGTAAGCGGAGACTGCTCTTTGGTTTCCTCTGCCTCGGTCACGATCTCGGGGGCCGCTTCTTCCGGCGCGGTCTGATCCTGTTGTTCCTGCTGAACCTCGGCGCCCTCATCCAGTGAAACGGGCGGCGTTTCGAAATCATCCGGTTTTGCCTCGGGCGGTGGTGGCGCTATGGCCTCGGGGGCAACACGGTCGGACGGGCGCGGCTGCGCCTCGGGTCCCGGAGGCACCGGCTGTGCGACAGGTTCGACCTCGGGCTCTGTCAATACCGGCAGTTCATCCGGCACGTCCGGTTCCGGCGGTGCTTCGACGATAACGGGCGCAGGCTCGGGTTCGGGTTCGGCAGGCACGACGGGTTCAGGGCGGGGCTGTTCCTCGACCACAGGTTCTGGCGGCGTGCTATCAGCCTGTGGTTCGGGCGGTTGTTGCAATGCCGCCGGCACCTCTAGGATCTCAGGCGCATCCCGCTGGGCCGTCATGGCCGCGAATTGTTCAGCGGTGATCACGGACACATCCTGTACGGCCATCGGCAAAGGCTCGGACCGGAAGGTGCCGCCGAAAAGCGCCACTCCGATCAGGCTGACATGCGCAATCGCCGAAATCTTGGTGCCGGTATCCACCGTGCGCCCTCACTCTCCACCTTCGTCCAGCGTCGGCCCGCCCGTATCGGTCACAAGCCCAACGTTGGAAAACCCGCCCGCGTTCAGCGCGCCCATGACCTGCATGACCTGCGCGTAAGGAATCGCGCCATCGGCGCGCAGGAAAACCCGGTCACTGCTCCGCTCAGCGGCGATGGCCCGCAGCTTGCCGATCAGTTCCTCGCGCAACACGTCTGTTGTCTGGATCTGCACACGTCCATCTGCCGTCAGGGTCACGGTCAACGGTTCTTCATTGTCACCGGGCAAAGCACTGGCGGCGGTCTTGGGCAGATCTACCGGAACACCGACGGTCAGCAATGGCGCGGCCACCATGAAGATGATCAGCAAAACCAGCATGACATCCACAAACGGTGTCACGTTGATCTCGGCCATGGGTTGCGCGCGACCGCGACGCCGACCGCGTCTGCGCCCGTTTCCACCCGAGGATTGCTGAACCGCCGCGCCCATTGTCAGCTGTCCAACTGGCGCGACAGGATGGTCGCGAACTCGTCGGCAAAGGCTTCGTAGCCGCCCACGATGCGGTCACAGTCTGCACTGAGCTTGTTGTAGAAAATAACCGCCGGGATCGCGGCCAGAAGGCCAAGCCCCGTTGCCAATAGTGCCTCGGCAATACCCGGGGCCACGACCGCCAGGTTGGTATTCTGCTGTTCGGCGATTTCTATAAACGCATTCATGATGCCCCAGACCGTACCAAACAGGCCGATGAACGGCGCAGTCGATCCAACCGTGGCCAGGATGGGCAGACCTTTCTGCAAGGTCTCTGCCTCTTTCGCTATGGCCACATCCATGGACCGGTCTATCCGCGCGGTCGCTCCGGCAATCAATCCGCCATCATTTCGGTGCGACCTGCGCCATTCGATCATTCCAGCAGCAAAAATCTTTTCAGAACTGCCATCCGGCTGGGTTCCGATCTGCTCGAACAGCTCGTCCAAAGGGTTGCCGGACCAGAAGCTCTCGTCAAATGCCTGCGCCTCGCGACGGGCCGCGCGGTAATTGATCAGCTTCTGGATGATGATGCCCCAGGACCAGATTGATGCACCGATCAGCATCAACATCACCAATTTGACGATAAAGGTCGCGCGGGCATACAGCCCCCACATGGAGAAATCGATCTCCTGCGCCAGCGCCAGCGTTTCAGCTTCCATGAACCTGCTCTTTGTTTTTGCCTGACGGCCGTTTGTTTGGCCTTGTTTTGCCAAACGCTAACGCAGTTGGGGCTGAAATGCCAACAGAACCACCCGTGACCCGCAAATTGTTACATCAATGCGCGAATCTCTGCCGGAAGCCGGATCGGCCTGCCATCCTTGTTGATGCAAACGGCAGTGACCGAGGCGCGAAAAATCTCGGTCTCGCCGCGCCGGACCAGCTGCGCCATGGTCAGCCGCACACCCGAGATTTCCGTAACTTCGGTTTCGACGATCAGTTCGTCGTCGAACCTGGCGGGCGAAAGGTAATCGGCCTCGACCCGCCGCACGACCCAAACAATGCCCTCTTCCCGCATCGCGTTCTGGTCATTGCCCAGATTGCGCACCCAATCCGAACGCGCACGTTCGATATACCGCAGATAGTTCGCGTGATAGACGACGCCGCCCATGTCGGTGTCTTCATAATAAACGCGAACCGGATAGGTATGTTTCATTGCAGTGGCTCCAACCGGGCAAACAACCTGAGCGCATGAGACGCATCCTGCGCCGAACCCGGTAAAACCGGATCGTAAGCAGCCCGAATCAACGCAGCAATATCGGGGCGCAGGATCGTCATTTCGCCCGCCACGGCCAGCGGAGATTGCGTCCGAAACGCAGTATCGGACCAAAGCAGGATGGTCTGCACCACCTGGCTCAGCGCCAGCGTTTCCGCCGGTACCTTGGACAACTGCTTGTCCATGCGAAGAAAAACAAAAGCCGCACGGATCGCGCCGTCTTCTTCGAACCGGAAAATGCGGTACTGGTTTGCATCCGCTTCAACCAAGCGCCCGACCAACGGTGCCAGATCCGGGATCAGACGATCAAGATCCGGCACGTCCAGCAGCTCTTGCCAATCCCGGAAGAAGAAGACCATGCAGTTGGCACCAAGTTCGGGGTCGGTTTCGGCCATTTTGTGACCGGCCAAGGTGACAACCGCCTCGAAGGCGCCCTTCACAGTGGACAGCGTTTCGTCTTCAACGCCAAACACAATCGGCACGATGGGTCGTCCCCAACGGGCAAACAGAAACTCACCGCTTTCGCGCGTGAACAGCGCCTCAATTTCTTCCGGTGTCACGGTCAGGCCTTCATCTTTTCGAAAATACTCTCGCCGAAGGCATAAAATTTCCAAGCGCAAGCTTCAACCGAACAGATCGCTTTGCCGTTTGGGTGCAGTCATGCCCAGATGCGTCCAGGCCTTTTGCGCCAACATCCGCCCACGCGGTGTTCGCTGGATCAACCCCTGTTGCAACAGAAAGGGCTCGATCACTTCTTCCAGCGAGTCCCGGCTTTCAGACAAGGCGGCTGACATCGTTTCGATCCCGACAGGACCACCACCATAATTCTCGGCGATCAGTTTCAGATACCGGCGGTCCGCACCATCCAGTCCCAAATGGTCCACACCCAGCCGCGTCAAGGCTCCGTCAGCCAGTTCGCGGGTGATCCGCCCATCTCCTTCGACAATGGCGAAATCCACCACCCGGCGCAGCAGACGTCCGGCGATGCGCGGTGTCCCGCGCGACCTGCGCGCAATCTCGCGTGCGCCCTCATCATCCGCCGGAGCGCCGAGTTTCCGCGCGTTTCGGGTTACGATCTCATGCAGTTCGTCCACGGTGTAGAACTGCAACCGGGTTGGAATACCAAACCGGTCGCGCAAAGGTGTGGTCAGCAAACCCATGCGCGTCGTGGCCCCGACAAGCGTGAAGGGTTGCAACTCGATCCGTACGGTTCGCGCAGCGGGCCCCTCGCCGATCACCAGATCAAGCTCGAAATCTTCCATCGCGGGGTAAAGCACCTCTTCCACCGCCGGGTTCAGGCGGTGGATTTCGTCGATGAACAAGACATCCCGCGCTTCGAGATTGGTCAGGATCGCAGCCAGATCGCCCGCTTTCGCCAGAACCGGCCCGGACGTCATGCGAAAATTCACCCCCAGTTCACGCGCCATGATCTGCGCCAGCGTCGTCTTGCCCAACCCCGGAGGGCCATGGAACAACGTGTGATCCATCGCCTCGCCCCGCTGGCGGGCGGATTGGATGAAGATGCGCAGATTGGCGCGTGCCTCGGCCTGACCGATGAACTCATCCAAGCCCTGCGGGCGCAATGCGCGGTCGTTGTCCTCGGGCAATGGATCGGGGCGCACAGTGGGATCAGCGTCTACCATTCATTCAGCCTTTCGGAGCCAGCAATTGCAGCGCGGCACGAATCAGACCCGCTTCGTCTGCATCCGGGTTGTTGGCGGCCGCCTCGGCAACCGCGGCTGCTGCATCCGATGGCCCATAACCCAGATTAGACAAGGCAGACAGCGCACCCGCGGACGCCGCGGCGGCCCCAGAGGCCGGTTTTGGCGTCTGCTTCCGAGCAGGCGCTGCCTCGACAGGCTCTACAACTTCGATCGAAGGGCCATCCATCGCATCGGTCAAGGTGCCACCCATGGCCATCACGCCCGGCGCCTTGTCCTTGAGGTCCAGAACGATCCGCTGCGCCGTTTTCGGGCCCACACCTTTCGCCGCCTTGACCGCCGCCCAATCTCCCAGCGCGATTGCGCGGCTGACACCGTCCGGCCCCAGCGCGCTGAGGATCGCCAGAGAGACTTTCGCTCCGACCCCCTGAACCGAGCACAAAAGCCGGTGCCATTCCTTCTCGACCAGCGAAAGAAAGCCATAAAGCTGCATCAGGTCTTCGCGCACGACCATGTCCGTATAAATCGAAACCGCCTCGCCCACGCCCGGCAATGCCGCCATGGTCCGGTCGGAACAATAGACGATATAGCCCACACCCCGGACATCGATCAGCACATGATCTGCCGCGCGATAGTCCAGCCTTCCGGTGAGTTTTCCGATCATGCCCGCACCTCTTTCACACGCGCCTGCTGGGTCTTGCCGTAGTAGGCATGGCAAATCGCAATCGCCAGAGCATCTGCTGCATCCGCGCCCTTGGGCTCACATCCGGGCAATTGCAGTTTGACCATGTGCAACACCTGCTCCTTTTCCGCGTGCCCGACACCCACGACCGTTTTCTTGACCCGGTTCGGGGCGTATTCCCCCACCGGCAATCCGGCCTGTGCCAGCGTCAGCAACGCCACGCCTCGCGCCTGACCCAGTTTGAGCGTACCGGCACCATCCTTGTTCACAAAGGTCTGTTCGATGGCCGCCTGGTCCGGTTGGTGATCGGCGATGACTTCGACAATCTGGTTATGCAGAGACAACAGCCGCTCACCCAGATCATCCCCATCCGACTTGCACAAACCGTTGGCCACGTGGCTCAGGCGGCTGCCATTTGATTCGATGACGCCCCACCCCAGGGTCCTAAGCCCCGGATCAATGCCCAGAATTCGCATGTTTTGCCTCGGCCTGCTCGGGTTCTGTGATCTTTTTTCAACGCCTAGCACGAAGCGTGAACATTTTCCAAGCGAATTGACCCAAGGCCTGAAAACGACACACCTGTCCCATAGGCGACTCAACACGCCAATTGCGACTTCAAAAAGTCTGAATTCGACACTTTTGTGAACGCGTTTTCACCAATTATTTAAGGGGATTACAGCCTTTTGGAGCGTTGCAGGAAACGCATAGGACACATGCAAAAACTGAACTTGTGCGGGCGATTTGGCGGCACTAGATGCCGGGCAGATCGCAAGACTGCAAAATGAACACCAACCAGAAGGAAACAGGATATGGCTGCACTGGACACCACCCGCTTCGCCTCCACTGGCTCGTTCGGCCTCGTTGGCCGTATCGGCGCATTTTTCGTATCGGCCGTGAACGCCGCCATCGAATGGAATGACGCCCGCGTTACCCGCAACGCGCTGACCGGTCTGAGCGATCGTGAACTGGAAGATATCGGCCTGTGCCGTGGCGACATCGACGCCATCGCTCAAGGTCGCCGGTAATACCGACCACCACTCGCATTCGCCCCTACTTCCTCCCTTGAGGGGCAAACAGAAACACCGCGCGCCCCAGGCACGCGGTGTTTTTTTCCGAAAACCGAGATTCAGTACATAATCTTGTTGAGTTGGGCGGCAATCGCCTGTGACACCGGGTCAATCTGCATCACCCAGGCACCTGCTTTTTCGACCGATGTGCCTTCGTTTAAACTGTCGATCCGATATTGGTATCCGGTCGGGCCAAGGCTGGACAAAAGAAACGCCTTGAACGCCACAACACTCAGAAGCGTAAGCAACAGCACCCTGGCCGGCACTGCCGAGCTTACCCGCTGCGGCTTCATGACGACCAGACCATCCTTGCGCATCGTCGCGCGATAGCCACGGCTCATCTTTTGATGTTTTTTGTTCAGGCGATTAACGCGCTGAGTGAACTCCAGTTGTTTACCCGTCATGGCAGCCTCCAAAAACCGCCCCCCTCGACTTCAGTCAGAAAACGGTAAAAAGAGATTACGACAAAAACGTGGCAAAATTCCACAAAACTCCTGCAAATGGCCTAGTTTGCGCCCTGTTTCATTAAGATTAGGGTCGTCCATTCACCAATCTCATCCCTATGGGTAAGATTGAATTCATTTTGAGAATAAACGGACACCACATCATCGGCCTGTTCGTTGAGGATCCCCGACAGGATTGCATACCCTCCGGGACGCAGATTCGCCGCGATTTCCGGCGAGAGGGCGACCAGAGGACCTTTGAGAATATTGGCAAAGATCAGGTCATAGGGCGCGTGCGCCCTGAGATCGGGGTGATCGAAACCAGCGGCTTCCACGCACCGTACGGCACCGGACATCCCGTTCGCCTTGAGGTTGGCTTCGGCCACGTCAACGGCCACTTCATCAATGTCACTGGCAATGATGTCGCCGTCCCAAACCCGGGCTGCGGCCATGGCCAGAACGGCGGTGCCGCAGCCGATATCCGCCACTTTCGTCGCGGTGAACCCTTCGTACAGCAATCTGTCAAAGGCCTTGAGGCACCCCAACGTCGTACCATGGTGGCCGGTGCCAAAGGCCATTGCGGCCTCGATCAGCAATGGAATGCGGCCCTCGGGCAGCTTGTCGGCATCATGGCTTCCATAGACAAAGAAACGCCCCGCCTCGACGGGCGCAAGCTCGCGCCGTACATGCGCAACCCAGTCGGTTTCCGGCAGCTCTGAAACAACAAACGGTTTGGCGTCGAATGCCGCGGCCAGAACCGCCAGTGCGGTCTCGTCGGGGGCTTCGGTGAAATATCCGCCGACCTCCCACAGGCCGGAACCGTCTTCGACTTCGAACACACCAACGCCGGTTGGCTCTGGCTCCAGACGTTCCATCGCCTCGCCCAGACCTTCGGCGGCCTTCTTACCTGTCAGCGTCGTCAGTGCGGTGAATGTGGGCATTGGGGCCTCCTGTCTCGATTGACACCGCGCCTAGGACGCCGCGCCGTCAAGGTCAAGCGCCGAGACCTATTCCGCAGGGGCCGGAGCGTATTTGGTCAGGATGGTCTCGTTGCCGGGCTCGGGGTGACGCGGGATCAACAGCGACAACAGCAGCGAAACGATCGCCATCGCCGCGGCCAGGCCAAACACAGCGCCCGGCGACACGACCCAAAGCAGGCCAAGCACAGCGGGCAAAAACACCGCCGCAATATGATTGATCGTAAAGGCCACCGCAGCGGTCGGCGCGATATCAGCAGGGTCGGCGATTTTCTGGAAATAGGTTTTCAACGCCAATGCCAGCGCAAACAGCACGTGGTCGATCACATAAAGGATTGCCGCAAGCAGAACACCCCAGCCGAACCAATAGATGCCGCCATAGGCTGCGAACACGATGGCCAGACCGGTATATTCAAATATCAGCGTGCGCCGCTCACCGAACTTTGCCACCGCCTTTCCCAGCAATGGGGCGGCCATCATGTTGATCATCAGATTGATCAGATAAAGGCTGGTGAGCTCATGCACTTCAAAGCCGAATTTCTCGACCATCATGAACCCGGCAAAGACGACAAATATCTGCCGCCGCGCGCCTGCCATGAACTGCAATGCATAATACAGCCAATACCGGCGACGCAGGATCAGTTTCTTGGTCTGCGGCGTGGGCGCATCGAATTGCGGATAGGCGAACAGACAGAACAGGGCCAGCGCAGCCGTAACACCACCCGACGCCATGAATACAAAGTTGTAGGACAGATCAAAGCGATCCCAGGTCAGTACGATCAGCCCATACACCACCATGGTCGCCGCCGATCCCATCGCAACCAGCCATCCCAGCACCTGCGGAGCACGATCCTTGGGCAGCCACTGCAATTGAAGCGACTGGTTCACGGTCTCGTAGTAATGGAACCCGATCGAGCTGAACAAGGTCACGAAAAGCAACCCGCCCAGGCTGGGGAACCAGGCGGTCACCGCCGTTGCGACACCAAGCATCATCAGAGAGATCATCGCCAGCACCTGCTCGCGAATGAAAATGATGACGGCAATCACGCCAACCGCCAGAAACCCCGGAATCTCGCGCACGGTATGCAGCAGACCGATATCCGCGCCATCAAAATTCGCCACCTCAATAACAAAGTTGTTCAGCAGCGCGCTCCATGCGTTGAACGCAATGGGCATGGTCAGCGCCATCATGAACAACAGCGTGATGGGGCGGCGCCAGAACGGCAGGCTCTTAGCCTCGGCAAGGGGCATGGGTTTCAGCATGAGCCCCCTCTACGCCCATTTCACCGCTTTGGCGAGAGGGAAGCGGTCTGCGCACAATCACCCTGCACAGATGCAGAGGTCAATAAAAATTCTGTGGGTCAATATCGACGGTCAGACGGATATCACCCTTCAGACGCAAAGGGGCGATCCAGCGGGCAATGGCATCCTGAATCGGCGCCCCTTTCGGGGCTTTCACCAACAAGCGTACTCTGTGGCGGCCACGTATACGTGCGATGGGTGCCGGCGCCGGGCCAAAGACCTGAGCGCCGATCTGCGTCAAAGGTGTATCGTTGCGCGCCATTGCATTGCCGATATCGAAAACCGGCCCGACCTCGGGGCCCGACAACACGATCCCGGCCATGCGACCATAGGGCGGCACGCCTGCCGCCTGCCGACCCGCTGCCTCGGCTTTCCAGAACCCTTCCTCGTCACCCGACAGGATGGCCCGGATCACCGGGTGTTCCGGTTGAAATGTCTGCAACAACGCCTGCCCCGGCTTGTCCGCCCGTCCCGCGCGCCCGGCCACTTGCCGCATCAATTGAAACGTACGCTCAGCCGCGCGCAGGTCCGCGCCATGCAGGGAAAGGTCAGCGTCGATCACACCGACCAATGTGAGTTTGGGAAAGTTGTGGCCCTTGGCCACCAGCTGCGTACCGATGATAATGTCGGCATCCCCGGCGGCGATCTCTTCAATCTTGGCCTTCAAGGCCCGCGCCGAACCGAACAGATCAGAGCTCAGCATCGCGATGCTTGCCTCTGGGAAGGTCGCCTCGGCTTCTTCCGCCAGCCGTTCTATCCCCGGCCCGACCGGGGCCAGCTTGCCTTCCACACCACAGGAGGGGCAGGCTTCGGGCATCGGCTTGGTTTCACCGCATTGGTGGCACATCAATCGCTTGAGAAACCGATGCTCGACCATGCGTGCATCGCACTGATCACAGGCGATCTGCTCACCGCAGGCCCGGCACAACGTGACCGGCGCATAGCCACGGCGGTTGATGAACAATAGCGATTGTTCGCCTTTTTCGATCCGCTGCTGCACCGCTTGCCGCAAAGACGGAGAAACCCACGTTCCGGGAGTCATCTGTTCGGCCCGCATGTCGATGGGCTTCATCTCGGGCAATACCGCCGCTCCAAAGCGCGAGGTCAGGTCGAGCCGTTCATATTTGCCGGCCTCGGCATTGGCCCAGCTTTCCAGCGAAGGCGTCGCGCTGGCCAGAATCACCCGGGCGCCACAGATCGCCGAGCGCAGAACTGCCATGTCGCGTGCGCTGTAATGCACGCCGTCTTCCTGTTTGTAGGACGTGTCGTGTTCTTCATCGACCACCACCAGCCCCAGATCGCGGAATGGCAGAAACAGCGCCGACCGGGCGCCCACAACCAGTTGCGCATTCCCCTGTCCGACCATCCGCCAGACCCGGCGCCGTTCCGTCATGGTCGCGCCGGAATGCCATTCCGCCGGGCGCGCACCGAACCGCGCCTCGACCCGGGTCAGAAATTCTGCGGTCAGGGCAATCTCGGGAAGCAGAACCAAGGCCTGCCGCCCCATGCGCAACGCCTCGGCCACGGCCTCTAAATAGACCTCGGTCTTGCCGGAACCGGTAACGCCTTTCAGCAGCGTGGTGCCGTAATCGCCTGTCCGCTGCCCGGCCTGAAGCCGTTTGACCGCCGCTGCCTGATCAGCGGTCAGGTCTTTCCCGGGCAGGTCCGGATCAAGATGCGGATAAGGCAGGTCGCGCGGGCTGTCCTCTTCGCGCACGGCGCCTTGTTTGACCAACCCCTTGACAACAGATGACGTTACACCTGCCTGTTCGGCGAGTTCCTTCAAGGTAAAGGCCAGCCCGCCATAATCCCGCAATACCTCCAGAACCCGGTTCCGGGCATCGGTCATTCGGTCAGGTTCAGTATCCCCCAGCCGGTAGACCTTGCGCATAGACGGCGGATCACCCAGGCCCGGTGCCCGCGTCGCCAGACGCAGCATCGCAGGCATTGGCGTCAGAGTGTAATCGGCAACCTTCTCCAGAAACACCCGCATTTCTTCACGCATCGGAGCAACTTCGAGAACCCGGATCACCGACCGCGCCTTGCTCAGATCAAAACCACCCTGCCCTGGCCCCCAGACCACCCCCAGCACCTTGCGCGGGCCCAAAGGAACCTCGACAAACGCGCCCAGAACGCACCCGCCTTCGGGCGCTTTGTAATCCAGCGTCCGGTCAAGCGGCTGCGTTGTCAGCACCGCAACCAGCTCTCCTTGGTCGAAAAATCCGTTAGCGCTCACGGCATGTCCTTCGCAGGGGGTTCCAGCAGGGGTCTCTTTGAGGTAAAGCCATCCGCGACCAAGGCCAACCCATCAAAGGACTGCCCTCATGAAATTCTTCGTAGACACAGCCGAAATCGACGCCATCGCCGAACTGAACGATCTGGGCATGGTGGACGGCGTAACCACCAACCCTTCGCTGATCCTGAAATCGGGTCGCGACATTCTGGAAGTAACCAAAGAAATTTGTGAGCTGGTCGACGGCCCGGTATCGGCAGAGGTTGTCGCTACCGAAGCTGACGACATGATCGCCGAAGGCCGCAAGCTGGCCAAGATCGCGCCGAATATCGCCGTGAAGGTTCCGCTGACATGGGCGGGCCTGAAAACCTGCAAAACGCTCAGCGACGAAGGCCAGATGGTCAACGTGACCCTCTGTTTCTCGACCAATCAGGCGATTCTGGCTGCAAAGGCGGGCGCGACATTCATCTCGCCATTCATCGGACGGCTTGACGATATCAACCTCGACGGCATGGACCTGATCGCAGACATCCGTCAGGTCTATGACAACTACGGGTTCGAGACCGAAATTCTTGCCGCATCGATCCGTACCGTCAACCATGTGACCGACAGCGCCCGCATCGGGGCCGACGTGATCACTGCGCCGCCTGCCGTCATCAAGAAGCTGGCCGACCATCCGTTGACGGACAAAGGTCTGGAAACCTTCCTCGCGGACTGGGCCAAAACCGGCCAGAAGATCCTCTGATCCCAGACCCGACCGCGCGGTGCCGAAAGGCGCCGCGCCCGGCCCAACGGCCAAATGCCTGATCTGTGATCAGGCATGGCGGGCGGGAGCCCCTGCGCCACAGCATGCAAGGAAACCCACCCTTGCGTGCATTTTTTCCGAGGCAAATCCGGACCGGCATGTTATAAGCCGCGACAACAAAAAAGACCGGACGGAACATGAGCAGCAATCCCAAACTCGAGGATAACCTCCGCGCGGCAATTCTGGCCGAGCCGGATGTCGTGCTGGACGACAAAGACCTGATGCAGGCGCTTGTCGCAGCCAACGAGCAAGCGCGCGGCGACAACGTGATTGACCTGCGCGGCATTGCGATGCAACGGCTCGAGGCGCGGCTGGATCGGCTGGAAGACACCCACCGTTCCGTCATCGCTGCGGCCTATGAAAACCTCGCGGGCACCAATCAGGTCCACCGCGCCATTCTGCGATTGCTGGAACCTGTCGAGTTCGAAGATTTCCTGCGCGCGCTGGGCGCCGATGTGGCGGACATCCTGCGCGTCGACAGCGTTACGCTGGTTCTGGAAACCACCGTGGTTCAGAACGATCCTGCGATTGACACGCTGGGTGGTGTCCTGACGATCGCGGAACCCGGCTTCATCGACCGGTATCTGACCATTGATCGCGGTGGCCCCGCACGGGACGTGATCTTGCGGGAAATACATCAGCCAAGCCGCCGCATTTTCGGGTCACAGGCCGATCAGCTTCGTTCCGAGGCCTGCCTGAAGCTTGACCTCGGGGCCGGTCGTCTTCCGGGCATGATCGTCATGGCAGCCCGCGACCCGCGGCATTTCACACCGCAGCTGGGCACCGATCTTCTGGCCTTTTTTGCCGGCGTATTCGAACGCTCGATGCGCCACTGGCTGTCGTGAGCCTGATCTCACCCGCCTGCCGCGACGCGCTTCAGCAATGGCTGGACAGCCTGGGCGCACTGGCCGGACGATCCAAGAACACGCAAAACGCCTATCGAGGCGATGTCGTCGAGTTTCTGTCGTTCATGACCCTGCATCACGCCGAACGGCATGGCCTGAAAGCGCTGGAACGGATCACGGTGTCGGATATGCGCGCCTGGATGGCGGATCAGCGCGGCGCAGACGTGAGCGCGCGGTCTTTGGCGCGCAAACTTTCGGCGGTCAAAAGCTTCTACCGTTGGCTGGCAGAGCGTGAGGGGTTCGAGCCCACCGCCGTTCTGTCCACCCGCGCGCCAAAATTCACCAAGAAACTGCCACGTCCACTGGCCGAAGACGCAGCCCGCGCCATGATCGATACAGTGGAGCTACAATCCACGTCGGACTGGGTCGCAGCCCGCGACGTCGCGGTTGTCACGCTGCTTTATGGATGCGGACTGCGCATATCCGAGGCACTGTCCCTGACCGGTACGGACGCACCTTTGCCCGCCACGCTGCGCATCGTCGGCAAAGGCGACAAAGAGCGGGTCGTACCGGTTCTTCCCGCGGCTCGGGAAGCGGTCGACAGATACCTGAAGCTATGTCCCCATCCACAAACACAGGACAAAGCCCTGTTTCGCGGCGTCCGAGGAGGGGCACTGAACCCGCGCGCGATCCAAGGGGTCATGGCCAAGGCACGTATGCAATTGGGCCTGCCCTCTACTGCAACGCCCCACGCCATGCGGCACAGCTTTGCCACCCACCTGCTTACAGCCGGAGGCGACCTGCGTGCCATTCAGGAACTTCTGGGCCACGCCTCCTTGTCGACGACGCAGACCTATACGGCAGTGGACACTGCGCGGTTGATGGAGGTCTACAACCGCGCGCATCCCAAAGCCTGACGTGCACATGACTCGAAAACCCGGGCTTTTGGTTTGCATCTCGGACGCGCATCAGTCATGACGCTCGCATGACACTCAGATTCAAAGCTCTTTCCGTTCATCTCTTTACTGCAACAGGCGCTGTTTTTGCCATGCTGGCCATGCTGGCTGCCGTTGAAGAGAAATGGAGCCTTATGTATCTTTGGCTTGTCGTGTCTTTCATTGTAGACGGTATCGATGGCCCGCTGGCGCGACATTATCACGTCAAGCACAACGCGCCCGAGTTCGACGGCGTTCTGCTGGATCTGATCATCGATTACCTGACCTATGTGTTCATCCCGGCCTTTGCCCTGTTCAAATCGGGGCTGATGGACGGCTGGACCGGATGGTTCGCGATCATCGTCATCACATTTGCCAGTGCGATGTATTTCGCGGATACACGCATGAAAACCAAGGACAATTCCTTTTCCGGTTTTCCCGGGTGCTGGAACATGTTCGTGATCGTGATCTTCGCGCTGGAACCGAATTTCTGGATCATCCTGCTGCTGGTCACCCTGCTGTCGCTGGCCATGTTTCTACCGCTGAAATTCGTTCATCCCGTGCGCACCGAGCGCTGGCGCAGCCTGACTTTGCCGATGGCGCTGGCATGGACGTTCTTCGCGGGTTGGGCTGCATGGGTCGATTTTCACCCGGAAAGCTGGGCCCATTGGGGGCTGGTCATCACCAGCCTGTACCTGACCTTCGCAGGCATCGCCCAACAGGTTGTTCCGCAGCGCCGCGCCTGACGCAGCGCTGCCCGTCCCGTTTTACAGAACGTCCTGCACCTCGAATTCGGTGCCGTTATGGGTAAAGACGTCGCCCTTTTGCAGACCTGCCATCGCCAGATATATCGGGCTTTGGGTTGAAATACCCATATAGGTCTTGCCATCCACTTCAAACCGCGTTGTTGAAACACACACAACAAATCTGCGGTTGTTGAACTTGATCACAGCTCCTGGCCTGACCGTGTCGGCAAGGCTGAAATCGGTATTTTCGATGACATCAATCTTTGCATGATGCGCATGGACAGGCGCGTCGAAGGCAGCCGCCAGATCGGCGTTTTCCCGCGATGCGGCAATGTCATCCTTGTCGTGACCTTCCCGGTCGTCCAACTGGGCATCTTTTAAAAACGCATCGTAATGCGCCTGCGCCGTTGCAAGCTCTTGCGCTTCAAGCGACATCAACCGGTCGATAATGGCCTTCTTGCGGGCTGCACGGTCTTGTTCAGTGGTCATGCAATGCGGTCCTTCAAATTCAGCAACTGTTACAAGTTGTGTCTGCAAAAAGCGGATTGCAACCGAATTTCGACGCTCAGATCAAAAGACCTGCCGCCCGCTCATGCCGCAACAGGGCAACTTTCGTCTCAACACCACCGTCGCCCGAAAAACCGCCCAAGCCATTTGCGGCCAGTACCCGGTGGCAGGGAATGATCACGGGAATGGGGTTTGATCCGCAGGCTTGGCCAACCGGCTGGGCGGGTTGCCCCAGTTCTTTGGCGATATCGCCATAGGTGCGCGTTTCTCCAAGCGGGATGGCATAGATCAGGTCACAGACCTGCTTTTGAAACTCTGATCCGTCAATGCGATACGGCAGATCGAAACGGTCAAGCCGCCCTTGATCATAGGCCCTCAACTGGGCGGCGGCTTCGCGCAGCAGCGCAGTCGGCTCACCCTCGTCCCTGCCGTTCCAGACAAGCCGTGTAAGGGCTCCGTCTGTTTCTTCAACACCAAGTCGTCCGAACTGAGTTTCAACGGAAATCATCGCCATGGACCGACGGTTTCAGATCAAAGCGCAAAGCACAAGCACGGGAATGTGCAAGACCACGCAAAAAGTCATTTTTGGGCATTGGCGCCATTCGTGATACGCTCCTGCCGTTACTTAAAGAGATTTTGGAGAACGCAATGGGTCGACATTTGATCCTCACGGTACATGGAATCGGTGAACAAAAACCCGGCGAAACCGTCGATCAGGTCGTTGGCGCAGCAACAACCTGGCTGGATGGAAACCCCAGACCACCGATCGAAGTCGAACGCGGCATGATCGAACTGGCCGAATCCACCTTCGACGGAAATCCAAGAAATGCAGAGCTGTTCGAAGTCAATCTGCGCACGGTGACTGACCCGGCTGTTCCTCAGGACAAGGCCCTGTTTGCCGAAGTTTATTGGGCTGATCGCTCTCCGGCCCCGAAAGGAGCGATCAAAACCGTGCTGGACCTGATTTGGGTCGTTCTGGCGTTGGGATATCTGGCGATGGACAATGTCGAGCAAACCCACATCCGCAAAGGCGTTGCCTCGGACCAGCCCAATGGCAGGAATACACTTGCGGCACAGCTGGTACATCTTTTCACATGGATCTTCTTCGGTGCGGTTGCGACGCTGAACGTCTTTTTGTTGATTGGTGCCGCAGCGGTCATGACCGACCGGATACCTGTCTCGGTTTTCCAGAACCCTGCCCTGTTGTTCTGGCTTCTGTTCGGGCTGTACGCCGGCGGGGCCATTGTCGGGCTGGGGCAAAGCCGATCGGCGCCGACCTATCTCAGGCGGGTCTTCTGGCGTGGAATGCTCGCAATGGGAACAGCACTGACTCTGTGCCTGGTCATTGGGCCGCTGGGCCTGAAATTGTGGGTCTGCGTCCCTTCCGACACGGGAAATTGCCCGCCGGCCCTGGAGCAATTCGTGGCGTTTCAGGTTTTTCTGCTGTCCATTTTCTGGGCCACTCTTATCTTCCTGACACTCATTCTTTACGCGTTGTCCGCCTGGACGCTGCAGATCAATGACACACTTTCAGAGCACAGGCGGCTGTACCCCAGCATCTGTGCAGGCATGCTGGTTTTCTGGATGTTCTTCATTTCCGGCCTCTGGTTGACCATAGAGCAATTGCTGGAAACTGTTTCGGGCCTGTCCGGCGGTCAGCTGCAACGTCTTTTTGAAAGCAATTTGAACGAGTCCATCGAAACTCTCAGCGTGGCCTTTGTGGCCATCGTTCTGTTGGGGTTCGTTGGCGTCGGGCTTTTTGCAGGTCGCAAAACGTACAAGGCCAACCTTCACACCCGCAGCGGTCTGATCAGCCGGGCGATTGTAAACCGGCTGGCGCAGTGGGTCTTTCTGTTTGGTACAATCGTGCTGGTTCTGGTCACGATCCGAGAGATCGCAGCCAACCAGAGTTTTGAGGCCGCATGCAACGTGGGCATAGGTGAAACCAACCCGATCTCTTGGGCTTTGGACAGGTTGGCCTGTTCGCAAGGCGAGATCGGCCTGATCGTTCTTGGCGCAACTGCGTTGATGTACCGGTTTTCTGATTTTGTTTCCGCCGGGCTGGGCGTTGCACGGGATATCGTTACCTACGCCATTCGTGACAAATGCTATCTGGGAAAAGATCTGGAAACGCGACAACGCAACTATCCGGATCGCAAGGCGATAGACGAACGTTTCTATCGCACGTTGTACTATGTTCTCGATATCTTTCCAGCGGATCATATTACGGTGATATCCCATTCGCAGGGCACCGTGATTGCCACGCAGATGCTTGCTGACCCACGCGTCCAGAGACGCATCGGCGGGCGGACCCTGACACTCATCACGATGGGCTCTCCGGTCACCCATATCTATCAGCGCTATTTTCCCGAGATGTTCACCATCACGGCCAGTCAGTTGAACGCCGCGTGGTTCAACATCTTCCGGCAGGACGATTTTGTCGGAACCGAGATCGAGGGTGGGCTCATTTTTGCAAATCGAAACATCCCGGTCGATCCTGGCGGGCACACCGGTTACTTTACGGACTATCAGGTTTGGAAAGCACTGTCAGATCCTGCCATTGGCTTTGATCTGTTCAATCCAACACCGCAATCTGTGCAGACATAGCCCAAAATGCCCCCCGACTGAATTCGGGGGGCGCGTTGATTTATCCCAGCGCCTCATTGCAGCGCCCGCAGACGCCCGCATGGGTGTGGCGGCCCACATCAGGCAGGATTTTCCAGCAACGCTGACATTTCTCGCCTTCTGCTTTTTCGAATACGACGGCAACGCCTTCGATTTCCGGCACACGGAACGCCTCGGCCGGGGCGGGATCGCCGGTCACGGTCAGGCCCGAGGTGATGCACATGTCGTCCACGTCGAACGTGGCCAGCAGATCGCGGGTATCGCCATCCTCGACATGCACGATCGGTGCCGCCTCGAGGCTGGAGCCGATCACTTTGTCCTGACGCTGAACCTCCAGCGCGGCAGTCACGGCCCGGCGCACACGACGCACCTTGGCCATGTTGGCCTCAAGCTCGGCATCGCGCCAATCGGCGGGTGTGTCCGGAAAGTCCACCAGATGGACCGAACTGTCATCGCCCGGGAACCGCTCCAGCCAGACCTCTTCCATGGTGAAGACCAGAACCGGGGCCAGCCAGGTGGTCAGACGGTGGAACAGGATATCCAGAACAGTGCGCGCGGCGCGGCGGCGTGTGCTGTCCCCGTCGCAGTACAGAACATCCTTGCGAACGTCGAAATAGAAGGACGACAGATCAACCGTAGCAAAGTTGAACACGACGCTGAAAACACCCTGGAAGTCAAACGCGGCATAACCCTTGCGCACCTGCGCATCCAATTCCGCCAGACGGCTGAGAACCCAGCGTTCCAGACGCGGCATATCCTCGCGCGCGACGCGGTCGGCCTCGGTGAAGTCGGCCAATGAGCCCAGCATGAACCGCATGGTGTTGCGCAGACGACGATAGCTGTCGGCGGTGCCCTTCAGAATCTCCGGCCCGATCCGCTGATCGGCGGTATAGTCGGTCTGCGCCACCCACAGGCGCAGGATATCGGCGCCGTATTGCTTGACGACCTCTTCCGGCACGATGGTGTTGCCCAGCGACTTGGACATCTTGTTACCCTTGGCATCCAGCGTGAAACCGTGGGTCACTACGTTGCGATAGGGCGCGCGGCCCTTGGTGCCGCAGGCTTGCAGCATGGACGAATGGAACCAGCCGCGGTGCTGGTCGGTGCCTTCCATGTAGACATCGGCGATGCCATCCTCGGTCCCGTCCTCGCGATCGCGCAGAACAAACGCGTGGGTTGAACCCGAGTCGAACCACACATCCAGTACGTCAAAGACCTGTTCGTAGTCGTCCGGGTTGGCGATTCCGTAGAGGATCTTTTCCTTGAAACCGTCGGTGTACCAAACATCCGCACCGTCCTTCTCGAACGCCGCCTTGATGCGGGCGTTGAGTTCGGCGTTGCGCAGCAGGTAATCCGCGTCGGTGGGCAGAGCGCCCTTCTTGGTGAAGCAGGTCAGCGGCACACCCCATGCACGCTGGCGCGACAGAACCCAATCCGGGCGCGCTTCGATCATCGAATACAGGCGGTTGCGGCCGGACTGCGGCGTCCACTTCACCAGCTCGTCAATCGACCGCAGGGCACGTTCGCGGATGGTGTTGCCCATCTCGCCCATACCGTCATCCAGCTTGCGGTCGACGGATGCGAACCACTGCGGCGTGTTGCGATAGATGATCGGCGCCTTTGAGCGCCACGAATGCGGATAGCTGTGCTTGATCTTGCCGCGCGCCAGCAGCCCGCCGACCTCGGCCAGCTTGTCGATGACGGCCTTGTTTGCGTCACCCTCGCCGCCCTTGCGGGACAGGATGTATTTGCCGCCAAAGAACGGCAGATCGGCACGGAACGAGCCATCGTCCATCACGTTATAGGTGATGACCTGTTCCAGCATGCCCAGATCACGGTACAGCTCGAACTCCTCCATCCCGTGGGACGGCGCGCAGTGGACGAAACCGGTGCCTTCGGTATCGGTTACGAAGTCAGCGGCGCGGAAATCGCGGATGTCGTCCCATTCGCCATTGCCGCCTTCGGCCCCGGCCAGCGGGTGAAGCAGCTGCACGCTCTCCAATTCGTCGGCGGTCACGTCGCGCACACGGGTCCATTGATCGTCGTTCAGACGGGCACGGCCCAGAACGTCAGCGGCCAGATTGTCGGCCAGCAGGAACTTGTCGCCTACCTTGGCCCAGCATTCCTCGGGCGTGCCGGTAACTTCGTAGAGACCGTAGGAAATGTCCTTGCCATAGACGACGGCTTTGTTCGACGGCATGGTCCACGGCGTCGTCGTCCAGATTACCACATAGGCATCATCAAGATCGCCCGCATTCACGACCTTGAACTTCACCCAGATGGTGAAGCTTTCCTTGTCGTGATACTCGACCTCGGCCTCGGCCAGGGCCGTCTTTTCGATGGGCGACCACATGACAGGCTTCGAGCCCTGATAGAGCGTGCCGTTCATCAGGAACTTCATGAATTCGTCCGCAATCACCGCCTCGGCGTGATAATCCATGGTGACGTAGGGATCGGCCCAGTTGCCGGTGATGCCTAGACGCTTGAACTCTTCGCGCTGGATGTCGATCCAGCCCTCGGCGAACTTGCGGCATTCCTGACGGAAGTCGACGATGTTCACCTCGTCCTTGTTCTTGCCCTTCTTGCGGTACTTTTCCTCGATCTTCCATTCGATCGGCAGGCCGTGGCAGTCCCAGCCGGGCACGTATCGCGCATCAAAGCCCATCATCTGATGGGATCGCACGATCATGTCTTTGATGGTCTTGTTCAGGGCGTGGCCGATATGCAGATGACCATTCGCGTAAGGGGGGCCATCGTGCAACGTAAAGGGCGAGCGGCCCTTTTTCTCGCGCAGGCGGTCATAGACACCGATGGTCTCCCACCGTTCCAGCCATGCGGGTTCGCGCTTGGGCAGGCCGGCGCGCATGGGGAAATCGGTTTTGGGCAGGTTCAGCGTGTCTTTGTAATCAGGTGTCTGGATCGTGTCGGCGCACATTTGGGGCGTCCTTTGGATGATCTGGTCGTCTATTGGATCGAAGCGGTCGGTGCGAAGTCTCAAACACCTTTGCCCGGCGTCTCAGGAGGTCAGAGCGCCGGGGATATAATTCGAATAATGATGGCCATCCGGTCATGCATGGCGCGCTTATATGACGCCTGCACCTAATGGTCCAGAGGTTCTGCCCGCTGCGGCGAATGGCGCAGTTTTGCCCACCGGTTCAGCCACGCAAGACCGGCCAGCGCAAGGCCCAGCGCCAACAGCGAAAACACCCGGATCAGGCCGCCCAGACCGGCGATGTCGATCAGGAAGACCTTGGCCACCGCCAGCCCGATCACCGCCAGCCCTGCCTTGCGCATCAGGTCGGATCGGCGGGCAAGAGATTGATAGAACAGAGCGGCCCCGATCAGCAGCAGCACCAAAGTGTAGGTATACAGTTCCGGCTGGGTGACGCCGTTGCCTTCATACATACCCGCCGCGCCCTGCCAGACGTGACGGATCGTCAAACCCAACCAAACTGCCGCCAATGTCCCTGCAACGGCAAAGCTTGCTTGCATGATCGGTTTCGGCATTTCCCGGATCCTCCAGGCCGATCCGCCGATGGCCAATGCGGGCAACAGATAGGCAACGGCCAGCGTATTCAAAACCGGCGGCCCAAGCACCGGATCCGCATTCGGATCAAACAAGGGGTTCTGGTCCGCCAATGCCAGCAACAGATAGAAAAGGCCATGACCCGCAAAGAACAGAGCAAGCAGGTATCGCAGGTAGTTCAGTTTGCCACCCAGCCCGAACCTCTGCACCTGCGCGAACGCAAGCAAAAGCCAGATGACGGCCAACAGACCCAGGCCCCAATGGCTGTTGTCAGCGCCGCCCTCGCCAAAGCCTTCGAGCCAACGCAGAAGCAGCAATGAAAGCAGGATACCCGCTGTCGCCCGGGCCGCACTTTCCAGCAGCAGCGCCGCCAGTGGGCGCTTCAACGGACGCAAAAGCCACCAGCCCACGACAAATCCCAATGTGGCCACGCCATAGACCATCGCCATCTCGGACACCGGAGCGGAATTGGCCCAGTCCAGCCCGGGATCAAGCACCAAACGCACCGTGACGGTAAAGACACCGGCCCAGATGAACCAGCTCATCGGCGGCAGGATGAACCTGCGGTCCAACGCGGCCGCAACAACAACGCTGGCGACCAATGCAACCGTCAGCGCCGCCGAGCTGAGCACGATGACACAGGCAAAGACCAGACACGACAGCATGGACAGGGTGGCCAGTGCCGCCCGCATCCGGTCATCGCCGTCAACGCGGGCAAAGCGTTCAGCCAGAACCACCATCAACACAGCCAGCGCAATCGCGTGGAGCGCCCAAGGATAAGCCCCGATCACCGAAGCCGGATGCCAGCCTATTTCCAGCGCGATGGCCAGCACGGGTGCAAAAAGCGCGGCTCCTCCGGCCCAGACGGCGCGATACTGGTTTGCCTTGAATGACCGCCACGCCATCAGGGCCGACATCAAACCTCCCAAAGCGACCAGCACAGTGACCACCATCGGATAGTCGGCCTCGGGCGTTTCCGCGTAAGTGCCCGCAAACCTGTCCAGAACCGCGCCATTCTCAAGCCCGTGAGAGGCGACAAAGACCACCAAACCAGCCGCAGGCAGGACGGTCAGGTCCCGGAGGGCCGGTGCATCCTTAGCCCATAGAAGCAGAGCCAGAACAAGGGCAGACAACAGGCTGACGCCCAACCAGAATTCGGGTTCCGTGTCCGCCCAATGCCAGGACAGGATCACCGTACTTGCCGCGATGGCCCCGGCGGCCAGTCGAGTTGGGAATTCCGGCCAAGGGCGGGCCTTTGGGCGGCGGATCATCTCAGTCAGCATGGGGCCCGCGTGATTTGGCCAAATGCGCCGCACCGGAATGGCGGTTGCCAAAAGCGCCAGCACCGTTGCCGCGATCAGGTATCCCGATTCCGTACTCGGCGCGCCCATCACCAGAAGCAGGTTCGCCGCATAAGCCCCAAACAGCGTCAGGACCGAGATCCATGCCCAGCGCCGTACCGTGTCGATACCCAGCCCCAAGACGGCAACCAGCAGGAAATACGCATAAAGCCACGACGGATCATCGGACGCGCCCCCGACCAGGAAAGGTGCCGCGAAGGCACCGATCAGACCGACCGCAGCCAGCAGCGGACCGTGGAACCACCCCAGAACGAGCCCCACCAGCGCAACAACGACCATCCCTGCCAGTGCCGTTTCGGCACCGATCAGGTTGTACAGCTGGCGCGCGGACAGGATGGCCCCGAACAAAGTGACAAGCCCGGCACCGGAAAAGACCGAGGGCAGATAGGCGGTTGCCACCGCTTCGTCATCACCGAATTTGCGGCGCAGGATTTCTCCTCCGAGGATCAGAACCGTGCCGAAACCCAGGGCAGCGACGACACGGGCCGCCGGCGGCAGCAAACCGTTTTCGACGCCGTATTGCACGAGGAAAATACCGGCCAGCGCCAGAGACAGGGCCGAAACCACATAAAACCAGTTCTCGCGCAGCCACGCGCCCAAAGCCGCAAACCTGTCATGGCGAAACACGACAGCCGCAGAAGAAACCTCTGCATCCTGAGCGTCGGCACTGTTGTCTTCCTGCCGTTTTGGAGCCGACCAGGGTGCCGGCCTGCGCGGCTTTTCTTCGGCAGCAGGTTGCGTTGCAGGCGTTTCCTGTTCCGGTTGCGGCAGGACGGTCGCATCGCCTGAGGCCAATGCGTTGATTTGCGCTTCCAGCTGCTCTACCCGGCGACGCAATCGGGAATGCCCGACCAAAAGAGCGATCAATGTCACAGGGATGGCCAGAACTATCAGGCCAACAAGAACAAGCAGCGATTCCAACCGAGTCTCCGATCCTTTTGGAGGTCAGGCTATCTTGAGCCGTCCGAAAGTGACAGTCAGGAAAGCTGTGATCCGATCTAAAGCACCGAAATCGCCGGACGCGCGATCGTCGGCCTGAAAAGGTCCGGGGTCTGCGGTAACGCCTGCCGCAACAACCGTCATCCCAGCGGCGCAAAATTTATGGGTGGAACAAGGACCCGACGAGATACGCGATCAGCGCGGCCAGCCCGCCGATCAAAAACGTCTCGATCCCCGACCGCCACCAGGGGGCCAGTGACCACCGGCTTTTGAGCGCGCCAATCGCAAAAAAGACAGCCATGGTCATCCAGGCCGAGATCGCAAACGCGTTCGGCACGGACGCCAGAAACGGCAGCAATGGGATCATCCCCGCCACCAGAAACGCGAAGAAGGTGGCCACAGCCGCTTTCATTGGATGCGGGTCGACACTGCCCAGACCATATTCACCTTCGATCATCAGGTTGATCCAGTTTTCGTTGCTCGAGGTGATCTCTGCCGTGGCCTCGATCAGAATGTCGCCAGACAGCCCTTTTTGCGCAAGGATCTCTCGCACTTCTTCGCGCTCACCATCCGGGTACAACGCAATGTGGCGTTCCTCGACCGCGCGGATGCGGCGAATGTTGTCCAGCTCGGCCTTGGTGCCCGAATAATTGCCCGCCGCCATCGAAAACCCGTCAGCCAGAACATTCGCCAGGCCAAGCGCCACGATAACGAAAGGGGAAAGACCTGCCCCTGCAACGCCTGCCACAATGGCAAATGTGGTGACGGACCCGTCGATGCCGCCATATACGACATCACGCAACACGCCGCGTCCGGGCGGCGCGTTGATCCGTTCGGCGATTTCCTGCGGGCTGTGACCGTGATCCGTCATGGCTGGCTCCTTTGACACATTCAGTGTGCCGAAGCGCAGGCCGGGGCGCCTTGCTTTGGATCAACCCTTGGAAAACAGGCCCTGCAAGGCGCGCTTGATGATGCCCCGCGTCGAAGGTTTGTGCCTGTCCGAGAAAGGCAACGGGCGGCACACCTCCATCGCGGCCACACCCACACGAGCGCTGAGGGCCCCGTTGACCAGACCCTCGCCGAACCGGCGTGACAGTTTGCTCAGAACGGAACCGCCCAGGACGGGCTCCAGCAGATCATCGCCGACTGCAACCGCCCCTGTCGCCACCAGATGCACAAATACACTGCGGGTCAGACGCCAGCCGCCCAACGTACCCGCGCGCCCGCCATAGATTTCGGCAACCCGGCGGATCATCCGCAATGACGCGGCCAGCGCGGTTATCACATCCGCAAGCGCCAATGGCACCAATGCGGTCACGGTTGCAACTTGCCGGGCCGCGGCCTCGACCTCGCGGCTGGCGGCTTCGTCCAGAGGCGCCAACAGCTCAACTTCGGCAAGTTCCAGCAGAGCTGACGCATCGAACTGATCCGCCATCCGCTCGGTCAATCGTTCGCGGCCCCAGCGCGTGTCTTCCCGGCCTTTGTAGAATGCGATGATACGATTGGTGACTGCGCGGGCCTGAGCCAGATCGTCCTCAGCCAACGCGGCATCTGCGGCCCGGCGCATGCCATCCACACGGGACAATCGCCCCAATGCGGCCAGTTCACGGATTGCGATCATAAGCGCCACAAGAACCAGAGCGGCGATCAATCCGGTTACGATCCAACCCAAAAAAGGCGTTCGCGCCACCAGCGAAGTTGCAAAATCCCACGCGGCCACCGATACGGCCGCCCCGATCACCGCCAGAGCAAGCCCCCAGAACCAGCGTGCCAGAGCCGATGGTCTGCGCGCCGCCAGCCGCGCCGCGCCTTGCATCGCCTGCCCTTGTGGTTGCGCGATGTCCGGCACCGGCGGGGCCTTGGCGACATCGGCAGGGGGCTCATCCGTTTCAAGATCGATCAAAACCGGGCCTTTAGCCATCGATCACATCCTCGCTGCGCCAGACAAACCGTATGTCCGGCAGGTTTTCGTCGTTGTCCGCCCCATCGCTGCGGGCCACCTCGGCAAAGCCGTTACGTTCATAAAACCGGCAGGCTCGGGCATTGTTCTGAAACGCGTACAAGCTCAGCTCTGAGCGGGCCGATTTGGCGTGATCCAGCAATTGCCGACCAATCCCGCAGCCCCGAACCGAAGCATCCAGATAAAGCGAATGGATTTCATGACCGTCGAGCGCCAAAAAGCCAACAACGCCGGCCTCGGTTTCGGCCACGGTCACCCATTCCAGATCAATCATTCGACCACAGAAAGCGATCGTCTCGGCGCAGCTGTGCAATTCAGGCATCCAGTCGTTTTCCAAGGCGAAACCGTGCAGGATCGACCCGATGGTGCCCGCATCCGTCGGGCGTGCGTGGCGTAGAATTGTCGTCACAACCGATCTCCGATCAAGAACTGTGCCGCCCTGTCCAGCCGGATATGCGGCGGGCCATCACCGGGTCTCAGCGACAGTTTCGCCGGGGCAAAGGCCATGAAGCCATAATCTTCGCCCAACCACGCATCAGCCCCGTTTCGGGCCGGACCCAACAGATGCGCTGGATCCTCGGGCAATTCTCCCGGGTAGAAGGCGGCCTGTTTGCCGCTCTCCAACAGGGTACCCCGAACGCATGGCAAGTCTGTCCCGTCGTGGTGGCGCAGTTCTTCGGTCGTAGCACGCAGCGAAGCCAGAGACAGGGCCTCGGTCCGGGCTCCGGCGAAATTCGCCCGATCACGCGCCTCACGCGTCAACGCCTCGATAATCGCGGTCAGGCGGGGGTGCTGCATGTGGTGCAGGTGGTCCGCTTTTGTCGCCGCAAAAAGGATGCGTTCAACCCTTTTGCCCAGCAGCAATTGGCTGAGCCACGCGTTTCGGCCGGGGCGAAAGGCCGACAGGATATCAGCCATGGCGCGGCGCATGTCCTCGACCGCCTGAGGACCTTTGTGAATAGCGCCCAGCGCATCGACCAGAACCACCTGCCGGTCGATGCGCGAGAAATGATCGCGAAAAAACGGTTTCACGACCTGGGCTTTATAGGCTTCAAATCGCCGTTCCATCTCGCGTTGAAGCGTTCTGCGCCGCGACGGGCCAGACACCACCAACGGCGCAAAGGTCAGAACCGGAGATCCGGCCAGATCCCCCGGCAGCAGGAAACGCCCGGGGGTACAGTCGTAATACCCCGCTTCACGCGCCTGATTGAGATAGGTCGTGAACGACGATGCCAGCGCCTGCGCGGTCGGCTCGTCATGCGCGCCGGAAGGGTCTGCGGCATTGACCTGCCCCAGATACTCGACCGCCTCCGAGCGGGCCTCGATACGTTCCAGTGTTTCCCGAGACCAGTCTGCATAAGACTTGTCCAGCAGGGCCAGATCCAGAAGCCATTCGCCGGGGTAGTCGACGATGTCCAGATGAACGGTGCGCGGTCCCTGCAAGCCGGCAAGCAAGCCGGCTGGGCGGGCTTTGAAGGACAGGCGCAGCTCTGACACCGCGCGCGTGCTGTCCGGCCAGTGCGGTGTCGGACCCGTTAGGGCGGACAGGTGCGTTTCATAATCGAACCGGGGCACGGTGTCATCCGGCTGCGGTTGCAGATAGGCGGCATTGATCCGACCTTCCTGCTGCGCAACCAACCCGGTCATGCGCCCCCGATCCAGCAGGTTCGCCACCAGCGAGGTGATGAAAACCGTCTTGCCCGACCGCGCCAACCCGGTGACACCCAGGCGGATGACAGGCTCAAAAAACGTCTCGGATACGCTGTCGCCGATGGTTTCGACGCCGCGCACAAGACTGTCTGCCAGAGATGAGATGACCAATCCGTCGCCCCGCAATTATCGTTTCACCCAAGATAGGTAGCGGGTACCGCACATACCAGCGCTTTCGCCCCCTTGCCCGTTCCCGCGCCGCGCTGTACCAGCGGCACATGCCCAGATACGCGTTGAAAGTCGAATACCAGGGGGAACCGTTTGCCGGATGGCAGCGGCAAAAGGATCAGCCGTCCGTGCAGGGCGCAATCGAACAGGCCCTGTCCCGTATCCAGCCGGGTGCGCATACGATTGCGGCCGCAGGGCGCACCGACGCCGGCGTTCACGCGTTGGGTCAGGTCGCCCATTGCGACATGGCCAAGGACTGGGACCCGTTCCGCCTGTCCGAGGCACTGAACTATCACCTCAAACCGCAGCCGGTGGCGATCGTGGACGCCGCGCGCGTGACCGACGATTGGCACGCGCGGTTTTCAGCGGTCGAACGGCAATACCTGTTCCGCATCCTGATGCGACGCGCGCCTGCAACCCATGACAAAGGGCAGGTTTGGCAGATCAACCATCCGCTGGATGTCGAGGCCATGCAGGAAGGGGCGAACATGCTGCTGGGTCGCCATGATTTCACGACCTTCAGGTCGTCGATTTGCCAGGCGGCCAGCCCGGTCAAAACTCTGGATGAGTTGCGGGTTGAACAGGTTCAGGGCTTTTCCGGCCCCGAGGTTCATTTCCACGTAAGGGCTCGGTCATTTCTGCACAATCAGGTGCGCAGTTTCGTCGGAACGCTGGAACGTGTGGGCGCCGGAGCGTGGACCCCGGAAGAGGTGCGCGAGGCGCTGGAAGCTGCCGACCGTGCGGCCTGCGGTCCAGTGTGCCCGCCGCAGGGGCTGTATCTGGCGCGGGTCGGGTATCCGGAACCGGTTTTCGACTGACCTAAATCGCACGCAGCAGCAAACCACTTGCGATCACGGCAATGATCAGCCCGGCCACCAGTTCGATTGTTGGGGCCAGCACCGACGCGAACCGTGTGGCTGAGGCTGAGGCCAGCAGACCTCCGCGAAGGCCAAAGGACGTCCATCCCACCAATGTCGTCACCAGCGCCGTGCCCAATGCCATGGCAAAAGCCCCGGCGATACCGACCATCGCGATGCCCATCTGCCACGTCAGAATCAGCACGAACAAAGCCCCTGTGCACGGTCGTGCCGCGATGCCCACAATCAGGATCAGGGCCTCGCGCAGTGAACCCACATTTGCAACTTCCTGTGCGGTCGGGCCATGGCGGTGGCCGCAATCTGAACAGACTTCTCCATCGTGGTGGGGATGATGCGAGTGATCGTTTTCGTGATGTTGGTGATCATGGGGCGACGTGGTATTCCGTCTCTTTGCAAAACTGCGCAAGGACCGGACCACCAGCCAAAGACCGATAAGGGCGATCGCTCCGTAGCTTATCGGTGCCATGACCTGTTCCGTCGTTCCAACAAGGCTTTCACGGGACATCTGGAACACCAGCACCCCGGCATAGACCAAGACGACGGCCGTCACCGCCTGCCCCAGGCTGGACAATACACTGATCGCCGACAACCGCCAGAAGGCGACACGCCGACCCAAACCGTAACCCCCGATCAGGACCTTTCCGTGGCCGGGGCCGATGGCATGAAAGAACCCGTAGGCGAAACAGACCGTCAACAGCGTTGCCACCGCCTCGGGTTGCTCGGCACGCGCGGCACGCAAGGACCGGGCGATCTGGTTCTGGAATTCTCGTTGCTCCCCCGCAGCCCAGGCCGCAAGACTGTCAAAGCCTCCGCTGCCCCAAAACCAGAGCAGCAGTACAATCGCCAGGCCGACAGGCAGGATCAGGTAGCGGGACATGAAACGCGGATCTCGGTCGCAAAACGTTCACCGACCAGAGGGATGTCATTTTCCTCGAGGTCGTAGTCGGCGTCCAGGGTCAGCAGAAAGGCCTGCATCTGGGCCAGTTCGCCGTCGATATCCGGGTCAAACCGGTCAATCTGGCACGCGGCGGGGCCCGTCACGGTCACGGGCCGCGTCACCTCGTAGGCGGTATAAAACGTCTCATCAAACGCTTTCGCAGACAGCGCCGCGGCCGCGACGGAACCGGCCTCCACCGCCCTGAGATGCGTGGTGACAACGCGTCCGTCTTCAACTGTCGCCTGCGCCTCCATCGGGCCCGACAGCGCGACATGGTTTCCGTCTGCGGTAACGACAAGATCGCCGTTATATCCTTCCACCCACTGCGTATCGAACCCGGTCAGGAACCGTTCTTCGCTTTCCGTCAGAACGCCGTCAGCATCCTGATCCAGCTTCATGTCTTCCAGAACCAGCAACGAGTAGAATTCGTCATACGCCCAGGTCACGCGAACATGGGTCAGTTGACCAGCGTCATCCACGACGAACTCCAGCCCGGTATCAATGAAGACATGCGGGTGGGCGTTGGCCTGCATCGGTAAACAAAGGATCAAAGTGGTTATAAGGTAACGCATAGGCGCAAGATAGGTCTCCCTCCGCGTGGCGGCAACGACATTTTCACTCCCGATGCGAAATCCGGCCCACCATCAGGTCGGCGGAAACAGAACCAGTGTTTGCAGCGCTGTGCCCACCGGACCTTGTGTATCAAAGAGGACGGACTGAGACATGCCGATGCCTGAAGGCTGCCAATGCGAAATCGATTTTGAGGCCAGCCAATCCGAAACCGGTTCACGGTGGATATGCACAGTCAGGTCCGTATTCATGAACCCCATTTCCGTGGTCGGCGCATTCCATGAGATACCATTGCCACAATCCGCCAACGGACACAGGGCCTGTATGGGCGATTGATCCTCGCACTGCAAAAGCTGCGGAGTACGCATCCAAATCGTTTTGGGTCCGGCCCCCTGTTTTCCCCCTGAGGGATAGCGAATATCGCTGTAATGGGCAAAGCCCGGCAGGTCGTGGCGAATTTCACCTATCGGAAAAGGGCCATCGACGACGTCCTCTATTCTCGGCGCATCCATTTCGACATTCGGCACCTGCCCCAGATCGCGCCGCAAAAGATGCATGGTTGTGGCCTTGGCGCACAACGTATCGTCGAGATCGTGCACCGTGACCCGCGTAGTCCCGAGCGTCTTTGTGTGGCGCGTGGTCTCTGCCGCAACGCGAAGCCCGGCCAGCGGGAGCGGCCTCAGCAAATCGACAGTCAGTCGGGTCAGCATCTTCTCCGGGCCGATTTCGGTTTCTGCGGCCCGAACGATCAAGCCGCTGACCGGCCCCGCGTGGCAATGTGCGGCAGACCAAGGCCCGCGCGCGGCATCGTTGCCAACAAACGCCCCGTCCTCGCGCTGATGAAAATAGGTCGTGTTGGTAAAGTCGAGCGCTTCGGCCATGTGATCCTCAGGTCTGTTCTTGCGCAAATCGTTTCAGTTTGTCTGAACCCAGGCGTTCAAACACTTTCCCCGTTCCGACTTTGGCGGCGAAAACGCAGGACAAGCCGGCCTTGCGATCAGTTTCGCCATCACCGCAAGGGAAACATGTGTCATCCATCCGAGTGACCTCGGCCCCGGTCATATCAGCAACGTCTTGCAGATGATCATGAATTTGCACGGCCAGACTGATTGTCATGTTTTCGGAAATGTCCCTCTGAAGCACCGGGTCCGGGCTATACTTTTGCCGCAAGGATGGCTTAACTGCCCGGGCCCTGTCCACCGCAGTGACGGGACGTCACCACATCAAACATATGCAGGAGCCGCACATGGCGTTGTTGATCGAAACCGGGCTGTCCAACTGGATAAGTGATGACGAAATTGCCCGCAGTTTACAGGCCGTGTTACCGGATGCGGATATCCGCACCGCCGAAACGTTGGGCAATCCGGATGACATAACGATGCTGGCCGTGGTTGACATGCAACGTGACCACCCGACGCGACTGCCGAACCTGAAACTGGTTCAAAAGCTGGGCGCAGGGGTAGAGACCATTGTCAGCCATCCCGGTCTGCCCGGTCACGTTCGCATCGCCCGCCTGAAGCCTGACGCACCGGCACAGGGCATTGCCGAGTGGTTTCTGGCCTATATCCTGCGCGCTCAGCGACACATGGCGTTTCACGAAGCGGCCCAAACCCGCGCCGAGTGGTCCCCGCGCGCACCGGTTTTTACGCCGGACACCGTGGTCGGTGTTCTAGGTCTTGGCCACATCGGCGCCCGCACCGCGCGGATGCTGCACGCCGTGGGCTTTCAGGTGATGGGCTGGAGCCGGACGCCCAAAGCCATTGAAGGCGTAACTTGCATGCACGGGCAGGACGCGTTGCCCGCGCTTCTTGGCCAATGTGACCACGTTTGCGCCATCCTGCCCTCGACCCCTCAGACCGCTGGCCTGTTTGATGCCCGGATGCTGGCGGCGATGAAACCCGGCAGTCAGTTGCTGAACGCCGGGCGCGGAAATCTGATTGATGAGGACGCCCTCATCGCGGCACTGGAAGCAGGGGTTCCGGGGCATGCCGTGTTGGACGTCACCTCGCGGGAACCTTTGCCACAAGACAGCCCGCTATGGCGCCACCCCGGCGTGACGATCACTCCACATGTTTCAGGCTGGCATCTGGGCGACGCCTTGTCGGATGTGGCTGAAAACTTCCGACGCCTCAGTTCCGGCGTGGCCTTGCTGCATGAAGTCAATCGTGATCAGGGCTACTGAATTCTGAGCTGATAATCAGGGCGTAAGGATCCAATTGCCGTTGCCGTCATTGCAGCGGCGGGTTCGGATTTCCCTGCTCTGATCACCGCCTTCCGGCTGAATCACATGCTGAAGACCAACGCAATTTCCCTGTACCGATCGCACCCGGATTGTCCCCTTGGAACCCGTGTCGTCATTCTTCCATGACCGTTCCTGGCCCACGGAAGGCGTACCGCTGGTCAAAAGCGCGTTCGAGGCTGCGTTGACCACTTCGAAATCTGCCGGAGACAACCCCATCTCGGCTATGATTCGAGAAAGGGGCTTGGCCTCGACCACAGTGCTCATCAATAAAATGCCGCATGCGGCGATGGCGGTAAAACATGGGGCATTCATGGCGGCCTCGCAGAGCTGAAATCATTTGTGGTCAAGGTTATACCTCTAATCCGGCAGGGCCAAGCCCCTGACGCGAACCTTCAAAACACCCCGGAAAGACCTGTCTGCGAGACTTTTGTTCGCAAGCCCGCAACGCGGGCGATCCGGGGTGGTTCGGGCATTGGCGGCACAGGGACTGCAACCGACATTTGCCATTGCCCACAGCTCGCCGGTAACACCTTTCCGACGGGGTGGCGTCGCAAATTTCTGACCTTGGGGCTTCACAGGCGGGTCGGAATTTGCTGAAATCCAAGTAAATTCTGATTTTGAGCACTGGAGATTGTTCCATGAAACTACGCCCTGCCCTGCTGGCCGTCGCAGCACTCGCTTCATCCGCGGCCCTTTTTGCATCCCCCATCTCGGCCAAGGAAGAAACCAAATCCGTGTTCGTCATGAGCCGCACCTGGGCGGTGACACAGGTTTCCGACGCGCCGGTCGTTTATCGCGCCACGCGTGACAACAACAACCTCAACCCATTCGGTCCGCCACCGCGCCTGCGCACCGTTCAGGCCATTGCCGCGATTCAGCAGGCAACGGGTTGCAAACCGATTGTGGCCAGCATGTACCAGAACATCTCGGGCCAGTTTTTCTCGCAGGTCAGCTGCAACTGACACAGCGTCAGATCAGGCATTGAGGTCGCCCGACCGGCCTGCCATAGCTTGCGCATGAAACTCGCAATAAACGGATTCGGCCGTATTGGCCGTACGATCCTGCGGCAGGTTCTGGCCCTGCCGGCAGGGTCAGATATCGAGCTGGTGCTGATCAATGATATCGCGCCGCTGGACACCTGTGCATACCTGTTCAAATACGACAGCACATTTGGTCCCTATCCCGGCGATGTGTCCGCAGGGGACGCCGCGCTGATCGTGGATGGGCACTCAATTCCCATGACCCATAGCGATGATCTGTCCCGCGTTGATCTGTCGGGCGTTGACGTCATGCTGGATTGTACGGGTATCGCCCGCAGTTCGGACGTTGCGCGTCGCGGTTTGTCTGCGGGCGCAGGCAAAGTACTGATTTCAGGCCCCTCCCCCGCTGCTGATGTCACCATCGTTCTGGGTGCGAACGAAGACCAGTTGGGCAGCGCCCGGATTGTGTCAAACGCATCCTGCACCACAAATGGGCTGGTGCCACTGGTCAAGGTCATCGACGATATCGGCGGTGTTGCATCGGGGCACATGACCACCATCCACTGCTATACCAACAGCCAACCGATGGTGGATGCGCCGCGTGGCGACCTTGCCCGTTCTCGGGCTGGGGCGCTGTCGATGGTTCCGACCACATCGAGCGCGATGCACCTTATCGATGTCGTCCTTCCGCATCTGGCCGGGCGTATCTCGGGCGCGGCTGTCCGCGTTCCAACGGCAAGTGTGTCAGCCGTGGACCTCGTGGTCACATTGCAGCGCGGTATGAGCGCCGAGATCTTCGATCGAGCCCTGAAGCAGGCCGTTGCTGCATCCCCAGTGCTTGGCTGGACTGATTTGCCACTGGTCTCGTCCGACCTGCGGTCCCGCCCTGAATCGCTGGTTGTTGCCGGGCCCGAGGCCCGTATGGTGGGTGAAAATCAGGTCAGGGTCTTTGGTTGGTACGACAACGAATGGGGCTTCTCGGCGCGAATGCTGGACGTGGCCCGCCTTATGGCAGCCGAATAGCCGGGCGGCAACCTCAACACGATTTGGCCGAAAAAATTCTCGTCTCATGTATAATTCCTTTCCCCATCCGCTTTCAGATGCTCTAACCTGAATTCAAAGGGCCGTGCACGACACGGACAAGAGAACTGGATTTGGGACAGTTGGGGCAATTCATGCAAAGGAGCAAGCGGCAATGCCGTCTGGGGCGCTGGCTGATGGCCACAGTTGTGACTTTGGCCCCAACCACGCTGGCGGCGCTGGAAACCTCCCTTTCGGCCCCCGGCGCATCGAAAGAACTGGTTGATCGCCTCAAGGAGACCTCCTCAGTAACCACGGCTGAGGAACGCGGCCTCGACACCCCGCTTGAAATCCTCTCGGCAGCTTTGTCGGATTACCGTACGATCGTGCAAATCCTTTACGACGAAGGGTATTTCAGCCCGGTCGTCAGCATCAAGCTTGATGGACAGGAGGCGGCCGAGTTGAGCTCTCTCACGGTGCCTGCACAAATAAACCGTGCTGCGATTACCGTTGAAACCGGGCCAAGCTTCAAATTCGGCACCGCCACTGTCAAGCCCCTGGCCCCCGGAACGGAACTGCCCGAAAACTTTGCCCCCGGGAAACTGGCGACGACCGGTGCCATTCAACAGGCCTCCTCGGCCGGTGTTCAGGGATGGAGGGACGCGGGTCACGCAAAAGCCGGAATTGCGGGTCAGACAATCATCGCGCGCCACGCCCAAGCCCGTCTGGATGCCCAGATCGACCTTGATCCCGGGCGCAGGCTGACATTTGGCAAGATGTTCATCAAGGGCAATTCAGATGTGCGCCACAGATCCATCGAAAAGATCGCCGGGTTTCCAAGCGGAGAGGTCTATTCCCCTGAGAAAATCCAGAAGGTGGGAACACGGTTGCGCCGGACCGGCACGTTCAACGTGGTCTCGTTGCAGGAACGAGAGACGCCGAATCCGGATGGCACACTGGATTTCGATGCCACGTTCGAAGACCTGCCCAAACGTCGGTTGACCTTTGGTGTCGAACTGGCCTCTCGCGATGGTGTTGATGTGACCGCGACGTGGACCCATCGCAATATGTTCAGGCGCGCAGAACGTCTGCGCTTCGAAGTGGCGGTTCGAAATATTGGCGGTGCAGAGGATATTGATGGCCGGATCGGGTTGCGTCTGGATCAACCTGACCGGCTTGGCCCGGATGACAACACCTTCTGGAGCGCCCTGCTGGAACGCCGCAACACGGAAAACTATAATGTAACGGTGGCTTCGCTGGCCTATGGTGCGCGCCGCACTTTTTCCGACAACTTATATGCCGAGGCATCCGCCGGGTTTCAGCTGTCAGACGCCGACGACGCATATGGCACTGGTCGCAAGTTCAGGTATTTCATCCTGCCCTTCCGGTCTGAATGGGACCAACGCGACAGCAAAGTCAGCGCCACACGCGGATTCTATCTGGACTCGCAAGTCATGCCCTTTGTCGGAATATCCGGTACGGATACCGGCCTCCGCCTTTTCTTTGATGGGCGGGCCTATACCAGCTTGGGGACAGGGGGGAGGATCGTTTTGGCCGGTCGCGCGCAGCTGGGATCCGTGATTGGCCCACCTGCCGATGGCGTCACGCCTGACTTTCTGTTCTTCTCGGGCGGTGCGGGAACCGTTCGCGGGCAACCCTATGAAAGCCTTGGCATTCCGGTCGGGACCGGCATCGCGGGCGGCAAGTCATTTATTGGCTTGTCCGGCGAGATCCGTGGCAAGGTTACTGACAGCCTGTCGCTGGTTGGGTTTTATGACTACGGTGTCGTCGATACATCTTCCTTTGTCGGCAGCGGCGCGCAAGAAGATCACTCGGGCGCCGGTATTGGCGTAAGATATGATCTGGGCGGGTTTGGCCCCTTGCGTCTTGATCTGGCCTATCCTGTCAGCGGTCCCACCGGGGACGGGCTACAGTTCTATATCGGGATAGGACAGGCATTTTGAGACGGTACCTTTCATACCCTCTGCTGATCGGCGCGCTGGCAATCGTGCCTGTGGCCGGACATCCGCAGGAGGACGAAGGCGGCAGCATGATCGAGCGGTTCCTGCAGGATACCCTGTCGGGCGAGGATCAGAACGTTACTGTCAAAGGTCTGCAAGGTGCACTGAGTTCACGTGCCACGATTGCCGAGATCACCGTTGCCGATGACGAAGGGGTCTGGCTGACCATAAAAGATGCCGAACTTGACTGGAACCGGCTGGCTTTGATCCGTGGGCGGTTCTCAGTCAATGCCCTGACGGCGCAAGAGATCGATGTTGCCCGCGCGCCTGGCACCACCACCAAAGACACGCCGCCGCCAACCGCAGAGGCAAAAGGCTTCCAACTGCCTGAACTGCCTGTTGCCATCGAAATCGGTGAAATTCGCATCGACGAGCTGGCTTTGGGCGAGCCCCTGATCGGAGTGGCCGCAGAACTGGCGGTTAGTGGCAACCTGTCACTGGCCGACGGGACGCTGGACACCAACCTTGATATCACCCGGCTGGACCGGGCAGGTGATGAAATCAAGTTGACAGCGGGCTTTCAGAATTCAAACAGCCAGATCGATCTTGATCTTCAGGTGACAGAGGCGGCGGGCGGCCTGATCTCGACCGCTCTTAAAATGCCGGATACCCCGCCTATCGCGCTGACAGCGAAAGGATCCGGACCCGTGACCGATTTTACGGCCGATATCGGTCTCAGCAGCGATGGTCAGCCTCGGGTGACGGGTCAGGTTCGGTTACGCTCGGCCCCGACTGCCGCGGCCAGCGCAGAAGAGGGCATTGCGTTTACTGCCGATCTCGGCGGTGATTTGACACCTTTTGTCGCCGAAGAAATGGATACGTTTTTCGGTGCCAAAACACAGCTCTATGTGGATGGGCGAACCCAACCTGAAGGTGCGCTGGAAATTGACGAGCTTGAGATCTCGTCACAAGCACTGAACCTGAAAGGCCAGTTACAGTTGGCGGCAGGTGGGCGATTGCAACTCGCAGCCCTGCAAGGACGCATAACGCCGCCGGAGGGTGAAAGGGTAACTCTTCCAGCTTCGGGCGGTGACACGTCCGTTGGAGCAGCACAGATTTCGGCGCTGTACGACGAAAAAAACGGCAATCATTGGGACCTAAGCCTGACTGCAAACGCCGTGCAGGCCGAGCAGGTTGATTTGGAGCGCGCGCAAATTACTGCTCACGGGACCCTGGAACAGGGCGCAGTGCTAAAAATCAATGGCAACCTGCAGGCCGCGTTGGACGGTATTGACCTGGCGGACAAGGCCCTGAATGCAGCAATTGGCGACCTCGTCACTCTGGATGGCACTTTCGAATATGGCAGTGACCAATCCCTGAACCTGACCGGTCTCGAACTGGTTGGTGCGGATTACGAATTGGGCGTCGACGCATTGGTCAGCGGCCTGTCCACCGGTCTGGCCGTCGACGGCACCGCCACTTTGGAAGCCACGGATCTGTCCCGGTTTTCAGAACTGGCCCAACTGGAGCTGGGAGGCCAGGTCTCGGCCCGTCTAAACGGTCAAGGCTCACCACTGGAAGGCAGTTTCGACGGCAAACTGGAGGTCGAAGGAACCGACCTCTCGACCGGGCGTGATGACATCGATCCGGTGATCAAGGGCAATACAACAATAACGCTCGACGCCAGGCGCGGCGCAGATGGCGTAACCATCCGAGATTTCACCCTGATCGGTGATACCTTGCGCGCCCAGGCCGACGGCACCGTAACGACCCCTGATGGCAACGTGACGATCGATGGTCAGGCGACGGTCAATTCCCGAGACCTGTCCGTGTTTTCCGGCCTTGCCAAACGCGAGCTTGGGGGTGCAGTGCAAGCGAAACTGAACGGAAAAGGAACCGTTCAGACGCTGGAGTTTGACGGCACGGCCAGCGTATCGGGCCGGGATATCAAAACCAGTCTAACCGAGATCGACCCTCTGTTGGTCGGTCGCAACGAGATCACGTTCGACGGTGCGCTGAGCCAAGAACAGATTGTTATCCGCGACGCATCGGTGAACGGTTCAGCCCTGACCGCCAAGGCCTCTGTTACCATAGACGATCCAAGGAAAGCCCTTGCCATTGACGGGCAGGTCAATGTGAACATCCCGGACCTGTCACCGTTTTCCAGCCTTGCAAAACGCGATCTGGCAGGGGCGATCCGAGCGGATGTTGCCGGCAAGGGCGCAGTCGGCAGCAAAGCGTTCGACGTAAAAGGCAATCTGGCGGCGGACGACATCAAAACCGGGATCGACGCCGTTGACGACCTGATCCAGGGGCGAACGAACCTGACCGTGGACGCGATGAACAACGATGAAGGCCTGGATATCCGTACGTTCCAACTGATTGGAACCGCCCTTTCGGCGAATGCATCGGGCAAGCTGAACCGAGACGCCGGCGGTTTGGACTTTTCCGCCAAACTGGATGACCTTGCCCGTCTGTCGCAAACTTTGTCCGGACCGCTGAACCTGAGCGGGAACGTCGCTCCGACCGGCTCTGGACTGGAAGGCACTGCTCGCCTGGACGGGCCTGACAGCTCTTACGCCAGCCTTCAAGGAACGGTCGGCCAGAATGGCTCGGCTGATGTGGATTTTGACGCCAAACTGAACCGGATCGAGCGGTTCGTTCCCGAATTTCCCGGCACTGTGGCAGCAAAGGGAACGGCCAAACGCGATAACGGTGTCTGGACGATTGACGCCAAGGCGCAAGGGCCTGCCGACATAGACACCACGTTGGCCGGCACTTTTGATGAAACCAGCAGTCAGGCGGATCTGAAGGCACAGGGCGGCATCAACCTTGGGATCGCGAATGTCTTCATCACACCCAACAAGATCGACGGGTCGGCGCGCTTCGATCTGGCACTCAAAGGTGCTCCGGCGCTGGCGTCGCTGAGCGGTTCGGTCACCACTTCGGGCACATCCCTTGCCATTCCGGGTGCTGGTCAGACCATTACCGGGATCAGTGGTCAGGTGGATCTGGCGCAAAGTCGCGCAAACATCACACTGAATGGCGGAGTTCGGGCGGGCGGCAACTTTACCGTCAACGGGCCTGTTGACCTGACCCCTCCGTTCAACGCCCAGATTACCACCACCCTGAACAACCTGGTGCTGACAGACCGGTTGCTGTATGAAACCACCCTGAACGGTCAGATTGCCATGACCGGGGCGTTGGCCGGAAACAGTTCGCTTGCCGGTCAGATCACGTTTGACGAAACCAACATCAACCTTGCCGCCGCGTCCGGCGCGGTAGGCGCGGCACCTATCCCGGACATCCAGCACATCAACGAAAGTCGCGCCGGTTTCGTCACCCGAGAGCGGGCCGGATTGGTCGTGACCGAAGGATCGGAGAAAAGCGCATCCCGTATTGCGCTGGATATTAGCCTGCTTGCACCCAAAGCGGTTTTCGTCAGAGGGCGCGGGGTGAACGCTGAACTGGGTGGTCGAATTTTCATCGGCGGCACCACTGCCTCTGTCGTTCCGTCCGGTCAGATCGAACTGATCCGGGGGAATTTCGACATTCTGGGCCGCAGATTGGCACTGACCAAAGGGATCGTCACGTTGCAGGGCGACCTGACCCCGTATATCGAGTTCGAGTCTTCAGCCAGCACGTCTGACGGCACCGCGACGATCGAAATTGCCGGCCCGCTGGATTCACCTGAGGTCAATGTGTTTTCCGACCCCGAACGTCCGGCTGAAGAAGCACTGGCAATGTTGCTGTTCGGGAACCGGTTTTCAGAAATCTCGCCGTTCCTGATCGCGCAGATGGCAGCATCACTGGCGCAGCTTAGCGGTGCGGGAGGGGATGCAACCAAAGGTCTCCGCGACTCCACCGGAGTCGACACGGTCGACATAGGAGCGTCCGAAAGCGGCGCGGGCCGTTTGGGCGCGGGCGCGTACCTGGGTGAAAACCTCTATACGGACTTCACCGTGAACACCGAAGGTGACACCGAAGTGAACCTGAACCTCGATGTCACGGACAATTTCACCGTGCGCGGTACGGTCGATGGCCGAGGAGAGACGGGCGTGGGTGTGTTTTTCGAGCGTGACTACTGACCAACTGTCAAAAAAGAAACCAAGTTGAGCCATCCGTTCATGTCGCCCAAGCAGGTGACGGGTGTACAAATTGTCTTATCGACGCCTGTTTCCGATTTCGTTGGTGGTCGCGATGCAATCGCCAGCACGGAAACTTGCGTGGTGCCGCAGCCAAATGAAAACCCAACGAATTGCCAGGGCAAGTCAGATGGGGCAATCGTTTGAACGATGGCGCGGCAAAGAAAAAAGCGGCCCCCTGCCAGAGGCCGCCTTCGTTCAGTCTGGCAGCGATCTTACTCCGCTGCCATCGCATCCTCGATCTTTTCGACACGAATGGCCGAGAACTTGAACTCGGGGATCTTGCCGTAGGGGTCGATGGCCGAGTTCGTCAGGATGTTCGCCGCCGCTTCGACATAGGCAAACGGGATGAACACCATGTCTTCGGCAATGGCCCGGTCTGCGCGCACCATGATTTCAATCGAACCACGACGCGTGGTCAGGCGGATCATTTCGCCCGGCTCAATCCCCATCAGCTTCAGCGTGCGCGGGTTCATCGAGCAATTGGCCTCTGGCTCGACTGCGTCAAGAACCTTTGCCCGGCGGGTCATTGAGCCGGTATGCCAATGTTCCAGCTGACGGCCGGTGGTGGCAATCATCGGGTATTCATCATCGGGCGCCTCATCAGGCGGGATGACATTGGCCGGAGTGAACCTTGCTTTGCCACCCGCGCGGGGGAAACCATCGCCGAACACAATAGACTGGCCGGGATCGGTTTCGCTGAGCGACGGATAGGTGATCGTCTCGTTTTCCAGCCGTTCCCACGTGATATTGTCAAGCGACTCCATGGTCAGTTTCATCTCGGCAAAGACCTCGGACACATCGGAGTAGTCCCAGTTCAGCCCGATGCGCTGCGCCAGTTCGACTGTGATCTTCCAATCCTCGCGCGCCTCACCCGGAGGCGCCACGGCCGGACGTACACGTTGCACCTGACGGTTGGTGTTCGACACCGTGCCGTTCTTTTCATACAGCGCCGAGGCCGGCAGGATGATGTCGGCATAGTTCGCGGTTTCGGTCAGGAAGATGTCCTGCACGATCATCAGGTCCAGCTTGGCCAGGGCCTCACGTGCGTGGCCAACATCCGGATCGGACATGGCCGGGTTTTCACCCTGAATGTACATGCCCTTGATGTTGCCCGCATAGGCTTGGTCAATGATCTCGGTGACGGTCAGACCCTTCTCGTTCGAGAAGTCGTCCGATTTCCAGATATTGGTAAACTGCGCGCGAATGCCGTCATCCGTCACCGTCTTGTAGTCCGGCAGGAACATCGGGATCAGGCCGGCGTCTGATGCGCCCTGCACGTTGTTCTGGCCCCGCAGAGGGTGCAGACCCGCGCCGGGTTTGCCGACATTCCCGGTCATCAATGCAAGCGAGATCAGGCAGCGCGAATTGTCGGTGCCGTGGATATGCTGGCTGACGCCCATGCCCCAAAAGATCAGACCAGCCTTGGCTTGCGCAAAGGTGCGCGCAACGCGACGCAGCTGATCCGGTTCGATGCCGCAGATCGGCGCCATCTTCTCGGGGGCGAACTGGCGCAGATGCTCCTTCTCGGCCTCCCAGTTCTCGGTCCAGCGGTGGATGTACTGGCTGTCATACAGCTCTTCCTCGACGATCACGTTCATGATCGCGTTCAGCATCGAGACATCGGCACCGGGCCGGAATTGCAGCATTTCGTCGGCAAATTTGCGCATGCCGACACCGCGCGGGTCCATCACGATCAGCTTGCCGCCGCGCTTGGCGAACTGCTTGAAATAGGTCGCCGCGACGGGGTGGTTCTCGATCGGGTTGGCGCCGATGATGATCGCCACATCGGCATTCTCGATCTCGTTGAAGGTCGCCGTCACCGCGCCCGAGCCCACGTTCTCGATCAGAGCGGCCACAGACGACGCATGGCACAGACGGGTGCAGTGGTCGACATTGTTGTGTTTGAAACCCTGACGGATGAACTTCTGGAACAGATAGGCCTCTTCGTTGGTGCATTTGGCCGAACCAAAGCCCGCAACGCTGCGCGGGTCTTCGTCGCGCAGGGCTTTCAGCCTGGTTGCGGCCAGATCCATCGCCTCGTCCCAAGTTGCTTCGCGGAAATGGGTCGACAGGTTACCGGGATCGACGTTCAGCCCCTTCTCGGGCGCGTCCTCGCGCCGGATCAGTGGCTTGGTCAGGCGGTGCGGGTGGTGGATATAGTCGAACCCGAACCGGCCCTTGACGCACAGACGGCCTTCGTTTGCCGGGCCGTTGATACCCTCGACATACTTGACCTTGCCGTCCTTGACCTTCAGCGAAACCTTGCAGCCCACGCCACAGAACGGGCAGACGCTTTCGGTCTCAGAGTCGTAATCCTTGCTGTCGCCGTGCTGCTGGTCGTCCAGCACGGTGGCGGGCATCAGAGCGCCGGTCGGGCAGGCCTGAACACATTCACCGCAGGCCACGCAGGTCGACTCGCCCATCGGGTCGTTCTGGTCGAACACCACCTGCGCGGTATGCCCGCGCCCGGCCATGCCGATCACGTCATTGACCTGTACGTCGCGGCAGGCGCGGACGCAGAGGTTGCAGTTGATGCAGGCATCCAAATTGACCCGCATCGCCACGTGGCTGTCATCCAGCAGCGGAATCTTCTCGGGCTCTTTCGCCGGGAAACGGCTGTCGCTGACATCGTTCAGCTTGGCCATGTCCCAGAAATGGCTCGAGGCATCGTGCGGCTGCTCGGGCTGGTCGGCCACCAACAGTTCCATGACCATGGCGCGCGATTTCTCGGCGCGGTCGGTGTCGGTTTTCACCACCATCCCGTCAGCCGCCGGACGGATGCACGAGGCGACCAGCGTACGCTCGCCTTCCACCTCGACCATGCAGGCGCGGCAGTTGCCATCGGGTTTGTAGCCCGGTGCCGGTTTGTGACACAGATGCGGAATCACCAGCCCACGGCCATTGGCCGCTTCCCAGATGGTGGTGCCTTCGGGCACGGTGACGTCATCGCCGTTCAGGTTGAAGGTGACGGTCTTGTTTGGGCTTACATCAAGCATGGCTCTGTCTCCCTCAGATTTCTTCAGCGAAGTGTTTCATGACCAGACGGATCGGGTTCGGGGCCGCCTGCCCCAGACCGCAGATCGAAGCGTCGCCCATCACCTGGCACAGATCTTCCAGCAGATCGGCGTCCCACTTCTCGGCCTGCATCAGCTTCACCGCCTTTTCGCAGCCCGCCCGGCAGGGCGTGCACTGGCCACAGCTTTCGTCCTCGAAGAACCGCAGCATGTTCAGCGCCGCATCACGGGCCGTGTCCTGATCGGACAGAACCACAACCGCAGCAGACCCGATGAAGGTGCCCAGCGGCTGTAGTGTGTCAAAGTCGAGCGGGACGTCGTCGATGCTGGAGGGGAGAAGACCTGACGACGGCCCGCCCGGTTGATACGCCTTGAACACATGACCTTCGGCCATGCCCCCGGCTGCATCAATCACGTCAAGAATAGTCGACCCTGCCGGCAGCAGGTAAACGCCCGGCTTGGCCACCCGGCCCGAGACCGAATAGCTGCGCAGCCCCTTGCGGCCATTCTTTTCAACCGAATTGAGGATCTCCGGACCTTCCCGGCAGATTTTGGACACCCAGTAGAGCGTTTCCACGTTGTGCACCAGCGTCGGGCGGCCGAATACGCCGACCTGCGCCACGAAGGGCGGGCGGTGACGCGGCAGGCCCTTTTTGCCCTCGATCGACTCGATCATCGCGGATTCTTCTCCGCAGATGTAAGCGCCCGCGCCGCGGCGCAGGTCGATATAGCCTTTCTCGACGATCCCGGCCTGTTCCAAAGCCGCGATCTCGCGCCGCAGGATTTCCAGAACGGCTGGATATTCGTCGCGCATGTAGATGAAGCAGGTCTCGGCCTGAACCGCCCAGGCAGCGATCAGCATACCTTCGAGGAAAGCATGCGGCGTGCGTTCCAGATAGTAGCGATCCTTGAATGTGCCCGGCTCGCCCTCGTCCCCGTTCACGGCCAGGAAACGCGGGCCGTCATTCATGCGGACAAAGCCCCATTTCTTGCCCGACGGGAAACCGGCACCGCCGAGGCCCCGCAGGCCCGAGGCCAGAACCTGTTCCTGGACCTCTTCCCAGTCGCCGCCCTCGCGCAGCTCATTCAGCTTGGTATAGCCGCCATTGGCCTCGTAGGCCGCGAAGGTTTCGTAATCGGGTAGATGAGCATGGGTGTCATCGGCAGCAATAGCGGCCTGCACCTTTTCAGGGGTCGCGTGGTCGATATGGTTGTGCCCGATTTCCAGCACCGGCGCGGTGTCGCAGCGCCCCATGCAGGGCGCGCGCAGAACGCGCACTTCGGACGGGTCCAGCCCATCCTCCAACGCTTTTTGCAACTGCTGCGCGCCAGCCATTTCGCAGGACAGGGAATCACAGACACGAATGGTCAGCGCGAGGGGCGGTGTTTCACCTTCTTTCACCACGTCGAAATGGGCATAGAAGGTCGCGGTCTCGTAAATCTCGGCCTGCCCGATCCGCATCTCGACGGCCAGCGCGGCGATATGGTCGGCGCTGATATGGCCGTGCGTGTCCTGAATCAGGTGCAGATACTCGATCAGCAGGTCGCGGCGGCGTGGGCGGTCGCCCAGCAGGCGCGCAATTTCGGCCTGTGCTTCATCCGTGAACTGTCGGCCTTTGGGCGTGTGCCGCCCCTTGCCTTTACCTGACTTCCAGACGCCCTTGGGTGCGCCTGATGGCTTGGTGTCTAATGGTGCCATGATGCCCTCCGATCCAGGCCTCGTGTCTCATCAGGCTAGCATATCGTCAAATCGCTTTTTGCAATCGCACGATAACGACAACTTATCACCGTAAAGACGTCACCACAGCGCGCAGTGCCTGCACCGTTGGCAGTTCAGGGTCTCGGCTCAGGGTGGCCAGACAGATCGGTTTACTTACAATCGGATCGACCAGCGGCAGCACCTTTGTCCCCTGCAACTCGCCCAATGCCCGAATAAGGACACGGGGCACAACCGTGGCAGCCAGCCCCTCGCGTGCCATCACCATCGACGCGGTGAATCCGCTGGTTTCGGCGACCACGTCCGGGTGCAGCCCCTGTTCGGCAAAGATACGGTCCAGAATACGCCGGTTTTGCATCTGCGGCTCGAGCAGGCTCAGCGGAAACTCAGCCACGCGCGCCCAAGGCAAGGGGCCGGTTTCGTCCGTCATATGCGACGGAACCAGCAGAACATAGGTTTCCTCGTACAAAGGTTGCACCTGTCGCAGATCAGTCCCGATGCTGTCACCATATGTTATCCCGGCGTCCAGGCTTCCTTCGTCCAGCCGGTGTTGAATGGCGGTGGCAGACATGGTTTCGATGCGCGTAACGATGCGCGGATGCGCTTGCCGAAAGCGTTTGGTGAGGCGCCCGGTAAAGGCGATGGCTGTCGGAATCACCCCAAGGATCAGCGTACCGGTGATCTCGCCCCTGGTGGCCAGCACCTGCTGTTCCAGTGCTTTGGTGTCATCGAGAATACGCCGCGCCCGTTGGACGATCATCTCGCCCTCTTCGGTCAAGCCCTGAAACCGGTTGGCGCGGCGGACGATGGACACGCCCAGCCGATCCTCGAGGTTGCGGATGCGCATGGAAAAGGCGGGCTGCGAAATCCCGCATTCCTCGGCGGCCTTTGCAAAATGCCGATGCCGTGCCAAGGCACTGAGCAATTGCAGGTCGCGGATTTCGATCATGATTCAAATTTCCAACATCAGGCCAAAGACCACTCTAACTGCATTACCGTACAGGGAAAGCACCGTCTTTCAGCGCGGGCGCGTCGGAAACTGGTGCTTTGTCGTATAAGATTGCCCGCCATTAATGGGCGCTGGGAACAAGAAGGCGAGGTACCGCATGACCGCTGTAGACGTATTTCAAAAACTGTTTGACGCGTATGTCGGATGCTACCGATCCCGAAACGCAGCTGGGTGCGCATCGTTTTTCACCGAAGACGCAGAGCTATACTCACCTTTTGGCCCCGCAGCCAAAGGACGAACAGCCATTGAAACAATACATTCGGAATGGCTGGAGGAAGGTGGCGAGGACAAAGTCATCGAAGTTGTGCAGGCTGGCATCGACGGCCAAATCGGCTGGTGCCTGGCGACTTTCCGCGAAGGAACAACTGATGACGGCACATCTCTCAACGTTTTGTACAGACAGCCGGACGGCGGGTGGCTGATTCGACAATGCAGCTTGAACGAAACGCCCTGATGACGGCACAGGGCAAATGGCGTCAGGTGTTGAACAGGAAATGCATCACGTCGCCATCCTTGACGATATAGCTTTTCCCTTCGGCCCGCATCTTGCCTGCCTCTTTCGCCCCCTGCTCGCCGTTGCAGGCGATGAAGTCGTCATAGGCGATGGTCTCGGCGCGGATGAATCCCTTTTCGAAATCACCATGAATGACACCAGCCGCCTGCGGTGCAGCGGTGCCAGTGCGGATGGTCCAGGCGCGGGCTTCTTTCGGGCCGACCGTAAAATAGGTTTCCAGTTTCAGCAGGTCGTACCCGGCACGGATCAGACGGTCGAGGCCGGGTTCTTCCAGACCCATTTCCTCAAGGAACATCTGTGCTTCGTCCGCTTCAAGCAAGCTGATCTCTTCTTCGATCTTGGCGCTGATGATGACGTGAGAGTTGCCTTGGGCGGCAGCCATCTCGGCGACTTTCGCCGAGTATTCGTTGCCTTCAGCGGCTTCTTCCTCGGACACGTTGCAAACATAAAGAACCGGCTTGGTGGTCAGCAGCTGCAACATCTTCCAAGCTTTGGCATCCTCGTCCGAAACCTCGACCAACCGTGCAGGTTTGCCGCTCTCCAGCATCTTTTGCGCTTCGGCAAGCAGGCGGTCCTGCTGTTGGGCCTCTTTGTCATTGCCTTTCAGCTTGCGCACCAGGTTGGCACGGCGCTTTTCGATGCTTTCCAGATCGGCCAGCATCAGCTCGGTCTCGATGGTCTCGGCGTCGGCCACAGGATCGATGCGGCCTTCTACATGGGTCACGTCGCCATCTTCGAAACAGCGCAGGACATGGGCGATGGCATCGACCTCGCGAATATTTGCCAGAAACTGGTTCCCCAGCCCTTCGCCTTTCGAGGCCCCCTTCACCAGACCGGCGATATCCACGAATGTCATGCGCGTCGGGATGATCTGTTTTGACGACGCGATTGCTGCCAACTTGTCGAGCCGCTCATCCGGCACGGCCACATCGCCGACATTGGGCTCAATCGTGCAGAACGGGAAGTTCGCGGCTTGCGCGGCAGCGGTTTTGGTCAACGCATTGAACAGGGTCGACTTGCCCACGTTTGGCAGACCCACGATTCCCATCTTAAAGCCCATAACGGCCTCCTGCATAGAATACGAACGCAGCTTCTATGCAGGTCCGCATCAATGCGCAAGTGATTGCCGGGCGACTTTGTTTGAGTCCCTTCGGCCACATCACGAAATTGTTCTCAAATCGTGTTCTTGTCGGTCCTGAAAAACGAAGGGTAGGATGAACAATTAACATAGCGCGACCAAATTAAATGGCAGAATATAATGGAAAAACTACTTCTTGCAGCCGTACTGACGGTCTCTACACTTGCTACAGCCCAAGCTCAGACGGTTGTTTTTGGTGCCGGGTATTCAGATTTTTCCGAGGCGACGTCCGAAGATCAGGCACTGATCGCTCTCGAGTACCATCACACTCCTTTTCACCAGGCAATTCGGTTCAGTGCTGGCTGGGGTGCTGCGTTTTCTGTGGACGAAGACGGGGATACGCATATCGGTGTGGGGCTGGTCGGACTGTATTCTCTGGGTGAGCGCTGGTTCGTCGAAGGCAGTGTCATGCCGGGGTACTTCAATGCCAGCAACGACCAGAACGACCTGGGCGGAGACTTTCAGATCCGCAGCCTTTTGGGTCTTGGATATAACCTGAACAACGGCAACAGAATGTCAGTTGCGATCACGCACAAATCGAACGCCAGCACCAATGATGAGAACCCTGGTGTAAACGCGGTTCTGCTGCGGTACCATCTGGGCTTCTGAGCTATTCCTGCGTTGGCGGGATTGATTTTCGGTCAAAGTTTCTGCACACGGGTCCAAACCCGATTGCAAGGACATCCGATGACCCGTATCGACGCTAAGTTTGCCGCCCTGAAAGCCGAAGGAAAGAAGGCTTTTGTTGCCTATGTGATGGCAGGGGACCCAGACTATGACACCTCGCTCGACGTGGTCAAAGGCCTGCCCGGCGCGGGTGTGGACATCATCGAACTTGGTTTGCCCTTCACTGATCCGATGGCGGATGGCCCCACAATTCAGGCGGCGGGCCAACGCGCGCTGGACGGCGGGATGACGTTGCAGCGCACATTGGATCTGGCGCGCGCGTTCAGGGAAACAGATGACACGACACCAATTGTCCTGATGGGGTACTACAACCCGATTTACAGCCGGGGTGTCGAGGCCTTTCTGGCCGATGCCAAAGATGCCGGTATTGACGGGCTGATCGTTGTCGATCTGCCGCCCGAGGAAGACGAAGAGCTTTGCCTGCCTGCGCAGGCGGCCGGGCTGAACTTCATTCGTCTTGCAACACCTACCACGGATGACCAGCGCTTGCCGCGCGTTCTGCAAAACACCTCGGGCTTCGTGTACTACGTCTCAATCACTGGCATCACCGGCGCGGCCGAGGCGCAGGCAACGGATGTGGCCCCCGAGGTTGCCCGCATCAAGGCCGCTACCGAGCTGCCGGTGATCGTGGGCTTTGGCATCAATACGCCCGAGAAATCCCGCAATATCGCGTCCGTGGCAGATGGTGCCGTAGTCGGATCGGCGATCGTCAGCCAGATCGGCGCAGGCAAACCAGTCGAGGAAGTTCTGGATTTTGTAAAGTCCCTGTCGGATGGCGCTCATAGCGCCTGATCCGGCAGATAACACAACACACTCGAAAGCCTGCCGCAGACTGTTCTGGGGCAGGCTTTTTTGACTGCCCGCCGCCGGGCCAGATCATTGCAGGCTTTGACATGCATTGGTAAGGAAAACGAACCAGTAAGTTCGGAGGTCTGAGTCATGCCTGTGATAACCAATATTGAAGACCTCAGGCGCATTTACGAGCGTCGCGTGCCGCGGATGTTCTACGACTACGCTGAAAGCGGCAGTTGGACGGAACAGACATTCCGCGAAAACAGTTCCGATTTTGAAAAGATCCGCCTGCGTCAGCGGGTTGCCGTTGATATGTCCGGGCGTTCAACTGCCTCGGAAATGATCGGCCAGAAGGTGTCGATGCCGGTCGCGTTGGCCCCGGTCGGGTTGACGGGGATGCAGCATGCGGACGGAGAGATGAAGGCCGCCAAAGCCGCAGAGGATTTTGGTGTTCCCTTTACCCTTTCCACAATGTCGATCAACTCGATCGAAGACGTGGCCGAGCACACCGATAAGCCGTTCTGGTTTCAGCTCTACACGATGAAGGACGCTGACTATGTCAGCCGTCTGATCCAGCGGGCCAAGGACGCCGGGTGTTCGGCGCTGGTGATTACGTTGGATCTGCAGATTCTGGGCCAACGGCACAAAGACCTGAAGAACGGCCTGTCCGCACCCCCCAAGCTGACCGCAAAGACCATCGCGAACCTGATGACCAAATGGGCCTGGGGCATTGAAATGCTGGGTGCCAAACGGCGCGAGTTCGGCAATATAGTGGGACATGTGCAAGGTATCTCGGACGCGTCTTCACTGGGGGCCTGGACCGCTGAACAGTTCGACCCCACCCTCGACTGGAGTAAAGTCGAAAAACTGATGGAACAGTGGGGCGGAAAGGTGATCCTGAAAGGCATACTCGACGCGGAAGATGCCAAAATGGCTGCCAAGCTGGGAGCGGATGCCATTGTCGTGTCGAACCATGGCGGGCGTCAGCTGGATGGTGCGCTCAGCTCGATCCGGGTATTGCCCGAAATCATGGACGCTGTCGGCAATGATGTCGAAGTGCATCTGGACAGTGGTATCCGCTCGGGTCAGGACGTGCTCAAGGCATTGGCGCTGGGGGCCAGGGGGACGTATATCGGCCGCGCATTTGTTTATGGGTTGGGCGCCATGGGTCAGAAAGGCGTCACCACCGCGCTGGAAGTGATTCAGAAGGAACTTGATACAACAATGGCGCTGTGCGGTGAAAAAACCGTTAGCGCACTGGGGGCGCACAATCTTCTGGTACCAGAAGATTTTGGTGGTCGCTGGCAAGGCTGAGCCCGCGGGAGATTTGGGGCTCTGCCCCGCCGCCCGTTCCGGGCGTCTCCCCCGGGATATTTGTGGCCAGATGAAGCAGCGGACTCTTCACTGATCTGGCGAAGAACACTTCGGAGCGCGCGGCTGAGCCCCACAAAAGGGCAAGCTGTGAATTACCCCTTTCCAAACCGGATGAATCGAGATAAGGACGCGGCTTCACGCGGGTATACAGCCTTGGAGGATACCCGCCCTAACATTGGAGAATTATCATGGCTGGAGAGATTCCTGATCTCGTAGCTCTGGAACGGACGGGGACAGGCAAGGGCGCCGCTCGCAAAACACGCCGCGAAGGCATGGTTCCGGGCGTTGTGTTTGGCGGCGACAAAGATCCGCTGCCGATTCAGATTCCGTTCAACGAACTGTTCAAGCGCCTGAAGGCCGGTCGCTTCAAGTCGACCCTGTGGAACCTGAAGGTCGAAGGCCATGAAGACGTTCGCGTCATCTGCCGCGATGTTCAGCGTGATGTCGTCAAAGACCTGCCGACCCACTTGGACCTGATGCGCCTGCGCCGGACCACCAAGATCGCGCTGTACATTCCGGTTGAATTCATCAACGAAGATGAAGCCCCCGGCATCAAGAAGGGCGGCGTGCTGACCGTTGTCCGCCCGGAAGTCGAGCTGTTGTGCACCGCAGGTGACATTCCTGAGAAGATCACCGTTGATGTGGCCGGAATGAACATCAACGACGTTGTCACCATTTCGTCGGTTGAACTGCCCAAAGGCACCAAGCCGACCATCGACCGCGACTTCGTGATCGCAAACGTCTCGGCACCGACCGGTCTGTCGACAAGCGACGACGAAGAAGGTGAAGAAGCAGAAGTTGCAGTCGACGAAGTCGAAGTCGTCGGCAAAGAAGAAGAATAAATCCGGATCAAACGTCTGGATTTTGAAACGGGGTTCTGACGAGCCCCGTTTTTTTATGGCCAAGGCGCGCGGCGCTGACTGGATTTCCATGGCAATTCCGGGCATCACATAGCCTCGAGGCTACAAAGGCGGAGCTTGGTCATGAAACTCTTTGTCGGATTGGGAAACCCGGGGCAGAAATACGCCCGAAACCGGCACAATATCGGGTTCATGGCTGTGGAGCGGATTGCGAAAGATCATGGGTTTGGCCCATGGAAATCCAAGTTTCAGGGCGAAATCTCGGAAGGGCGGTTAGGGTCTGAAAAAATCCTTTTGCTAAAACCGCAGACCTTCATGAACCGGTCCGGTCAATCCGTGGGTGAAGCGATGCGTTTCTACAAGCTCGAGTCCACAGATGTTGTCGTGTTCCATGACGAGTTGGACCTCGCCCCGGGCAAAGTGCGGGTAAAGGCGGGCGGCGGACACGCTGGGCATAATGGTCTGCGTTCGATCCACGACCATATAGGCGCAGCCTATGACCGTGTCCGGCTTGGGATCGGACATCCGGGCCGCAAGGAAATGGTCTCGGCTTATGTCCTGAGCGACTTTGCGAAATCCGAGAGTGACTGGCTGGACGACGTTCTTCGGGGTGTTTCGGATGGCGCGCGCCATCTGGCGCGGGATGATGGTGGAAAATTCATGAACGCGGTGGCCCTGCGCACTGCTCCGCCCCGGTCGTCCAAGACGGCGGCTCCGAAAGCTGAAACCGCAACTAAGGCACCTCCGAAGCCACCGGCCGACGAACGGTCGACCATGCAGAAACTGTTGGACAAGTTCAAATAGCGCCCCGCCCTCTTTCCGTTACGTCGGCGTTGCGAAAGAGGGATGTCCGCGTTCCAATACACGCAAACAAGGGAGGCTATGCGATGCGGTCCATACTGAAGTGGGTTCTGCGCATTGTGCTGGCGCTGGCTTTGGCCGCCGCTGCCGTTGGGCTTTGGAAACGCGAAGAGTTACAGCGCCTGATGGCAGTGAACTCTCTGTTTGCCGAGGACAAGATCGTTCACAACTTTTCGCATATGGAGGAAGCCTTTCTGACCGTGGATCTGCCGCGCGGAAACGCCCCGACATGGGAATTGCCCTACGGCGAAGGTTTCGATCTTCCGGAAGGCACCGACACTTGGATCAATGAACGCTCGGTCACTTCTTTGCTTATCATGCAGAACGGCAAGATCCGGTTCGAGGAATACTATCTGGGCACCGGTCCCGATGATCGTCGGATTTCGTGGTCAGTGGCAAAAAGTTATCTGTCGGCGCTTTTCGGCATTCTCCTGCAAGAGGGCGCAATCGATTCATTGGATGATCCCGTCGTCAAATACGCCCCCAAACTTGCAGGCAGCGCATATGACAGGGCGACAATTCGGAACGTTCTGAACATGGCCAGCGGCGTCACGTTTGACGAAGATTATCTGGACCCGAAATCTGACATCAACAGGATGGGCCGTGTGATTGCCCTAGGCGGTGAACTGGACGATTTCGCAGCCTCATTGCAGGACAGTTTCGCGCCCCCTGGTGAAACCTGGCAATACGTTTCCATAGACACGCATGTATTGGGCATGGTGATACGCGGGGCGACCGGTCGCAGTGTCGCGGATCTTTTGACGGAAAAAATCCTTCAGCCCCTGGGCCTTGAGCGTGACGGGTATTATGTCACTGACGGCGCCGGTGTCGCATTTGTTCTGGGCGGATTGAACTTCACAACACGTGACTTTGCACGGTTCGGGCAAATGATCCTGCAAGATGGGAAATTGAACGGCCGGCAAGTGGTGCCCGTCGACTGGATATTCGAGGCAACTCAACCCAGCGCCCCGACCGCTCAGGGGAAGATTGGATATGGGTACCAGTGGTGGATCCCGCGCGGCGCCCATGAGGGAGAGTTTCTGGCCCGGGGCGTGTATGGGCAATACATCTATTTCAACCAACCTCGCGGCATTCTGATTGTGTCTACCGGCGCTGATCGGAAATTCCGCGACACTGGCGTAAACGACCAGAATATCGAAATGTTCCGCAAGATCGCAGAAAGCCTGTAAGGTGTGTTCATGCAGAAGCAAGATAGTATCAATGTACTCGGCGGCGTTCTGGCGCCCTGCTCACGCGATCCTCTGACCGGGTTCTTTCGGGATGGTGCGTGCAATACCTGCCCCGAGGATCAGGGCAGCCATACCGTATGTGCCGTGATGACGGCCGAGTTTCTGGCATTCTCGAAATACGTCGGCAATGATCTGAGCACGGCTCGGCCCGAGTTCGATTTCCCGGGCCTCAAGCCCGGTGACAGCTGGTGTCTGTGTGCCGGCCGGTTCCTACAGGCCCATGACGAAGGATGCGCCCCAAAGGTTCACCTGGAGGCGACCCATCAACGCGCGCTCGAGATTGTGCCGCTTGATATCTTGCTTCAGAACAAGGCGAATGCCTGAAAGCCATTGCGCCCGGGGCGAGACGTGATCCGCGATCCAGTTTCGCCCCAAGGTCAGAATGCCATTTGCCAGATCAGGCTGATGCTGTAGTTTTCGAAACCGCTTTCACCAATGCCATCGTAGAACACGTTTGCTGCAAGCAAGCTGTTGTTTTCCAGCCGGTAGTCCAGGCCCAGATCCGCGCGGGCACGGGCGGTATCGCCAATCGGTGTCACGCCCGGGGCGGTCCCGGTACCCGAAGTCGTGCTCCAAATCCCAGAAAGCCCACCCGTCAGCATCATCTCTCCACGTGACACTTGCAACGGGTGACTGAAATCGACACCCAACCGTGCCGTCGTCAAACTGAAATCCTGCTGTGGAATCAGATTGCCCAGGCTGTCGGTATAAGCTTTCTGATCGTCGCTGGCATAACTTACGTCCAGCAAAGGCATCAATGTCAGGGCGCCACGCTTTATCTCACCGGTTACGCGCGACTGGACCAGCCAACGGTCACTGTCGAAACTGTCCTCGTAAGTGCCAAACGGTGAGATGTTGTTGTCGGCTTGTCCATAAAGAACACGCCCCTCGAAAAACACCGCATGATTGGGCATTTTTGCCACAACATAGGGACCAACCAGCCAGCCCGTACCATCCACGCTGGCCGGGCCGTTTTCCGTTTCGGCATAGTCGAACTGAAGCATGGCTCCGATCAACAGGTTCGAACTGACCTGACGATGCGCCCCGACAACAGCCAGTGCATAGGAGCTATCAAAATCATCCTGCGAGCTCCAGTTGCCGGTCACACTGAACCAGACGGGGCGCGACGGATCACTGGCGAAATTCAGATACCCTGAGCCCTGCGTGACAGACGTGTCCAGTACACCCGACCCCGAACCTTGCAGAAACTGGGTCAGTTTCGGCTGGTTCGTCACAAGGCTGTTGGCCCGGGCGTTCTGGAACGCCTGAATCTGACGTTGGGCATTTGTCACGGCCTGAAGCGTGCTGACCCTGTTTGACTCAAGGTTCAGATTCCCAGCCGCGTCCGAGAACACCCCTGCCGGAATGAAAAGCTCGATGGTACCGTTGTTCTGGGGCGTCAAAGTGGCGACATAGCTGGTGCCGGACCCGGTCAGAGTAGCCGTTGCATTGGTGACGGACAGGTCGCCCACGGTGAAATCGGTGCTTGGTTCGCTGAGGGTAATGCTTGCTTGAAACGTTCCACTGCCGGTCGGCGTCAAGGCCCCGATCGTTGCAGTTGGCTGTGTCGTATCCACCAGAACGCGCGTGTTGACGATTTGGGTGTTCGTTACACCGGACAACGCGATCTCATAGCGATAAAGCGGCCCTCCAACGGTTTCGCGCGCGGTGAACGTAATCCCCATGTACCCGTCTGCCGCATATGTGGAATCCGCGCCATCCTGACTGAGAATGGTTGCGCCGATATAGCCAAGGGAAGCAAGGCCGGCGGGCGTGATCGCACTCTGGTTCAAAATGCCGTTGTTGAAATAGAAACTGCCGCCGGGAACCTGCCCCGACCCCCCCAGAGAAACAAAGGCCGTGCCGGTAAATGGGATATTGTTGAAAAAGATGCTTCCCCCGTTCGGCGTCGGAACCGAGGTTATGATGAAGCCGCCACCAAGAGCCGCACCCTCTTTCGCGCTTCCGATCATGAGTGCTGAAATCAGAAAACAGAGGCACAACAGCCTCGAAATAACGGACCTAACCATTTTACCTCCTACAACACCGCGAGGGCGCTAAACACCAGGGCGCCCGGGCAAAGACACTGTGCCCCGAACCACGTCATCCATTGTCCCATCCATTGCAGAGACGTCCCCTGAACCGGCCGCAACTACGCCTGTTACCCAATAGTTAATTCAATTTGGAGACACTGTATAGAATTGGAAGCAACTCAACTTTGGCGTGCGGGCCACATGGCCATGCACAAACCGCAAGGCAAAGGCGAAAAATCCCCGGAAAACACTTCGGACCTCGGTGTTTTCAGGGTGTCTTTTAGGCGAAAGGTCACAACAAGCCGAGACTTTGCAAGTCATATGCTCAAGATATGCCGGATACAGACCCTCGGCTTTGACGGGATATTCGCAACAATCTCGGGCAGGGGTCGCAACTGGCAGTTGTTGGGAAACAAATGCAGGCACAATGATCGAGGTTTCACAGCAGCCGGCGATTCCTCGGGCTTCTGTGTTGTCCTTATATGCGCATTGGCGGCGGTCCTTTTTGCAGGGCAACCTGATTTCGGCGGACATGTCACATGTTTGACTATCCCGCCTTTCCTGCCTTGGAATTATTGCTTTCAGGTCTGCTTGAGCCATCGACCCCAAGACAGAGCAACCGGGACATGCCGCCCCGGTTCACACTCAGTCCGCCGTACGGCCTTCGGTGTCTGACATATCGAAGTTCAGATATTTGGCCACGGTCTGAACGTCCTTGTCTCCACGACCGCACATGTTCATGCAGATCAGGTGATCCTTGGGCAATTCCGGTGCGATCTTCATCACATGGGCCAAAGCGTGGCTTGGTTCCAGCGCCGGGATGATCCCCTCGGTTGCGCAGCACAGCTGGAACGCCTCGAGCGCTTCCTTGTCGGTGATCGAGACGTAATTCGCGCGTCCAATTTCGTGCAGCCAGGAATGCTCGGGCCCGATGCCCGGATAGTCCAGCCCGGCCGAGATCGAATAGCCTTCAAGAATCTGGCCATCGTCATCCTGCAACAGATAGGTCCGGTTGCCGTGCAACACGCCCGGCCGACCGCCGGTCAGCGAGGCGCAATGCTCCATTTTCTCGTTCACACCTTTTCCGCCCGCCTCGACGCCTATGATGTTGACGTCCTTGTCGTCGAGGAAGGGATAGAACAGACCCATCGCGTTCGAACCGCCGCCGATTGCCGCGATGATCGTATCAGGCAAACGGCCTTCAGCCTTCATCATCTGCTCTTTCGCTTCCTTGCCGATGATCGACTGGAAATCGCGGACCATTGCCGGATAGGGGTGCGGTCCAGCCACGGTGCCGATGCAGTAGAACGTGTCGCGCACATTAGTCACCCAGTCACGCAGCGCGTCATTCATCGCATCCTTGAGCGTCCCACGACCCGAGGTCACAGGGATCACCTCGGCCCCAAGAAGACGCATGCGGAATACGTTCGGGGCCTGACGCTGCACGTCGTGCGCCCCCATATAGACAATGCATTTCAAGCCAAACTTGGCACATACGGTGGCGGTGGCCACGCCGTGCTGCCCTGCCCCGGTTTCAGCAATGATCCGGGTCTTGCCCATACGCCGCGCCAGAATGATCTGACCCAGCACGTTGTTGATCTTGTGCGCGCCGGTGTGGTTCAGCTCGTCACGCTTCAGATAGATCTTGGCACCCCCCAGATGCTCGGTCAGGCGTTCCGCAAAATACAGCGGCGAAGGACGACCCACATAGTTTGCCCACAGGTCATCCATTTCGGCCCAGAACGTCGGATCATCTTTGGCCTTGTTGTATTCCTCTTCCAGCGACAGGATCAGCGGCATCAGAGTTTCACTGACAAAACGCCCGCCGAAGATGCCGAAACGTCCCTGTTCGTCAGGGCCGGACATGAAGGAATTGAAAAGATCGTTGGCCATGGGTGTCTCCCTCGTCGTATCTGTTGTTCATAGGTGGTGGCAGCGGGATTTGCCATGGGCAAAACGCATCATTCCACAACCTGCGTGTTTTGACGCCAGACCTGAATCGCCTGTTCCGGCGAGGGCACACCAATGCACGGAAAATGATGAAACCTGTTCACATCCGCCAAACGATCGGCCGCCAACACGGCACGCCTGTGGGGGCCGGATTGAGAAAATGTCAGCATTGCTTCGATGTCTTGCCAGACACTGAATGAAAAATAGATGCCATCCTGCCTGAACAAGTCAGCGTGCAGGCACAATGGGTCGCCTTGCGCCTGCCGACAGGCCTGTCCCGCGCGCCAGAAAAACTCCGGCGCATGGTACCAATGTTTCAAGGAAACGCCCCCGATTGCTGCGAGCATGCTCAACCCCTCTGTTTCGAGGGATACGCAACAAGATCTTTTTCAGATCACCTGAGAGCCGATGCAAAGTCGCGGATCAGGGCCGCATCTTTCACACCAGGCGCGCTTTCGACACCGGATGACACATCTACCTGCCGGGCACCTGTCATCCGGACAGCTTCGGCAACGTTCAGGGGTGTCAGGCCTCCGGCCAGCATCCAGGGTCGCCGCCAGTATTTCCGTCCGGCCAACAGCCGCCAGTCAAAGGCCAACCCGTTGCCGCCCGGCAACTCAGCCTCTCTGGGCGGTTTCGCATCGATCAGCAGTTGATCGGCCACCTCCGAGTAAAGATCGATGGCCGCCAGATCCTCGGCCTCGGCCACTCCTATGGCTTTCATCACCGGCAAACCAAATCGCTCGCGAATTTCGGAAACCCGTTCGGGCAATTCCTTGCCATGCAGTTGAAGCATATCAAGCGGTACAGTCGAAACGATGCCGTCCAATTCTTCGTCAGTGGCATTCACCACCAAAGCCACCTTGGCAACGCAAACTGGGACCAGATGCGCCAGTTCTGCGGCCCGCGAAACATCCAGATTGCGTGGCGATTTCGGAAAGAAAACGAACCCAACATAGCCTGCCCCGGCGTCTGCCGCAGCGCGCACTTGATCCGGTGCGGTCAGACCGCAGATTTTGAACCGAACATCAGGCATATCGGTCAGGCTCAGCTCGCCTCATCCAGAATGGCAAGCACGTCGTCCTTGCCTTCGTTTTGCTTTTTCTTGAGTTTCTTGACTTCGCGCTCAAGCTTGCGCACTTCGGTTTTCTTCACTGTCGCGTCGCGGCGGTGCTTGTGTTCCCGCAGCCATTCCCACAGGAAACCAATAACCAATCCTGCTGCAACACCCCCTAAAACCACCAGAAACAGCGGCAGTGACGCGCTGAGGTTAAAACCCAGAAGCTCGGCCAGAGCATCCGGCATCAGTTTCAGTTCAACGGACTGAACATTGGCAAGAGACACGGAAATCAGGATGATCCCGAGAGCCGCCAGAAAAGCATATCGAAGGTAACGCATCATGGTGTCAGGCTTTACCGTTCAATCGATCCCTGAGCAACTTGCCAGTTTTGAAAAACGGTACACATTTTTCTTCGACCTGCACTGTCTCGCCCGTGCGCGGGTTGCGCCCAACACGTGCGTCGCGTTTCTTCACGGAAAAGGCACCAAAGCCCCGCAGTTCGACACGGTCACCGCGCGCCATGGCGTCTGTGACTTCTTCGAATACGGTGTTCACGATCCGCTCGACATCACGCTGATAGAGATGCGGGTTTTCGTCAGCGATTTTCTGAATCAATTCTGAACGGATCATGCGTGATACCCTCCCAGGCAGCCGGTGTGACAGGTCTACTGTTTTGACAGTATAGGAAAAAACCCGGAAGGGGGGAACGGATACTCTGAGTTTTGAGGCTTTATTTTGCCACATTCTCGCGCGAAATTTTATCTGTCAGGCCAATTTCCACACTTAATGCGCGATCAATCCCCTTATTAACCCTGCGGTTCGGAACATATTGATTCGCAACAAAAACGGCCCCGCACTGTCGTGCGGGGCCGAAATTCATGCTTGGGATACTGCCTTGGCTCAGTCGCCGGATTTCAAGGCTGCACCCAGGATATCGCCCAGCGATGCGCCCGAATCGGAAGAACCGTACTGTTCCACGGCCTCTTTCTCTTCGGCGATCTCGCGCGCCTTGATCGACAGGCCCAGACGACGGGTCTTGCTGTCGACGTTGGTGACGCGGACGTCGACCTTGTCACCGACCGAGAAACGCTCGGGGCGCTGTTCGGCACGGTCACGCGACAGATCCGAACGACGGATGAACGACTTCATGCCTTCGTATTCGACCTCGATGCCGCCATCTTCGATCGCGGTGACTTCGACAGTGATCACCGAGCCACGCTTCACGCCGCCCACGGCTTCGGCGAACTTGTCACCGCCCAGGGCTTTGATCGACAGCGAGATACGCTCTTTTTCGACGTCAACTTCCGAGACAACCGCCTGAACGACATCGCCCTTGCGGTAATTCTGGATCGCATCCTCGCCACGCTCGTCCCAGGACAGGTCGGACAGGTGAACCATGCCGTCGATGTCGCCTTCGAGGCCAATGAACAGACCGAATTCGGTGATGTTCTTGACTTCGCCTTCGACCTCGGTGCCCTCGGGGTGTGTTTCTGCAAACACTTCCCACGGGTTGCGCTGAGTCTGCTTCAGGCCCAGAGACACGCGACGCTTGGCGCCGTCGATTTCCAGAACCATGACGTCGACTTCCTGGCTGGTCGAAACGATCTTGCCGGGGTGGACGTTTTTCTTGGTCCAGGACATCTCGGACACGTGCACCAGACCTTCGACACCGGCTTCCAGCTCGACGAACGCGCCGTAGTCGGTGATGTTGGTAACGCGACCCTGATGGACCGAGCCCAGCGGGTACTTGGCAGCAACCAGATCCCACGGATCTTCCTGCAGCTGCTTCATGCCCAGGCTGATGCGGTGGGTCTCTTTGTTGATCTTGATGACCTGAACCTTGATGGTTTCGCCGATCGTCAGGATCTCGGACGGGTGGTTCACACGGCGCCATGCCATGTCGGTGACGTGCAGCAGGCCGTCAACGCCGCCCAGGTCAACAAATGCGCCGTATTCGGTGATGTTCTTGACGACACCCTCGACGGTCTGACCTTCGGACAGGTTGCCGATAACTTCGGCACGCTGTTCGGCACGCGATTCTTCCAGGATAGCGCGACGCGAAACAACGATGTTGCCACGGCGGCGGTCCATTTTCAGAATCTGGAACGGCTGCTTCAGACCCATCAGCGGGCCAGCGTCGCGCACGGGGCGAACGTCAACCTGCGAGCCGGGCAGGAACGCAACTGCGCCACCCAGATCGACGGTGAAACCACCTTTGACGCGACCAAAGATTGCACCTTCGACGCGCTGGTCGTCGGCATATGCTTTTTCCAGACGGTCCCATGCCTCTTCACGGCGGGCCATCTCGCGCGAGATGACGGCTTCGCCACGGGCGTTTTCTGCGGCACGCAGGTAAACTTCGACCTCGTCGCCTACAGCGATTTCAGGGGCTTCGCCGGGATTTGCGAATTCTTTCAGATCAACGCGGCCTTCCATTTTGTAGCCTACGTCGATGATGGCTTGGCCGGCTTCGATCGCCAGAACCTTGCCTTTGACAACAGACCCCTCTTCGGGTGTGTCCATTTCGAAGCTTTCATTCAGGAGGGCTTCGAATTCCTCCATGGATGCGTTAGCCATGTGGCGTTGTTTTCCTTTACAATACGTTTTTGCTGGCCGAGCGGTTGTCTCCGCCGGTCTTGTTTCATGATGTCTTCAGGCGTGATCCGGTGCGCCCCTGAACAAACAAACACAAAGGGCCGAGGTAACTCGGCCCTGCTCAGAAACGTCATCCGGATGTTGACCGCCCTTGTATCGACAGCGCGCGTATAGGCGGATTCCCCGGTATGTGCAAGGGCAAAGCCCATATTTTCAAGGTTTGGCGGCTCTGTACCCAGGCGCGTTGCCGGTTTTGAAGGTCCAAACCCCGGCATCGCGCCGCAGCATGGCCTGTTCAATTGCGTCCAGTCGCATCAACGCTGCGGATGGGTTGCGCGCACCTCCGGCCCGGTTCCAGATTTTTTGCGCAGAAACGGGGCTCCACGGCAAGCTTGCCGAGGCCAACCACAGGCGCAGCCCTGACGGCAGAGAGTCGTAGACCTGCATAGGCGCCGCCTGTCGTCTCCGACGTTTGAGGGTACTCCGCAAGTTCCGACCCCTTGTTTGCCCTTGTTTCTTGAGTTGTTGCAATACGGTCGCCTTTCGCAATGTGTATGTAATTACATTACATATCAACAAAGCACACGGAAGTAAAAAAGACGGGGAGTTTGCACCCCGCCTTTCCTGCAAACATTCCCTGCGCGACGGGCAGGAAGCAGTCAGAACAGTTGCAGATCCTTTTTGCCGCTTTGGATTTCAGCAAAGTTCGGCATGTTCTCGATGACAACAGGGGCTGGCGCCGTGCCCGGCATCGCCACTGTAGGCTTCATTGCCGCCGCCATTCCAAAGGCAGGTTGATCAAGTTCCCCCCGGATATCGCGCAACAGTGTTTTGTGATCCGGCATGGATTTAACGATCTTCGCCAGATCCATTTTCGCGTTCTTCATACCCTGGAACCAAATCGGTTTCTTCAACGGTCGAAGACGATCACGGATGCCTGAACCATAGCCCGTATCATAAACCTGTTTGCCCAAAAGAACGGTCTGATAAACGCGGCTGTCAAACAAAGTGGCGAACTCGATATCGTGATCCATCGGCAGGCGATACTGCCACAAGTCAAGATTTTCGGCCAACCGATCCGGTATCTTCATCTCGGTGCGCGCATCGATCCAGTATTGGTCATCGGTACGGTTGCCCAACCGATAGTGCAAACAGATGAATTCCAGTACCTCGTTATAAAGCTTGTCCATCTGTCGATTGTATCTGTCCCTCAGCGAAGGCTCGATGTCTCGCGTGGGCAAATGCTCGGCGAACCAGCGTATCGCATGGTCAATCATATGGATCGCCGTGCTTTCCAGCGGTTCAATGAACCCGCCGGACAGGCCTATGGCCACGCAATTCTTGACCCAGGCATTGCGCACGCGACCGACGCGCATCGGGATCACGCGCGGTGTCAAACCTTTGCCGCTGTCACCCAGCCACTCAAGGTATTCGTCCGCTGCCTGATCATCCGTGCGGTGTGCCGACGAATAGACATATCCTGTGCCCACACGGTTAAAAAGCGGCACGCGCCACGTCCAACCTGCGCCCAAGGCAGTGGATCTGGTGGCGCTTTCGATCTTGTCAGGATCCGGATGCTCGATCTGCAACGCCATGGCCCGATCATTGGGCAGGTAGTCAGAGTAATCCAAAAATGGCTCGCCAAGTGCCTTGTTGATGATCAGCCCACGGAACCCGGTGCAATCCACGACCATCTCAATGTCATGGCGGCCTTTTGCTTCGAGCATGAGATGACTGACATTGCCCTGTTCATCCAACTCGACCGTTTGCACCTCATCCCGGATATGCTCCACTCCGCGCTTCGTGCAGACCCTGGTCAGCATGCCTGCAAACTTTACGGCATCCAGATGATAGGCATAACCAAACCGTTGTTCGAATTCCGGCTGCCCCAACTGACGCGCGCCCTTACACAAACGGGCCAGATCATCATGCGGCGATATGGACTGCGTGAAATCCCTGTCGCCATTGCCGAAGCGCAGGAAATACTCGGCGGCCTCCAGCCCCTCAAGCATCTGGCCGTGCGCAAAGGGGTTCATGTAGTCGATGCGATTGCCCTTGGCGTCATTGTTCCAATTGCAGAACTTCACACCCAGCTTGAAGGACGCGTTGGTCTCGCGGAAGAAACTCCGCTCTGAAATACCCGCCTGACGCAGCGTGACAGGCATCCGCGGAACCGTGGCCTCACCCACCCCCACGGTCGAGATGTTCGGGCTTTCGATCAGGCAGATTTGCGGTCGACCCTTGGGCGCCGACGTGCGGGAAAACACCATGTCCAGGATCAGCGCGGTCATCCATCCAGCCGTACCGCCACCCACGATGGTGATTTTGTTCAAACGATTGTTCATGTAGTTTTGTCCCTGTTGGCTTGGGAATTTTTTGCTGCGCCCCTGTTTTTTTGCGGGTTGTGTCGCAGCTTTCCCTTTTCGCTGGGAAGAAACTATAACAGCTTTCCTGAATCCATCTAGGGTCTATGACGCACCGGCCTGAAGGCCCGTCCGCGCAACGTCGGCCTATCAGCTGGCGTCACGCCAGTCCCATATTCACGATGCAGTCAGATCTCTTCGCCTTTCTTCAGCAGTTCCTCAATCAACTCACGTTGCAGATCGGTGCTGTCGCCGCCTCCGAACTCTGCCGCGCCGCCGGAATACAGGGTGCCATATGTCCTGGCGATGTTCACAGTCTGGGCCAGCCCCGAGATCAGCTGGTCTTTTTCCAAAAGGGACAATGGGTGGATAAACGCAGCCCACAAGGTGCCATTGGCAATCGCATAGCGGGCATCCAACGTGCTGTCGAAATTGGCCTGCATCATTCGGATCAAGTCTTCCTCCGACAGCGCCTCGGCGCTGCGGATCGGGACCATGGCCCGCATCCGATCCGCATTGGTGTCGGTGATGACCAAGACCTCCACCCCTGCAATCGTCAATTGAAACCCGGGGCCGCTCGGCTCTGCTTCGGGGTCAAGCGCGAAAAGAATGTTGCCCAGCCGTTCATACGTCATCGGCGGCTCGGCTTCGGGTGGGCTTTGCACGGGCTCTTGCGCGGCAAGGCTTCGGGCAATGAAAACAAGGATGAGGGCTAATCGGATCATGATGGCACTCCTGCGGGCATTCTTTCAGCATAGGTACGCAAAACCACACTGACCAAACAAAGCTTGGTGAACGCACCCTCTGGACATTCAGATACTTGTACGATCTGCAATATCTGATGGCCTATCTGCGATTACACGTCCAGCTTTCATCCCCTAACTATGTTTCACCGGTCGACGATCCGATCGACCCGAACCCAGAACCAAGAGGAAACGTGTAATGAAAACTATCGTCTTCACCGCCCTGGCAGCCGCCATCGCCCTGTCCACTCCGGCATTTGCCGCGGACGAAATCAACGTGTCGAACGGCATCTCGGCCGCAGGTGCCCCGCTTGCCGCACATGGGGTCGATCTGGTTGCTTTGGTCAATGATGGTAATCCGGTCGAAGGCTTCGCCACCCACTCGGCGACCTATGATGGCGCATCCTATTACTTCACCACAGCCGCCAACCTCGAGGCGTTCGAAGCGAACCCGGAGGCCTACCTGCCGCAGCATGGTGGGTTCTGTTCATTCGGCGTATCGGTCGGCAAGAAGTTCGACGGAGACCCGGATCAGTACCTGGTCGCAGATGGAAAACTGTACCTGTTCCTGAACGCCGAAACCCGCGCGGCCTTCCTGAAGGACGTTCCCGCCACCGCAAAAACGGCGGACGAACAGTGGGCAAACATCAAGAGCATCGCCGTAGGCGAGCTGTAAATGTCGCCCCTGCCTGCGACGTCAGCGCGTCGCGGGCAGTTTTGCGCTTATGATTTCAAGCGCTTTGGCCAATGCAGCCTCGATACTGAGGTCTGTCGTGTCCAGTTGCACTGCATCCTCAGCTGGCTTCATCGGCGCAGCGCTGCGCTCTGCGTCGCGGGCATCCCGCTCTTTGACATCTGCCAGAACCTGTTCGCGCGTCACGTCAGCACCTTTTGTACTAAGCTCCAGAAACCGGCGTTCGGCTCGCACCTCTGGGCTGGCTGTTACAAACAGCTTCACCTCGGCATTGGGACAAATCACCGTCCCGATGTCGCGCCCATCCAAAACGGCTCCGCCCGACCTTCGGGCAAAGGCGCGCTGAAAATCCACCAAGGCGGCGCGAACCTCGGGAATCACCGCCACTTTGGATGCGGCCTGCGCGATTTCAGCCGTGCGCAGATCACCCTGCTCAAGCTCTTCGGCGGTCAGGGCCTGCGCTGCTTCAAGCGCGCCAAACCCTTCAAGAGTGCGCCGCCCAACGGCGCGATACAGCAAGCCGGTGTCCAGATGCGCGAACCCGAAATGCGCCGCAACGGCCTTGGAGATCGTGCCCTTGCCCGCAGCCGCAGGTCCGTCAATGGCGACAGTGAAGCTCACCTGCGCTCTACCTTTGCACCAAGCAACGCCATCAACGGTTCAAAAATCGGGAAGGATGTCGCGATCGGACCACCATCATCCACGCTTACCGGGTTCTGCGCGCCCATGCCCATCACCATGAAGGACATGGCAATGCGGTGATCCAGGAAGCTTTCGCACGTCCCGCCGCCCGGAACCTTGCCGATACCCAACCCTTCGACCGACCACCAGTCGTCACCCTCGTTGACCGTGACGCCGTTTGCGCGCAGACCGCGCGCCATGGCATCGATGCGGTCGCTTTCCTTCACCCGGAGTTCCTTCACCCCGCCCATCATCGTGGTGCCCGTGGCGTTTGCGGCAACCACGGACAAAACGGGGTATTCGTCGATCATCGAGGCCGCGCGTTCAGGCGGTACGTCAATACCCTTCATGTCTGGCGAGTATTTCGCGCGCAGATCGGCAACCGGCTCGCCGCCCTCTTCGCGCTCGTTTTCATAGGTCAGGTCGGCGCCCATCTCGCGCAGCGTCGTGAACAGGCCCGCGCGCGTGGGGTTCAGGCCGATACCCGGCACCAGAACGTCCGAACCGGGCGTGATCAGCGCCGCGCAAACCGGGAAGGCCGCGCTGGACGGGTCGCGTGGAACGGCGATGACTTGCGGCTTCAATTCCGGGCGCCCCGTCAAAGTGATGACCCGGCCTTCAACAGTGTCTTCCACGGTAATTTCGGCACCGAAACCGGACAACATCCGCTCGGAATGATCGCGGGTCGCCTCTTTCTCGATAACCACGGTTTTACCGGGGGCATTCAGCCCCGCCAGCAGAACGGCGGATTTCACCTGGGCCGAGGGCACCGGAACTTCGTACCGGACCGGAGTCGGGTCCGACGCACCGACGATCGTCATGGGCAAACGCCCCCCCGAGCGGCCTACGGCCTGCGCCCCAAACAGCGCAAGCGGATCCGTTACCCGCGCCATGGGGCGCTTGTTCAGGCTGGCATCACCAGTAAAGGTTGCCGTAATCGGCGAGGTCGCCATGGCACCCATGATCAGCCGGACTCCGGTGCCGGAATTGCCGCAGTCAATCACCTGATCCGGTTCGGCAAACCCGCCGACGCCCACGCCATGCACCATCCATTCGCCGCCGCCATGATCTGTGACTTCGGCCCCGAAGGCCCGCATTGCCTTTGCGGTGTCCAAGACGTCCTCACCTTCGAGCAACCCCGAGATCCTGGTCTCGCCCACAGCCATCGCGCCAAGGATCAACGACCGGTGCGAAATCGACTTGTCGCCCGGCACCTCTGCCGTGCCGGTCAGCGGGCCGCAGGGATGCGAAGTCATCGGGATGGGCGTTCCGTGTCCGGACATGGGGGCTCCTTTTGCGCTATCAGTGCTCAAGCCGATTAGCGAATTGGCACCGGTTGGTCCAGCGGCAATCAGTCTTTGCGGCGGAAGGTCAGGTAATGGGGCGTGCGACCTTCACGCAAGGCTTTCTGCTCGTAGCGTGTGGAAATCCAGTCGTCCCACGGCTCGCGCCAATCTGCGGGGCGCTCGGCCAGCCACTCGAATCCGGCGCGGGGGACTTCCTCGAGAGTCTGCCGCACATAGTCGGGGATGTCCGTGGCGACCCGGAAGATCGATCCGGGCTTCAAGACCTTTGCCAAGGGTTCAAGATGTTCCGGTGTCACGAAACGGCGACGATGATGCCGGGTTTTGGGCCACGGGTCAGGATACAGAAGGAAGGCGCGCGATATACTGGCCTCTGGCAGAACGTCGAACAGGTCTCGGGCATCGCCGGGATGCACGGCAAGGTTATCAACCTCCGCCTGCCGAATTTTGCCCAGCAGCATGGCAACGCCGTTGATATAGGGCTCGGCCCCGATGATGCCGATGTCGGGGTTGCTTTGCGCCTGATGAACCAGATGCTCGCCGCCGCCAAAGCCGACTTCCAGCCAGACCGGCTTGCCGCCGAACAACTTGTTCAGGTCCAACGGCCTGCGTTCGGGGTTTGTATCCCAATCCACCGCACCGGGCGACAAAGCCGCCAGATCTTCGTTCAGATAGGTCTTTTGGCTGGGCTTCAGGGTCTTGCCCTTGAAGCGGCCATAGAAGTTTCTGCGCGGGCGTTGTGGGGTCTCGGTGCTCATGGCGGTCGCCATACTGCGCGCCAGAGAACGTTGCAAGGGCGCGCGGTACACACGAGGAAAAAGCGCGCCCTGAAAGGCGCGCTTTGTGTTGTTCAGATCAAACTGCGGACTTCAACGCATCGACCAGATCGGTGCGCTCCCAGCTGAACCCCCCATCATCGCTCGGCTGACGACCAAAGTGGCCGTAAGCAGCAGTGCGCTGATAGATTGGCTTGTTCAGTTGCAGATGCTGGCGAATGCCGCGCGGTGTCAGATCCATGACCTCACCCACAGCTTTTTCGATAACCGCATCCGCCAATTGGCCGGTTCCGTGCGTGTCGGCATAGATCGACAGCGGCTTGGACACGCCAATCGCATAGCTCAGCTGAATCGTGCAGCGTTCGGCCATGCCGGCCGCCACGACGTTTTTGGCCAGATAGCGTGCTGCGTATGCTGCCGAGCGGTCAACCTTGGTCGGGTCTTTGCCCGAGAACGCGCCGCCGCCATGAGGGGCCGCACCGCCATAGGTATCCACGATGATCTTGCGCCCGGTCAGGCCCGCGTCACCATCCGGTCCGCCGATAACGAATTTGCCGGTCGGGTTGACGTGCCATTCGGTTTCGGCCGACAGCCAGCCGTCAGGCAGGGTTTCGCGGATATAAGGCTCGACGATGGCGCGGATATCATCCGAAGACAACGCTTCATCCAGATGCTGCGTAGACAGAACGATCGAGCTGACGCCGACCGGCTTGCCGTCGCGATAAACGACTGACAGCTGCGACTTTGCGTCGGGGCCCAAAGCAGGTTCGGTACCATTCTTGCGTACTTCCGCCAGTCGCCGCAGGATAGCGTGCGAATACTGGATCGGTGCGGGCATCAGCGCCGGAGTTTCAGTCGTGGCATAACCGAACATGATGCCCTGGTCGCCGGCACCCTCGTCCTTGTCATCCGCAGCATCAACGCCCTGAGCGATATGGGCGGATTGTTCGTGCAGCAGATTGGTTACTTCGACGGTTTCGTGGTGAAACTTGTCCTGCTCGTAACCGATGTCTTTGACACAGTCGCGGGCGATCTGTTCGATGCGTCCCATGTAATCGTGCAGCTTGTCTTGATCAGACAGACCTACTTCGCCACCGATCACAACCCGGTTGGTCGTGGCGAAGGTTTCGCAGGCCACACGGGCTTCTGGTTCTTCATTGAGAAATGCATCAAGGACAGCATCCGAGATGCGGTCACAGACCTTGTCGGGATGCCCTTCGGAAACGGATTCCGAAGTAAATGTATAGTTCTGTCGGGACATAAATGCGCTCCATTAGGGGTTTCTCCGCCACGCCAGGAAGCCGTTGTGACAGGTCACAGACGCATACGCTCGCTTAAAGATGGGGTCAATCTTAAATTATTTGGTCAGGCGACGGATGTTGAACCACGCCAATGCAGCAAGAAACAATAGCAGTCCAAGAACAGGGCTGTCCCCGATGCGGGAATAAACTGTTGGCTGATGTGGCTGCGGCAGGATCGCATCCACATATCCCGCCTTGCCCAGCGCCAATGAGGCCGTGACCTGACCCAATGGGTCAATCATGGCCGATATGCCGGTATTGGCCGAACGGATCATCGGCAAACCCTGTTCAATTGCCCTCATCCGGGCCTGTGCCAGATGCTGAAACGGTCCCGAACGCGTTCCGAACCACGCGTCATTGGTGATCTGCAACAGAAAGTCCGCCCGACCCGCCGCCCCGTTCACATCCTGAGGGAACACGGCTTCGTAACAGATCAGAGGCAGCGCCTTTCCCAATTTGCCAAGGCCTAAGAGCTCGGGCCCCGGCCCTGCGCTGAATCCATGCCCCGTTGTGGCCGCCATCCCATAAATCCCAAAACGGCCCATCAACTCGCCAAAAGGCACATATTCTCCAAACGGGGCCAGATGGTGTTTGTCATACAGACCGCCCTGCTGCCCGGCTTCATCCAGATAGACCATCGAGTTGAAAATCCTCGGGCCGTCTCCGCGCTGGATCCCCAAAACCACGGGCGTCCCCTGAGCGGCATCCGCAATGGCCGTCAAATACGATTGCGCGCTGCCCAGCCAGGCTGGAACTGCGGTCTCGGGCCAGACGATCAGGTCCGGTCTGGGCAAAGCGGCGGAATATTCAATCTGACGGGCAAAGAACAAGGGCGCATATGCCGGGTCCCACTTTTGGTGCTGCGGCGCGTTGGGCTGAACAACACGAACTGTGTGCGGGCCTTCCTGCACTATTGGCCGCATCGACGCATAGCCAACTGCCAGCGCCGCCGCCGCAGATGTAAATCCCAGTGGACGGAGCAGTGCCCGCAAGCGTCTTTCCTGAATCAGTGCCGCCCCTATCGGAAACGCCACGGCAAATGTCAGCGCATTCAGGCCATACGGCCCTACCAGAGACAGCACTTGCGCCACGGGCGTATTCACCCAGATTTGCGCCACTCCGCCCCAGGGGAACCCGGTCAGCACGTATCCCCGTGCCAGTTCAGCCAGCGACAGCGTTGCGATCAGCAAAACGCTTTGCTGCATGGCGATCGCGCCAACATGCCGCGCCAGTCGAAACGCAACCGCCCAGAAAAGGGCGAGCCCGCCGGCCATAAACACCAGCGCAAACGGCGCCATCCAGGCGTGGCGCTCTGCATCCACCTGAAAGGGCTCGATGATCCAGCTGAGCGCATGGGCAAAATAGCCGGTGGCGAAGAACCAGCCGATCCACCCCGCGCGAGCACGGGTTTCACTGGCGAGGAACACCGGAACGATCAAAACCAGTGCAACAACCGTAGCGCCCCAATACCCATGCGGTGCCTGGCCAAAAGCGCCGAAGGCGCCCAGTGCGGCGGCGGCAAACAGTCTCGACGATAACGGCCAGCCCCGGACAGGCGTCATGCAGCGACGTCCGGCAGCATGACGCGCAACCGTTTGATGCGTCGCGGGTCGGCTTCGATCACTTCGAATTCCGGCCCTTCCGGATGAATCACGACCTCACCCCGTGCCGGAACACGCCCGGACAGCATGAACACTAGCCCCCCCAGCGTGTCGATGTCTTCTTCATCCACATCCTCGTGGCTGGTCAAGGATCTGCCGATCTCGGCCTCGAAGTCCTCAAGCGGCACACGTGCCTGCACAACGTAACAGCCCGGCTTTTCCTGCACCCAAAGCTGATCTTCGTCTGCATCGTGTTCATCCGCGATCTCACCCACGACCTGTTCGATCAAGTCTTCGATCGTCAGCAGCCCGTCGACGCCACCATACTCATCAATAACCAACGCCATATGGCGACGTTCGGTCTGCATCTTGGTCAGCAGGACTCCGATCGGCATTGAAGGCGGCACGAACAAAAGCGTGCGCAACATGGATTTCAGGTCAAACTTGTCGGCACCGCCATTGAAACCATGGGTCAGTGCGAAATCCTTGAGGTGAACGAAGCCCAACGGCGTATCCAGCGTTCCTTCATAGACCGGGATTCTGGACAACCCACTGTCCCGGAACACGTCAGCCAGTTCATCCTTGGTGATGGTAGAAGGAACCGCGATGATCTCGGCCGTTGGAATGGCCACGTCTTCGACGCGCATCCGGCGCAGGTTCATCATCCCGTGAGGCCGAGCGGCCGCTGCGCTCTGCCCATTCATCCCCGGGTTTTGCTGAGTCTCATGACCCGAAAACGCGTCGAAAATGCGGGAAATAAACCCGCTTTTCTCTTCTGTATCATTGCCGCTGTCCTGAGGTTGCGCGCTTTGCGCCGCCCTAGAACTGCCGTCTGTTTCGCCCATTACCTTGTTCCAACTGATCGGGTCACATGACCCACCTTATACCTTATATGGGTCATCGATACCCAATTTGCCAAGTATCTCGACCTCAATCCCTTCCATCAAAGCGGCATCGGGGTCACGAATGTGATCATATCCCAGCAAATGCAACGTTCCGTGAACAAGCAAATGGATGACGTGATCATCAATGTCCTTGCCCGCCTCATCCGCCTCACGCGCGCAGGTGTCGAAGGAGATCGCAATATCGCCCAAAGGAATTTCACCGGTGAAATCCGGCTTTGGCGGATGCGGCGCTTGCCCGGATTCGTCCGGGGCCAAGTCTTCTGCCGGCCAGCTCAGAACATTGGTGGCGGCTGGTTTGCCGCGAAACTCGGCGTTCAGCTCCGAAATGCGCGCATCATCGCATCCCAGAACGCTGATCTCGCAAAGCTCAGGGTCCAGTTCCGCATGGGACAGGACGGCGGATATCGCTTGCCGCGACAAAGCTTCAAGCCCTTGCCACCGGTCGTCTTCGACAGTGAGTTCCAGATTCATCTTATCGCACAACAGCCCTGTGAATGAGCCTTGCAATCAACTGGTTTCGCGGCCCGCATCCGCCTCATACGCTTCGATGATCGCGGCCACAAGCGGGTGGCGAACCACGTCCTTGGACGTGAAATAGTTGAAACTGATGTTGGGGATCGTTTTCAACAGTCTTTCGGCATCCTGCAAACCCGACTGAACGCCGCGTGGCAAATCCACCTGAGACCTGTCGCCGGTGATTACCATACGGCTGCCTTCGCCCAGACGAGTCAGGAACATCTTCATCTGCATGGTCGTGGCGTTCTGTGCCTCGTCCAGCACCACAAAAGCATTGGCCAACGTGCGTCCACGCATGAACGCCAGCGGCGCTATTTCGATTCGCTTTTCCTCGATCAGCTTGGCCAGCTGCTTGCCGGGCAGAAAATCGTTCAGCGCGTCGTACAGCGGCTGCATGTAGGGATCGACCTTGTCCTTCATGTCACCGGGCAGATAGCCCAGTTTTTCACCCGCCTCGACCGCCGGACGGCTGAGGATGATTCGATCCACATGCCCGCCAATGAACATCGACACGCCCACCGCGACAGCCAGATAGGTTTTCCCCGTGCCAGCAGGCCCAATGCCAAATGCAAGCTCATTTTGAAACAGTGACTGCACATAAGCTTTCTGGGCGTCCGTGCGCGGTTCCACCAGTTTCTTGCGGGTTTTGATCTCGACTGAACCGCCCTTGAACATTTCCAACTGATCGCCGTCGCGGCTGCCGGTCCCCTGTTCCGAACTACCCATCCGCAGTTCTCGGTCCACGTCCGCGGCCTCGACCTCGCGCCCGCCTTCCAATCGCGTGTAAAGCGATTGAAGCACCTCAATAGCCTGCTTCTGGGCGTCTTCATCGCCCATCACGACAAGCTGATTGCCGCGGCGTACGATCTGGACGGAAAGCTTGCTTTCGATGTCGGTCAGATTGCGGTCGTATTCGCCGCACAGGTCAATCAACAATCGGTTGTCGGGAAACTCTAAAAACGCCTCGCGTTGGGGCATTTCGTCTTGCGGTGGGGTCAGGGCACCGATGGCCAATCCGTTCTCCTGTCTTGGCAGTTCACCCTGAGCGTAGACAACAAATCTCGGTGGGCGCAAGCCACAGTTTCAAAAATAAGCCCACAGATGACAAAAGCGCCGATCATACAAAAGAAAAAGCCTGTCAGACGCGCATCAGAACGTATAGTTCAGCCCGAATCTCAAGCCGCCGTATTTCGGTGTGGACTTCGTGGAAAAGCCCGAACCGAATTGAACGTCTTCGGATTTGAACTGGACGTATTCGTATTCGCCGGTGACCGACCAATTGTCTGTCAGCTTGTGTTCGGCACCGATGCTTGCGGTATATCCGCCCCGCCGATCCGACACCGCAAAATTCTGTGTCGAAGTCCCCGTTGCGATATTGTTGGTTGTCTCAACATCCCCCCACAAGTAACCGACACTGAAAAAGTACAGAACCCGACCGTTTCGACTTGTCAGGCCGCTTCGGTACCTGAGGGACAAAACGTCAGAAACCTCTGTCCCACCCTGAACATCGGCACCAGAGATCTGGGTTCTGACACTATCGTCCAAGGATCCGAAATCATAACTGACTTCAAAACCATAAACGAAATCACGCCCCCACCTTGAAGGCAGAACACCACGCCAGCCACCACGAAAGCCACCGTATGCGCCGGATACGTTCAGGTCGCCAATATCAAACAGCCCGGCGGGCGTTCTCAGACCAAATCGATCGTCCCAGCCAGATGCGTAGCCGCCAGCAATCCCCAGGTAAAATGCACTGACGTCACTGCTGAACTTCTTGGGGCTGATAACGACAGGATCGGTTGTCGTGCCCTTCAGGTCTCCGGCAATCGTCGCGCTGGCAAAAAAAGTGACAACCGAGGCCAAAGGCAAGGTTTTCACTAGGCTCAGGGTCCTGAAGCTGTTCAAGATTGGCACTCGTACCTCCATCACTCCGATCTCGGGATCGGCGAATAATCGTTTTTTTGACGCAAAAACGGCGCCTGAAAAAACATGGCTCCTCTCCGAGCATAGTTCCAAGCAATAAATCAAGGGTAAATTTTCGAAACAAACACCAACTATGGTGTCTGAACGGCGGAATCTTACCGACTCAGAGCAGCTCACCCGCCAAAGAATTGGCGCCCGAGTCGGTGATCCGGACCTCTTTCAGATCACCAACGGCAATCCCGGTGCCCTTCACGTGCACCGAATGCAGATACTCGGATTTTCCGACCATCTGGCCCGGCAGGCGGCCCGGTTTTTCAAACAAAACGCGGACTGTACGACCGACCATACCGTCCTGAATTTCCCTTTGGTGTCTTGTGATAAGGGCCTGAAGGCGCTGCAATCGATCATCCGCCGCAGCCGGATCAACCTGAGCCCGTTCGGCCGCCGGTGTTCCCGGGCGTGTGGAATACTTGAAGGAATAGGCGTAGCCGTATTTGACCTCTTCAACCAAATCCATCGTTGCCTGAAAATCCTCTTCGGTTTCTTCGGGGAAGCCGACGATGAAATCCCCTGACATCACGATATCCGGGCGCGCCGCACGAATGCGTTCGATCAGGCGCAGATAGCTTTCTGCCGTGTGGCTGCGATTCATTCGCTTGAGGATACGGTCCGAGCCCGACTGAACCGGCAGGTGCAGATACGGCATCAGTTTCTCACAGCTGCCATGTGCCTCGATCAGGTCGTCGGCCATGTCATTGGGGTGCGACGTGGTGAAACGAATACGTTCCAGCCCGTCAACCTTGTTCAGTTCCCAGATCAGCCCTGCCAGGGTCATGTCTCCGTCGGGGCCGGCCCCGTGATAGGCGTTCACGTTCTGGCCCAACAGCGTGATCTCGCGCACGCCGCGTTCAACCAGATCATGGGCTTCGCGGATGATGCGATCCGCGGGGCGGCTGACTTCGGCCCCACGCGTATAAGGCACCACGCAGAAGGCGCAGAACTTGTCGCACCCTTCCTGAACGGTCAGAAACGCCGTCGGGCCGCGTTTGGCCTTGGGACGGTTTTTCAGTTTTTCGAACTTGTCTTCCTCGGGGAAATCGGTGTCCAGCGCCTTTTCGCCCGCACGGGTCTTGGCCTCCATCTCGGGCAGACGGTGATAGCTTTGCGGACCGACTACCAGATCGACCAGCGGCTGGCGGCGCATGATTTCTTCACCTTCGGCCTGCGCAACACAGCCTGCCACACCGATCTTCAGGTCAGGCTTTTCGGCCTTCAGACCCTTGAAGCGACCGAGTTCCGAATACACTTTCTCAGCCGCTTTTTCGCGGATGTGACAAGTGTTCAGCAGAATCATGTCGGCATCGTCAGGCGTTTTGGTTTCGACATAGCCCTGCCCGCCCAGCGCCTCGGACATGCGTTCACTGTCATAGACGTTCATCTGACAGCCATAAGTCTTGATAAACAGCTTCTTCGGTTCGGACATGGGACGGGCCTTTGCATTCGCTGGATCGGCGTCATCTATACGCTTCGAACGCCGCTTGCAATGCGGGCGCAATTACCCGAATTTGGCAGGACTTTCCAGCAAGACCGGACCAAAAAGCACCCGATGACGTACGATTCCCTCGACCATTTCCTGAAATCGGGACAGGCCGCACTGGCCAAAGGCCCCGTAGCATTGATTTTTGCCGAGGACGACGTGGAGCTGGCCAGCACGCTGCACCATCATCTAAGCTTGGGTTTCAAATCCGTGATCGTCTTTGCCCCGGACGAGTTTCACCTGACAGAGGACCTGTCCGCCAAGGTACATCGGGTCAATTTGAAATGTGTTCCCCGGCTGGTCGTGTTCGAAACCATAAACAGGATCATTCAGGCCGCACCCGGCATCTGGATGTATTATTGCTACAACGCCGAATACCTATTCTTTCCCTACTGCGAAACGCGCAGCGTGGGCGAGATGCTTGTCTTTCATGGTGAAGAGCGTCGCAATGCGATGCTCAGCTATGTCGTTGACCTATACGCCGAGGATCTGACCGCACATCCCAATGGCGTGGCCCCCGATCAGGCCATGTTCGACAGTGTTGGCTATTATGCCCATACCCGCCACGACCCAAGCGGCCAACCGCTGGACCGTCAGGTGGATCTTTCAGGCGGGTTGCGATGGCGGTTCGAGGACCACATTCCATACGAACGTCGCAGGATCGACCGCATCGCATTGTTCAAAGCGCAAAAAAACCTGGTGCTGAGACCCGATCACACCTTCAACGAACCGGAATACAATACCTATTCCTGTCCCTGGCATCACAACCTGACGGCCGCCATTTGTTCCTTCCGTGCCGCGAAGGCGCTGAAATCCAATGCAGGGTCAACCTTTGACATCCGAAGCTTTCGCTGGCGCAACTCGGTGCCGTTTGAATGGCAGTCCCACCAGCTGCTGGATCTCGGGCTGATCGAATCAGGTCAGTGGTTCTGAGCCGGCCTGGCGCTGCAACAAGATCGGAAACCAATCCTCGCGCAGGCGCTGTCCCGGCGTCATGTCATGACCGGGAAACGGGGGCGAGGTTCGGCCGGGGCGCTCTACATACCGGGCATCGTCGCCCACCAGCCGCAGTGAAAACGCGCGGCGACGGCTGTCCGATTGGTTTCCGCGTGCACCGTGTAGCGTGCGATAGTTGAAAGCAACGGCATCGCCGGGCTCCATCTCGAATTCGACGATCTTCATACCTTGGGCATCCGGATCCGGCACGGGGATGTACTGACCTTCATCCGGGAAAAAGCCGTCCTCGGAAACCCATCGGGTCGGCAGAACTTCTTTCTCCCATCGGTGCGACCCGGCGACACACCGCAGCGTCGCCTGCCTGACCGGATCAAGCGGAGACCAGAAGCTGATCGTCTGCTGACCCTCGACGAAATAATATGGGCCGTCCTGATGCCACGGTGTCGCCATCGACGTACCGGGTTCCTTGACCAGCACGTGATCGTGAAACATCTGAACGCGTCTCGATTGCATCAGATCCGCGGCAACCTCAGCTGCGGGAGACGTCTCGATCACGTCGCGGAACTGCGGAATCCGGGTCCAATTGCAGTAATCATCAAAGAAACGACCTGTTTCACCCGCCTTCTTGTTTTCCGAGGCATAGGGACCGGGATCGGCCATATTCACGGCCACACCATCGCGCAGTTGATCCACGTGATCCGCAAACAGCCCTTTGACCAGTACGACACCGTCGGCCTGATAAGTGTCGATCATCTGCTGAGAAACAAGAGGGTGTGGCATCGGAAGCTCCTGAAGTTTTTTTGTTTTTGCCCGGAAAAATGTATTCTGTTCAAATCATATCTTTCGAAGCTATTATTAACCTCATGTTATATATTTCGCTGCGCCAATATGAATATGTCTGGGCAGTCGGGCGTCACGGCAGTTTGTCGGCGGCAGCCCAGCATCTCAATGTATCGCAACCGGCCTTGTCCACTGCGCTGACGCGTGTTGAAGCCCATTTGGGGTATCCGCTGTTCGTTCGCCGCCGAGGCGCAGCCATGGCACTGACACCCTAGGGACGTGCGTTCATAGACCAGGCCGAGGTCTTGCTGAAAAATGCTGCGCGAATCGAAACGTCCGATACCTCCGCGCCGGGCACCACCAGGCTGAGATTGGGCTGCTTTACGGACCTGGCCCCCTTCCTTTTGGCCCCGGCCCTGCAACTTCTCCGAGACAGGTTCACTGATATCAACCTTACATATGTGGCCGGGTCCTTCGAAGGGCTGCTGAATGGATTGATGGATGGCCAGATTGACATTGCAATCACATACGACCTGACCATGGATGCGGGGTTCGCCCGTACAAAGCTGTTCGACAGTAGACCGAAAGCGTTGATGCCCCCGGATCATCCATTGGCGACAACCACGGAAGTCACCCTTGCGGCGCTGGAGGGTTATCCGCTGATTCTGTCTTCGGAAGGTTTGTCCGCCCAACACATTCTCGGCCTGTTCCGACAAAACGGGCTGCGCCCTACCGTCGCGCACCGGGCCGCATCCCTTGAGATTCAACGCAGCCTTGCCGCCCATGGTGAGGGAATCGGGATCAGCTATGCCAGCCCACCCAGCAGCTTCAGCTATGACAACAAGCATCTGGTCAGCGTACCGATCGCCAATCCGGACACAGCGGAATCCGTCGTTCTGGCACGGCACGGTACAGGGCCCTCTGACACGGTCATAGAAAAGGCCGAACGTGTTTTGGTGGCCGGGCTGACAGGCGTTTAAGGTCTGTTACTTCCTGCGCAAGCGAATGACGACATCGACAGAGGCGATTTCGACACCTTCCGGCGCCTCGGGAAGGCGCTGAATGACCAGCTGATCCGACGGCGCATCGCTTAGCCTTGCGTCGTCTTCCCAATAAAAGTGGGGATGATCATGCGTGTTCGTGTCGAAATAGCTTTTCGATCCGTCCACTGTGATTTCTTGCAGCACACCCGCATCGCAAAAAGCACGCAGAGTGTTGTAGACCGTTGCCAGAGACACCGCATCCCCGTTCGCCTTTGCCGATTCAAAAAGGCTTTCTGCGGTGACGTGGCGATGGCGGCCGTCGCCCACCAGAAGCTCAGCCAGCGCCACGCGCTGACGCGTCGGTCGCAAGCCGGCATTCACCAGCCAACCTGTTGCGATTTCGCGGCTCTGAGGTGTCATCGATCCGATACCCGTTATTGCTGCCTATATATATAGGGGCGCATCACCGGCAATTACAAATGAAATTCATTCGCAAGATAAGAACCAACACAACATGATGTGGCGCGCCGCTCTTGCAGGACCTTGCAAACGGGTGTTAGACGAAGCCAGATGTAAAGACAGACCCCCGGCAGGAAAGGTGGCAGAATGGCCCAGTTCCCTAGCAGTTTTGACAAAGATGATCTGCTGAAATGCGCTCGCGGTGAGTTATTTGGCCCCGGCAACGCACAATTGCCCGCCCCACCGATGCTGATGATGGACCGGATCACCGACATCTCTGCGGATGGTGGTCTGCACGGCAAGGGCCATGTGCTGGCCGAATTCGACATCACACCCGACCTTTGGTTCTTTGAGTGCCACTTTCCGGGCAACCCGATCATGCCGGGCTGTCTGGGGCTGGACGGGCTTTGGCAACTGACCGGTTTCAACCTTGGCTGGCGTGGATGGCAAGGGCGCGGCATGGCCGTTGGCGTCGGCGAAGTAAAGCTGACCGGCATGGTGCGCCCGAACCGTAAAATGCTGACGTATAAAATCGATTTCAAAAAAGCGATTCAAACGCGCCGCCTGACAATGGGTGTGGCGGATGGCATTGTCGAAGCCGATGGCGAGATGATTTATGATGTCAAGGACATGAAGGTCGTTCTGTCCGAGGCCTGAGCCTGAACGGTCTGAAACAAGGAGTGCGCACATGCGTCGAGTAGTCGTCACCGGTCTGGGGGTTGTGTCCTCGATCGGGAACAATGCCGAAGAGGTACTGACCTCGCTCAAAGCAGGTAAATCCGGGATCGTGGCCAGCGAACAGATGGCGGAACATGGTTTTCGCAGCCAGATCGCAGGAACGCTCAAGATCGACGTGGCCCAGCATGTGGACAAGCGCACATTGCGCTTCATGGGTCCAGGGGCGGCCTATGCACATATCGCCATGAGCCAGGCGATTGCCGATTCTGGTCTGACCGAAGACCAGATCGTCAATCCGCGCACCGGGCTTGTTGCTGGCTCTGGCGGACCATCGACCAGCGCGATGCTGACGGCGCATCAGACTGTTCTGAAGACGGGCGCGACCAAGCGCATCGGGCCGTTTGCCGTGCCAAAATGCATGTGCTCGACGATCTCGGCCAATCTGGCGACCGCGTTCAAGATCAAGGGCATCAACTATTCGATCACGTCGGCCTGCTCGACCTCGCTGCATTGCATCGGCAACGCGGCCGAACAGATCATGCTTGGCAAGCAGGACGTCATGTTCGCCGGCGGCGGTGAAGAACTGGACTGGACGCTTTCCTGCCTGTTCGATGCAATGGGCGCCATGTCGTCGAAATATAATGACACACCCGATAAAGCCTCGCGCGCGTTCGACGAAAACCGCGATGGTTTCGTGATTTCGGGCGGCGGTGGAATCGTTGTTCTGGAAGAGCTGGACCACGCCCTGGCCCGCGGCGCCAAGATTTATGCTGAAGTTACGGGTTATGCCGCAACTTCAGACGGCCACGACATGGTTGCTCCTTCAGGTGAGGGCGGCGAGCGCGCGATGCGACTTGCTCTGGGTACCCTGCCCGAGGGGCGCAAGGTCGGCTATATCAATGCCCACGGCACCTCGACCCCCGTCGGCGATGTGGGTGAGGTAGAGGCGGTGCGCCGCATCTTTGGCGAAGGCAATGTACCCCCCATCTCCTCGACCAAGTCGATGACAGGCCACGCTCAGGGCGCGGCGGGCGCGCTTGAGACGATTTTCTGCCTGCTGATGCTGGAAAATGATTTCATTACACCATCGATCAATGTCGACACGCTTGCCGAAGGCATTCAGCCCGGTGAAATTGCAACTCAAGTGGTTGAAAACGCAGGACTGGACAGTGTCATGACCAACAGCTTCGGCTTTGGCGGCACAAACGGGTCCATGGTTCTTTCAAAGTATAACGGGTGAAAGTAATGTCGGATCTTCTCAAAGGTAAACGCGGCCTGATCATGGGCGTGGCCAATGACCGCTCGATTGCGTGGGGCATTGCCAAGGCCATGCACGAGGCCGGCGCCGAACTGGCATTCACCTATCAGGGCGAGGCATTCGGAAAGCGGCTGGAGCCGTTGGCTCAGAGCCTGGGCAGCGATTTCATGGTCGATGCGGATGTTACCGACGACGAGTCTCTGGATCGCGCTTTTGGCGAGCTGGCCGAACGTTGGCCCACCATAGATTTCCTGGTCCATGCGATCGCCTATTCGGATAAGTCCGAGTTGACAGGTCGGTTCCTGAATACCACACGGGCCAATTTCAAGCATTCGATGGATGTTTCGGCCTATTCCTTCATCGAGGTCGCGCGTCGCGCCTATCCGATGATGAAAGACAATGGCGGTTCCCTGTTGACCCTGACTTATCAGGGTTCCAACCGGGTTGTGCCCAACTACAACGTGATGGGTGTCGCAAAGGCTGCGCTGGAATCAGCAACGCGCTATCTGGCCAACGATCTTGGCCCCGATGGCATCCGCGTGAATGCGATTTCCCCGGGGCCGATGAGAACCCTTGCCGGTGCAGCCATCGGCGGCGCACGCAAGACCTACAAATTCTGCGATCAGAATGCACCGATGCGCTCTAACGCCACACTTGAAGCTGTCGGCGGAACGGCTGTGTACCTGACGTCAGATGCCGGTGCCTGCACGACGGGTGAGATCATCCGCGTTGACGGTGGTTTCCACGTTCTGGGCATGCCTCAACCCGAATCCATGTGACCATATCTTTCCCTGCCGCTGCCCAGATTTTACCATCATTTAGCGGCAGGTAATCGATATGAGCAAACTTGACCAAATCATTGCAAATAATGCACGCGTGACGCAAAGTCGGCGAAAACCCGGCTTTCTCAGCCAACGGGCCAGGGTGCTATTGCTTACGTTGACTTCGCTGCTGCTGGTGTTTGTCTTCTTTACGCAGCCACAGGTGCGGGCCGCGTTTCACGCTCTGATAGGGTGAGATCCGGGCCGGACATCCGGCCCGAACCATGTCTCAGTTGACTGAAACGACTTCGATCTCGAAAACCAGATCCTGCCCTGCCAGCGGGTGATTTGCATCCAGGGTAACGGTGGCGTCGTTTGAATCCACAACCGTTACAGGCACGGCCTGACCTTCTGGCGTTTGCATCTGCAACTGTGTCCCTGGATCCAGGGGGATGTCGTCTGGAATGCCTTCACGGGGAATTTCCTGACGCATCGCCGGGTTGATCGGGCCGTAGGCGTCGGTGCAGGCAATCTCGACCCGCGTCTTATCCCCGGTGGACAGGCCCGGCATGGCACGGTCCAGACCCGGGATGATCTGGCCCGACCCGACCACGAATTCCAGCGGATCACGCCCGTCCGAGCTGTCAAAGACTTTGCCGTCCAGCAACGTCCCGGTGTAGTGGATGCGAACCGTGTCGCCTTGTTTGATTTCGGTCATCGTGGCCTCCGGCCGTTCCAAGGGGTTAAGCGGCCAACCCTATAGGTTGACACAATGTTGTAAACCCTCGGCTCTTTCACCCCCTGCGCCGATGTGCCAACCTGCGCGCAATCAAAGGAGGATCATATGGCGATCACGACCTGTGTGTTCGACGCCTACGGAACATTGTTCGATGTTGCCGCGGCTGCCCGACAGGCGGCAGACGAGCCGGGTTTCGAAGCCCTGAAAGACAAATGGACCACCGTTGCGGGGCATTGGCGTCTGAAACAACTGCAATACACATGGTTGCGCGCCGTGGCGGATGCGCATGCGGATTTCTGGGACGTCACCCAGGACGGGCTGGATTGGGCTCTGGAGGCCACAGGCCTGCAAGGCAACCCGGAACTGCGCCAACGTCTGCTTGATCTCTATTGGGAATTGCAGGCCTATCCCGAAGTTCCGGCCATGCTGAAAGCCCTCAAGGATGGTGGGCTGCACACGGCGATCCTGTCCAATGGGTCGCCCCCCATGCTGGACGGAGCCGTGAAGTCCGCCGGAATCGGCGATGTATTGGATGATGTTCTGTCGGTCGAAAGCGTCAGCGTCTTCAAACCCCACGCCCGTGTCTATGATCTGGTGCAAGACAGGTTTGGCTGCGCACGCGATGAGGTCTTGTTCGTCAGTTCGAACGGCTGGGACGCTGCCGGGGCCAGCGGGTACGGTTTTGTGACCGCATGGGTCAATCGGATTGGTGAACCCATGGATCGCCTTCCCTGGACACCTGCGCATGTGCTGTCCGATCTGACCTCGATTCCCAAGCTGGCCGGTCTCTGATGTCAGAATTCATGACAACGGACGGCAGGCGCATCTATTTCGAAGAGACCGGCACCGGCACGCCGCTTTTGTGCCTGGCCGGTCTGACTCGAAACAGCCGCGACTTTTCGTTTTTTGCGCCACATGCCTCGGGCCTGCGCATGATCGCCATGGATTACAGGGGGCGCGGGCGTTCGGAATACGACTCCGATTTCATGAACTACAATATCTTCCGCGAATCCCATGACGCGCTTGAGCTGCTCGATCATCTGGGGATCGCTAAAGCAGTCATTCTGGGCACATCGCGCGGCGGGCTGATCGCCATGGCGCTGGCCGCAAGCCACCCCGAACGTCTGGCCGCCGTAATTCTGAATGACGTGGGGCCGGTTATCGAGCCGTCAGGTATCGCCAAGATAATGGCCTACGTGGGGGCGCAGCCCACGGCCAAAACCTATGATGAAGCCGCCGCCGCATTGAAACACGTATTGGAGCCGCAATTTCCCGGTGTTCCACTGAAAACCTGGCGCAAACAGGCAGAATTTCAGTATGAAATGCGCAAGGATGGGCTGAAGTTGCGATATGATCCAGCCTTGCGCAAGGCGCTTCTTGAACAAGCTGCAAGCGGGGCAGCCCCTGATCTATGGGTGTTCTTCGAAGCCTTGCGTGACATTCCAACCGGTGTGATCCGGGGCGCGAATTCCGATGTTCTGGGCGTGGCCACTCTGGCCGAGATGCGGCACCGACACCCGGGCCTGATCTCGGTCGAGGTACCGGATCGTGGGCATGTTCCGTTCCTGAACGAACCCCAGTCACTGGACCTGATACAGAAGGTATTGAAGAACGCCGCATGAGCACATTTGAGATGATCGAAGCCGCCGCAGAACGGCTGAAAGGACACGTTCGCGAAACGCCGATCCTGTCGTCGCCCTTTCTCGACACGCTTGCGGGCCGCCGGATTTGGGTCAAACCGGAATGCCTGCAACATACCGGCAGTTTCAAGTTTCGCGGCGCGTGGTCGGCCATTTCGGCGCTGGGTGAGGGCATACGCCAGCGTGGAGTGATCGCATATTCATCGGGCAACCATGCGCAAGGCGTTGCGATGGCCGCCGCGAAGCACGGGATTGCCTCGGTCATTGTCATGCCGTCGGACGCGCCGCAACTCAAGATCGACAACACCCGTGCGCTGGGCGGCGAAGTCGTTTTGTACGATCGTGCGAATGAAAAACGAGAGGAAATAGGCGAAGCCATCGCTGCCGAACGGGGTCTGACCCTGATCCGCCCCTATGACGAACCGCAGGTCATCGCGGGGCAAGGTACAACCGGGCTGGAAATCGCCTGGCAGGCAGCGGAAATTGGGGTTTCGCAGGCGGATGTTCTGATCTGTTGCGGCGGCGGAGGTTTGACCTCGGGCATTGCGCTGGCGCTGGAGAAACACGCGCCGAATTTGCGGGCGCGCCCCTGTGAGCCGGAAGGGTTCGACGACGTCAAACGATCCTTGGCGTCAGGTCGCATTCAAAACAACAATGCGGCGTCGGGTAACATATGCGATGCGATCCTGACACCGCAGCCCGGCGATATCACCTTTCCGATCCTTCATCGTCTTTGCGGCCCCGGACTTTCTGTCACCGAAGACGAGGCATTGCAGGCCATGGCATATGCCTTTCTGCGCCTCAAAATCGTGTTGGAACCCGGCGGCGCCGTAGCCCTGGCCGCGGCCCTTTTCCGGGGCGACGAGATCGAAGGCGACGACGTGATCGTCGTCACATCGGGCGGGAATGTCGATCCGGGAATATTTGCTAAGGCGTTGGAATTCCTGACCTGACATGGGTGCGAAAGCTGTGCAAATTGCATCAGGACCGCATGACGACAAGGACCTTTGTCATGATGATCGCTGATCTGGGCGACGTGAAACTGAACTATCGCATCGACGGCCCCACGGACGGTGCACCCATTGTGTTTGCCAATTCCCTGGGAACCGACCTGCATCTTTGGGACGCGGTGCTGCCATACATGCCCGACGGGATGCGCATCATCCGGTATGACAAACGTGGGCACGGGCAATCCGCGGTGCCCCCTGCACCCTATTCGATGGGCGCTTTGGTGCGGGATGCCGAGGCGCTGCTGGATCACCTTCAGGTTCGCGATTGCGTCTTTGTCGGCCTCTCGATTGGCGGGATGATCGCGCAGGGGCTGGCGGTCAAACGCATGGACCAGTTTCGTGCGCTGGTGCTGTCGAACACCGCTGCCAAGATCGCTACGCCTTCGATCTGGCAAGAGCGCATTCAGGCGGTGCGAAAGGGCGGGATCGAGGCTCTGGCCGATGCCACGATGGAGCGTTGGTTCTCGCGCGAATACCGCCGCGCCCAAAACCACCTGCCCTGGCGCGATATGATGGTCAGCCAACCAGTCGAAGGGTATCTGGGCTGCTGTGCCGCCATTGCCGGTACCGACTTTTATACCCCAACAAGCGGCCTGCGCCTGCCCACGCTTGGGATTGTGGGCAGCGAAGACGGATCGACCCCGCCCGATCTGGTGCGGGAAACGATTGATCTTGTTCCCGGATCCCGATTTCGGCTGATCCGCCGCGCCGGACATTTGCCTTGCGTTGAGAAACCCGCGGAATACGCAGAAATCCTGACCGGATTTCTGACCGAGATCGGACATGTCTGAAGGAGAATGACAATGACGTCCTTCCTGTTGGTCCATGGCTCGTGTCACGGCGCCTGGTGCTGGCGCGACCTGATCCCCGCTTTGGAAGCCCTGGGCCATACCGCCCGCGCCATCGACATGCCCAGCCATGGTGCAGACCCCACGCCGGTGGCCGACGTCACGCTGGACAGTTGCCGCGATGCCATTTTGAACGCCTGTACACCCGATACGATCGTCGTCGGCCATTCCTGGGCCGGCTTTCCGATCAGCGCAGCGGCCGAGGCGCGCCCGGATGCAATGCGCGCTTTGATTTACCTGTGTGCCTATGTCCCCCGGGATGGTGTTTCGATGGCGGAAATGCGCAGGCGCGGGCCGCGGCAAACCATTGCGCACGCAGTGGAAAAATCTGCGGACGGGCTTTCCTATACCGTGTCCGTGGATGCGATCCCACAGCTGTTTTATCACGATTGCCCGGACGACGTCCTGCCATACGCATACGCGCGCCTGTGTCCGCAAGCCATCCTGCCACAAGAAACACCGCTGCCTGTCGGCCCGCGCTTTGCCAAGGTCCCCAAGGCCTATATCCGAACAACCGACGACCACACGATACCGACCGAGTACCAGGCAGACATGAGCGCCTGCGTCCCCGAAAACCTTCGACGTACAATCGACAGCTCGCATTCGCCGTTTTTTTCACATCCGCAGGAATTGGCTGAGCTTCTGTCCGAACTGGCGGGCAAACTCTAGCAACCTGCCGCAACGACATGGGGTGTCCGGCGGAACTGTCTCTTTCCTCATTCGTCGGGCATGACTAGGGTGCCGCTCACAACTCATTTGTTCAGGTCCGATGCGTCTGCCGTTTTTCTTCATCCTCGGCATCGTCATGATCGATGCTATGGGCATTGGTCTTGTGATGCCGATCATGCCGCAACTGATTGTCGAGGTTCAGGGCGGCACCCTGGCCAATGCCGCGATCTGGGGCGGCGTGCTGAGCACAGCCTTTGCCGCGATGCAATTCATCTTCGGCCCCATTCTGGGAAATCTGTCCGATGCTTACGGGCGCAGAACGGTATTGCTGGTGTCCTTGTTCGTCATGGCGCTGGACTATGTCGTCATGGCCATGGCGGGCAGCATCTGGCTTTTGCTGGTCGGACGTATCGTCGGCGGCATCACGGCGGCCACCCATTCGACAGCGGCGGCTTTCATGGCCGATGTGTCCGCCCCAAAAGACAAGGCCGCAAATTTCGGCCTTCTGGGCGCGGCATTTGGCGTGGGGTTCGTTCTGGGTCCGGTGATCGGCGGATTGCTAAGCGAATTTGGAACCCGCGCACCGTTCTGGGCTGCTGCGGGTTTGGCGGCGTTGACCTTCTGCATCGGATATTTCGTGATGCCCGAAACGGTGACCGATGAAAACAGGCGTGCCTTCAACCTGCGACGCGCGAACCCGGTGAACTCGCTTCGCGCCATAGCATCATTGCCCGGCATCCAGCCGATGCTGTGGGTCTATTTCCTGTATTCGGTTTCAATCTACGTCTATCCGGCCATCTGGTCCTATTTCACGACCGAGCGCTTCGGTTGGTCCGCGCAGATGATCGGCCTGTCGCTTGGAATCTATGGTATCGGCATGGCCGTCGTGCAAGGCGGTCTGATCCGCCCGGCCATCCGGCTTTTGGGCGAGCGGGCAACAATCATCTATGGCATGATCTTTGAAATCATAAGCTTCGCCATTCTGGCCTTTCTGACCAACGGCCTGATTGCACTGCTTCTCATTCCGATTACCGCCATTGGGGCGGTCATCACGCCCGCCCTTCAGGCGATGATGTCACGGGCCACACCAGATTCGCAGCAAGGCGAATTGCAAGGTGTCCTGACTGCGTTGCATGCGCTTTCGATGGTGATCTCACCGTTGGTGATGACCAGCGTATTCGCGCAGTTCATTCGACCTGACACCCCGCTCTACCTGCCCGGCGCCCCTTTCCTGCTGGCACTCATGTTGATGCTGGCAGGGTTCCTTCTGTTTAGACGGTCCCGGCCTGTCGTAGCGTAACAACGACACGCAAATGGCGGTTTCTGCCTTGCGAGCCGCCTTTTCCCGCGCCACCGTGAACCCAACGGGAGTGAGGGACAACATGCAAAAAATCAAAGCCGCAGTCTGCCGGGCATTTGGCGAGCCACTGGTGATCGAAGACGTTCATCTGGCACCCCCCGGCACGGGCGAGGTCGAGGTGACACTGGATGCCGTGGCCATCTGCCATTCGGACATTTCCTATGCCGAAGGCGCATGGGGAGGGTTCCTGCCAGCCGTTTACGGGCACGAAGCCGCAGGCGTGATCACCGCAGTCGGAGAGGCGGCCGGGGATTTCAAGGTCGGCGACCCTGTGGTGGTGACCCTGATCCGCGCCTGCGGGTCTTGCCCTGCTTGCGCAGGCGGGCAACCGACAATTTGCGAAACACCCTACGACACTGTCAAAGGTCCATTGAAAACAGGCGATGGCGGCCCGCTCGAACAGGCGATGGCATGCGGGGCCTTTGCCGAAAAGGTCGTGGTAAGCCACCGCCAGATCGTCAAAATCCCGGATGACCTGCCCAAGGAACTGGCCAGCCTGCTGTCCTGCGGTGTGATCACCGGGGTCGGCGCTGCGGTGAATGCGGCGGGCGTGCGCCCCGGTCAGGACGTGGTGGTCATTGGGGCCGGCGGTGTCGGCCTGAACGCAATTCAAGGCGCGCGGATTGCAGGCGCCCGGCGGATCGTGGCCGTGGACATGACCGAAGAAAAGCTTGAGGTCGCCAAAGAGTTCGGCGCAACCCACGGCGTTTTGGCCAGCTTGGATCAACCTTGGAAAGCTGCATACAGGGCGCTGGGTGGACGCGGTGCCGATGCCGTTCTGATCACTGTCGGCGCGGTTCCCGCTTATGATCAGGCTCCGCGCTATCTTGGGCGCGGCGGCAAGGCGATCATGATCGGGATGCCACATTCCGGTGACATGGCCAGCTATGAACCTGTTGTATTGGCAGCCCTGGGCCAGGGTATCGTCGGGTCGAAAATGGGCGACGTGGTCATTCAGCGCGACATACCATGGATGGTGGACCTGTATAAGCAGGGGCGGCTGAAACTGGACGAGCTGATCTCGGGCCGCTGGTCTCTGGATCAGATCAACGAGGCCATCGCCGACACCAAAACCGGATCGGCCAAGCGAAATGTGATCCTGTTCGACAGGACCTGACCCACCAAAAGGACTTGGGATGAAACTTCAGGATCTAGACGTCATCGTCACCGCCCCGCCCGCTCCTGGCTGGGGAGGGCGATACTGGATACTTGTCAAAGTGACGACCGATACCGGCATCACGGGATGGGGTGAGTGTTATGCCTCGTCCGTGGGCCCCGAAGCGATGCGTCATGTCATTCAGGACGTGTTCGACCGGCATATGTTGGGAGAAAACCCCGAAAACATTGAACTCATGTTCCGCCGCGCCTATTCCAGCGGCTTTACGCAGCGGCCGGACCTGACGGTGATGGGCGCATTCTCGGGGTTGGAAATAGCCTGCTGGGACATTCTGGGCAAAGATCGCGACAGGCCGGTGCATGCGCTGCTGGGCGGCAGGATGAATGACCGGATCCGGGCCTATACTTACCTTTACCCCCTGCCCCAGCACAACCTGAACGATTTCTGGACCTCTGCCGAACAGGCCGGTGAAACGGCGGCGGAAATGGTAAACCGTGGCTACACCGCCGTGAAGTTCGACCCCGCAGGCCCCTATACCATCCGCGGCGGGCACATGCCCGCGATGCGCGACATTTCCATGTCCGTTGCCTTCTGCAAGGCGATCCGTGAGGCCGTGGGGGACAGGGCCGATCTGCTGTTCGGTACGCATGGCCAGTTCAACACAGCCGGTGCAATTCGGCTGGGGCAGGCGTTGGAACCATTCCAACCCCTGTGGTTCGAAGAACCTACGCCGCCGGACAATATCGAAGACATGGCCCGCGTCGCGCGCAATGTACGCATTCCGGTTGCCACCGGAGAACGGATGACCACAAAGGCCGAATTCGGAGCCGTCCTGCGCGCCGGAGCGGCCGAAATCCTGCAACCGGCCCTGGGACGCGCAGGCGGAATATGGGAGATGAAGAAAGTCGCCGCCATGGCCGAGGTCTTCAACGCGCAGATGGCACCGCACCTCTATGCCGGTCCGGTGGAATGGGCCGCCAATATACATCTGGCGGCGTCCATTCCCAACCTGCTGCTTCTGGAAACCATCGAAACACCGTTCCACGATCAACTGATCAAGGGCTCGATCCGGGTCGAGAATGGCTTTGTCGCCGCCCCGGATGCTCCGGGCCTTGGGATCGATGTCGATGAAGACCTGGCCCGCGCGCACCCATATGACGGAGACGGTTTGCATCTGCAAATGCAGGAAGACCCATGCGATTACGTTGAAGGCAACGCTTTTCAAGGGGGCGCCCCGGCAACCGAGGGGTGACAATATCAATGGCCTTGATGCATATTGGCATCACAAACGCGATATGACGGTCAGAAAGTGGCACTTAACGAAACCGAACCTCAGGAACACCCAACAGACGCTCTGCCGGACATGAAAGACAATGCTGCACGCGCGGCTGCATTTCTTAAAACACTGGCGCACGAGGGGCGTCTGATGATCTTGTGCCATCTTGGTGGTGGTGAAAAATCCGTTGGCCAACTTGAAGAGCTGCTTCAGCTGCGGCAGGCCGCAGTCAGCCAGATGCTGGCGCGCCTGCGCGAGGAAGAGTTGGTCTCGACGCGTCGGGAAGGCAAAACGATCTATTATTCATTGCGCGACGGCGCCACGGAAAAAGTGATCCGTCTGCTTTATGATTTGTTCTGCAACACGGACTGCTGATCGCTAATTGGACACATAGCCGGCGATCACCTGCAACAGCTTGAATGCGGTCGCCGCGTCGTTTTCCACAACGGCAAGGAATTCTTCTTCACCGATCCGCAAGCAGGAAAGCTGGGTTTCTGCCACCATGCTCAGCGCACGCGGTTCTTTTCTGATCAGGCCCAACTCTCCGACCAAAGCACCAGGCCCGACTTTGGTGATCAATTGGTCAGGCCCCTGTTCTTGCGGCAGGTACAGACCTGCTTCGCCCTCCAGCACCACATAGGCACCGTCGGTGGGTTGGTCATCTTTCAAGAACACCACCTGCCCCGGCTCGGCATCAAACCAGCGCGCGCCAAAGGCCAGCAGGCGCAGCTGACGCCGATCCAGACCCGAAAACAAGGGGGTTTGTTCCAAGGCGCGTAGTTTCCGCGTCAAGTCCGCCGATGCCGCACTGTCTTCCTCCACCTCCACAGGCCCTCCGTCCGAGACCACACGACCTTGCCGGATTTCCACATACATGTCGAATGCACCGGGGTTTTCGAACTGATCATTCAGATAGACAACAGTGGTGTCCGGCAGCAGTTCACGGAGCCGTTTATAGACCGCCACCTGCGTTTTCATGTCGTAGCTGGCCAGCGCATTTTCCAGAATCAGGATGTCAGGTTTCTTGATCGTCGCACGGGTAAAGGCCAAGGGCTCGGCAAATACCGCCGGAAGATTCTGACCGCCCAAAGCAACCTGCACATCATAGATCAGCTCTGTGACCAATGGGCGCGCGCCGTTTTCAGCCAACACATCGACAATCAGCTTGCGGGCTTCGTCTGAACGGGAACCGCCAATCTGGCTGACTTTTCCGAACAGCGCATTTTCCATGACCGTCAATCCGGGCGCAAAGACGTTCGGATCCAATGGAACGAAGACGTCTTGCAAACGCTCCATCAGTTTCTCGGAATGGCTGTGCCGGAGTTCAAGGATGCGATCCTTCAGTTCATCCGTGAACGCAGGTCCGATCTGTTCGGCAGAGATCACAAATGGCACCGCCAACATGTTGGCAAGCTGTTCGTCATCCAGCCCGTCCGAACCTTCTTTGCGGGTCTGGTCCACCAGATCCACTGCAATTTCATAGGTTTTTGCATCAAGACCAAGCTTTTGGAACAACGGGTGGTCGGTTCCATCGATCCCGAAGATCTGGCGCAGCATGTCGATCACATCGCGTGTCAACGCGATCAATGTCTCGTCCAGCCCCAGTTCACGCAACTGTCCGAGAAAGACCTTTTGCTGCGCAAGCAAAGCCTGTGTCACAGGAACACGTGGCGTTGCGAAAAGCAGGTTTTCAGCCACAGGCAGGGCCGCGTTATAGGTGTTCCGGTCAAAGACAAGCGCCTGTTGTTCCAGCCCGGCCTCCCGAACGGCCTGCTGCACGACCGGGCGCAGCTCGATCAGTTTCTTTGCCAATTCACAATGCTCGGCCGCATCGAAACTCTGTTCGGCGCCTCGTTGGAACAGCGCTGCGCCAAACCCCATTCCATCAATCAACTGCAACCACCAGGCACGCAGTTCTGCGGCGTCCTGAAAGCCGGCCAGAGTTGGGTCCAGCCATTCCGCCCTGAACGGATCGGCACTGTTGCCCGCCCTCAGAGTTTCAAGAAAATCCGGATCGTCCGGCGGGTCAGTCAGCGGTTTGAACCGCATCGGCATCATCACGTTGTCGCCCAGCGTACCCTGAAACATGACAGGGCGTGATGTGACATACCCGATACGCGCGGCGACAACCGCCTGATGCACCTCGGCCAGTTTCAGATCCCCGATCCGAACCTGGCCAGCACTTGGACGTATTTCCCGTGTCAGCAATTCGCCGATGGCGCGTCGATCTTCCTCGCTGGGGGCGGCGATCCCAATTGTCTTTCCGGCAGGAAAACTGAGGTCCAGATCATCAAGCACCTGATTGCCATCCATGTCGCGCACCGAAACGTGATCCAGCACGATGTCGCCGTTCAGGTGCGGCCACTCGGTAGGTTCACCTTTGAACAAGGTTTCATCATGCATTCCGGCCGGGGCAAAACGGTCAAGAACCACATCCCAGCGCAGCGACATGTCCTGGGTCTGGTTGTAATAGGTCAGCAGTTCCTTCCAAGGTGAGCTGAGATCCTTGTACGCAGCCAATGCGGCAACCAGCGCCCCCAGCGAAACCGAGCCCTGAAGCACCAACAGACCACCAACCAGATAGAACATGAACGGTGTAAGCTGCGAGATGAAGTTGTTCAGGAATTTCATGAAAAACTTCTTTTGATAGATCTCGAAACGGATGCCGAACAGGCGTCCCAATTGCTCTGAGATCATCGACCGGCGAAAACGCCAGCCGCCATTGGTCCGCAGGGTGGACGCGCCCGCTGCGTTCTCGCCGATCTGCGCCGCCAGAACCCGAACCTCCTGAATGCGTTTTTTGTTCAGCAGATTGATCTGGCGTTGCAGCTTGGGGATCAACCAGGCCTGCAAGGGTATCAGCGCCACCGCGGCCAGCCCGAACCAGACACTTTGCAGGAACAGGAAGGAAAGTATGGTGATCATTTGGCCGGCCTGAAGAACCGGCTGGCTGATCGCATCGCCCATCAGGCCGCCCATCGGCTCGCTTTCGGCGGTGATCATTGACACCATTTCACCTTGGCTTACACGCTCGAAATAGGGTTGAGGAAAGCGCAGCGCCCGGCTGATCAACTGATAGCGAAAGCGCCGCAGCATCCGTTCACTCAGCACGCCCTTCATGGTGTTGATGCGCATTTTCATCAGGCCGTGGCACAGCACGGCCGCCAGAAAGGCAAAGCACAGAACGACCAGAAAACTGGTCTGCGACATGGAATAGCCCCAGATCGTCACCTCAGAGGTGGACGACCCGATCGCGTCATTGATTATTCGTTTTGGCAACTCAAGTGTGAGGTACAGCAAAGGAAACAGCGTCGCCGTCACGGCCAGCAGGATCAGCTGTTCGCGCTTGGAGTATTTCCAGATAAAGCGGAAAATTGTGCGTTCTATGGAACCTGCCCCTGCTGCTGACCTTCGACGTGGATTAAACGCAATGCATGCAATTTCAACAGCATGAATCAAATATCATCCAGACAGGATAAGCAAATTTTTCCCTTTTGGAAAATTTCTTGACCGAATGTGAACTAGTTCATTTACGCGTGCCCGTTTTATTGCCTAATGTTGGCGTCAGAACGATATCGGGAGGGTTCTTTTGACTGCCAGTATTGGCGCAGTGTTTCTTATGCTTTGTCTTTTGCTGATCAAGCATATGTTCGCTGACTACTACCTCCAGACACCGAAGATGCTTTCCGGTCGGGGTGAGTATTTTCACTTGGGACGCGCGCAACATGCCGCTGTGCATGTTGTGGGTTCTGTCGTCGTTTTTTTGGTGTTCGGCGCGCCGTTGTCTTTTATTCTGATTGTCGGGGCGCTGGAATGGTTCATCCATTTCAATATCGATTTCATCAAGGCCAGCTATTCAGACAAAAAGCGACTTGAGCCAACGCAACCCGCTTTTTGGCGCGCTGCAGGTTTGGATCAGTTGATGCACAACTTAACTTATGTTGCGATGGTTTGGGCCTGGGTTACCTTCGCCGCCGCCTGAACGGTGTCAGGCCGCGTTCTCCGATACGGCAAGCCGATAGGCCCTTAGCCACATACGATCCAATGCGTCAATCGCAGCAGGGTCGAACCGGTGTTCAACTTCCCAATACCGTCCCGAGGCTACATAATATCCAAGATCATCTTCCATTCGCTGCACATTGTGCATGGCTGCAATATCGGGAAGCGGTGCGGCTGTCAGGTCAGATATGTTGACGGATGGAAACACCAGCCGGCTTGGTGCGCCGGATAACCGTACGGTTCTGCACCCCTGAGCGGCTGCAAAAAGACCCAGTCGGGCGGCCTTCGCTTCAAGCGAACGCAGTGTCACGTCCTCTCGCAAAGGGTCCGCAGTGCCATTTCCGTAAAAATGTGTTCGTCCCGATCCTGAATACATCATGTCGCAACCGGAAAAAGCCAGAACATCCGGCTTCAGGGCTGACAAAGCCCAATAGCCTGCCGTGAAAGCCATCGTTCCGCCGGCATAGACGAACCCGCCATAGTCATTCTGTCTTGGGACATATTCGTCGGCAGTGACTATCTGTTGAGTGCCAAAAACTTTTCCAGGGCGGCGCTCTGCCGGGAAGTCTTCGGGGTGGATCAGGTAATCCCAGTCTTCTCGGATGCGCCACGCGTTGTTGATGGCGACGATATGCGTGAAAGGCGCGCGCGACCATGCCCGCGCCTCCAGCGCCGATGGGGCGCTGCCAAGGATCAATACGGTTGTCTTTCGGTCGGTCATGTCAGGGCCGGGCTTGTTGACAGCCACACACGACATAGACCGTTTGCGAAACGCGACTAGCCCAGAACCGAGAAACTGCTTTCCTCATTGATCGGGCGTTTGCGCGAGTAGAAGCCCACGTCGATTGTCCGCTTGATATATGGCAATTCGAACTGCAACGGTTTCGCGTCGTGATCGGCGCCACCTTCACAGTAATCGATCAGTGCCGCCATCATCTTGCCCGCAATCGGCGCATTCTTGTACTGGTTTCCGCTTGACCCACAGGCCATGTAGAACCCCGGCAGGCTGGATTTGTCATAGATCGGAATCCAGTCGGTAGACGCATCATACAGGTCAACCACGCCCCGCGTTTTCGATGGAATACCAAGGCTGGGCACACGCTGCGCATACCGCATGGCCTGCGTGGTCCATTGATCGGTGAATTCACGATTGTAGTTCACATCGTCCTCGCACCACTGATGCGGATCACATTCCGGATCCTCAGATCCGACAAGGATGTGATTGCCGTGTTCCGGCCGGCAATAGCAGGCAATGTCACTGTCCGAAACGATGGTTCCGTCGTGTTCAAAATCGAACCCTTCAGGGGCTGGAACGTGCACGACCTCTTGCCGCAAGGGCCGGGTTTTGATGGTCATATCGTCCAGAACGCCGGCCATCTTGTTGATGATGGACGAACCAGGTCCTGCCACATTGACCACAACCTTGGCGTGGATTTCCTCGCCCGAGGCCAGCTTGACGCCGGAAACGCGCCCGCCCTCGGTCAGGATTTCCGTGACTTCAGCGCCGGTGCGCACCTCTGCCCCATGCAGCTTCGCGGCATCCATCAGGTTCTGGGCCGACAGGGCCGGGTCGGTGACATAACCCGCCTGAGGCCAGTACACACCGCCCGTCATTCTGCGCCCGTTGGGTTGGCCGAATTCAGGATCGTCCATACGGCGCGCGGGGGCAAAGCTGTCCAGCGAATAGACCGGCAAGCGTTCCAGCACTTTTTCATCTGACCATTCCTCGAACGGGCAATCCAGCTCGGACGAATTGCGCATGTGCTTTTCCAGCATCCCGTTCGCCTCGGTTTTCATGACCAGACAGCCGGTTTCGCGGAACTGCGCAAGGTTGGCGTCTTCCGGCAAGCCAAGATACGCGGCCCAGTCGCGCCAGTAGTGGTAGCCTTCCCAGGCAAACGCGGTTCCATCAAATGTAGAATAATGCATCCGGATAATCGCGCAGGACCCCGCGGTAGAACCGTGCCCGACCTGAGAATTCCGGTCCAATGACAGGGTTTTCCATCCCGCCTTGGACATCTCGAACGCAATAGCCGCGCCGATCACGCCGGTTCCGATGATGATTGCGTCTGGTTGGCTCATGTCTGGTTTCCTTTCCAAAAGCGCAGGGAATACGCGCTGAATTCTTCAACTTCCTCGGGTTTCGGCTCGACACCTGTGAAGGCGTAGAGGTAATGCGGCACCATCGACAGCCGCATTTCGATAGGTTCGTTCAATTGCGCCAGATCATAACCGATCTGCATGTAATACAGCACGCGCGCCCGGGTTTCGGCTTCGATCTCGGAATAGCCGTAGCGGGCGAACATGGCGTGCAGCGCTTCCAGCCTGCGGGCGTCCGACTGGTCCAGCATACGCCGCACCTTGCCTGATTTTCGCGCCCAGTCACGTACGGCAAAATCCAGCGCCGTATCGAACAGATCGGTGTTCACCACGCACCGATGAACGTTGCAGACGGCCGCCGTTATCGTCTCGGCTGGTGCTTCGGCCTGCGCGACCAAGGCGGCGGTGTTGGTGGCCTGCCAGCGCGCCAGCAATGCATCCAGCAACTCTTGCCGGGATTTGAAGTACCAATAGAACGACGACCGCGATACTGCCATCCGTTCGGCCAGGTTCAGGACCTTGATCTGGTCCACCCCGTCCGAAATCAGCACATCCATTGCCACGTTCAGCCAGTCGTCACGCGTGACCTTGATGTTGCCGATCAATGGTTCGGCCTCGGGGTCATCGCGATGAAGGATCGGTTTCGGGCTCATTCAACTCTCCGGCGGTGCCCCGCCCTCGGCGGTACGACGGGCAATGAAGTCATGTAAATCACCTGTCCGATCATTGTCGACAGCGGGCGCCTGGAAGTCGTTCAGAATGCCTTTCCAAACATCCGTTGCCCGATGGTTTGCGTCCACAGACCCGCGTTCGGCCCAGGTGCCGAAATTGGCGTAGTCATGGACATGCGGTTGATAGAACTCAGTATTATAGCGCTCCATCGTCTGGCTTGATGCAAAGAAGTGGCCACTGGGTTCAACCTCACTCAATGCAGTTTCAAACCCGATCTCGGACGGCCCTGCCTGAACGCCCGCGCACAGTTCGGCGACCATATTCAGCACTTCCGCATCGCAGACCAGCTTTTCGAAGGAAACCGTCAACCCGCCTTCCAACCAGCCTGCGGAGTGGATGATCACCGTTGCACCGGCCATAAGGCATCCCCAAAGGCCAAACTGGTTCTCGTTTGCGGCCTGTACGTCGTTGGTGTTTGACGCCGATCCGGCAGCCGACCGCCAGGGCAAACCAAGATGCCGCGCCAGTTGGCCCGCAGCCAGTGATGCCTGAAAGTGCGAGGGCGTGCCAAAGGCGGGCGCGCCGGACTTCATGTCCACGTTACTGGTGAACGTGCCATAGCAGACCGGCGCACCAGGATTGACAAGTTGGGTCAAAGTCAGCGCGGCAAGGGCCTCGGCATGGGACAAGGTGATCGCCCCGGCCACGGTGATCGGTGCCATCGCCCCCATCAGAGTAAAGGGTGTGATGATCGACATCTGACCGTGGCGGGCGAAGTCGATCAGACCTTGCGCCATCGGGATGTCCAAGGTGCGCGGGCTGTTGGTGTTGATGATCGTATAGCAATGCGCGTTGCCCTGGAACGCATCATCCGAAAGACCGCGGGCCGTGGTCAGCATCTCAAAACAGTCCATCACCTGCGGCGTCCCGCGCGAGAAGAAGAACGGAAACTTGTCCGTCAGTTCCATCTGGGCCCGAGTCGTGAAGTAATGGCGCAGATGGGTCGGCACATCCTGCGGTTCGACCTGTGGCGAAATCATCTGGAACACGTCGAAATGATGGGTGAGCTTCAGAAACTCCAGGTAATCCTGACCTGTCGCCGGGCGCCGACCACGTTCAAGATCGGTTGCGTTCGGCGCGCCGGCTCCGGGTTGAAACACCAGCGAGCCCAGTTCGAGAGTAAAATCGCGACGCCGCGAGCCGGCGCGACAGGCGATGGATTTGGGCGCTGACGCGACTGCGGCTTCAACCATCTCGCGCCCGATAAACACCATCTCAGTGTCTTCATCCACCCGCGCGCCGCCCTGTTTGAACAGTTTCCGCGCCTCGGGCAGCAGGGTCTTTACCCCCAACTCTTCCAGTGTCCGCAAGGCGGTGTCATGCATATCCGCGATCTGATCGGCCGGGAACACTTCCATCTGTGGGAAAGGGTTCCTGAGCTGGCGATAGTTCACATCGCGACCGGGCTGCGGGGCGGCTTCAGCCCCCCGCCCCCGCCGTCGGCGCCCGCGCTCCGCAGCAGTCATGATCAGCCTCGCATCGCTTTGCCTTCGGGGTCATAAGGTGACGGCGCAATCACGCGCGCCGGGCGTTCAACCCCCACCACGTGGACGGACAGTTCCGTGCCCGGTTCCGCCTTGTCCCGATCGATCAGGGCCATCGCCAGTGACTTGCCGGTGTAGTGCCCGTAGCCGCCCGAGGTTACGAACCCAACGCGTTCGCCATTGGCCCAGACCGGTTCGTATCCGCTGGCATCTGCGTCCAGAGCATCGATTTCCAATGTCGCCTGAATTTGCGCGGGGCCGTTGCCGTCACGTTCGGCAAGCGCGCCCGCCTTTCCAACAAAGTCCTTGTCCCAGGCGATCCAGCGATCCATTCCGGTCATGCCCGGTGTATAGGCTTGCGTGAATTCCGCCGACCAGATGCCAAAGCTTTTTTCAAGCCGTGTTGACAGCATCGCGTTGAAGCCGCATTCGCGGATGCCTTCCTCGGCCCCTGCTTCCAGCAGGATGCGGCGCAGCTTGATATGGTCGCCATAGCGGCAGTTGATCTCGTACCCTTTTTCTCCGGTCACCGACATGCGGGCGACGCGGGCGCGCACGAGGCCGATATCGAAATCGCCGCACCCCATGAACTTCAAGCCCGAGATATCCTGTTCCGCCAGTTTTTCCACAATCGCCTGTGACTTCGGCCCGACCACGGCAAAGCCGCAATATTCCTCGCCCAAATCACGGATATTGACGCCATCCATCATGTGATCGTCGAACCAGCGCATATGCCAGGCCCGCAGGTAATAGCTGCCCATGATCCACCAGGTCCCGTCGCCCCAGTTCAGCACCGTCAGATCGCCCTTCAGCCGCCCATCCTCACCCAACATCGGGGCCAGTTTCGCACGACCCGGGCCGGGGAGCTTGGAGGCCATTACCATATCCAGCCAGGCTTCTGCGTTCGGACCGGAAACCTCGAACCGAGAAAAGCCCGAAATATCCAGCAAGCCCGCACCTTCGCGGATCACATTGCATTCCTCGGCCACGATGTCATGCGCGTTCGAACGCTTGAGCGTCGGGGTTTCCTCGAACCCTTTCGGCGCGAAATAAAGCGGTACTTCAAGATCCCAGCTGACGCCCCATTTGCACCCTGCCTCGGTCATCGCATCATGCGCCGGTGCCATTTTCAGCGGCCGCCCGGCGGGCAGTTGCTCGTTTGGATAGGTCATCACGAAGCGGCGGGAATAGAACTGCCCCGTCGTCTCGCGGATATAGCGCTTGTTCTGGGCATAGTCGCCATAGCGCGCCACGTCCATCGGCCAGGCGTCGGCCTCGGGCTCGCCATGGATCATCCATTCGGCCAACGTCTTGCCGACGCCGCCGCCTTGAAGGAACCCGGCCATCACCGCGCAGGCGGTCCAATAGCCCCGCTTGCCCGGCACCGGACCGACCAGAGGGTTGCCGTCGGGCGAGAAGGTGAACGCGCCGTTCACCCATGTCTTGATTCCCACGTTCTGGATCGCCGGATAGCGTTCGAACCCCAGCGTCAGCTCGTTTTCGATACGGTCCAGCTGCTCCTGGAACAGCTCTTCGCCATAATTCCACGGCGCTCCGTCCATGGCCCAGTGCTCGTGATCGACCTCATAAATGCCGACCAGAACGCCCTTCTGGTCCTGCCGCATATAGGTGAAGCCCTCAAGATCCACGGTCATCGGCATCTCGAAATCGGCCGCGGCGACCTCGGGCACCGTGTCGGTGATCAGGTAATGGTGTTTCAGCGGAGAAACCGGCAGTTCGACCCCTGCCATGCGCCCCACCTGCTTGGCCCACAGGCCGGCGGCGTTGACCACATGTTCGCAAGTGATCGTGCCCCTGTCGGTCACCACCTGCCAGCCATCCGCCGTCTGGATCAGTTCCTCGACCTTGGTTTCCTCATAGTATTCCGCCCCGCGCTTTTTCGCGGCTGTGGCATAGGCCTGCACGGTGCCTGTGGTGTCGATATAGCCTTCGCGGTCGGCCCACATCGCGCCCAGAATGCCATCGGTGGACATGATCGGGCAGCGTTTCTGCGCCTCTTCAGGGCTCAGCAGTTCACAGTCATCAATGCCGATGGACTGGAAGATGCGGTAATTGGCCTGCAACCACTCCCACCGTTCGGGGGTTCCCGCCAGCGTCAGACCACCGGTCATGTGCAGGCCGATATTCTGGCCTGACTCCTTCTCGATCTCGCTGAGCAGATCAATCGTATAGGCCTGCAAAGACGCCATGTTCGGATCGGCATTCAAAGCATGAATGCCCCCCGCTGCGTGCCAGGACGACCCAGACGCCAGCCGCCGCCGCTCCAACATGACGACATCCGACCAGCCAAACTTGGCCAGGTGATACAGAACCGAGGCCCCGACAACGCCTCCTCCGATGACCACGACGCGATATTGGGATTTCATCCCGACCTCCCCTGAACAGAATCTGAGGAGACGCTAGTTGCACTGTTCACATCTGTCTAGACATTTCTGTACAGTGCCGATCACAACGCAACCCGGCGCGGTTCGGCCGGTTTACAGGCTTGCGCTTGGACGAGATTGGATAGCTTGAAACCACGCCAGGGTGGCCTCGTTGTCTTCCGGGATACGCATCTTGATGACGCGGGCGAAATCGACAAAAACGAAAGCCGAGATATCCGCCAGGGAAAACACGTCACTGGCCACAAACGGGCTTTCCGTCAGACGTGATTCCAGCATTTCAAAGAAGGATGCCACACGCTCGCGCCCGCGCTGTGCAAGTTCGGGAATCTGCGCATGATTGGAAGGGCCTGGAATGGCGCGATCCTTGAAGGCAGTATGTCCATTGCGCAGAGCCTCGGCAATCGGTGCCCCGCCCTGATGTTCGACGATCGCGTTCCACATCAGAACCAATCCTTTTTCCTCGGGGGTTCGGCCCATCAAAGGCGGTTCGGGAAACCGTGCCTCCAGGAATGCCGCAATGCCCAGATTTTCTGTCAGAACGGTTCCGTCATCCGTTACCAGAACCGGGATCGTGGCCCGTGGGTTCACGGCGCGAAAGGCTTCGCTCAATTGTTCACCTTTCGCAATCGAGACCTCATGCGTTTCGATATCCAATCCTTTTTCGGCAATGAACATCCGCGCACGACGGGGGTTTGGAGCAGTGGAGCAATCGTAAAAAATCATGCCGTTACTCCTTTTCGGTCAGCGGCGATATATGAAACAGCGCCCTTCGACGGCGCCTTCGGGCAACGGCATCTCGGTCAGCCCTTCGAAATACATCCGATCACTTGAGACCATCAGCCCGCCCGGAGCAAGCAAAGGCTCGATGAGCGGAGATACAAACCGCGCGAATTTGTCATTCTTTTCGCGATTGTGCCCACCAAGATCCGCGTGGATCAGGCTGGCTGACGCGCCGAACCGCTCAACCGATGCAGGCAGGGTATCCCGCACATCGCCCAGAATCACGTGATCTTCGGGCGGGGTCGAGTCGGGGTGCGAAGCCACCGCGCGTTCGAACACATAGACCGGGCGGCCATCCATGTGCTGCACAAGATGGTGATACGTACGCCCGTTGCCCAAACCCAATTCGAACACCGGACCCGCCATGCCCGCAGTGAGCCGGATTGCGTGATCCAGACAAGCGCGCTGTGACACCATGCGATCGATGAACAGATCCAGACGGCTTTGATTCTCGGACACCGGAAAATATCTCCTTGATACCATTCGAGAGCATAAATGCGCCCGATGCCGTCCTTGATGGCAAAATCTCAAGACTTTGTGTAGCGACGAAGCCCGTAGTTTCACGATTTCGCGACATTTCGGCCCAAGAACGGGTTTGACTAGACGGGCGGAACCGCGCGACACTGAACAAAAAATCACGGGGAGTTGAAGTAACCGATGTCATCGAACGGTCAAACGGGTGGAAAACCCGCATGAGCGCGTTGTTGTCCGTAAGAGACCTCAGCATCGGCTTTGGTACGGGCAATTCCGTGGTCACGGATGTGAACTTCGATGTCCAAGCCGGACAGACGCTTGCCCTTGTCGGAGAATCGGGATCGGGAAAAACAATCACATGCCGCGCAGCCTTACGTATCCTGCCCCGCACGGCGCAGATTCGAAGCGGCACGATTACCCTGAACGATTCCAAGGGCATGTGCGAGCTCACCACGGTTTCCGAACGTGAGCTGCGCGACATCCGCGGCAATCGGGTTTCAATGATCTTTCAGGAGCCCATGAGATCGCTTTCCCCGCTGCACAGGATTGGCAATCAGGTCAGCGAGGTTTTGTGGCTACATCGTGGGCTGTCCGAGTCCGCGGCACGCAAAAAGGTCCTGACGCAATTCGAACGCGTCGGGTTCCCTGATCCACAGCGCGCCTATGACTCCTACCCTTTCGAGTTGTCCGGCGGTATGCGCCAACGTGCCATGATCGCCATGGCCATGGTGTCAAAACCAGAATTGCTGATCGCGGACGAACCGACCACCGCACTGGATGTGACCACGCAGGCGCAGGTTCTGGGCCTGATCAAGGAATTGCAGCGTGAAACCGGCATGGCGCTCATTCTGGTGACTCATGATCTGGGTGTCGTCGCCAACATGGCCGAGCAGGTCGTCGTCATGCACAAGGGACGTATCATGGAGGCCGGCCCTGCCGCCCCGATCCTGACCGCGCCCGCACACCCGTATACCAAGCAGCTTTTTGATGCCGCGCCGGAAATACCGGACCAGGATGCGGTGGGTATACCGATGCCCGACACGGATCTGATCCTTCAGATGAAGGATGTGTCCAAGACCTACACCATGCGGTCCAGCAAAGGATGGCAATCCGACAAAGCAATCTATGCCTGCCGAGGAGTCGACCTGAACCTGGCGCGCGGCAAGACTTTGGCAATTGTCGGTGAAAGCGGATCGGGAAAGACAACGGCGGCCCGCATCGCCCTGGGGGCTGAATTGCCCGACCCCGGTGGTGAAGTCCTGTTTCGTACCGCCCCCGATGCCGACCCGATCACGGTGCACAACATGACCCGAGCCCAGCGCACAGCGTTTCAGCGCAAGGCACAGATGGTTTTTCAGGACCCTTACAGTTCGCTCAGCCCCCGGATGCGCATTCAGGACGCCTTGACCGAACCACTGGAAATCCACCGCATCGGCACAACAGCCGAACAGCGTGACAAGGCCGCCGAGATGTTGCAGCGCGTCGGCCTGACGGGTGATATGCTCAAACGCTATCCGCACGCGTTTTCCGGAGGGCAGCGACAGCGCCTTTCAGTGGCGCGGGCCATGATGCTGGACCCGCAGTTGATCGTGTGCGACGAACCGACCTCGGCATTGGATGTATCTGTTCAGGAACAAATCCTGACGTTGCTGGAAAACCTGCAAGACAGCCTGAACCTGTCCTACCTGTTCATCTCACATGATCTGGCCGTTGTCGCACGGATCGCTGACGAAGTTGCCGTCATGCGTCGGGGTCTGATCGTCGAACAGGCACCGCCCGAAACTCTTTTCTACAATCCGCGCCATCCATACACCAAGGCGCTGATTGCCGCTCAACCCGAACCCGACATCAATCGCCCGATTGACCTTCAATTGGTTTCTCTGGGTGCCGGCGCGCCGGACAGTTGGGATGAAGCCTTTCGTTTCTCGGACACCGTGATACCCTCACTGGTGGAATTGGAACCGGGCCATAAGGTACGTTGCCATGTTTAATACCATTCGCCCTCTGCTGCTGGCTGCTATGCTGGCGTTTTCAGGGATCCTGCCCGCGGCGGCAGATACAATCCCAACACCTCAGGAAAGCGCCTTCTGGAGCGCCGAGGTTGAAAGCGGCAATCTTCCGCCAGTGCAGGGGCGTTTGCCCAAGGACCCTCTGATTGTGGATCTGGCCGCAAAAGGAAGAGAATTCGGGAAACCGGGTGGCACTCTGCGCACTATGGTCACGCGATCCAAAGATATCCGGCAGATGGTTGTCTATGGCTATGCAAGGTTGGTTGGGTTCAACCAAGATTACGAATTGGTACCCGACCTGCTGGCCTCGTATGAAAACGAGGGCAATCGCAAATTTACCCTGAAACTGCGCGAAGGGCACAAGTGGTCGGACGGCTCACCCTTTACCTCGGAAGACTTCCGCTATTGGTGGGAAGACGTCGCCAGCAACGAGTTGCTCAGCCCGTCAGGCCCACCCGATTTTCTGATCGTCGAAGGTAAATTGCCCACGGTCACGTTTCCCGATGAGACCACCGTGATCTTCGAATGGGACGACCCGAACCCGAACTTCCTGCAATCTCTGGCACAAGCACGACCGCCGTTTATTTACCGGCCGGCCGCGTTTCTGAAACAGTATCACGAGAAATACGCGGACGCGGAAGAGCTTGCCTTTCAGGTTGAAGATGCCCGGGTCAAAAGCTGGGCGGCGCTGCACAACAAGCTGGATAATCTTTACAAGTTCGACAACCACGAACTTCCCACGTTGCAGCCATGGCTGAACGCCAGTTCGGGCAAGAAAATCCGTCACAACTTTGTGCGCAACCCCTATTATCACCGGATCGACAGCAAGGGGGTGCAACTTCCCTATATTGACGTGGTCGAGATGGAGATCGTCGCCCCCGGTCTTGTTGCCGCCAAGACCAACGCCGGTGAAAGCGACCTGCAAGGCCGTGGCCTTGCCTTCCGAGACGCGTCGATCCTCAAGAAAGGCGAAGCACAAGGCGGATACAAAACGCTGTTGTGGAAAACCGGCGTGGCCTCGCAGATCGCGATCTACCCGAACCTGAACTTTTCTGATGATGTCTGGCGCGATGTACTGAGGGACGTTCGCGTGCGGCGCGCCTTGTCGCTGGCCATCGACCGGCAGACCATCAACCAGGCGCTTTACTTCAAACTCGCACACCCCGCCGCGAACTCGGTTCTTCCCGCCTCGCCCTTCTACAGTGAAGAAAACGCTGCGGCCTGGGCGCAATACGATGTTGATCAGGCCAATGCGCTTTTGGATGAGGCTGGTCTGGATCAGCGCGACAAGAACGGCATTCGCCTGTTGCCTGACGGTCGCCCAATGGAGCTGGTAATCGAAACCGCAGGTGAGCGGCAGGAAGTCGAAAACGCGCTTCAGATCGTAACCGATACCTGGCGTGAAATCGGTGTCAAACTGGTCATGCGCCCGCTGGACAGGGACATCCTACGCAACCGTGTGTTCGCGGGCAATTCGATGGCGTCCGTCTGGTTCGGTTGGGATGATGGTATTCCGCAGGCGCATACGTCCCCGGCTTATCTCGCTCCGACAGATCAGGTGTTCCTGGCCTGGCCAAAATGGGGGCAGCACTATCAGACCGGTGGCGAAGCGGGTGAAGCCCCCGACATGCCAGAGGCGCAGCGCCTGATGGAATTGGCGCATGAATGGCAAATCGCCACGACCGATGAAGAACGCGCGGCTGTCTGGACCGAGATGTTGAAAATCCATGCCGATCAGGTCTATGCCATCGGCATCCTGAACGGCGCCCCCCAGCCCATTGTGGTGTCAAACCGCCTGCGAAATGTTCCGGAACAGGCTATGTGGGCCTGGGAACCCGGTGCACATTTCGGCATTCACCGCCCGGAAGAGTTCTTTTTCGCCGATTGAGCAGGAGCAGCTAAATGATCATGCTGCGCTACGTGGTGTATCGCTTTTTCACGATGCTGCTGACTTTGTTGGTGGTCTCGGTTCTGGTTTTTGTAATCATCAACCTTCCGCCCGGCGACTATCTGAGCAACCAGATCGCTGAACTTCAGGCCTCGGGCCAGTCGGCAGGTGTCGCAAAGGCAGAGTTCCTGCGCGCTGAATACGCTCTGGACCGTCCGATGTGGGAACAATACCTGATCTGGATGGGATTCTGGCCCGGACCGCACGGGTTTTCGGGGTTGATCCAGGGCAATTACGGGTGGTCCTTTGAATTTGACCGTCCCGTTTCCGAAATCGTCGGCGACACGCTTTGGTTGACGGTTGTGGTCAATCTGGCTGCGATCCTGTTTGTCTATGCCGTCGCGTTGCCGCTGGGCGTTATCGCCGCCGCGCGGTCCCGGACATGGATCGACTATACCTCGGCCTTCGTGGGGTATCTGGGGCTGGCAACGCCGAACTTTTTGCTTGCGCTGATCCTGTTCTATTATGGCCACCAGTATTTCAACCTGCCGATCGGGGGCTTGATGGATCCCAGTTTCGAAGGCCAGCCGATGAGTTGGGAGAAACTGAAATCCATCCTCATCCACCTGATCGTACCGACCTTCGTCATCGGCACTTCAGGCGCATCGGCGATGATGCAGCGTCTGCGCGCGAACATGCTGGACGAACTCGGCAAACCCTATGTGGAAACCGCCATTGCAAAGGGCATGGCCCCGTCACGGATGCTGACCAAGTATCCCCTGCGGGTGGCCTTCAACCCCTTTGTCGCCGATATCGGCAACCTGCTGCCGTCGATGGTGTCCGGCTCGGTTCTGGTATCGGTCGTTCTGGGCCTGCAAACCATTGGCCCTACACTGCTGACTGCCTTGAAGACGCAGGATCAATTCCTGTCCGCGTTCATCCTGATGTTCGTCGCCCTGCTGACGCTGATCGGCACGATGATTTCTGATATCCTGCTGGTGATGCTGGATCCGCGCATTCGGTATGAGGGGCGCGAGGCATGACTGATCGTCCTGACAACCGCTATGTCGATGATGCGCCGTTTGATCCGCAGGCCTCGATTCAGCAGCTGGAACGCGCCGATCTGGATGCCCCCAACTGGGTTCTGGTCTGGCGCAAGTTCAAAACCCACAAGCTGGGCCTGATCTCGGGCATCTTCCTGCTGTTTTGTTATCTAATGCTGCCCTTTGCCGGGTTTATTGCGCCTTACGGGCCAAATGACCGAAACGGAGAGCACCTGTACGCGCCACCACAATCGGTAAACTGGTTTCACGAGGGTGAGTTCATCGGCCCACATGTCTATCCGATCGTCGCCGAGGCGGACCTTGAAACCTTCCAATGGAAGTTTGTCCCCGACACGGAAGACCCGCGCCCGATCCGGTTCTTCTGCGAAGGCTCTGAATACAAGCTGGCCGGTTTCATACCGTCGGACACGCATCTGTTCTGCCCGCCAGAGGGGACAACGCTGTTCCTGTGGGGATCCGACCGTCTGGGCCGAGACATCTTCAGCCGAATTCTCTATGGCGCGCAGCTGTCTTTGACGGTGGGACTGATCGGTATCTCGGTGTCCTTCTTTCTTGGCATCCTGTTCGGTTCGATGGCCGGCTATTTCGGCGGGCGTATCGACTGGACCATCAACCGTGTCATCGAAATCCTGCGTTCGTTGCCGGAACTGCCGCTGTGGCTGGCCCTTTCCGCCGCCGTGCCTTCGAACTGGAGCCCGGTCGCGGTGTTCTTCATCATTTCGATCATTCTGGGCATCTTGGACTGGCCGGGCCTGGCGCGCTCGGTTCGCGCGAAGTTCCTGTCTTTGCGGGAAGAGGAATATGTCAGAGCCGCCGAGATGATGGGGGCAAGTTCTGGCCGTGTGATCCGCAAGCACCTGCTGCCCAACTTCATGTCGCACCTGATTGCATCGGCCACATTGTCGATCCCTGCCATGATCCTGGGGGAAACGGCGCTCAGTTTTCTTGGCCTCGGCCTGCGCGCACCCGCAGTCAGTTGGGGCGTGATGCTGAATGACGCGCAGAACCTCGCGTCGATCGAGATCTATCCCTGGACGGCAATCCCGATGCTGCCGATCATTGTCGTGGTATTGGCGTTCAACTTCCTTGGTGACGGGCTGCGCGACAGTCTCGACCCCTATCAGCAATGAGTCTGCTGGCCACGCTTCCCGCTGCCGGCAGCTATCACAGGGTCGGTGCCGGTGTTCTGCCAAGCGCCTTTGCCGTTTCCGAACTGGCCACCGCCAGTTTCGCAGCCGTGGGGCGGGAAATGGCCCGGCTGATCCAGGCGATCAACCTGTCCACGAACGCACCCGAAGTCTCGATCGATCATCGGCTGGCATCTCTGTGGTTCGGCTATTCCTTCAAACCGGAAGGTTGGGACATGCCCAGTTTGTGGGATGCGGTCGCGGGCGACTACAAAGCCGCTGATGGCTGGATCAGGCTGCACACAAACCTGCCCCGCCATCGCTCTGCCGCGTTGAAAGTCCTTGCCACCCAGCCAGAGCGTGAAGCCGTGGCAAAAGCCGTCAGGTCTTGGTCAGTATCGGATCTGGAAACGGCGGTTGTTGCCGAAGGTGGGGTGGCCGCTGCCATGCGCAGCCGGACGGAATGGCTTGATCACCCACAAGGCCGCGCCGTGTCGCGCGACCCTTTGATCGGATGGCAGGGACCGCGCTATGTCAATCTGCGCGACAGACCTCGGGCCACCGCTGACCGGCCTCTGGCCGGGTTGCGGGTGCTGGATCTGACGCGCGTTCTGGCCGGCCCGGTTTCTACCCGAACGCTTGCAGGGTTCGGAGCCGAGGTCTTGCGCATCGATCCGCCTGGCTGGGATGAACCGGGGGTGATCCCCGACATATCGCTGGGAAAGCGCTGCGCCTATCTTGATCTGAAATCCGAAACCGGCCTTGAACGATTGCATGGGTTGCTGGCTCAAGCGGATGTGTTCGTACACGGGTATCGACCCGGCGCGCTGGAGGCACTGGGTCTGACCCGGGCCAAACGTGACGAGCTGGCTCCGAACCGGATCGAAGTCACGCTGGATGCCTATGGCTGGCAAGGTCCATGGTCGACCCGGCGCGGGTTTGACAGCCTTGTCCAGATGAGCGCGGGTATCGCCCATGCCGGGATGGGGTGGGCGAACGCGGACAAGCCGACCCCGTTGCCGGTTCAGGCTCTGGACCACGCGACCGGCTATCTGATGGCGGCTGCCGTCCTGTCCGCACTGGCCGAGGCCGCATCTGGCAATTCCATCATGCACGCGCATCTCTCTCTGGCGCGCACCGCCGAACTTCTGGCCGTGCTCGGTAAAGACGAAGCACAATCCGCGCCCATCACCCCGGCAACAACAGATTACGGCACGGCGACAGAGACTTCCGGCTGGGGGCCGGGCCATCGCCTCAACCCTGCGCTGAGGGTCGGCGAAGCGACGATGCGCTGGGATTTGCCTGCGTCGAAACTGGGCGCTTCGGACCCTGTCTGGCCACTCAACGCCAACTGACCATCCGCCGCGCGGGACGCGCGGCCGGGCCCAACGCTTTGGGTGGCGTCTCGTAAGAGACGCAGTCCAAAGCGACGGGAGCGCCCCTATCGATCATCGCCCCCTGGCCCGATATCGTCCAGATAATCCTCATCAATCGCCGCCTGCACCGCGCCTGTTACCGCCTCACGCTGTTTCGGCGTCAAGTCATCGGCCTCTTTGCCGTCCGCCAACCTCACGGTGACTTCGCGATGCGCGAATTTGATGCCTTCCCGCGCGAACAATTCGCGAATTTCCTGATAGACCTTCTTGCGCACCAACCACTGATCGCCCGGTTTGGTCATGAACTTGACCCGGATGATCATCGCTGAATCCTGCATCTCGATCACGCCCTGGGACTTCAGCGGCTGTATGAAGTTTTCGCCGATCACAGGATCGCTCAGCAACTCCTGCCCCAGCTTCTTGATCAGCTTTCGCACCTTTTCCACGTCGGTGTCATAGGTCACGCGCAGCGGCAGTTTCATGATCACCCAGTCACGGGAATAGTTCGTCAGAACCTTGATTTCGCCAAAAGGAATCGTGTTCAGCGCGCCAAGATGGTGACGCAGCTGGAAGGACCGGACCGAGATTTTCTCGACCGTTCCCTTGACGTCTCCGATATCGATGTACTCACCCTTCCGAAAGGCATCATCCATCAGGAAAAACGCCCCTGAAAAGATGTCTCGCACCAGTGTTTGAGATCCGAAACCGACAGCCAGACCAACCACACCAGCACCGGCAAACAGCGGGCTGACATTGATACCAAGTTCCATGAGAACGATCAGCATGATGGTCACGACCACAACGGCCAGAATTGCGCCGCGGAACAATGGCAGCAGCGTCGCCAGCCGGCTTTGCCCGCCTTCCCCGCCCTCATCGCCCAGTTCGGCCTCGGTGCCATCATCGACTTCTTCCGCTATCTTGCTGTCGATCCAGATGCGAAAGAAATGAAACAGGATGTAGCCGATGAAAATGATGACCATTACATCCAGCACGCGTGCAACCGGCAGGTCCTCGCTCCAGTCCGCATCGGGGTACCAAATCACCACAAGGGCATAGGCACCAATCACAAAGGCCAGAATTCCGGCCACCCGGCGCGCCAGATCTTCATAGGTCAGAAGATACTGTTTGCGCTGTTCTGCCTCGGGCGTTTCCACGGGCTCGGCATCCGCTTCGGGAGCGGCGGTTTCTTCGTTTATCTCGTTGATCTTGCGCGAACGGTCAAAATACCGCTCCAGCACGTAGTTCATCGCACCATAGGCAACGACGACGGACATGAAGATCATATAGCTGCTTGCGATCAGCGGCAGCGGCGTTGGGTTCTCCAGTGCAAGATCAACCGCCAGACGGAACCAGCTGAACACGACATAGACGATCAGTGCAGGTGCCCAGCCGAAGGATACGAACCGCAACAACCACGAGACCTGATCCGGCGCTCTGCCGCCCCGGATGGCATTTGAAATAGCCCGGGCATTGAACAGGATCATCAGAATATTGCCGAAAGCGCCCACCATTGTCAGACAGCCATAGACCATGGCGTAGACGTTGTAGTTCAGCCCGAAATCCGCAACCCAGGTCGAAAACAGAACAACCGTGATGTCATAGGTCGCGAGTGCCGAAGCCCACAGATACAGCCGCTTGGCGTCCCGGTCCGAGAACGGTGGCAGCCGGTATTGACTCAGGTAAGGTGACAATACCATCCGCCACAGATCGGACACCGTGCGCGACAGGAAGAACGCCGTGAAGATCGCCGTGACCGTGAACTGGATCGAGATATCGTCCGCTTCGCCAAAAAACAGGTATCCGACGATCAGGGCCATGAGCATGGCAAATATCGTCGCTCCGATCCCCATCAGGAACCGGAACAGAAGGAAGGGCATCTTTTCTCGGTAACCCTGCGGTTCATCCTTGATCCGCGCCACGACCCAGCGGCGCGCGATGCGTTTCCCGTATATCTCGATAGACAGCCAGCGGCCCAACAACAGGAACAGAATGTTCCAGCCCAGAACTTCCACATAGGTCTGAATGCGACCGTCCGGACTGGTCTGACGCAGGATATACTTCACTTCGAACACCGAATACGGCAGCGCCTCAAGCCGTGATTGCATGGACTCACGGAATTTCGAGAACCGCTCCTGCGCCTTCATCAGCTGCGATCCCTCACCCATGGGATTGTTCGAATCGCCCGCCGCATCATTCGTGCCCGCATCCGTGCCGCCTGCCGTTGTCACAACCTGCCCGGCGCTGTCGATGACGATCACACTGGCCCCGGCTTCGCTGGCGGCGCGAATTGCGGCAGCCAAGTCGCTTTCCTGCGTAGACGCAGACGAACTGTCCGCGTTGTATCCCGGAATCAAGGATGTTTGCGCTGAAACGCTGACCGGAAGCGCCAGTACAAAAGCCCACAAAGCCAGAAGTGTTGCGGCCAGAAAGGTATGTTTCATGGGGTTTTGCATCCAGTTTTTCCGATAGCGGTCAGATTACAGAAGGGTTTCAGGCAGTTCAAACACTCGGGCGCACCCTGCTCAATATCGTGTCCGGGCGTGTTCTTGGCGCACTGCCTGATTCCGGATGTTTTCAATCTGGCGAAAATTGAATATGAACGGGATCTGTAGGCCCTGCCCCTTTGCCAGTTCACCGGTTCTTTTGCGATCCCCCTCAAGCCTTGGTGCGACATGACGCGAAACCGTCAATATGCTGTTGCCAAATCGCAATGCTTGGAACATTTGCGGAAGAGCAATTCCTCCTTTGGCAAGCGTGACGGGGATATATACAGTAACGCTTGCAAACGCGCGGATTTCGAACCGGGATCAAGAAGACAGGCAACACTATGAGCCTAGGCAAAACCAATTCCAAACCGGGCCGCGCACCGCGTATCCTGTTTTACAGTCACGACACGTTCGGGCTGGGCCATCTTCGCCGGTCTCGGGCTTTGGCGGCCGCGATCACGCAGGCGGACCAAAGCGCATCCGCGCTGATCCTGACGGGATCACCCGTGGCCGGACGGTTTACCTTTCCCCGTCGCGTTGACCACGTGCGCCTGCCCGGTGTCACCAAACGCGCAGACGGGTCTTATGCTGCACGCACGATCGGGATGGGCATCGAAGAAGTGACCGAGTTGCGGTCGGGTCTGATTCAAACCGCTGTTCAGCAGTTCGACCCTGATGTGCTGATCGTCGACAAGGAACCGACGGGGTTCCGGGGTGAGCTGCTGCCGACACTGAACCACCTGCAACAGAACTGCGGAACCAAAATGGTGCTTGGGTTGCGCGATGTTCTGGATGAACCCGAAGTCCTGGCCGCCGAGTGGGCGCGCAAGGAAGCGGTTGAAGCCACCGAACGGTTTTATCACGAAATCTGGGTTTACGGTTTGCAGTCGATTTACGACCCGACAAAGGGGTTGCCGCTGAGCGCCGCGGCACAGTCCCGCATCCACTGGACGGGATATCTGCGCCGCGATCTTGGTCCGGTCGGCGAGCCTCCGAAACAACCCTATATCCTGATCACGCCCGGCGGCGGCGGCGACGGCAAGGCGATGGTCAACCTCGTCCTGTCTGCCTATGAAAAAGATCCAAACCTGTCGCCGCGGGCGGTTTTGGTCTATGGCCCCTTCCTGTCCGGTGAGTTGCGCGAAGATTTCGAAACCCGCGTTGCCGCATTGAACGGTCGCGTCACCGCCGTTGGGTTCGAATCCCAGATCGAAACGCTGTTTGCAGGGGCCGAAGGCGTCGTCTGCATGGGCGGCTACAACACGTTCTGCGAGGTTCTTTCCTTTGACAAACGCGCTGTCATCGTCCCGCGCACCACGCCTCGTCTGGAACAGTGGATACGGGCCTCGCGCGCAGAAGGGCTGGGCCTTGTCCGAATGCTGGATGAAAACCGGGATGGCCTGACGCCGGACGCGATGATCCGCGCCATTCGGGAACTGCCGCACCAGTCCCTGCCGTCGCAGGCGATACAAAGCGGATTGCTGGACGGGCTGGATTATGTCACCGACCGCATCGAAAGCCTGCTGACCTGGGAACAGGAACGAGCCACCGGATGACCTCAGATTCTCCTCGATTGGCGGTTGTGGTCAAAGGTTGGCCACGACTGTCCGAAACGTTCATTGCGCAGGAACTTGTCGCCTTGCAGGAGGCCGGGCATCGCTTTGACATCTGGTCTTTGCGGCACCCGACCGATACGAAACGCCATCCCTTGCACGACCGGTTCACAGGACAGGTCCGATACCTGCCCGAGTATCTTCATGACGAACCCAAACGGGTCTGGGCGGCACGGGCCCTTGCCCAAACGCTTCCCGGTTACGACAAGGCCTATCGGATCTGGCGTCAGGACTTGAAGCGCGACCCGACACCCAATCGCATCCGACGGTTTGGGCAAGCCTGCGTTCTGGCCGCGGAATTGCCTGCCCGGACGCAAGGGTTGTACGCTCACTTCATGCACACGCCGTCATCCGTTGCCCGTTACGCCGCCATCATGCGCGGATTGCCGTGGAGTTTTTCGGCTCATGCCAAGGATATCTGGACGTCGCCGGATTGGGAAAAACGTGAAAAGCTGCAAGCCGCATCCTACGGGGCCACGTTTGGCGCCACCTGCACAGCCATCGGAGCGGAACATCTGCGCAGCCTGGCCGATGACCCCAAGCGCGTGGACCTGATCTATCACGGTTTGGACCTGTCTCGCTTTCCCAAGCCCCCAACGCGAAGGCTGCGTGCTGTGAATGATCCTTTTCACATGATTTCCGTCGGGCGGCTGGTCGAGAAGAAAGGCTTCGATCGTCTGATCGCGGCTTTTGCATTTCTGCCCGATGACCTGAACTGGCACTGGACCCATATCGGCGGCGGCGCATTGGGTGACGCTTTGCGGGCACAGGCGAACGCAGCCGGCATTGCGAACCGGATCACCTGGAAAGGGGCTTGCGACCAGCCCCAGGTCATCGCAGCAATGCGTGATGCCGACCTGTTCGTTCTGCCCAGCCGCATCGCGAAGGACGGAGACCGCGACGGGTTGCCGAATGTGTTGATGGAGGCCGCGTCTCAGTTGTTGCCAATCCTGTCGACACCGGTCTCGGCGATCCCCGAGTTTATCGAAACCGGAACACATGGGGTTCTGTCCGATGACGCCCCCTCTGCACTTGCGGATGCCGTCGAACGTTTGTCAGCCAATCCGCAGCAAGCGTCACAGATGGCGCATGCGGCCTATGATCGCCTGATCGCCGAATTCCGAATGGCTCCCGGCATTGCACGGCTGTCGGAACGCCTCAATTCCATGTGCATGGAAAACGCGTAATGGCGCGGGTCGCGTTTTATGCCCCGATGAAATCTCCTGACAGCCCGAAACCTTCGGGCGACCGTGAAATGGCCCGGAATCTGATGCAGGCGCTGACCGCCGAGGGTGAAACGGTCGATCTGGCGACCGACTTGCGCATCTATGACAAAAGCGGCGACGAAGACCTGCAACAAGCCCTGAGGCGCGCGGCAGAAGATGAAGCGAAGCGACTTGTCTCTGACTTGCCATCAGATACCGATCTGTGGGTGACCTACCACAACTATTACAAGGCACCTGACCTGCTGGGCCCTCGGGTTTGCAAGGCGCGTGGCATTCCCTATGTGCAACTGGAAAGCACCCGCGCATCCAGTCGGTTAAACGGGCCGTGGGCTGAGTTCGCCAAGGCGGCGCATCAGGCCTGCGATGCAGCGGATGTGATCTTTTATCATACGGCCAACGACCTGATCACTTTGCAGCGGGATCGCTTTGGCGATCAGGCTTTGGTCGAATTGCCTCCGTTCCTGCCCATCTCGGAACTGCCTCCGGCCGCCACAGGTGGCGCACCCATGCTGACCGTGGGCATGATGCGGCATGGGGACAAGCTGGCGTCCTATCAGATATTGTCCGAGGCCCTGGCGCATTTGACCGGGGACTGGCACCTGAACATCGCAGGAGACGGCCCAGCGCGCAGGCAAGTTGAGGCGCTGATGGCGCCGTTCGGACAGCGGGTGCGTTTTCTGGGTCAGCTTGACCGGGAAGAACTGCAACGCGTCTATCAACAATCATCTCTGCTTGCATGGCCCGGAGTGAACGAAGCTTACGGCATGATTTACCTCGAGGCGCAGGCTGCGGGATTGCCTGTGGTCGCTCAGGATCGGCCCGGCGTACGCGATGTTCTGTCCCCGGCGGCCTATCCATCCGTCGAAAGTGGCGCCAGGGGATTTGCGGATGGCATGCAGGCCCTTTTGTCGGATTCCACGCTGCGCCACACTCTGGGCGCTGCGGCACGCAACTACGTGGCAGAGCGCCACCTGATGCCACAGGCGACCGAGCGCTTGTGGGCAACCCTCCGCCCCCTGCTGAAGGACGTATCATGACCCGGCTTGCACTGCTCCGACACGGGCACACCCATTGGAACCGAGCGGGACGGATCCAGGGGCGCAGCGACATACCGCTGGACGATGACGCCCGAGCCGAATTGGCGGGCTATGGATTGCCACAGGACTGGGCCGAGGCTGACATCTGGTCCAGCCCCCTGCACCGCGCCAGTGAGACGGCGCAAATCGTGACCGGTCGCGACCCGAACACCGCGGACGCGTTGACCGAGATGAACTGGGGCGATTGGGAAGGTCAGCGCGGGGTCGACCTGATCGCGGACACATCCAGCGGATATCGTCATATCGAGCATTGGGGCTGGGATTTCCGTCCACCAAACGGGGAAAGCCCGGCCGAGGTTCGGGACAGGCTTCGCCCCTGGCTGTCCGCGCTGCGGCAGGATACGGTCGCGGTCTGCCATATCGGTATCATGCGGGTCATTCTGGCTTGGGCATGGGGTTGGAATTTCGAAGGACCTGCCCCCTTTAAGATCAAACGCAATCGGCTGTATATCGTCGACATGAAGACCATGACCGCCGACGCCGACCCCGTTCGCCTGATCAAATACGAGGCCCCGCAATGAAGGTGATGATCATCGTCACGCACCTGTTGGGCACCGGGCATCTCAGCCGGGCGCTGACATTGGGGCGGGCCTTTCGGGATGATGGCCACGACGTCATGGTCGTGACGGGTGGCGTGCCCGCGCCGCAATTGGACAGCACGGGCATGACCCTGTTCGGCTTGCCGCCGCTCAGATCAGACGGAACCAACTTCACCCGTTTGCTGACCGAAGCCGGCGACGAGGCTGACGCGGCCTATCACGCCACGCGCGAGGCCGCCCTGGTGCAGGCGGTGAACAGCTTCCAGCCGCAGATCCTGATCACCGAGCTTTACCCCTTTGGTCGCCGATCACTGTCGGCCGAGTTCGATGCGGCCCTGAATGCGGCAAGCGCGTTGCCTGAGCGTCCCGTCATTCTCGGATCGGTCCGCGACATTCTGGCTCCGCCCTCCAAACCCGCCAAGGCCGAGCGCGCGGATGAAATCGTGTCTCGGTATTATGACGGCATTCTGGTTCATTCGACCGAAAGCGTTACGCCCCTGTCGGTCAGCTGGCCGGTGTCGGACCGATTGGCCAAGCGACTTCACTACACCGGCTTTGTGGCGCCTGCATTGCCCCAACCTCACCCCGACGCGGCGGGCCAGGATGAAATCCTGGTCAGCGCTGGCGGCGGATCCGTCGGGCAACCGATCTTTCGCGCAGCCATCGAGGCCGCCCGAAAGATGCCCAGCAGGCGCTGGCGCCTGCTGGTCGGTGGAACGGATGCAAAGGCACGGATCGCGGAATTGTCTCGGATGGCCGAAGGTGCTTCGGTTGTTCTGGAACCGGTGCGGCCGGATTTCCGCCAGATGCTGCCCCTTGCAGCGGCCTCGGTAAGCATGTGCGGCTACAACACTGCCATGGATATCCTTCAAAGTGGCACCCCCGCCGTGTTTGTGCCTTTCGACGACGGCAAAGAGGTGGAACAAGGGCTGCGCGGGCGAAGCCTGTCCGATCTGCCCGCAATCGAAGTTCTGGAAAGCAGAGCATTGAGCGGGGCGACATTGGCTCGGGCGGTGGAGCGTGTCGTGGCCGACGGCCCCCGTGTACAACAGGATTTCGGTTTTGACGGGGCTATCCAATCCGTCCACATCGCCAAGCGCCTGCTGGAGCAGCGCACATGAACCCCGACTGGCGCCCACTTGACGTCGAGTTGAACCATTGGCGTGCCGAAAGCTTGCCCTTGCCTGTGTGGTGGCGCGATGATGATGCCATTGCGCCAACACCGCAATTGGACCGCCTTTCCGAGCTGGCCGACAAACTGGGCCTGCCCGTGCATCTGGCCGTCATTCCACGCGACGCGACGCTCGCGCTGGCGGAATACGTTGCCGCGCGCGCGTCTCTTGTTCCGGTCGTACACGGGTGGGCGCATACAAACCATGCGCCCCGCGGCGAGAAGAAGGCCGAGTTTCGGCTCGACCGTCCGCTGGACGTGATGGTGACGGATGCGCAGGCCGGGATGGCGCGTCTTCGGTCCGTGTTTGGTGACAATATGCGACAGATGTTCGTGCCCCCCTGGAATCGCATTGCACCCGAGATGGCCAAGCAGTTGCCAAAGCTGGGATACCGCATCCTGTCCACCACAACGCCCCGCAAATCACGTCTGGTCGCACCGGGGCTTGAGCAGATCAATACCCATCTTGATCCGATCGACTGGCGCGGGTCGCGTGGCTTGATCTCAGCCGACGCCCTGATCGCACAGACTGCTGGTCTTCTGCGAGACCGACGCGAAGGCCGTTCAGACAACACTGAGCCCTTCGGCATATTGACCCATCATCTGGTCCATGATCAGGACATCTGGGCCTTTACCGAGGCCCTGCTGAACAAATTGCTGAGCGGGCCTGCCACAGCCTGGGTCGCGCCAAAGAACGAATGAGGACATCACCATGAGCCGATTGGATTCCATGCTGCGCCGACTGACGGCCCAACGTGACGGATTGAACTGGGCGGCCGAGCGGATCAGTGGCCAGCCGGGGGATGTGCTGGATATGGGCCTGGGCAATGGCCGCACCTATGACCACCTGCGTGAAATCCTGCCAGAGCGCCGGATCTGGGTGATGGACCGGGTCCTGCAATGCCATCCGGACAGCACCCCCCCGGCCGAGGATTTCCTGCAAGGTGAGGCTGAACCGATGCTGCTCAGACTGGCGGCCGACGGGCATAGGATCGCGCTGGCGCATTACGATTTCGGACGCGGCATCAAGCACGAGGACGTCGCCGAAGCAGAGCGTCTCAGCCCGCTGATCGCGAAAGTCATGCAGCCCGGAGGGTTGTTGATTTCAGGTCAGCCCCTGGCCGGCTTTGCCCAGATCCAGGGGCCCAAGACAATCGCCCCGGACCGTTACCTGTTCTACACGGCCTGATCACGCCACGCGACGACCGCGCACCCAGACCGAACTCGGGACGGGTACACCCGCGCGCATCCGGAAGCGGATGACATCGGCGCGGGCGTCGGCGCGCAACTCGCCCCGCTCCTCCAACCCTGCCGCCCGAGCCGGGGCCAGCGTTACCGTCTTCATCCCCCGCGCCATGTCGCCCCAAAGTTCGCCCAGCCTAACCGCCGACAGCAACAAGGCCGACGGCACATAATCCGAAGACAGGATGTCCAGATACCCAAGCTGGGCCAGCTCGTGGGCAGCAACATTGCCTGAATGCGACCCCCCGCGGATTATGTTCGGCGCCCCCATCATGACCCGAATGTCGTTCTTGTGGCAGGCGCGTGCCGCTTCGACGGTTGTGGGGAACTCGGCCAGACGGATGCCGTGACCTGCGGACACTTTCACCTGATCTTCAGTCGTGTCGTCATGGCTGGCCAATACTGCTCCGAAACGGCGGGCAGCTTTGACAGCCTCGACCTCGTGCAGTGCGCCATTGCGATCTCGAAGCCCTTTCAATTGCGCCACGTGCTGAAAGAACGTTTCATCGTCCATGGCATATTTGCCCTTCAGAAAGGTCTCCAGCTTGCCCATATCGCGAAACTGACGCTGACCGGGCGTGTGATCCATTATGGACACAATGCCAACCCTGTCTTCCGGTCCAAATTCGCTCAGCTCTTCAACCAGAGTTTCCGAACACACCTCGGCCCGCAAGTGCAGAAAGTGGCTGATCTTGAGCGCATCCTGTTCGCGCAGATCCCACAGCTCCTGCGACAGGCCACGGGCGTATTTCCCATACCGCCGCGCGCCCGACGGGATCGATCCAATCCGCATGGCATCGAACACTGTCGTGATCCCGGCGCTGGCCAATTCCGCATCATGCGCAAGAATTGCGGCGGCATGGGGCCAGTTCACCTGTGGACGCGGTTGAATGTGACGTTCAAGGTTGTCCGTGTGCAACTCGACAAGCCCTGGGCTGACATAGTCGCCTTCGCAATCTATCGCGCCCGCGGGAACCCCGTTTCCGGTGTCGATTTCAGCGATGGCCTCACCCACAATCCGGACACTGCCGGTTACGGTTTCGTTCGGCAATACAAGCGTGGCATTGGCAAGGATCAAGTCTTCTGTCATCTGAACTTCACGCATGTTGAGACCGAGGAAGGCCACGCAAGAGGAGGCCGATATGACATTCACGCGATACGCGATCTATTTTGCGCCGCCCGCGGGAAAGGAATGGGCGAAATTTGCAACCAGCTGGCTGGGTTGGGACATCGAGGCGGGAAAGCCGGTTGCCCATCCGATTGTCGAAGGCATCGACGTTGCCGCCGTCACGGAGGTGCCGCGCAAGTACGGGCTGCACGCGACGCTGAAGCCACCGTTCAGATTGCGCGACGGCAAAACGTTCGAAGCCCTGCAAGAGGCGTGCAGCTCGCTCGCCTCCCGCCAACCGCCTGTGTCGCTGGATGGCCTCGAGATAGCGCGGTTTGGGCGTTTTCTGGCCCTGCGTCCGCTGGGTGAGACCCGGGCGCTGAATGCGCTTGCTGCGGCCTGTGTTCGGGAACTGGACAGCTTTCGTGCGCCCACCTCTGGGGCCGAACTGGCGCGCCGTCGCGCCGCCGGGTTGACCCCAGAGCAAGACGCCAACCTGGTTCAGTGGGGCTATCCTTACGTACTGGACGCGTTCCGCTTTCACATCACGTTGAGCGGCAAGCTGGACAAACCAACCCTGAGAGCAACTCGGAACGCACTGCAAACCCATCTGGTCCCACTGCTGCCGCAGCCCTTCCAGATCACGGATCTTGCCCTTACGGGCGAAGCTGAGGACGGGCGCTTCTACCTTATCCATCGCTACGGGCTTTCCGGTTGAAGGTGCGACAGGATTTCGGCAACCGTATCTTCCATCGCACCGGAGTTGTCGATTTCCAGGACCTGGTTCAAACCATCGGGCAAAGACGTTTGGGCCCGGTCCAGACGCCGCGTCTGTTCCGCCTTGCTTTCCCGCCCTCTTGAGGACAGGCGTTCGGACAGAACCTCGGGCTTTGCCGTCAGGGAAATCACGATCAGGTCACCAAACACCTCCTGCGCCTCAAGCAACACGGTTCGTGACAGGTTGACCAGAACGGCCTCGACCACCTGCCGCTGCCGCGTGATCGTCTTCGGCACACCGTAATACAGCCCATGCGCATGCCAACTCAGCGCAAACGCGCCATCCCGTTCCATCCGCTGAAATGTATCGACCGAGACCCGGTCGAAATCTTCGCCGTCTTCGCCTTCGGGGCGGGTAATCACCCGCCGCAGCCGCTGAACACCCGACGCCCGGGCCACCAGCGCGTTTATTACGCTGTCCTTTCCGACCCCCGAAGGACCCACGACCGCTATGACCGGAGCAAGCGTCATGCAGCCATCCCCGGCGTGAAGTCCGAGACATCGACCTCGCGGTCACAGACCCGTTCGCGTGCGTCGAGATCGTGAAAAATCCCGACAATCGTAACGCCCTTGTTCTTGGCCACTTCGATCAGGGACAAAACGGTTTCCCGGTTCTGCGCATCCAGGCTTGCGGTCGGTTCATCCAACAGCATTGCCGGATATTCATGCGCAAAGCCCCGCGCAATGTTCACTCTCTGCTTTTCGCCGCCCGAGAAGGTCGTCGGGCTGAGGGTCCACAGACGTTCGGGAATATTCAGCCGTTTCAGCAACCCGGCTGCCCTGTCCATTGCCACTTGCCTGTCACAGCCCACGGCCAGCAGCGGCTCTGCCACAACGTCCAACGCCGACACCCGAGGCACGACCCGCAGGAACTGGCTGACATAGCCCAAGGTGTCACGACGCAGCAACAAGATCTGCCGCGGTTCAGCCCTGGCCACGTCCAACCCGGCAACCAGCACCTGACCCGAGGCCGCCAGATAGTTGCCGTAGATCACTCGCATCAGCGTGGATTTGCCTGCACCCGACGGCCCGGTCAGGGCGACGCACTCACCCGGCTCCGCTTTCAGAGACGCGCCTTTCACCACCGGGATCGTGGCGCCGCCCTGATTGTGCAGGGTGAAGCTTTTGCTGACATCAACAAGTTCAATCATCGCTTCATCTTTCCCCAAAGCCTCAAACCTGCAAAACGCTGGATACCAGCAACTGCGTATAGGCATGTTGCGGGTCGTCCAGCACCTGATCCGTCAGCCCGGCCTCGACCACGCGGCCGCTTTTCATCACCATCAACCGGTCCGCCAGCAGACGCACCACGGCAAGATCATGGGTGACGATGATCGCACTCAACCTCATTTCACGTACAAGTCCGCGCAACAAATCCAGTAAACGCGCCTGCACCGACACATCCAGACCACCGGTCGGTTCGTCCATGAACACCAGCCGAGGACCTGTCACCAGATTGCGCGCAATCTGCAAACGTTGCTGCATCCCGCCTGAAAACGCGCTGGGGCGGTCATCGACGCGGCTCTCGTCAATCTCGACCCGGCCCAGCCAGTCAATGGCCTTGCCCCGAATGCTGCCATAGTGGCGACCGCCGACAGCCATCAGCCGCTCGCCGATGTTGCCTCCGGCGCTGACAGACATCCGCAATCCGTCGCGCGCGTGTTGGTGGACAAAGGCCCAATCGGTGCGGCTCAGCATCCGGCGCTCTGGCTCGGACATTGTGACCGTATCGACCGGGCCGTCTGCACAGGTATCAAAGATCACCTGCCCGGCATCCGGCTTCAGAAGGCCGGCCATACAGTTGAGCAAGGTTGACTTGCCCGACCCACTTTCACCAACGATTCCCATCACTTCTCCGGGGAAGAGATCAAAATTCACATCCGCACAGCCGATCCGGCGGCCATAGCTTTTCTCAATGCCTTTGACTTGCAACAGAGGGGTCATTGCGCGTTCTCTTCAGCCAATCGATCCGCGTAACCCGCCTCGCGGCGTGACCGGCAGTAATCCGTGTCGGAACAGACAAATATCCGGTTGCCCGCGTCATCCGTGATGACCTCGTCCAGATAGCTGTCTTCGGCCCCGCACAGGTCGCAGGGATGATCGGCCTTGGTGGCCTCGAACGGGTAGTCCTCGAAATCGAGGCTAACGACTTTGGTATGCGGGGGCACCGCGTAAATCCGCTGCTCGCGCCCGGCGCCAAACAGCTGGATCGCGTCCATCTCAAGCTTTGGATTGTCGAATTTCGGAATTGGGGACGGGTCCATGACATAGCGTCCAGCCACGTTCACAGGATAGGCATAAGCGGTCGAAATCGCTCCGTGCTGACTGATGTCCTCGTACAATTTCACATGCATCAGCCCGTATTCCTCAAGACTGTGCATCTTGCGCGTCTCGGTCTCGCGCGGTTCCAAAAAGCGCAAAGGTTCGGGAATCGGCACCTGATAAACGATGATCTGGTCTTCGCGCAGTTTTGCCTCGGGGATGCGGTGGCGGGTCTGAATGATTGTGGCCTGTTCCGTCTTTTCCGTGGTGGCGACGCCTGCGGTGTTTTCAAAGAACTTGCGGATGGATACGGCGTTGGTCGTGTCGTCTGCGCCTTGATCGATCACCTTGAACGTATCCTCGGGCGTCAACGTCGCGGCTGAAACCTGTACGCCCCCGGTACCCCAGCCATAGGGCATCGGCATCTCGCGGCTGGCAAACGGCACCTGATACCCCGGTATGGCCAGGCCCTTGAGGATCGCCCGCCGGATCATTCGCTTGGTTTGTTCGTCCAGATAGGCGAAATTGTACGCGCTCATAAGCAGCCTCTTTCTGAAAGAGCGCGTTCAAGCGCGTGCGGCGCGGTGAAGTGGATCCCATCCATGCCCACCGCACGCGCGCCTTCGACATTGTGCGGCCCGTCATCGATGAAAATGCAGTTCTCGGGTGAAAGCCCGGCCCGCTTGCACAGCAGATGGAAAATCTCTGGCTGAGGCTTCAAAAGCTTCTCCTGCCCCGACACGACGGTGACACCAAACACTTCGCCCAATTCAGGATGTGCCCCCACCCCGACAGGCCAGGTTTCCGCTGACCAATTGGTGATCGCGTGAACCGGAGTGCCCTTTTCTTTCAACCGATAGAGCACCTGCCAGGTCCCCTCGATCTTTTGCGGAACGGTTCTGGCATAACGTTCAACGTAAACACTGAGGCGCTGCCGATCTTCCGCATTATCCAGTTCAGCGGCCAGATCGGCGAACATCTCTCCTCCATCGGCCCTCAGGTTGCGTTCGGGGAATTTGATGCGCGTCAGGAACTCTGCCACCGCCTCGCGGCTGCCCATCTCCTCCAGCCATGCCAGATGCGGATCCCACTGGACCAGCACGTTTCCGATATCAAAAACGACGGCTTTCATTCCACGGCCTCCTCTGACATGCGCTCTTGGGCCTTTCGGCACAGTTTGCGGAGCAGTTCCAGCTCGGACTGGAAATCGACGTAATGCGGCAGTTTGATATGTTCGAGAAAGCCGGTAGCCTGAATGTTGTCCGCATGGCTCAGGACAAATTCTTCATCCTGCGCGGGCGCGCCCACGTTGTCTTCACCCAACTCTTCCCACCGCAAGGCCCGATCGACCAGTGCCATCGCGATGGATTTTCGTTCAGACTGGCCAAAGACCAGCCCATAGCCGCGCGTGAACTGCGGCGGTTCCGTTTTCGAACCGGTGAACTGGTTCACCGTTTCACATTCGGTCAGCTCGACCTCGCCGATATCGATGGCAAAGCCCAGCTCGGGGATGTCCAGCTCAACCACGACCTTGCCGATACGCAATTCTCCGACAAAGGCGTGGTTGCGGGCGTAACCGCGCTGGGTCGAATAAGCCATGCCCAGCACAAAACCCTCGTCCCCACGGGTCAACGACTGAAGGCGCACCGGGCGGGTGGACGGGAACTCCATCGGTTCACGGGTCAGGTCGCCCGGAACGTCATCGCGGGCCGGTTCATCCTGAATGATACCCTCATCCTTCAGGAATGCGGTAATATGTGGCGTCGGTTCCAGCCGCACGGGGCCTTCAGGCGCCTTTGGAACTTCGCCCTCGGCCGCCAGCTTGAAATCCAGCAGTCGGTGGGTGTAGTCGAAGGTTGGCCCCAGAACCTGACCACCGGGAACATCTTTGAACGTGGCCGAGACCCGGCGATCACAGGCCATGTCGCCGGTTTTGACGGGATTGGAACAGCCGAAACGAGGCAGGGTCGTGCGGTAAGCGCGGACGAGGAAAATCGCTTCGATCAGATCGCCGCGTGCCTGTTTGATCGCCAGCGCAGCAAGGTCGGGATCGTACAGCGACCCCTCGGCCATGACCCGGTTCACCGCAAGGCTCAACTGTTCACGGATCTGCGCGAGGCTCAGTTCCGCGACATCTGTCGCTCCGCGGCGTTCTTCGGCAAGCCACGCGTGGGCATTTTCGATGGCTTTTTCGCCCCCTTTGACCGCGACATACATGGCTTACCCCCTGGACCTGATTTGCGTGCTACGCGGCAGAGCCGCGACCGCCTCACCGCAGGTGAAGAAAAAATCACACCCCAAAGGGTAAAGCAGCGCATTGTTCTGAAGAGCCTGAACATCCGGCAGAGAAAGCCGCGCCGTGTCCCGGATGCCGGGGCCGCTCAGAACCGCACCGTTCTGCTCCAGCCGCCTGCATTCCACAACAAGCGTCGCGGACCGGTCCGGGTATTCCGGCGTCCCGATACGATAGGTTTTGAGCGGCGCCAATGCATCCCACGTGCCAAGGGCAAAATCAGCCTCTTCCGCCGCCACTATCGGTGCACCCGTGTGAAAGGTCAGCCATTCGCGCACCGAACCGGTATCGGCTTCACCCGCCAGGTGAACATTTGTCTCGGCGTCGCAAAGCGTCAGAAGCAGCGTGCCAGCCGCGACGGACAAGGGCGCAGGTGGTTCACAGCCAGCCAGCGCGCGGATTTCACCCGGACGCGCCATGACGGTCATGGCCGCGCGGAATGCATGTGCCGCATCGACAGCTGCGTCTTGAAAGCCCCCCGAGAACCGCATTTGATCAGGCATCAGTCTTCCCCCCGAACCAGCGTGAAAAACTCGACCCTGGTGGCTGCCGCCTTTGCGGCGCGCGCTGTCTTGATCGACTGCATTTGCAGCCTCAGCGGATCAAGCAGCCGTGTCTGCAAATCATCAGCAGCGGCCGTCTGCATCATCGCATCAATCAATGCCGCGGCTTCTGCCTTGGATTTCGACCTGCCCTGAACATATCCGTGACCGACCGTACCATCCTGCAACACGACCGAGCAGCGCGTAACGGTCATTTCACCCAGGTTGAACAAAGCGCCGGTCCCTCCGATGCGGCCACGCACCATGACACCACCCACCTCGGGCCTGCGCAGCCATTCGAAACTCGGGCAGTCCTGAATGCCGTCCCACAGCGTCATCAGGGCGACGTCCGGCGCGCGCGCCAGCAGACCCATCCAATCCTTCCGTGCCTTGATCCCGATTTCCGTCTGGTTTGCCATCAAAGCCTCTTGGACAGGTTGTCTAGGTGAACTATACAACTAGACAAATACTAACTGACAGGTTGTCAAAATGCAATCTGCGGCCGTTTGAAGGTTTGGTGAAATGAGCAAAACGCCGATCTGGAAAAGTATTGCCCTGCGCCTGACGTCGGACATCGCCGAGGGACGATATCAAACCGGAGATCGCCTACCGACCGAAGCCCAGCTGGCCGCCACCTATGGCGTCAACCGCCACACTGTGCGGCGCGCTTTGGCTGACATGTCTGATCAGGGTCTGGTACACGCTCGGCGCGGTGCGGGCGTTTTTGTTGCGGCACGGCCAACGGATTATCCGATCGGCAAAAGGGTGCGCTATCACAAGAACATCTCGGCCAGCGGCAAGATGCCGGGCAAGAAAATCCTGGCTTTGACCACGCGCGTCGCCGATGAAGCCGAAGCCGAAGCCCTGGGCCTGAACAAGGGCGATCCAGTGCACGTCTATGACGGATTGTCCCTGGCGGACGGGCAACCCATAGCCCTGTTTCAGAGCGTTTTCCCCGCGGAACGGTTTCCTGATATCTTGCAGGCTTTGACCGAAACCCAGTCGGTGACCAAAGCGCTGCACGCCTGCGGCGTCAGGGATTACGTCCGCGTGTCGACTCGCCTGACCGCGCGCGGGGCGACCGCCACGCAGGCTCTGCAACTTCGATTGTCTGAAGGTGCTCCTGTTCTCTTCTCGATCGGCGTCAATGCCGACCCGGATGGACGACCAGTCGAGTACGGCCGTACAGTTTTCGCGGGTGAGCGTGTAACGCTGACCCTGAGCGAGGCATAAGCCAACAAGGCTTCTCAGCCGCTTCCGACCGCCGGTCCGAGGCCTTACTCCATTGGGTCAGATGCCACGCGGTGAGAGTTTTGTGCCGGCACAGCGTTTGCGGGGGCTATCCATCCCACCGGCTCACAGGTATACGCATCCGCGACTCTTCAGCTGATACGAGGCCACCATGAGCTTTGACCGCAACATCAAGATCGCGCCGTCTATCCTGTCCGCCGATTTCGCCAATTTCGGGCAGGAAATTCAGGCCATCGAGGCACAGGGCGCAGATTGGGTTCATGTGGACGTGATGGACGGCCATTTCGTTCCAAACCTGACCTTTGGCCCTCCAGCCGTGAAAGCCTTTCGCCCGCATGTCAAAACCGTCATGGATGTGCATCTGATGATCACGCCGGTCGATCCCTACATCCAGGCCTATGCCGATGCCGGAGCGGACATTCTGACCGCACATGTCGAAGCTGGCCCCCACACCCATCGCACCTTGCAGGCCATTCGCGGTGCCGGAATGAAAGCCGGCGTTGCCCTGAACCCCGGCACCCCAGCCGAAGCGGTCGAGCATCTGCTGGACCTCACGGATCTGGTTTGCGTGATGACCGTGAACCCCGGCTTTGGGGGCCAGAAATTCATCGACATGACCGGCAAGGTCAAAAAACTGCGTCAGATGATCGGTGATCGTCCGGTGCATATCGAGATTGACGGTGGCGTCGACCCGAAAACCGCTCCGCTTGTGGCAGCGGCAGGTGCGGATGTGCTGGTGGCCGGTTCCGCGGTATTCAAGGGCGGATCGGTTTCAACCCCACAGATCTACGGAGACAACATCCGTGCCGTCCGGGCAGCTGCTGAATCAGCGCTGTCCTGATTTGCAATCACCGGCGGCTGTTAGCAAGACTGTCAGCCGCCGGTATGGATCGCAGCCCTTGTCAAACAAGGACTTAAGCCCGCGCGGAACACGCCCAAATAAGGCGCTCTGCCCGTTTCCTTGACATTGCGGTTGAGAGGATGACAGACGCGCATCACCACCCTTCATCAAACCCAATTGGCGGGAAACATCCCACCTTGACGTTCTTGTTGAGAACCCGCGTGTATTGGTGAGGTTCGCAGGACTTGGCAGGGGGCGAAATGCGACCAGGACCCCAATACGGTTTGTAAAATGGGTGATGAGCCACCGCGCAACGTAAAAACCGATAGACCCTACCCAGTTTCAGGATCGTTTTGGGATTGACCCAGTTCCGCCAACTCGCTCCAAACCGCATCCGGAATAGCCCAGTTGGCCCATTCGAATGTTTGGTCCACATGTTGCGGCCATGTCGCCCCGCAGATTGTTGAAGCAATGTCTGCGTTCTTGACTGAGAACTGCAACGCAAGCGCCCCCAACGGTACATCGTAACGAGAACAGATACTCTCAACTGCACGAACCGGGCCCAGAACGGCTTCGGTCGCCTGCTGATAGACGTAATAATGATGAGCAGAACTTCCCTTGGCCAGAATGCCTCCGGAATAGGGCGCCGCATTCAGAACCGCCACACCATTGGACCGCGCAAGCTCGATCATTGGAGCGGAGTTCACGTTGACCACTGTATGCCTGTTGTGTGTCAGAAGGACGTCAAACTCACGATCACGCAGCATCGGCATCAGGACGTCAATCCGGCCGCCTGCAAGCCCCACTGCCTTCGCCAGACCTTCTTCCTTGATCCGGAACAGCTCATCAAGTGCACCGCCGGTGCCGGTCACCTCCGAAATATCTGCAGCGTATTCGGGGTCATGTAGATGGAGAATATCCACCCGTTCCACCCCGAGGGCCTGAAGACTTGCTTCAAGTGACCTTCGCGCTTGTGTCGCATCAAACCTGTTGCTCTCCATGTCCCGGTCCAGTTTCGTAGAAAGAACCCGGCCTTCAGGCCACCCCCCCAGTTCACGAATGACTTGCCCGATACGCTCTTCACTTCGACCCATCGCGTACCCACGCGCTGTGTCAATGAAGCCATCCGGGCGCTGGAGAATTGCCCTTATTGTGTCCAGCGCACGGCCTTCGTCTACCTCGTAACCATATATCTGAGGTATGCTTCCCAGACCTGTTGAACCGAACCCTATTTGCGGCAGCCTGACTCCAGTCCGGCCGATTTCAACATGCTTGGTCATCCCACCATCCTCCCCTACAGGACATTTCTGACTGCAATTTTGTCGAGGGTCGCCGTTCAACGCAAGCTTGGCGTATTGGCTTGCTATCTCGAAATCGAGGGAAGCATGGCATTTGAATCCTAACAAAAAAGGCGCCCCGCGGGGCGCCCTTTCCGTCTGATCATTCGCTTGCGCGAATT
>NZ_WVQX01000006.1:0-260306 GCF_013110595.1 Ruegeria sp. HKCCD6428
GCTACATTCTGGTCGATGACGAAGTCCTCGAAGTTACGAATGACCTGTCTACCGTGGTCGATGCCGTCGGCATCGTCGGTGATCTTCTAAATTAGGCGAAAGTACGATGTTTCAGGGCAAGAACTACCTCGTTTGCCCTGACGCTGGCCGGGGCGATCATTTGTGAACCCCGGCCCAAGTTCAAAACCCGGATCCGAGGCGCTACGATGATAAAGGCCCTTCTTGTTCTTTTTGCGCTTGCTACCTTTTCGTCAGCACGCGCCCTACTCGCTCAGGAAAACGGTGCAACTGAAGTCCCGCAAACAATACGCTTTGAGGGCTATGTATAGCCCAGTCGCGAAGCAGAACTGTCGCCTTTGGTGGACAATGTGGTCAACCGGACTTTGCAAAGTCTGCTTTCTGCGCATTGCTGTCATTGGGGCATAGAGCAGCATCGGTCGAAGTGGACTCGGTACGGCCATTCGCCGCTTTTCGCATCGGTGGCCGCTCGCAGCCCAAACCGGACATTCGCAACTAAACTATGCAAATCCCCATAAGCGGGACAAAGCCACCATTTGATCAATGACCGCTTTCCAGAAGTGCGCTTCGTTCGCGGGCTTAGCGTATTTGTTGGATCGTTTGAAAGCTGCGGGGGCCGTATCAGCCCATATCCGAAACGCCCGTGAGAAGCCTGTTGAGTCGGTATGGCCGAGTCTTTACGCTTTTCGCGGCGTTGAAGTCCCACGGAAAAACGCCGGATATCCGAAGCGAGCCAACGCCTGCAGTAAGTTGGGACTTGCGTCGTCGCTTATGAATCTTGGAGCGGTAATCTTTAGCTTAACGATCAGTCAGAGTTGCATATCTGATTGCGTTTCTTGAATTCATTCGGAGTCATCCCGGTCCATCGCTTGAAACTCCTGTGAAAACTGGGTTGGTCCAGAAGCCCAACACTTTCACCAATTTCTTTTATCGAAAGTTGGCTGTTTACAAGCAATGTCTTCGCTCGCTTCGCCCGACATTTTTCCAGTTCTGCTTTGAAGCTTGTACCATTGGCTCGGAAGGTGCGTTTCAAACGGTCGGGGCTTTGCGAATACAACTCTGCAAACCAGTTCAGGGTGGCAGGTTGCTTGTCGAGATGCAGTTCAAGCAAATCGCGGGTTTGCTGAAGAAAGTCGTCGGCGCCTGTGACGTTCTCCGGGAGATTCTGGCTTTGCCCACCCCCGGACCGAAGCAGCAACCAGTTCGCTGGAAACTCGATGCGAGCGCCCAAGCGATTGGTCTGGCGTACCGAAATCTCCTTTTTCTGCCAATCAGGTATGCAATCAGGTTTGCAAACCCAGAAATGTAGCTTTTTGGAATCCCAGTCGGGACCGCAGACGGATCGAACTAGTCGAACCATAAATCCCAGATAATAGCCGTCGACTTGGCCAGGTGGAGAAGATGGCTTGAATGTGCGTTTTGCATCTAACCTGGCGACATGACCGTCGGTCTCGAGATTGTAGGTCGCCATGGACGAAATCCTGCCCACGTCCACAACTAGCGATATCAAAAGGTCACCGAGCGACGCGCTTTGAGTTTCAAGGATCGACAGGTTGGGCAATGTCTTGAGAGCCGCATTCGCACCGACGTCAAACCCCAAATGCGGGTTACTCAATGCCTTCGCGAAATTGTCGATCAGATCGTACCAATGCTGCCCTGCCATGAACGCTTCGCCGCGCTGCACGTCCTTCAGACTGAGGCCGGATGGCTCAAGAAATTTGTCAACTTCAAGGCCATGGCTGAGGGCAAGGGACACAAAAGGTTGCGCCATCGAGCATTCAACAGTTGGGAGTTTCATTTGTCGACCCGAACACTCACAGTTTAATTTTTCCATTCGCATTTTCGAGCATTTTTTTATGCATTTCAACCACAATGCTAATGACAGTCTGAGCGCCACACGCAAAGATACAATCGTGCAGAGCAGTGCATTGCCACGAAGGAACTCCAAAATGTTCAAAAGTTTAACGGTCGCCACTTTTCTTTCAGCGGTCGCAACATATTCATTTGCTCAAGAGGAAAGCTTTCCGATCCTCTTCACCAACGTGCATGTCTTTGACGGCGTGAACGAAGAGCGGATCGAAAATGCCAATGTTCTGGTGGTTGACAACCTGATTGCCGAAGTTTCGACCGAGCCTCTGGCTGTAGCGAATGTCCAGATCATCGACGGCGGTGGGCGCACGTTGATGCCGGGTATGCATGACCAGCACGTGCATCTTACAGTATTCAATCCGCTCAGCGACGGGTTACGCCAGAATATCACGCCCTTTCATCTTGGCGGCGTCGCCACGATCCGGTCCCAGCGCATTCTCATGAACGGGTTCACAACCGTGCGCGACCTTGGAGGACCGGCCAAATCCATCGCCCGCATAATTGACACCGGAATGTTTCCGGGCCCACGTATCTATTCCTCGGAAGCGTTTATCACCCAGACATCCGGCCATGCTGATTTCCGCAAACTAAACGACCGGCATCCCACATTGTCGGGTCAGGGGCCGTCGCATTGGGTCGAAACGGACATGAGCTTTATCGCCGACGGACCTGAGCAAATCCGAATGGCTGTGCGTGAAAACCTGCGTCGCGGGGCCACCCAGATCAAGATCATGGTCAGCGGCGGGGTTACGTCAGAGTTCGATCCGCTGCACTCACTTCAGTATCAGGCTGACGAGATTCAGATGGCGGTCAAAACGGCCGCGCAGTGGGGCACCTATGTCACCTGCCATGTGTTCACCGAACAGGCGATCCGCAACTGCATCGACAATGGTGCCAAGACGATTGAACACATCCCGTTCCTAACCAAGGAGGCTGCCGAGATCATGGTCGAAAAGCAGATCATGTTCGCGACGGCGGTGGCCCCGGTCTACTCGGTGACCACCGAACAAGCGGAAGCCTTTTACACGCCAGCGTCCTTCGTGAAATGGAAAAGTGTGCGGGATGCTGCGGCCAATATGATCGAAGTGATCCAGACGACGCCGGGCATGATTGATCTCTACACACTGGGCACAGACCTTGTGAACAACTGGGATCAGACGCTTGAGCAAGACAAGAAGATGAACGACGAAATCGGGTATCTGCACGAAGCGGGTTTCAGCGCATATGACATTCTGCGCATCGCAACGTCGAACGGCGCCCGCATGAACCAACTGACCGGCTTGAACAACCCGTATCAAGACGGCCCCCTCGGCGTGGTCGAGGAAGGTGCCTATGCCGATCTTCTGCTGGTCGATGGCAACCCGCTGGAGGACATCCTGCTGCTGGCCGAGCCGGACGCCAATCTGAAAATCATCATGAAAAACGGCGTGATTTACAAGAATACACTCGATTGAGTGTCGCGCGGGGTGAATTAACCTCGGCACCCCGCGCACCCCGATAGCGGAAGGGAAAGGAAGCCTATGAAATACCTCGGCAAATCTACAATGATGGCGAGCGCACTGGCTCTCACAACAAGCGCGGCTTTTGCACAAGAGGCCACAGGTGACATCCCCCCTGTTACACTCTTCAAGAATGTGATGGTTTTTGATGGAGTGAATGACGGCCTCAAGGACGTCGACGTGCTCGTGGTAGGCAACAAGATTCACAAGATTGACGCTGACATTCCTGAGGGCGGGAAGTGGGAAGTCGATGTGCGCACCGGGGGATCCAAGCGGTTGCCTGATCCAGTCGGCGGCATCGACGGCTACTCCTTCACCGTTCAAACGGAACGCGGCATCGAGACCAAAGAAGTGGATGTGACCGTCATTGACGGAGACGGTCGTACGCTCATGCCTGGGCTTATCGACAGCCATGTGCATGTGAACATGTACAAGAACGGGACTATCCCGGGGCTTCAGGACACCACATGGGAGGAGATTGGCGCACGTGCTGCCGCATTCGCGCAGGAAATGTTGGCGATGGGCTTTACAACGGTTCGCGATATGTGCGGCGCTCATGGTGGGCTGAGAGCGGTTATTGATGAAGGATCACTTCCCGGCCCAAGAATTTATTCCTCCGGCGCATGCCTTAGCCAAACGGGCGGACACGGCGACTGGGGTATCGCTGGTCAGCGCAAGAACGAGAGCAATCTTGAGCGACTGGAGATCACCAGATTGGTGGACGGGCCCGCCGAGGTGCTTCAGGGTGCGAGGAGGAATTTTGCTTTAGGGGCAAACTATCTCAAGATCATGGTCAGCGGTGGCGTGACATCGATCAAGGACCCGATATATCAGTCTGCTTTCACAAACGAAGAGATTTCTGCCGCAGTAGAGGTTGCAGGCGATATGGACTCATACGTCGCTATGCACGTATTTATGGACAGCGACCTGTCCCGTGCGCTCGATCTTGGTGTCAAAGTGGTAGACCACGGCCTGACCATTACCGAACCGACGATGCAGAAGCTGGTCGAAAAAGAGGCGTTCTTTTCGCCCAACCTGACTGCGCTTGCGCCCGAAGCTCTGGAACACCCGATGCATCAGGACCCGACTTTCCCGCCGACGGCGAAGTTTCTGTGGTTGCGGGAAAACAGCAAGCAGCTGATGGATCTTGTAAAAAAATACAAGCCGAAGATGGTGTTCGATTCCGATTACGTGCTTCTCACGGGTGTCCCTTATCGCCAGTCAATGGATTTTACGAAGGCGTTTGTCGCGCGTGAGTTTGGCAACCTCTGGGCATTGCAGATGATGACCTCAAATGGTGGCGAACTGGCGGCGCTGACCGGGCGAGGAAACCCTTACCCTGAAGGCAAGCTTGGTGTGATCGAAGAAGGCGCCTACGCCGACATTCTGATCGTAGACGGGAACCCACTTGAAGACATCTCGGCCATCGGCGCGGTGGACACATGGTTTGATGCGCCGCCACGCGGGCAGGATGTCCCAAGCATTCGAATGATCATGAAAGACGGCGTGATCTACAAGAACACGCTGGAGTGATAAGCAGAGGTTTTTTGTACTCTGCCTATGCCTGCGCCGGATCGCGCCTTTTTTGGCGCGAGCATCCAAACAGTAGCCTGTTTCGTCTCGCCGCAGGCTCAGCATTGAAAGGACGCACAATGAAACATCTTATGCTGGGCGCTCTTCTGGCGGGATACGCCACATTGGTCAATGCAGAAGACAGCCAAAACATGCGCACATTTCTCTTCATCGGCACGTCCAACAGTGCCGCGTGGGAAATGCAGATCGCAAATCCAGGTGATCGCGCAGCTAGCGTCAAAGGTGGAATTGAGGCGCTTGGCGGGGAGCTTCTCAGTTACTACTGGGGCCTCGGAAACGGGAAAAACTACATCACCGTTTCGCTACCTGACGATCCTACGTTCATTCAGGCGTTTTACGTCAGCCGTCTTGGGGATGGGCTGCTCGATGACTACCAGATGATCGAACTGATGAGCAGCGCGGACATGGCCGAAGCGTTGTCCCGCGTACCTGAGATCAAAGCGCAGGATGATCTGAAGTAACGGGTCGTGAAAAAGGAGATGAAAGCATGAAAAAGGTTACCAAACTTGCTCTTGCAGCGGTGGTTTTGAGCGGTCCGGTTTTTGCACAAGCACCGCCAAGCGAAGAGGAAATCGCCGCGCGTATCGAGAAACTTGTGGAAATGGCTGATCCCCGCGGGGATGAGGCGAGGCAGGGCGATTTGGCATATCGGGAGCGGTATGTCGACGCCCTAATGATCGATGCGCTTGCGGTCGGCTCGCCCGGGTTCGAGAGTATCGACTTCCTGCTCAAGGATTGGGAGAGCCTTGCCAATCATTACGAGGAGTATGGATACGCTGCGTTCAGCACAACGATATCCAACGGCTCCGAAGGTGCTCTCGCCGTTCTCGAACGGATTGATGTCATGAAGGCGTGGATTGACGAAAACTCTGACCGTTTCACGCTGGCGACGACAGTTCAGGATTTGATTGATGCCAAGGAGGCAGGCGTTGTTGCTGTGATGCTGAACTCGCAAAGCATGGATATGCTCGACGAGGATATCGCGAACGTTCAGCGCTATTGGGATCTCGGAATCCGCCAGATGAATTTTTCGTACAATCAAACCGGCCCCTATTCTGCTGGTATGGTCGACAATGACCCCTTGGCGAGTGACATGGGCGTTACCGAGCTGGGCGCAGCTGTGGTCGCCGAGATGAACCGTGTTGGCATGATCGTCGATTGCTCACACTCTTCATGGGAAACTTGCATAGAAGCAGCAGAGCTTACCACCAAGCCGATGATGATTTCGCATAGCAACTCGTACGCGTTGTACGAGAACCTTCGAAATGTATCGGATGAAGCAATCCGAGCCGTCGCTGCTACCGGTGGCGTTGTATGCGTGAATTTCCTTGGTGGCTTTCTGAATGGGCAAGTTCAGGCTACGCCGGAGGCCATTGCCAAGCATATCAACTACATCGGTCAACTTGTCGGAAAACAGGCAACCTGCTTCGGCGTCGATTATGTCGAGAACTATGCCGTCGCACTTGGTCCAATTATTGGGAATCCCGAAAAGTACCCGCCGGAACAGGGATATGGTCTGCCAACTCAGATGGCCCCGCCCGCCGACGCATGGGCGGTTTCCCGAGTTCTGGAGGAACAGCACGGTTGGAGCGAGAGCGAAATCCGCGGATTGATGGGTGGCAATCTGATGCGCCTTTATGAAGCGAATTGGGGAGAGTAGGTCGCTTTGAAAATATGCCGCGCACGGGCCGGTTGATTCGTGAATGACCCGCTGCCGCCCTAAACGAAGGACGAGTATGACCAAGAAGCACATCAAAATAGTTGCTTTCTTATTTGCCGGTGCCATCGCTTCGGGCGCGTCAGCCCAAGAAAACAGCACGGTACGGCAGTTGGAGGCGGCTGCCACCGCATCGCTTGGGGGGCCAGCGTCGGCTCAGGCGCAATTAGAGCAGGACAGGCTCCGGCGTCTTGAGGATTCCAGATTGCCGGGGCTGGATCGGTTTTTCGATCCCCTCGAACAGTCGCGCGAGGCTTTTGCCAAACGCACTGGGTTGAATTTGTCCTTCGACTACCAAGCGCTCTACCAGAAGTCTTCAGACAGCCTGAGTGGCACCGACGAGGCCGCTTCGGGGCAGGCGCGGATCATTGGCAACTGGGAATTGCTGAATCGTGGGACCGACAATGCAGGCAGTTTCGTCTTTATCCTCGAAAACCGTCATCGTTTGGGCACGGATATCGCGCCGGGCAGTCTCGCGGGCGAAATTGGGTATCTCGGTGTCACGGCAACGACATTCAGCGACACGGACTCTACACTGTCGGTCGCGTATTGGTCGCAGGCCCTGTCCGGGATCAACGGAGGCTTCGTGGCCGGTCGCATTGACCCCGGCGACTATTCCGATATCCTTGGCTACGTGAACCCGCGCACGACTTTTTCGAATTTTTCAATTCTGTTCAGTCCAGTCCTTCCCATTCCCGATCCTGGCTTTGGCGTTGCTGGCGGAGGTTACTTTACAGATCAGATCTATGCGCTTGGCTTGGTCAGCGATGCCAATGGATCATTGACGGATGTAGACTGGTTTCCCGGCGGTTCGGAGTTTTTCACCTACGGTGAGATCGGCTGGACGCCTGCCAGAGACCAGCGATACCTCACCAATGTTCATCTCGGTGTATTCCATGTGGATGACAGAGATGACGCTGGTGTGCCCAGCAGTCACGGAGCGATGCTGTCAGGCAATGTGACCCTTGACGAAAGCATTATGCTGTTCGGTCGCCTTGGCTGGTCCGACGGCGATGCCCCGATTGCCAGACGTGCGGTCAACGCCGGGGTCATGTGGCGCCCCGGGTTTTATGACGACTTGATCGGGTTTGGCGTGACGGTCGCCGACCCATCCGATCAAAACCTTGACACGCAAACCACCGTCGAAGCGTTTTATCGCTTAGATATTTCCGACAACCTCGCGATTACGGCAGATGTCCAGTATCTGAACAATCCCGGCTTCACCGATGATGACCCTCTGGTGTTCGGGCTGAGGTTGAGATTCAACTTATAAGACAGAAAAAACACGAAACCTCATCCTCATACTTGGTATTCTGTAGGCCAGCTTCCGCTGATTAACCCGCCCGTCAAGTCAATGCAGAGTTGCAGGCTAATTATGATTGGAAGGCTTCTCTGACAAAGTTGAAAACTCCGTTTTCGAGAAGCTTGTCACAGTTTTAGCAACACAGGTTCGCGTTGAAAGCCGAATGTAGCGTAACTCCCTTTCGAAACCCGGTGCTCAAAACCACAACCGTAGCCCGAGTTCAGTGAGAGAGAGGGCAAAGCAGACGTTCGCAACCTATCCTCCAGCGGCAAGTTTGGGCTCTATCCTGACGGATCAGTCGCTGAGGCTGAATAGCGGCTTTGTCCGCAAAGTGGCCGTTCATGCCAAGTGAAGCGAACGACTGCTCTGAGCCCAAAGCAGACCTTCAATTCCAAGCAAGGTGACTTCCGAAATGCTGACAAAGCTGTCGTTGGTTGTTTAGTTTTCGATCTCCGGATTCTACAGGGTGGTGCCCTTTGCAAAGATGCTCTGACACAACCTCTCAATCCGTAGTGTTTGGATTTGAAGCGACGGAAGGACAACTCTCAATCGCTTCGCAAATGCAGTCCACTGATCTAAGGTTATAGAAAAATCAACAGCCTCATGTGGTGTGACCATGAATCCCGAACAAATATTTGCCGTCCTGTCTGCTTTGCTTGGAGAGCCTTCTGATCCGACGGCTTTTGAAGCTCAATTCGTGGGTGGAGCCGACACGCGCTATCCGGTCGAAATCACTCCGTGCTCGCGCCCCGTGGTCCCTGATGAGATTGACGGAGAAACTGTAATCTGCGGTATCGTGGCAGTACCTGAGGACCACAGAGATGCTCAAAGCAGGACCCTGGACCTGAGCTTCATCGTTTTCAAGGCTCATTCGCTGGCACCCGTGGCAGACCCGGTTGTCTACCTTCACGGGGGACCGGGCGGCGGTTCAGTTGAATCTGTGCGCTCGCTCAGTCTGTTTTTTGACCATTTGCGGGGGCGAAGGGACGTCGTGGCGTTCGATCAACGCGGCGTCGATGCAAGTGCCCCGGATATGGATTGCTTCGGGACTCTGGCAAAAAATCTGGAGCCAATCGTCGATCAGTTGGGCGGGGCTGACCTACCTCAGCTGGAGACGGCACTTGTTCGCGACTGCATTTCGGAATTGACCGAACGAGGCTTCGATCTTCCGCAGTTCAACACGACCCAAAATGCTTTAGATGTGCGAGCTGTTATGTCGGCTCTTGGCTACGCTGAGTACAACATTTATGGCGTTTCATATGGCACCAAGCTCGCGCTAGAAGTCATGCGCTCTGCGCCAGCGGGTGTGCGTGCGGTCGTTTTAGACAGCGTCGCCCCACCCCAAATCGCGCTTTACGACACTCTGTTCGTCCCACACACCGAGGCCATTTTTAATACGTTTGCACCGTGTGAAGCGGATCCTGTCTGTGCGGAGGCGTATCCCGATATAACGCAGCGGTATTTTAACCTCCTTGAAGACTTAGAGGCACGTCCATTGGAGGCTGCGGGGATCGAGATATCCGGGCAAATGCTTTTCAGCATTTTTTCCGGCAGAAACGATTGGTCCGACCCAACGATCCGGGGCTTCACCACTTACGCGCCCGCACTGGTCAGAGAGCTTGAGGACGGAACGGTCGACCTCATCACACAAATCATCAACGGTGACCTTCCACCCCAGCCCTCCGCAGAAACGTTGTTGGCGGGTACGTTGGACCTGAGCGCCGATGAAAAGGCTCTGGCGCAAGCTGCAATCAACGCCATGTCGCAAATGGAAATTGCTTCCGACACTGCGTCCTCGGCTTTGGAGCAACTTGAAGCGGATCGCGACCGAGATCTAGAACCGGCCTCCTTGGGAGAGTTCTTTGACGATGCTCTTGAAGATGCTCTGGCCGGGTTGCCTGATCGAGCGGATCGTTTGGCGTTTGCGCAAGACTATCTAAACCTACGGTTTGAAACGCCGCGTGCTGGAGCGTTGCTGGACCTAGTCCGCGCCCATTTCAATGAAGCGACAGCAGGACGGTTGGCCTCATTGATCGCTTTGCTCGGCCCCGAAGATGTCGAGCGCGTTTTCAACTTGATCGCAACAGATAACGCAGCTTTGCAAACCATTATGGAGGGTGAATTCGAGCTATTGCTCTACGCTTGCCAGGAAGATTTTGTGGACGGTTTCAACTCAGCGGCGGGATTTGGCGCTTTGGTAGCAGAGTTGGGCTACGGTCCATTGATGACAGCGGCTCTAGCTGAAATTCCGAGCCTATTTGCAGATTGCAGTGAGTTCACACCAATACCTCGAGACAACTATCTTGAACCCGTGCTTTCCGACATCGCGGTACTGGTCCTGTCTGGTGAGATTGACACACAGACCGCATCTTCCTGGGGTGGGCTAGCGGCAGACACTTTGCACAACAGTCAGTCGTTCCTGTTCCCGGAAACAGGGCACGGGGCCCTTGTTTTCAGCCAATGCGCCCGCGATATTGGTGAAGCGTTTCTGGAAAACCCCGGGGCAGGCATCGATAGCACATGCGTCTCGGATCTAAGGCTACCGTATTTGATGCCGGACGGCAGCTTGCATAGTGTCGAGAATTGAAGACTGCGTAAGCAAATGGAGACTCCAATGAAGGCCCTGATCACAGCAACGATTTTGGCGGTTGGCTTTGCATCGTCTGCCCATGCATTTGATCGTCAAACGACTGACGCGCTTCAACTGTGCCACGACTATTTGTGGGATGTACCCAAATATGCTGACCTGCCAAACGCCGCGATTTCCGTATTTCCGGGCATTTTGAACGATCAAAGTATCGTCGTTTTCTGGAATGTGTATTGGGACGACCCAACAGTGCGCGCAGCTGGTAACTGCACGATCATTGACGGCGCGGTGAAGGGTTTTGAAGATTATCTGGCGCAGGAATAGGACAAGACCCTTGCCGTCTTTTGCAAAAACGTGGCGCGGGTCGGAGACTTTATGAAGCGGTCAGCGTTTCTCTGGCTAGCGGCTGCTCTTCTTATAGCGGCGGGCACGACCTGGCTTGTATCTCGCCCTTTTTTACGGATTGAAACACTCAGAGACTTGGCGGAGGCAGTACCGCCTGAACCGGCGCTCCTGAACGCATCAGAGTTGGAGCAACGCCTTCTGGCAGTCGGCCTTCACCCGACCGGTCTGCTAAGCGATCTCGGCGTCGATGACCACCTGGCTCGGCTGGAAGCCGACAAGGTCGACGCAGCTACACTGAGCGCGTATGCCGATGCCATAGGCGAATTGTCGGCAGTCAGCGCGGATCGCGGTCAAGCCTTGCCGCCGACGCTTTGGGATGTGAGCACGCCAGCGCTTCGTGAGGCGGGCTGGACTGTATACACACTCACCGAAGCAATGGCATCAGATGCCGGAGCAATTCACGTCGCACTTCTATCTGATGCTTACGCGGCTTTTCTCGAGCGCAAGCCCAATGCATTGGAAGGCGCATTGGCGCTGCTGCCGATTTCCCGTAACTATGTCGAAACGCTGCCAGAGAGTGCGCGAGCAGAGCGTGAACGCCATGCCAAGACAGAGGGACAGGCCACTCTGTTGATCTGGCAAGCTCTGTTATCAGGCACAAGCAGGTACAATCCCTTAACGCACCGCCCCCTGTGGAGCCACGGCTACATCGGCCACTTTAGTGTGCCGCACATCCATCAATATGCAACGGGCGAAGGCCTAACCGCGAGCCAGGTTTGGGGAGTTGACGGGTTCAATCCCGCGTTCGTCGGCCCCCCTACCAATAGCAACCAAGTGGAACATTTGGGCATTAGCGCATTGCTACAGGGCGTGGCGCATGTGCCGGGCGCAGTCTTAGCCGCCACTGAAGCATTCGAAGTCTTCGTCGATCACGATGACCCAGCCGCTGCCCGAGCGGATAGGGCATTGAACGACGTCGTGAGAACAGTACTTCTCCCCCGCATGGAGGAAGATCCGAACGCGCTGGTCTCTGCATTGACTAAAGCACTCCAATAGCGTTGCCACTTTGTCAGGCCAACTTTGATGCCGTTATCCGCATTATCGAGATAGTCTGTTTCTTTATCCTGGGCGGCAGTCCGGAAGCGGACATTCGAAATAGGTGCAGCAATCTGCCGCTTTGGGCTCAGACCGGTCATCTGACGGTTTCAGTAGGTCATTGAGTCGGTTCAATCGGCATCAAGGTCAGCAAGGCGGACTCTTCGGTCATTCGCGTGCAACACCAGTGTCTATCTTGACCCTTGGCAAATGGCTCAGGCCAGATTGTTCTTGTGAACTTTGCCGTTCTTCATAATCACATCGAAATTGTCCGCAGAGGCCATGACCGTAAGGTCGGCAATCGGGTCTCCGTCCACGAGCAGAATATCGGCGTAGGCTCCGGGTTGGATGACACCGACTGGACCAGCCTGGTAGGGATTACGCGGGCCGGTCAGGTCCCAAAGCTGTCCATTCAGACCTGTCGCCTGCCGCAGAATCTCGGCGTTGCTGAACCATGGCGTCCTGAGCTGCAATTCCTCCAACTGCGTTGCTTTCGTTTCCCTCGATCCGACGAAGTCTGTTCCGAGTGCAATCTTGGCGCCAGATTCTCGCGCTAGTCGAAGCATGGCATCGAGACCATCAAACGCCATCTGTTGGCGCTCTGCTTGGGCGGGCGAGAACCCTGCCGGAATGTCTGCCGCGAAGAAGCCAACCTGGGTTGAAAGCCAGACGCCTTTTTCCACGGCCAACTCCATCGACTCGGGCGTCATGAGGTTGCAGTGTTCGATACATTGGTAACCTGCCTCAATAGCCGCCCGAACCGATGTGTCCATGTATGCGTGCGAGGTCGCGTAAGTGTTCCAACGTTTGGCCTCGTCTACTGCCGCTTCGAGTTCTGCCGGCGAAAACTCGTTGATATCCAATGGGTCGTAGAGGCCGGTCACGGCGCCACCTGAAAAGACTTTGATGAAGTGCGCACCCTGCCGAAACTGCTCGCGTGCAGCCGCCAGAACTTCAGGAACTCCGTCTGCAAAAAGTGTGATCCCAAGTCGCTCCGCTTCCGTGAACGGCGGCCCGCCGAAGGCTCTCGGACGCACAGACCGCGGCCGAAGGTCGCCATGACCGGCGGTCATTGAGATCGCAGCGTTTGACGCCTGAATACGCGGGCCGGGGTGGAGGCCTTCGTCTATGGCGCGAGCCAAACCGAGAATGCCGCCACCGGTATCTCGAACACTGGTAAAGCCACGCATCAGGGTGGCTTCACTTTCGCTCAATGCCAATGCAGCAATGTAATCTGGACGTGCCGTCAGGAAGCCAGCTGGGTCCTGGTTCCACTGTAGGTGTACGTGCATGTCGAGGAGCCCCGGCATCAGGGTCCGCCCATCCCCATCGATGCGCGGCACCTCTTGCGCAGCATCGGCAGCGGGCGAGACATCCTTGATCACTTCCCCTTCGACAAGGACGTTCGTGAGCTCGGTCAATTCATCGGACATCCCGTCATAAACACGCACGTTCGTGAAGAGCGTGGCATCCGGGGCCTGAGCACGGACTCGCGCCGGGACCAGCGCCAGCGCAGTGGTCGATGCGAGACTGGACAAAAATGCGCGTTTGGTGATCATAACTTAACCCTCAAGATGACGAAGAAGTTGTTGAAGGCTACCTCAGGCGCGCGTGTAAAACCATCCGGTAAACCCGATGAAAAGGGTGACGTAAGGTATAGAGTTTTTAAGGCGTTGAACTGCAGGTCATCCTGCTTTGCAAGAACGTCCGCTTTGAGTGCGTTGTACAAATACCGACATAAGAACATAGTAAGAACATCTCTTTCTTTGCGGAAGCTTCTCCCTTATGATTTCGATAAAATCTGGAGAAGCAGATGGGCGGTATTGGAAGTGGTCGGCACTGGCATTGGGGAGCAAAGAACACGACTTCCGACTATCGCAGCATCGATGCGCGGCGCTGGGCGCGTGAGGGCTTTCTGACGCCTGGACGACGCTTTTCATGGCAATGGTCTACCGAAGGCAAAAAAGTCGCCAGCATCGATGTACTGGCAGAGCATGGGTGTGTGAGACTCATCTATCGCAGCCGAGACCACGGCGACGAGTGGGAGAGCCTCGACTACCCGGTGCGATTGCTTTCTCAGCCTTGTCATTACGGGGGCCATCGCTACTGGTTCGCTTGCCCAGCGCGCGGTTGCGGTCGACGTGTCGCTAAGCTCTATGGTGGGCGTATTTTCGCGTGTCGTCATTGCCACCAACTCGCATATCCGTCCCAGCGAGAAACTACTTTTCAACGTAACCAAAGGCGTGCTGATAAAATACGCGAACGCCTGGGTTGGTTGAACGATCCGGATCTGATGGAAGGAACGAAGCCGAAGGGGATGCACTGGCGCACGTATTATCGCCTTGTTGCGGAGTTGGAGCATTGGGAGGAAATGTCGAACAAGTCGCTGCTGCGATACTTGGGTAGGCTGGCAGTTAACCTTAAGGCAACGTGAACTCAGAGCACTTCGGGGGGCGGTGAATTCTTCACCGTGCTTCTTTCGCTAGACCCGCCGTTCAGGCTTTCGCGTGCTTCCGCAGTTCAACATTTGTTTACACCAACAGTCACCAACCTTCGGAATCCCTAAATATCCATCGGAAAACGCGGACACGGTGTTACAAAGGGTGGATATCGGGGTGGATAGAAAGGGCAGGAAAACTGATAATACCTTTTAAATCAAATATTTACATCTGAGATTTGGTGCCGCTGAAGGGACTCGAACCCCCGACCCCATCATTACGAATTTTGAAGTCCAGGTGTAGGAAATGACCCGACAGCACCTCCAATTCTCGGATAACACCTTAAGATAATTTGACTATCTTCAGAACGCACCTTTGACAGCATACGACAGCGCCGGAGAACGTTTGACGTACATCCCCTACTAATCCCCTACTAATGACCCCACCCCATCGACGGGTCTCGAGACGTTCGGCCAAACTGGGTGTCCCGCTTCGATAGACTTGGAGGGCAACCTCGACGCTATCAGTGTTCGCCAGCACCCTCAGAAAAGAAGGCTACTGCAATCCGAGATGCTATTTCCGGTTCATGCCTTGCGGAGAGTTGCTCAGCTTCCTCGAGAACTGTGTGCATTTTCTCAAGGATAAGGTCACGATTTAAGTAGTCCGCCTCAAGCTTCTGAAGAACTTGTTCAAGAGCGATGTATCCCTGTGGAAGGCCTTCGTAGGCGAAACTCGTTCGTACTTCTTGCTTAACCTGTTCCCAAAATGGATCGATCAGTCGCCCCCAGCTCTCACCGATCATTTCGAGACTTTTCAGAGATAGATGTCCAAATAGCTCTTGGTCGGTTGATCCGATTTCGGCGCCCGCGACCAACTCGGGTTTGTGCCGAACAAGGAAAGCCGCAAGCGCCTTTAGCAGGCTCTCGAGCCGCGATGGCCGCAGGTCCCATTCCTTCAACTCATCAACATGAGATGCCAACGAAGCCAACGCTACAGTAATCTGTTTTTGGTCGGGAGTGTCGTTTTCGAGACCCAGGCTCAAAGTCCGCTCGTAAGCCTCTTCGAGTTCCTTCGCGCAAGCAATTTGATCACGAATGAGCACTGTCCCTTCTGAAACGCTTTGCCGGATCATTAGTAGCCGCGGAGGTAGGAAGCTGCCGTGGCTGTCTGCCCCCTTCAGATGCAACATAGTGAAGGCATCCCGACCCGAAATAAGTGCGAGTTCCGCTCCCCAGGTTCCTTCGATCTTCGCTTTTGACACGTCCGCAAGAGGCGTGGGGCGGATCTGCCTCGACAGCCTCGACAACAAGTCATGATAATTGTTGGCACGAAAAACTCGCGGTGCTCGGAGATATGAGATGACGCTTTCAAGAATCGCCTCTGTATCCTCAGTCTCTAGTCGGTCGAGCACCTCAGCAAGCTCTTCGCCGGAAAGAGCTCGATAGTTAGAAATGCGCTGTGAGATTTTCTCGTCTGACGCAAAATGGCCCACAGGTATATCTATAAGATGATAGTTTACTTCGTTAAATTGGCTATCGATCCGGTCAATGCGTCCGAGTCCCTGGATTAGTTCTTTGAGGTTGGAGGTAAGACCAAGCAGCACCAGCGTATCACCGGATTGTAGGTTGATTCCCTCGGCCATCTTGTAGGTCATAAAGATGGAGGCGGGCCCCTTCGGCGCTTTTCGACCACCTGGGCGGAAGTAGGATTCGACACTCCTACCATTTGCGATCCGTTCAAAAGACCCTGCCGCTTCGCCATATAAATCAGTGAGCGCGTTCATTTCACCCTTTGGGCGATTTCCTACGACATAATTCGTATGGCGACCCATCTTACTCATCTCTTCGGCGAAGATCTCAAGAGTGTCGGTTCTTTCGGCCAAGAATACCACGCGATCCTTCTTTTCTTGGATTTCGGCACAGGCACGATAGCGCTTGCGGTCTAAGTCCTTAAGCGGTCTGGATGCCAGCATCTTGGTAAGAGAGTCGCATTTTGGTGTCGGCGCACCATCAAGGGACAAATCATCAAACAATTCCAGCTGACCTGGAACGCTCTTCTTCTTTTTTACTGAGTTCCTAGCTTCAAAATCCCGAAGCCATTTCCCAATGACGCCGCTTTCCATTTCCCAGGCTGCTTGAGCGGAGTTTGCTCTCAGAATGTTCAACAGGTTGCGGATATAGAGCTGATCCTGGGTGTTCCGTCGGGTGCTGGTATTGCCAAACCGACTGCGTTCGACCGCCGTAATTGCCGATCCTGGTGCAAGTTCCTGACAAAGCTCTGCCACTTCCTCTAGACGTTCAATCTGAGCCCTTGTCGCCGTCATTGCTTTCGGGCGCCCATGGCTACGCAGCACCGGATATGCTTGTCTCCCGGGAACATTACCTTCACCAACGCAGTGTCTTTGTCTGCGAGTTAGAAAAGGCGCCATCATATCTGACAGCTCTCGTCTGGCAGATTGAGAAAGACAGGTCTCTGGGCCCTCGATGGCTGTTAGTTGGTCGATAAGTGTAAATTCTTCGATGGGTCGCCGTGCCTCTCGATCGAATAGTTCACCCATACGCTGGATGTATTCCGGTGTCATGAAAATCGATGCCCGCTTCTCCTGCATGTGGGACAGCCAATCCACGTCACGATTTCCTAGGAGAGTGGCGCTCAAGCACACATTCCAACTTGGTGGAGCCAGTTCAATCGCAGCAGCCCGCTGCGATGCTTGTTCGAAACCCGGGGTAACGGTGTGGCTTTCATCGATGATCAGAACACCAAATTGATCGAGACGCAGACCATCCTGTTCATCGCTCCCAACGCCTCTAAGACTTTTCTTTGTAAGGCTGCTGTTCGCGATAATCGTCACTGCGTTCGTCTTACTCCTTTCCCAGCTTGGAACGACTCGAGGAGGAGCAATGACTGCAGCATTCTTTCTCGAAACCTTGTGGACAGGCGACGGAGGAACCACATCGCGAAAGGTATCCGAAAGCACCTCGCCCAAATGGCAGCCTATCTCCGTCTTCCCTGACCCGGTTGGCGCCTCTACGAATGCAAAACCATGTTCATAGGTAATGGATGAAGCTTCGTAGGTCAGCTCTTGCTGATAGTCGTAGAGCGAGTGGCCTGTGATTTCTGTTCGGTCGCCACTCAACCAAGGCGTAAATCCCTTTTGCTCGACAATCGTTCGGGCAACCGCTAGTTCGGCTGATACCGGCCGAATAAGTTTGTTCAAGATTTCCAGCGCTTCTTTGGTCCAGTCAACACTTGCTTCCCAAATCTGCTCAGCGGCTTTCTGGCGTTCTTCCTCGAGTTCATGTGACCCGGAACCCAGGCCATCTGCATACTCGATGTTTCTATATAACCCAGAACGCGAGAAGTTGGCTGATCCCGCAACAGCGCCGAGCGGGCTAGATACGATCTTGGCGTGCATTCTACGGTCGCCCGAGATTCCATAGAGCTCTTTTGCAAGGGCAGGGTCAAAAACACGAAGTTGTATTTTCCCTGCCGCTATTGCCTCACGTGCCAGCACAGCCATCAGATCAGAATGATCCTCGACCCTTAGGCCCGACCGCTCGAGCCAGAAGAGGCGCATTTCCTCGCTAACTGCGAGAGTGCGACCAATGCGCGACGTGTTCCCAGTGTCGACCCCGAAGGCGATCCGAATTCTAACTTGTTCCGCAGAATCACTCTCTAGAAGTTGAGGAAGTTCGGTCAGTAGTATTGAGAGTGACGAAAGGAAATCGTGATAGCCGGTTGCTATTAGACAATCTCCAGATTGGATGTGCGGTCGATATATATCGACTACTGGGCTATCTATGTTTGTTCCCACCGAATGAGAACTAGCAGCTCTCTCCACCGGTGCCTGCAATGGGTCAGAGACCTCGGATAATTTTCTTGGGCGCGTCAGCAACCATTTCGGCAGGTTAATCATTTAGGACCAATTAAAGGACGTTCGGAACCCTAATTTGTAACGCCCAATCACGTCGGCGCAAGTGAAAGGGAGGTGTCCAAGCCGATCAGTCAGCAGTAGTTTTTAGTCTCGGGTAACACGTTTGGCTTATGCCACCTTAGGTACGCGCCCTTAGGTTCTGTTGTGCTAATCGGCGCTACCTGCCGACCGGCCATTTAAACTTGCTAAGAAAGGAAAAGCGTAAGAGGCGGCTTTGGGCTGTATTTCGGGGGGGTTCTGTCTATAACTGCCTGAACGCGTGTGATTGTTTAATTCTGTCGGAGAGCTTCATTTGGAGCAAATCAAGCGCTTAACACATATCGAAAAAGCTCTGCTTGGAGACTGAGATGCGTCTGAAATCAGTTTGGATCAGTGAGAAAAAACCTAAACCCAGCAACCCAGCAACCCCGCCCCATTGACGGCTCCTGAAACGTCAGGCTGGCAGTTCTCTCCAGGTCCACCCCTCTTTGAGAACGACCCTGACAACTCGGAGGAATCCAATTGCCCGGTACAACCGCATTGGATGATGTGTTACCTATTGCGTAACGAATCATAATACATTACCTAATAGGTAACACAGGTGCTACGATGCACATTGAGTTCTCGAGCAGTAAGCTCAAACGTCAGTTGGGATCTGCGGCAGCTATGCAGAAGGCGTACGGAAACCGGGCGAAGCGACTGCAAATGCGTCTCGGTGTCTTGAAGAGCGCCGCGTGCTTGGCTGATGTGCCAACCGATCCGCCCCCGCGCTGTCACCCGCTGTCTGGCGAGTATGACGGCTGCTACGCGGTCGATGTCACCGGAAACTGGCGCCTGATCTTTGAACCGGTCTCTCTGTCAGACAACAATGGAAAGAGCACTGCGATCAACTTGGCCGAAGTCACGGCCATAAAAATTCTCGACGTTGTCGACTACCATTGAAACGGCGCCGAGGGGAGAAGAAGCGATATGGCGAGCGCAATAGAGAAAAACGATACCTGGTCTCCCGATTGGGCTGTTCATCCAGGTGAACACCTTGCTGAGTACATTGAAACTCGTGGATGGTCTCAGGCGGAGTTCGCTCGTTTGGCGGGCCTAACCCCCAAGCTTGTGAGCACTATCATTCACGGAACCAATCCGATATCCGCTGAAACCGCGTTGAAACTTGAGCGCGTGCTCGGGATGAAGGCGGATATCTGGACCGGTCTACAAGCTGAATGGGATCTTCACCAGGCACGCTTCGCGAAAAAGCGAAAAGTGATAGAAGCGACTGAATTTGTCGGGCACTTTCCCTTGAGGGAATTGAAGGCACGAGGCGTCCTGCCGAAGACAAATGATCCGGTCGACCTATGCGACGGCCTATTGAGCTTTTTTCGTATCGGGGCACCACAGGCCTTTGATGCAAAGATGGCAAATCTGGCTGTGCACCATCGGCACTCGAAGAGCTTTGAGTCGAACGACTTCAGCGTTGTTTCGTGGCTCATGCTGGGCGAAGCCAAAGCACGGCAAATGAAGCTGCCAAGCTTTGACCGGAAGCAGTTCGAGGAAGCCATCATAGCAATTCGTGGGCTCACTTGCGAAAGCCCAGAAGTGTTTGAGCCACGCATGAAAGAACTCTGCGCTTCCTCTGGAGTTGCATTGGTTTTTGAAAAACCGCTTCCAAAAACCCGCCTGTTCGGTTCCGCAAGATGGATCGAGGGGGAGCGGGCGATCATCCAGATGTCGCTTCGCATGAAATCAAATGATCACTTCTGGTGGACGTTCTTTCATGAGGCTGGTCACATCATGTTGCACAAGGGAAAGGCCTTCGCCGATGACTACGGAGGAGAAGGCGATGGCTTCGAGAGCGAAGCCGACGCATGGGCCGAAGAGACGTTGGTGGGTTCAGACCGGTTTGAAGAATTTTGCAATACTGGGCCACGCTCGCAAGCTGCCGTTGTTGAATTTGCAGGCGAAATTGACCTGCATCCAGGGATCGTTGTTGGCATGCTCCAACACAGAGGAATTGTGAAATTTAGTCACCTAAATGGACTCAAAGAACGTTTCGAATGGGCCGTGTGATTTTTTTGGAGGTTTTCTAGAATGGACGTTCATCGCAGCGCTGTTATGAACATATTTGAGGCAAAACAGCGCCTCGAGATCCCTCTTTTTCAGCGCCAATACGTCTGGAATGAAGAAAATCAATGGCTCCCACTCTGGGAAGATATCGAGCGAAAATTCTCCGAGTCATTGGAGGGCAACAATGATACTCCAAATCATTTTCTAGGCGCGATGGTCTTGGACCAGAAGCAAACGCCAACCGGGCACGTTATTGTCCGGCAGGTGATCGACGGACAGCAAAGGCTGACGACCCTTCAAATCTTTCTTTCAGCGTTCAGGGACTTCTGTCGCGAAGTCGACTGCACTGAAATTGCGGCCGAAGTTGAACAATCGCTGTTTAACAAGGGTATGATGGCAAACAAAGACGTTGACCAGTTCAAAGTCTGGCCAACCAAACTCGATCGCCAGCAGTTCACGGATGTTATAAGTGCAGGCACGAGGGAGGAGCTGCTCAAGCGCTACCCCACAACCCGCAGGAAGTATGCCAGGAAGCCCGATCCCAAACCACGCATGGTCGAGGCGTATTTCTATTTTTTTGACCTGCTAAAAGACTTTTTTCTAGGTGAAGAAGACACGCCACCTCTAGCTGCAGACTTTCCGATATCCGATCGGCTAGAACATTGCCTTCAAGTCCTTAAGAGTGCGCTTCTCGTTGTGGTGATTGACCTTGATCGGGATGACGACCCGCAGGTGATTTTCGAAACACTCAACGCGCGTGGACAGCCTTTGCTACCAGCGGATCTAATACGAAACTACATATTCCTACGCGCCAGGCGTGAAAACCTGGATACCGATGACATGTACGAACGTCATTGGAGCCAATTTGACAGTGAGTTCTGGCGGGAAGAAATTAAGCAAGGCCGCTTGAATCGCCCGCGAAGCGACATTTTCATCCAACATCTGCTCTCTAGCCGCCAGGCACGGGACGTCCCAATCAAACACCTATACGTCGAGTACAGGCACTGGAGCGAAAGCATTGAAGCGTCTCTGCCTGTTGCAGATGAGCTCAAGCTTCTTTCTGCGCAAGGTCAGAACTACAGGCGGCTTCTCGAACCTGAAGAGGATGATCCCGTCGCTCCACTGGCGCAATTCATCCGCACATTTGAGGTCAGCACACTATATCCGCTTGTACTCGCGTTCTTCGAAGCCAATCCAAACGACGACGAATGGAAGCGCCTCGCTGCCACCTTGGAATCATACATCATCCGCAGAGCAATCTGCGATCTCACCACAAAAAACTACAACAAGGTGTTTTTGGGAGCCCTCCGACGCCTTCGCAAGACTGGCTTTAGTGCAGACAATTTGTACGAGGATTTAAAAGCTCAAACCGGAGAATCGAGCCTATGGCCGGATGACGGGCGCTTTCGAGAAGGGTGGATGCGGACACAGGTTTATCGGCCGCTTGGTAGCAGAAGGCTTGTGCACATTCTTGGTAAGCTCGATGGCCGTTATGGAAGCTCAAAATCCGAGCAGTTGAAATTTTCGGAACAGCCAACCGTCGAACATATCATGCCGCAAAGCTGGGTAAAAAACTGGCCGCTGGCAAGTGGCGAGAAGGGCATGGATCCAATAGAATTGATGCTAGCGGATGATGACGATCAAAGGGCCAAGGAAACTCGCCACAGGTCTAATTTCATCAATCGGATTGGCAATCTCACGATTCTTTCTCAAGCTCTGAACGCCGCCGAAAGTAATTTGGCTTGGGGTGAAAAACGACCGAAACTGTTGGCTCACTCTCTACTCCCATTGAATCTCCAGCTTGGTCAATTGGAGCATTGGGATGAGGACTCCATTGAGAAGAGAGCGCGAGAACTCTTCGAGCACGCAAAAGGGGTGTGGGCTCGATGACAATCCATAGTCCATAGCACCATTTCGTTGAAAAACCGATCGAATGCTTGGCTAATCCAGAAAGAAGAGCAGCTGGCGCGGACCACGAACCGGGAATTGGAAAACGCATCTCTGTCGTCTTCTTTTTTGGTGGGGGCGGGCGAAGACTGACCCCCATTCAGCGCATAAGCGCCCTTATGTAATTTGCCTCAAACCATGTTGGAGATTTCAATTTGAGGTTTGGTAAGCCGTAACGAAAAGCTCACAATCCCATGCGGCCTTGCAACCCCACCCCATCAACGGTCTAGAAAGCCTGCAACGGAAGGGCTGTCCCCGTTTCGATGGATTTTGAGCATTGATGTGGCGGCCCATTCTCAAATCGCTTTTTCGTGCTCCTCATTTCGTGCATGGTTGCCTATAGCGCTCGCCTCTGAGATGTTCTCGCCATGCAAACAGAACAGATCGAAAAACCTGAAGAAAACGCAAGTTCAACACTTGATGTCAGCTCGCCTGTTTGGCTGACCGGTTTTTGGGGCTTTAGTCCCGAAGAAGAAGGTTTTCTCGGGTTCACCGATGAAAAAGATCGAGACCGTCTTTTCGCTCAAATAGACGAGCGGCAGCTAATAGCTATTTACGGCGCCGCCAGCCCGGAAACGGAAAGTAAAATTGTCCACCATTTACTTGGCATCCTAGAGATCGAGCGCGAAAAAATAGACGCATGGGACAAGATTTCACCTAATGCTCGGCAGCGAAACATAGAGCTTGGGCGCCAAGACAAGTGGCGCTTTGCGATGCCAGCCCGTCACGCTTGGAGAACCAAACACACACTGGATGTAAAACAGATTTTTCCAGCCAGTTATGACCCCTCTAATGGAAGGTATATCGCTCGTTTTGGTACGTGGCTTGTCCCGACAGAAGCCAGATGGCTGCTTTCCAAAGTTCCTTTCACGCAAGTCAATGTCTTTGGCGAACCTCCGGTTTCTCCCATAGTGTCGAGTACTGACGAAGCTTCATTGGAGAGACATCTTTCGCCAGCCGCTGGGATTTTTGGGAAATTTGGCGAACGAACCGTTGTAACGGTAGATAAGCCACACGCACTTTACTTGGCTCATTTCCCCACAGCTGCCGAGCTATTGACGGGCAAAAAGCTCGAACAGGGCAAAAAGCTCTACAAAATCGGCATCAGTGGAAATCTCAGTAACCGTTTAAGGGCTCTAAATTTAAGCTTCCCGGAGACCGCGTCCTTGGGTTGGAAGATACAATTTAAGGCAAACTTCCCGAACCGATCCTCAGCAGCTGACGCAGAGACCATTTTCAAGAAAAAAGCTATCGAAGAATGCGGAGGAATTTCGCTGGGTCGGGAGTTTTTCATCATAGATGAGACAAAGGCGGAAAGTCTATTTCTTGGGCTTTCTCCGGCAACAGGCCTCGACCTCAGAGCTGGTTAGAAAAGGCGGTCTATGGGTTTTAGTTTTGGTCTCGAACATTCTGATTTCCGCAATCCCCTTGCGGAGCTGTTTCAAGCCCTTGACGCACACCCAAGTTACCAAGTCCGGGTTCGGCAGACACACGTGGAAGTATACTATCAGGCCGAGAAGTTAGGCGGCTTGGACCGCTCTCGGTGGCACTTTTATTTATCGGTGGTTTTCGTGCGAAACCATCAAGCGCAAGAACTTGTCGGATCTCTTGGCTTCAAATTGGAAGGGCAGTCAGGCTCGCATCAGTATTGGCGCTTGAAAGGTATCCAGGATCATCACGCCTTTCGCGAAGCCATAGAGATTATTACCCAATCACCTATCTTCTCATAGTAGCAACAGGCCCTCTACAGCTGCTCTTACAGTCACCTAATTATAGCCGATTTCGATACAAACGTTGTGTTTAACCGGTAGTCCCACAGTGCTTTCTTCGTGCGCGCGCGTGTTAGATCGCATTGGATATTGCAAGATAACTATCTGATTATGATTGCAAAATCAGACTTTCGTGCCTAGGTTGAGTTGAGGCCAAAGGAGGTCTCAATGCCTACACTTCGATTTACCAAGCGCGCCATAGAAGCGCTACCGCACCCTAAACACGGCCAAGCTCTTTACAGGGATGAGATGTTGAGAGGGCTTGGAGTAAGGGTTGGCTCAAGGTCCAAAGTCTATTTTGCCGAGGGGCAAGTACACAATCAAACGCGCCGCGTAACGATTGGCCGCGCTGATGTGCTCAGTGTTGACGCAGCACGCAAACGAGCTCTCACGGTCCTTAGCGAAATGGCAGCTGGCGTTGACCCAAATGCGGAGAAACGCCGCATCCTTCAGGAAAGTATTACCGTGGGTCAAGCCTTCGATCGCTTCTTTGAGACCCGGAGCAGCCTGACTACAAGTACTCGAGACAGATACCAGCGTACCTGCAAATTGTACCTGAGAGACTGGCAGCAAACTACTTTAACAAGTATAACCCGACAGATGGTGTTGAAGCGCCATCGTCGAATTGGAAAAGCTAATGGTAAAGTTACAGCCAATAACGTGATGCGGCACCTACGGTCCGTCTACAACGTGACTGCTGCATCCCATGATGAATTTCCACCCAATCCAGTTACCATCCTAACGCAAGCACGCGCTTGGTATCCGGAAGTGCGTCGGCGTGGCGCCGTCTCAGCGCTTGAACTTCCGCAATGGTGGAAAGCAGTTATGGAAGAGCCTGAGTATTCACGGGACTTCTTGTTACTAGCTCTGTTTACAGGCATGCGGCGAAACGAAATTGCGAGCCTACGTTGGGAATACATCGATCTTGAGACGCATTCATTACATATTCCTAAAACAAAAAATGGCGATCCGCTCGATCTACCGCTGTCCAAAACACTGGTTAGGCTACTCAAAAATAGGCATAAAGTTACAAATGGCTCTGATTGGGTCTTTCCCAGCACTGGACGAACCGGACATTTGGTGGAGACCAAAAAGTTCACCGCTCGCGTGAGCGAGCGCTCTGGTGTGACCTTCACAATGCATGATTTACGCCGAACATTTATTACCATTGCTGAAAGCCTGGACATCCCACACTACGCCTTGAAACGGCTGTTAAACCACCGCCTTTCGGGGGATGTAACTGCTGGTTATATCGTTGGAGATACCGAACGCCTTAGAAGACCAGTTGAAGCAGTGGAAAAACACATTTTGGAACTCATCGCGCAGTAGAACCGTGGAAGAGATGTATCATGACAGAGACCGCTGATACCAATGAATGGTGGATCAACGAGGACATTGAAAACTACGACTGGAGATATAGCCCTCTATCCAATGCCTTTGCGGACGCATTGCTTCTCTCGTTCATCCGCGCACATCCCCCTCAGAAACCCAAAAAAGGGCAGTCCGAGGGCACTCGCCTCAGGGATGCACGTGAAGCAGTCTTCGGCATTGCGCCACGCGGTTACATGCGAACAATGAATGATGTCCCCGAGCTATTGGAAATGGCGCGGCAGTACATCCACGATCGCGGTGGACAAGTCGACGTTGACAGCGACGGAAACTTGGTCTGGGGCGAAACGGATTGGACTGGCTGCCGATCCCATGACGAATTAGCAGAACACGCCCTCGAAAGGAAGAAGTTGGCTGGAGGCCCAAAGGAAATTGCCGCACCGCAAAGCCGTATTGATAGGCTCGCGGCGAAATTCGAAGGTGATTTGAAAAACCTAATACTGACAGCCAGGTACCAAGAAGAGGCCGCTATTTTGATCTCCAAGCTCAAAGATTTGAGATCTCTTCTTGGGCCGACCGGAATCCCAATGCAATTGCCGGCTGATCCAATGAGGGATTTAAAAGCACCATTTTAAGCACTTTTACCTAAAGAAAAGAACGTGACAATTAGGAAGCCACCTAAATAGTAAGAGGTGGCAAAGATGCCCAAAACAACACGAAGATTGATCGATACCGCAACGCTCGCGAACTTGACAGGCTCCAGCAAGAGCTTTTGGGAAAAGATGCGATCCAACGGCACCGGACCGAGATACACAAAACCCTGTGGCATTGTCTGGTATCGGTGGGAAGACGTTGACGCTTGGCTTTCAGCGCATGACGTAGAAACCACTCAATCAAAACAGCAAACGAACCACTGACAGCCTTCGGCGCATCGATCCCAGCAAATGGCCCATTACACGAGCCGAACTGCAGGAAGGCAGTTTGATACATCCGATTTCAAACTCGCCCAGGCCAAATCGATCGACAGCTATGGTTTCTTACACATACGGACTGAAGACATGAACTATCCTAATCAGCATCAACCTCGGCGGCCGCTCTTTGACGAAAATGGAGAAAAGCTCGCGTTCAGAACCCACATTTCATCGCCCGAGTCACAGTATGATGTTTACTGTGAAAAAAATATAATCTGCCAAACAAAACTCTACCGCTGGGTAAGGAAGGAGTTTGTGAATGGAACGCCCATATCAGAGCTGCACGCGTATCTGTTTTGGGATCAGGCCATAGTCACCAAAAGAAACCTTGGATCGACTATTCTCCAAGCCGTTGCGTATGATCCTCGCAAACTGAAGGGGAAGACTAAGGCGAACCCCAAGGCATGTATGATCTACTTGTTCAAAAACCCAAAAGAATTGGAATATGGCCTCGAATGGATGATCTGCATCTGGCTTCGACGCGTTGTTTTAGCCGATAAGCGCAATGAAGTAGAAGAGGCATTGAATGAACTCGTAGAAACCGATGATCAGGACCTTGCTTCATTGTTTTGGGAGCCAATGACGCAGCCAGTTGTACGCGAATCCATACGAGAGTTCGATTGGCCAGCAGTTTGGTCGAAGTACGAACTCAAGGACCAAGGTATTCGCCCAGATGAAAGAGAACGCCCAATCCTTCGCAGTTTTGCATAGATCCACACCTACTAAGGTACCTACAAAGAGATTTTGGGCGCCCGCAAAGCGCCCAATTAGAAAACCGCCCAGTTATGCCAGTGAAGGCAGCCGCGTATCCGGTGAGATCCGTAAGCTATTGTTATTATTAATTAATATAATAATAATAAAAAAATAATTATAAGTGGCACATGACACCACTGGGCCGGCGGCCTGGGCCGCACACCACGGCTGGCAACATGTAGCCAGTAGTGTCATGTGCCATTTACTATTTATTGCCCCATCAACGCACTAAACATCTAACCTTTTTAATGTATTACCAGAACTTCCAGCTTAATATAAAGTGGCTCTACAATAGTTCTGGTATTTCAGCAGGCAGTCACAACAAGTAGCGAAACCAAGTCCGTAAGATCCCAAGCTTTGCGCAAGCTAAATTGCGACAACTCAAGCCACGCCATAGAAACATAGCAGACGGCAACCAAGAAGCGCGCGCAGCCCCACAGGGCCACATGAAGCGTACAAATAAGGTACGGGTGCCAATTTGGCGCAAAGGCCTTGTGCGGCCGCCCCAGCGGCCAAACGGAGGAAGCCCGATGCTTGTGGAACGCCCAAAAGGGCCGTTCGCCGCAAAATGCTGTCAAACCTAGAGCACTAGGTCGCGCCCGGGTTTGACGGGTTTACCGGGTTTGGTTTTGGCCTCTGGTCGGTGCAGAAACTGCGTTTTCCAATTGGTGTTGTGCCCAACAAACTCGAGTGCTCTCAGAAGGTTTCAAGCCAATGCTTTATGGCGGTAAGTGGCTCACTGCCTGCTGGGTGTTCTGTTTCAACTTTTTCCAGGTCTGAAATTGCGTCTGCCAAAGTTCTCCCGGCTTCGACACCGTCACGCCCATGACGGCGGTTGTTCAGCCAAGCTTGCAGCTGTTTGTGACGCGCAGTCGACAAGGCCTCTGGAGCGTTCGCAAAAACAAGGCGCCGCGCCAATTCGCGGTATCTGCCGTCCTCGAAAGTTTCGGCTATCTCCGCACGTTCCGGCCAATCCGACTTGTGGAACGCCTGCATTCGGTTTTCGTCAGCTCGGCTTGGGAAGCCCTCATACATTCGGCCCTCGACCACCTGGGCGGACTCGAAGGGCGGGTACCGCTGTTCCATTGCCTTGCCCACCCGCGCGGCAAACTGACCGTCAGCGGACACCACAGCGGCCCGGCGGGCGATTTCAGCCATCGGCAAGCCAATGGCGGCAGGCAGGTCTGGCGCCAGGGCCGTTTCGACCAAGGCTGGCATTTTGTTTGAGTAGATGGTGCGGAGCGCCCGGTTAGGTCCCTTCGTCTCTTCCACCAGTTCTGCCTCACTTAAGTTCAAAACTTCTGCCGGATCTCGACGCAAATCAAACACGGCCTGCATGGTTGGGTTCTTTGGATGCTGGCCACAGCCAACAACGGCACGAACCGAAGGCACCCCCATGTGATACTCGACGATGCACTTGGGTTTACCGGAGTTCAGGCGGGCCGTCGCTTCGCTCTTGTCCACCAGTGGCAGCAAGGAAGCCCATACAGCAGGCGCGCGGTCTCGGATTAGCCGTGCCATGTAAATGGTGGCTTCCACATCCGCCAAAGCGTCGTGCGCGTTTTCATGCGCGAAACCGTTGGCTGGTGCCAGTGTATCGAGACGCAGGGTTGGCTTACCTTTCGCGCTAATGGGCACGGCCATAGCATTGGGAGCCAATGCTACCGTGGCCTGGGCCAGGCGCAGCACATCGGCCCGTTGGTTGCCGTTGGTATTGGTCAGGTAAACCGGCTGTAGTGTTTGGTAGAACGCCTGACGCAGCAAGGGCTCGTCGAAGGAGAGGGTGTTGTACCCTGCGAAGATCGCCGGTGACCACGCGCGCAACTTCTCGGCGATCTGCAGCATCATTTCATAATGAGTGGGCAGACTGGGATCGGTCAGCATCGCGGGAGTTACCCGCGTGGCAAGCAAAGCTCCAGGCGCTGGGATAACATGAGGAAGAAGGCGGCAGCGGGTTTCGAAACGGTCGAGTTCGATTAGGTTGGAATCCGTCAGGATGGCTGCGAACTGCAGGATTTGGTCGAACGTTGTGTCCGTGCCGGTGGTTTCGGTGTCGTAGAATACGAAGCTCATCGTTTTCCAATATTTTGAATTCGTTTTTCAAAGCAGCGTTGCAACAGAGAGCTCATTATCGCAATAGTTGTGGCATGAAAGCGGCTACTAGTAACTTTGATTTTCTTGAAGAAATTGATCCCGAGCTCTGCAACCTTGGTCGGCTCGCGGAAAGCTATTTTCAAGGCGACCCAAGTACGAGCCTCATTAAGCTTAGACAATTTTCCGAGCGCTTGACGAAAAGGCACGCAGCGCTTGTTGGGGTGGAAGTTCTAGAAACAGACTCACAGGTTGATCTTCTCAGACGGATTAAGTTTGAGCGTGCTGCTCCCGATCGCGTGCTCGATGTTCTGCATCACGTGCGGAAACTAGGAAACACTGCTGTTCATGAAGGACGTGGCGAGCATAGGGAAGCGCTTGCGTGTCTAAAGATGTCGGTACAGCTGGGAGTATGGCATGTTCGAGCGTCGACAAAGCGAACGGATTTTTCCCCAGGTCCATTTCTGCCTCCCAAAGCTCCGGAGTCATCTGAGGCTGAGTTAGTCGCTGAACTTGAGCGGCTTAGAACAGAGAGGAATGCTGCGCTAACAGCGGCCGAAAAAGCCGAAGAGGAAAAGCAGCGTGCCTTGTTAGCGGCGGAAACAGCTGAAGAACGCCACCAGCGTGAGGCTGAGGAACGAAAGACTTGGGAAGCGCTTGCGCAAGACGCAGACCGGCAGCTGCGAGAACTTTCCGCAGAGGCCAGTCAGCGATCTAGCTCTGACCGCATCGCGCTCGCTCAAGCAGCCGAGGAGGCTGCAGGGGCAATTGTTCTCGACGAGCAGTCCACAAGGGCTCTGATTGATCAACAGCTGCGGGATAGTGGCTGGGAAGCGGACACAACCAAAATCAAATTCAGCGCAGGTGTTAGACCTGCAAAAGGTCGCAATCTAGCAATTGCAGAATGGCCAACAACGTCCGGACCGGCGGATTATGCTCTTTTTGTCGGCGAACATTGCGTGGGTATCATCGAAGCAAAACGGTACCAAAAGAACGTATCTGCTGCGATTGATCAGGCCCAAAGATATTCCAAAGGTTTTGATTGGGCACAAAATACAGAGACCTGGGACGACGGTTACACAGTGCCATTTGTGTTTGCCACGAATGGCAGGCCCTATCTAAAGCAAGTCGAAACTGAGAGCGGCATCTGGTTCCGTGATGCTAGATTAGCCAGCAACTTGCGCCGTCCACTAATGGGGTGGTTCACCCCAGACGAACTGGTTTCCCAGCTAGAGGTGGAAAAAGAGAAGGCGCAACAAGCGCTCGAGAACCGTCATTTCGATTTCGGATTCGATCTACGCCCATATCAAAAAGCTGCGATCCAAGCAGTGGAGAAGACGCTAAGTACAGAGCAGCGCGAGATGCTCGTTGCTATGGCGACTGGTACCGGAAAAACGAAGCTGGCAATTGCCATGCTCTACCGCCTTCTCGCGACTAAGCGGTTTCGACGTGTTTGTTTCGTAGTCGACCGTTCGGCTCTCGGTACACAAACCAACGATGAGTTTATGAGTACTGCAATTGAGGGTCCAAAAACGTTTGGGCAGCTATTCGGTATCAAAGGGCTCGAGGATATCAAACCCGACCCTGAAACTCGGGTTCACATTTGCACCATCCAAGGATTGGTTAAACGTGTTCTCTACAATTCTGATCCGGAGGACGTTCCCCCCATTGGCCAATACGATCTGATTGTAGTGGACGAGTGCCACCGCGGATACTTACTAGATCGAGAGATGTCCGATGCCGAACTCAGCTTCCGCAGTCAGGACGATTACGTCTCCAAGTATCGCCGGGTTCTAGAATACTTTGACGCCGTCAAAATCGGCCTCACGGCCACACCGGCTCTTCATACAGCGCAGATATTCGGAGACCCAATCTACACATATACCTATCGCGAAGCCGTGGTCGATGGATGGTTGATCGATCATGAGCCTCCGGTCCGGTTCCAGACCGCTCTCAGCAAAGCCGGGATCGTGTTCGAGGCTGGCGAAGATGTTGAGGTAATGGATAGCAAGACTGGTGAAGTTGAGAATACCATCGCACCCGATGAAATGGATTTCCAAGTGGAGTCCTTTAACCGGAAGGTCATTACGCAGCCATTCAACCAGGTCGTCGCCGAGGAACTCGCCAAGCACATTGACCCCAGTCTTGATGGCAAGACACTCGTCTTTGCAGCGACCGATGCGCATGCAGACATGGTTGTTCATGAGCTGAAGAAAGCCTTCACCGAACAATATGGCTCGATTGAGGATGCCGCCATCCGCAAGATTACCGGCAGCGTCGACAGAGTTGGGAAACTGATCCGGTCCTTCCGCAACGACGCCTTTCCTCAAATTGCTGTCACGGTTGACCTCCTTACCACTGGTATCGATGTGCCCAAGATTACAAACTTGGTTTTCATCCGCCGCGTGAACAGCCGTATTCTTTATGAACAGATGCTGGGCCGTGCGACCCGTCGATGCGATGAGATTGACAAGGAGGTATTCCGCATCTTCGATGCAGTAGACCTTTATGCGTCTCTGCAAGATCTCACGCAGATGAAGCCGGTCGCAAGCAATCCCAAACTCACCTTTGAACAACTGTTTGATGAGTTGACTACTGTCGGCGAGGATGACGAGCGCACCCTGGTTCGTGATCAGTTGCTGGCGAAACTGCACCGCAAGCTTCGCAAGCTCCCCAGCAAAGTGGCAGAGGCCGTCCAGGACTTAACGGGCGAAACCGCTGAAGAACTGCGTGATCGCCTAAACAACTACACCCCTCAGGAAGCTGCTACATACGCAAAGAGGTTCGCAGGTCTAGGCAAGATCCTGGACTGGGATCCAGACGGGTCTGGCCCAAATTTGATTCCCATATCTCACCACGAAGACACAATGCACGCGGTAACTACGGGGTATGGCGAGTACGAGAAGCCCGAAGATTTCCTCGATACCTTCACGTCATTCGTGAATAACAACCAAAACCAAATAGCTGCGCTTTCGGTCGTTGTGCAGCGTCCGCGGGACCTAACCCGCGCTCAGTTACGAAGCCTGCGTTTGGAGCTCGACAAAATGGGCTTCTCGGAGACAAGTCTGCGCCGCGCTTGGAACGATGCCTCCAACGAGGATATTGCCGCGTCTATCATTGGTTTCGTCCGCCAAGCGGCGCTGGGCGATGCCCTAATCCCATTTGAAACCCGCGTCCAGCAAGCCACAAAGTCAATCCTCTCCAAGGCCAAGTGGACTGATCCGCAAAAGACCTGGCTCCGGCGGATTGCCGAACAAATTACAAAGGAAATTGTGGTAGATCGGGAAAGTATCGATCAGGGCACCTTTGCGGCCCAAGGGGGCTTTAACCGATTGAATCGGGTGTTTAATGGTGAACTGGAAAGCATCCTCAGCGAATTCAACGAAGAACTCTGGAAAGTGAGCGCATGAACCCGAACACAGCAGATATAGTCGCCAAACTCTGGCGGGAATGTAAAACGCTACAATCAGCAGGCGTGTCTTACTCGAACTACGTCAACGAGCTGACGTACCTGCTGTTTTTGAAAATGCTCGAGGAAACCGGCAAAGAAAATCGCCTGCCGAATGGTCACTCTTGGCGAAGACTTGCAACCACCGAGGGCGGCGATCAGCTAAGGTATTATAAAGCGATGCTGTTGGAATTGGGCGATCCCGAGGAAACGAAGGACCCGGTGACGTTGGCCATCTTCACTGATGCCATGACCCACTTGCGGGAGCCAAAAGACCTAAAGACACTTACAACAAACATCGACAAGCTCGATTGGTATACAGCGCGGGAAGATGGGCTTGGCGATCTTTACGAGGGCCTGCTGGAAAAGACAACGTCGGCAACGAAATCAAAGGCAGGTCAGTATTTCACTCCCCGTGCCCTGATCGACAGCATTATCCGCCTCATTAAGCCGATGGCGGGGGAAGTCGTCCAAGACCCTGCGGCTGGCACCGGCGGTTTTCTTATTGCGGCTGACCAGTACATCAAAGACCAAACTGACAATTTGTTTAAACTCTCTGAGGCAGAAGGGAACTTCCAGCGCAAGCAGGCTTTCCGCGGCCACGAATGGGTACCCGATACCCACCGCCTTTGTGTGATGAACATGCTACTTCACGGCATTGAAAGCATCGTCGGTTGTGAAGACACCTGCGCACCTCAAGGCGAGGCTATGGGCAAGGCAGATGTGATTCTTACCAACCCCCCATTCAACAAGATGTCCGGCAACGTGAACCGGCCTGATTTCACTATCACGGCCGGGGAGCGAGTCGGGCCGATGCCCTTCCTTGAGCACGCAATTCGCAACCTCAAGAAAGGTGGGCGCTGCGCCATCGTCATGCCGGACAACATCCTTTTCGGCGACGGGACTGGAACCGAATTGCGACGCTTCCTGATGGTGAACTGTAATCTGCACACCATCCTTCGTTTGCCGACGGGCATTTTCTATGCCCAGGGCGTAAAGACCAACGTGCTTTTCTTCACGCGCGTCACGAAGAAGGACTATCCGGCGGATCATAGCGAGCAGGCTACCAAGGACGTTTGGTTCTACGACCTTCGTGCCAACATGCCGTCCTTCGGGAAAACCAATGCGCTGACTGCCAAACATTTTGAAGAGTTCGAGGGGCTCTATGGAGATGATCCGCTCGGTGGGGCGAACCGCAAAGATCAAGGCGAGGATAGCCGGTGGCGAAAGCTTACGCGCGAACAGGTTGCCGAACGCGGCGATAACCTGGACTGGACTTGGCTGCGTGATGAAAGCGGCGACCCCGAGGATGATATGACGGACCCCGACGAGATCGCGGCGGCGATCATGGGACACCTGCGTGCAGCGTTGGATGAGATCGAGGTCCTCAGCGAGGAACTGGAAGACACGCCGCAGCCGGAGGTAGCCGAATGAGCAAGCTTCCGAACGGATGGAAACAAGCTTCCGGCGAAGAAGTATTCGAACTCGTTAGGGGCGTATCCTACAAGAAGGCAGAATCTCGTTCCGACTACGAGGACGGCTACGTTGGCATTCTTCGTGCAACCAACCTGCAAAACGGGATCGCTGATGCAAATGATCTGGTTTTCGCACCTGATGCGAACGTATCCCTTGAGCAGTTCCTAAAGACCGGCGATCTCTTAATCGCTACCTCTTCTGGGTCGAAAACGGTTGTTGGAAAAGCTGCGCAAATAGTTAGTGGATTCGAAAAATTCTCGTTTGGAGCATTTTGCTCAGTTGCCCGGTCAATGGACAAAGAAACTAGCGATTTTCTAAGCTACTATTTCAAAAGCAATCAGTATCGTGGGTACGTGGAAAACGTCGCACTAGGTGTGAACATTAATAACTTTCGCACCAGCGATCTCAAGGCGATGCCGATACCACTCCCCCCACTCCCCGAGCAAAAACGGATCGTGAGGAAACTCGACACCCTCAGCGCCCGCACAACCGCCGCCCGTACCGATCTCACCGCGATAGCAAAGCTTGTGGAGCGCTATCGTATGTCAGTCTTGAAGCTAGCGTTTGAAGGTGTGTTGACCGCTGATTGGCGAGTTAGTCACAAGATTGGTAAAAGTGCTTCACAGGAGACAAAAAGGATGCTGGAGGAGCAGCGGCAAGCTCTTGTCGATGAAAACGGCAAGCAGCGTAAGTCTCGTTCAGCCAAGGCAGATAGCCATCGAATTCCTGTTGAACTCTCGCATCCTTCAGAATGGGCCTCCACCACAATGGAGGAGATTACGAGCCCCGTAAGGCTGATCCAGTACGGTATTCTTAAACCTGGACCCGACGAGCCGGATGGGGTTCCCTATGTGAAGGTCATGAACATTAAGGGTGGCGTGGTCGAGCTTGAAAAGATCAAGCATACGACGCGCGAGATCCATCAGCAGTACATGCGCTCTTCGCTGAAGACCGGCGATCTACTTCTGACAATTCGCGGCACTGTTGGCCGCATGGCATTTGTGCCTGAAAGTCTTGATGGCGGTAACATAACTCAGGATACTGTTCGAATTGATATCCTCGAAGCAATGAGCTCTGCTTTTGTGTTTTGGTATTTTCATAGTCCGAAGGCTCAAAAATATTTTCGGGAGAACCAAAAGGGTGTCGCCGTTCGGGGCATCAATGTCGGGGACGTTCGGCCTATGGAAGTGCCTCTGCCAAGCCGGGCTGAACAAGACGAAATTGTTCGAACTATTGAAAACGCCTTCGCCAAGATTGACCGCCTCGCTGCCGAGGCCGAGAAGGCCTTGAAGCTCACAGACCGGTTGGATCAACAGATCCTTGCCAAGGCTTTCGCTGGCGAACTCGTCCCCCAGGACCCCAATGATGAACCAGCCAGCGTGCTCCTTGACCGTATCCGCGAGGCCCGCGCCAACGCACCCAAACCAAAAAGATCGCTAAAAAACGAGGGGCGGACCGCTGCGCGCGCACCACGAAAGAATGCCGCAATGACCAAAAACCGTCAGGACGAAGATGTCTTCCACAAGCCATATCTAGCGGAACTATTGAGAAACTTGGGTGGGCCTCAAGGCGCCGAAGCTCTCTTCAAACAATCTCAGCTACCTGTCGCCGACTTCTGCAAGCAACTGGCGTGGGAAGTGGATCAAGGCCACATCAAGGATCAACAAAACACTTTGGTCGCGAACTGATGCGGTTGGACCGTGTATACATAGATGGCTTCAAGAATTTGAGGGATGTTTCTGTTGAGTTTGACGAAACTCGGCTGACTTCTGTCATCATCGGTGAGAATGGGTCGGGAAAGTCGAATTTGATTGAAGCCATTACCGATGTATTCCGCTTTGTAGATATCAATAGAGGCAGACCGCGATACACTTATGATATTGAATACAGAATAAAAAACCACTCGGTCCGAATTTCGAATCGTGGATCAGAGCAGGTCATTGAAGTGGATGGAGCCGCCATCTCGCGTGCTGCGTTTGAACGCGACAAATCTGATATATTTCCGGACCTTGTATTTGGCTATTACTCGGGAGGAAGTAGAAGGCTTGAGCGTCTTTTTGACCCTCATCAGAGACGTTATTACGACACGATCAAACGAAATTCAGATGCAGAGGAATGTGAGCAAGCGTTATTAGAGAGGCGTCTCTTCTACTGCCGTCCGATACACGGTGTGCTTGCTCTATTATCGTTTTTTGCGTTTCCTGATCCAGGAGTTCTTGCACTGCTTAGAGAGAAGCTTGGGATCACAGGATTTCACTCGGCTCTTGCGACTTTTCGCGCTCCTTCCTGGTTCAGAGAAAGTCAGCGGAAAAAGGTCGAAGCCTCCAGCGAATTCTGGGGTGCACTCGGACCAGCAGGTGAATGTGCATATGATATTAAGAATGCGGCATTCTTTCCAATTTCCCTTACCGATCGACCAGTCGATGACTATCGGGAACGTACGAGTAATGAGGCTCAATACGCATGTTTCCTGAAGGACCGTGACGCTTTGTCGAAAGTTTCGGCTCGCTACGGCGACTCCGACTCCTTTCAAGCTGACCAAACTTTTTTCTCAGCCTTGGAAGCGATCGATATTTCTGACCTTATTCGCGATATTAACATATGGGTGACTCGCGCTGATGACGATAGTGGCGATGTCAGCTACTCAGACCTGTCCGATGGAGAAAGGCAGCTCTTAATGGTTCTCGGTCTGGTCAGAATCTCCCGGGGGAAAGAAGCACTTTTTCTGTTGGACGAGCCGGACACTCACCTGAACCCATCTTGGCAAAATAGTTACCTAGAACTGATTAGAGAGTGGACTGGCGTCGCGGCAGAACCCGACAAATGCCAAATAGTGATGTGTACCCACAACCCGCTTACAATTGCTTCGCTGGTGCACGAGGAAGTACGAGTTATGGGACTCGACAGAGATAATGGAATCTCTGTATCCACTCCAAATGTTGATCCCAGAGGATTAGGGTTTGCCGGTGTTTTGACTGACATATTTGGCATGCCTTCTACGTTGGATCAACCGACTCAGAGCCTAATTGATCGAAGAAATGAATTGTCCAGAAAGCCCCAGTTATCGTTGGAAGAAACGGAAGCGCTTGAAAAGCTTAATGGTGAACTGAATAGCCTTGGATTCCAATATCCTGAACGAGACGAGGTGTATAAGCGCTATCTTCAAATGATTGATGAAATCGAGTTGGCTGATGCAGAACCCTTGTCAGCTCAAGAGATACAAACTCGTGACGAAGCGACGCGAGAACTACTAAAAGAGTTGCTTACACAAAAATGATCTACGTACATTTCGATGCAACTAAGATACCCGAAGAAAAGCTTACCGCGCTGCAAGAAGCTGCTGCAGCACTTGCCGCAATCGAGGACGAGGGTGATAGGAAACAGTACGTAAAGGATCATGCTGATCTCTGGAGCGCGTTACGAGAACATTTATTAGAGATGTCCAACAAGAAGTGTTGGTATTCGGAAGCCAGAGAGAGTGTTTCTCGGTTTCAAGTAGATCATTTCCGGCCACATGGTCGTAGTAAACAGGCCCCAAAGCAGTTCTCCCCAGGATACTCATGGTTAGCATTCGACCTACTGAATTTTCGACTAGCCGGAGTGCTTTGTAATACACAGAACCGCGAGCACTCTGAAGAAACCGTGGGAAAGGGCGACTGGTTTCCTTTAAGAGACCCTGCCAGTCGGGCAACTTTTGAAGATCAAGACTGTAGCAATGAAACTCCTGTTCTGCTTGATCCCACGTGTCCAGACGACCCTCCCAAGCTATCGTTTAGAGATGATGGGTCGGTTGAACCCTCACCAAGTGTTGAAGGAGACGACGCAGAGTGCGTTCGCGTAGCGGTGGACCTACTTGGGTTGAACCAAAGTGTTCTGAACCGTAATCGAGCAATTGTTTGGCGCTCTTGTCGTAGGAAGATTGTCCAATTCAATCGTTTCGCCAAGAAACCCAAGGGCGCGCGTTCCCACGAAGAAGAAGAAACGCTTCGAGAGCTATTTTCTGAACTCGTGACGATGGCAAAACATGACAGCGAATTCGCATCAGTGGCAAGGTGCTGTTTAGAAGCCAATAAACTTGGTCACGTTGTTGTTAGGTCGGAATTGGACCCTCTAGCTTTGGCCGATCCCTAACCCAACCCATTGACCAGTAGTCATATTTTCTTGAGAAACTGGTGCCGCTGAAGGGACTCGAACCCCCGACCCCATCATTACGAATGACGTGCTCTACCAGCTGAGCTACAGCGGCTTCCGGACCCTACTATGGCCCTACTAGTTCTACTCCTTTGCCGCGAACTCGTTGGTTTTGCAAGCCATTCTCGCGGGGACCCGCTAATTACGAATGACGTGCTCTACCAGCTGAGCTACAGCGGCACCGTAGGTCATACCGAACACATTATGACCGGATGCGAAGCTTCGTTTAAACTGTCAGTCTGGCGCCTGCAAGCCCGGTTGCCACCGTTTTGGCGTTGCTCAGCACGGCCGGGCCTTAAGTTGTGAACCGAAAGCCTGCGGCCAATCTTTCAAATTGGCGCTCTGATCCGTGAATTTTTTGTGACGACGCGGAAGGAAATTGACTCGCCTTCTATATTTCAATAATTCATGAAATATGATAGAACAGATAACCGATCAATTGACCATCCTTGGCCACCCGCAGCGCATCACCGTGTTTCGCATGTTGATGCGACGGTTTCCTGACAGGGTTCCCGCGGGCGAGCTGGCGGCGGAGCTGGATATCAAACCCAGTACCATGTCGAACTACCTGAATGCTTTGCAGCGGTCGGGGCTGGTGAAACAGGAACGATCCGGGACGTCTCTGCTCTATTCGATTGAAATGAAAACTGTGCAGCAAATGCTCGATTTCCTGATCGTGGATTGCTGCCGTGGCCGCCCGGATATTTGCATGCCCTTTCCCAAAGACACCGCGACGAACCGAAAGTTCAATGTGCTGTTCATTTGTTCTGGCAACTCCGCCCGTTCGATTTTTGCCGAATCCTTGCTGCGACAGATCGGCGGCGACCGGTTCAACGTTTATTCGGCCGGGACGCGGCCCAGTTCAGAACTCAATCCTTTTGCTGTGCAGGTTCTGCGCGACAAGGGGCACGATATCTCGGTCCTGCGGCCGAAGAATCTGTCCGAGTTTTCGGCGCCGGACGCGCCCGTCATGGATTTTGTCTTTACTGTCTGCAATCAGGCCGCCAACGAGGAATGCCCGGCTTGGGAGGGTCAACCGATAAGTGGCCATTGGGGCGTGGAAGATCCGGTCAAGGCCGAAGGTACCGACGCCGAGAAAAGCCTGGCCTTTCAAACCGCCTACGGCGCACTGAAGCGCCGGATTCAGGCCTTTTCGTCATTGCCGGTCGAAAGCCTTGACCGGATCGCATTGCAATCCGCCGTCGATGAAATCGGGCGCACGCCTACCGAGGAAACGAAATGACCACCTACGCACTGAACGGCCTTGGCCGTATGGGAAAACTGGCCCTGAAGCCTTTGCTTGAAAAAGGCGCTAAGATAGCCTGGATCAACGATGCCGTCGGTGATCCCGAGATGCATGCGCATCTGCTGGAGTTTGACACCGTCCATGGGCGCTGGGACGCGGAATTCGACCATGATGCAGACAGCATCACGGTCAACGGTACCCGCCTGCCGTTCGTTGGCACAAAAGACTTGAGCGCGTTGCCGCTGGACGGTGTTGATGTGGTGATCGACTGCACCGGCGTGTTCAAGACCGAAGCGAAGTTGGCACCGTATTTTGACGCTGGGGTGAAGAAGGTTGTTGTCTCTGCTCCTGTCAAGGACGGGCCGACGGCCAATATCGTCATGGGTGTAAATGACGGAACCTACGACCCCGCGGCGCATAAGATCGTGACGGCGGCCTCGTGCACGACAAACTGTCTTGCGCCTGTCGTGAAGGTCATTCACGAAAACCTGGGCATCCGCCATGGATCGATGACGACGATTCACGACGTAACCAATACGCAGACAATCGTGGATCGGCCTGCCAAGGATCTCAGGCGCGCACGCTCGGCCCTGAACTCTTTGATCCCGACCACGACCGGGTCGGCCACGGCCATCACTCTGATCTATCCGGAACTCAAAGGTCGTCTGAACGGCCATGCGGTTCGGGTGCCGTTGCTGAACGCCTCGCTGACCGATTGCGTGTTCGAAGTTGAGCGTGAAACCACGGTTGAAGAGGTCAACGCCTTCTTCAAAGCCGCTGCCGAGGGCGAACTGAAGGGCATTCTGGGCTATGAGAGCCGCCCGCTGGTGTCCACCGATTACACCAATGACGAACGCTCTTCGATCGTCGATGCGCCCTCGACCATAGTTGTGAACGGGACGCAGGTGAAAATCTATGCGTGGTACGACAACGAGATGGGCTATGCGCATCGGCTGGTGGATGTCGCGCTGATGGTCGGGGCATCATTGTGACGCAACGCCCCGAAGGACTGTCGGCCTATATCGCGGTCACGGCTGCCTATTGGGCCTTCATGCTGACCGACGGGGCGCTCAGGATGTTGGTGCTGTTGCACTTTCACACCCTGGGCTTCTCGCCGGTGCAACTTGCCTATCTGTTTGTGCTTTATGAAATCGCCGGGATTGTCACCAACCTGTCCGCCGGTTGGATCGCCGCACGGTTCGGGTTGACCTCGACCCTCTATGCAGGGCTAGGGGTGCAGATTGTCGCGTTGCTCGCCATGACGCAGCTTGATCCGAACTGGACCGTCGCGGCTTCGGTCACTTTTGTCATGATCGTGCAAGGGGCCAGCGGAGTGGCCAAGGATCTGGCCAAAATGTCTTCGAAATCGGCGGTCAAATTGCTGGCTCCCTCCGAAGGAGGCGCGTTGTTTCGATGGGTTGCGGTTCTGACGGGTTCGAAAAACGCGGTCAAAGGGCTGGGATTCCTGTTGGGTGCCGCCATGCTTGCAACACTGGGCTTCCTTCCGGCAGTGCTTGCCATGGCCGCCGCTCTGGCGGTGATCCTGGTCGCGGTGATGTTGTTCATGCCAGCGGGCCTGCCGAAGGGGCGCAAGGGCGCAAAGTTCTCTGAGGTTTTTTCAAAATCAGCAAATGTGAACTGGTTGTCCGCGGCGCGTGTCTTCCTGTTCGGCGCGCGGGACGTCTGGTTCGTGGTCGGCATCCCGATCTATTTCTATGCTGTTCTTTCAGATGGCACCGAAGAGGGCAATCGGGCCGCGTTCTTCATGATCGGAACATTCATGGCGGTGTGGATCATCCTCTATGGCGCCGTGCAAGCCAACGCGCCAAGGATTCTTCGTGCGTCAGATCGAACCGAAGGTGATCTGATCCGTGCCGCACGCAGCTGGGCGGCGATCCTGTTCTGTGTTCCTGCGGCTCTGACACTGGCTGTTTTGCTGTCAAATGGGCCCGAGACCTGGCTGACCCTGACGCTGGTCGCAGGGCTTTTGGTCTTTGGTGCGATCTTCGCGGTCAACTCATCGCTGCATTCCTATCTGATTCTTGCCTTCACCCGGTCCGAGCGTGTGACGATGGATGTCGGCTTTTACTACATGGCAAATGCGACGGGGCGTTTGGCCGGCACCGTCTTGTCTGGCCTGACCTATCAGGTCGGGGGGCTGCCCACGGTGCTGGGCACGGCGGCCGTGATGGTCGGGCTTGCCGCGCTGACCTCTGGCAAACTTACGGATCAAACGGCTGAGGCGCTGTCATGAGCATTTTTGAACGGTATCTCACGATCTGGGTTGCGCTTGCGATGATCGGTGGCGTCCTGATCGGACTGGCCGCGCCGGGGCTGGTGCAGCTGGTGGCAAGCGCCGAAATTGCCAGCGTCAACCTGGTGGTGGCAGTGCTGATCTGGGCAATGGTCTACCCGATGATGGTCAACGTCGATTTCGGTGCAGTCGCCGGAGTCGCCCGCCAGCCACGTGGTCTGATTGTGACGCTGGTGGTGAACTGGCTGATAAAGCCTTTCACCATGGCACTGCTGGCCGTCCTGTTTTTCGACTATGTCTTCGCGCCCTGGATCGCGCCCGAAGATGCGGCGCAATACACTGCCGGTCTGATCCTGCTGGGGGCCGCCCCTTGCACCGCCATGGTGTTTGTATGGTCGCAGCTAACCAGAGGCGACGCGACATACACGCTGGTTCAGGTCTCGGTCAATGATCTGATCATGGTCGTGGCATTTGCGCCGATCGTGGCCTTTTTGCTGGGTGTCACCGACATCGAAGTGCCGTGGCAGACTTTGGTTTTGGCCACGGTCCTTTATGTGGTGCTGCCGCTTGTCGCCGGGTTGATCACCCGCCGCAGATTAGGCTCTAAACAAGCGATAGAAGCCTTTTCTTCGCGGGTAAAACCGTGGTCTGTCATGGGATTGATTGCAACCGTGGTCATCCTGTTCGGCCTGCAAGGTCAGACCATTCTGGCGAAACCTACGGTCATCGTTCTGATCGCCGTTCCCATTCTGATCCAAAGCTATGGGATTTTTGCCATTGCCTATGGCACCGCTTATGCGCTGAAGGTTCCCCACCGGATCGCAGCGCCCTGTGCCATGATCGGGACATCGAACTTTTTTGAATTGGCCGTTGCCGTCGCAATCAGCTTGTTCGGTCTTCATTCCGGCGCGGCACTGGCGACGGTCGTGGGGGTCCTGGTCGAAGTGCCGGTGATGCTGTCGCTTGTGGCTTTCGCCAACCGAACACGCCAGCGTTTCCCGGAACCTGCAACATGACAGAACCGGTCAACGCGGTAGGGCGATGACCGGAACTGGCGGCTATGCACCGCCAGCCTTGCAGCAACGTTGCTTCAGAAATCCACGCCGCGCTGTGCTTTGATGCCCGCTTGGAACGGGTGTTTCTCCTCGGTCATTTCCGTGACCAGATCAGCATAGTCACGCAGCGCGTTCGGCGCGTCGCGGCCAGTCAGGAATACGCTGGTCTTTTCCGAGCGCGCGTTCAAACCTTCGATGACCTGTTCGACCGACAGGTATTCGTAACGCAGGGCGATGTTGATCTCGTCCAGCACAACCAGATCGTATTCGCCGCTGGACATCAGGGCGCAGGCCTTGTCGAAGGCGGCATTGGCAGCTGCAATATCGCGCTCCCGGTCCTGTGTGTCCCAGGTAAAACCTTCGCCCATCGTATGCCATGTCACCAGATCACGCTCTTCGAAGAAACGGCGCTCGCCGGTTTTCCATTTGCCCTTGATGAACTGCACCACAGCAACCTTCTGGCCCCAGCCCAGGGCGCGAATAACCACGCCGAACGCGGCCGAGGACTTGCCTTTGCCCTTGCCGGTATTGATCAGGACCAGACCACGGCCTGGATCCACGGCCTCGGACACTTTCTTGCGGTGCTGGGCCTGCACCTTCTGCATCTTTTCCTTGTGATCCTGCGCGTCGCTCATTTGGGAACCTCTTTGACTGTTCGGCCCAACCTAGGGAAAGATTGCAAAAGGTAAAGTCACGCTTTGGGGTCTGTAACCGACCGGGCCTTGCCGCGCTCCAGCCCCAACTGGTGTTCGCGCCAGATGACGACAACATTGCCTGCAATCACCAGCGCGGCCCCGATCAGGATTGCAAGCGTTGGCAGTTCGTCGAACCAGACATAGCCGATCACGATCGCAAAAAGCATGGTTGCATAGTCATAAGGTGCCAGCATCGAGGCCTGGCCAAACCGATAGGAAGATGTGACCAAAATCTGCGCGACGCCGCCGATCAGGCCCATCATGACCATGATCAGAGCCTGATTCCATGTGGGCAACGTCCATCCCCAAAATGCTGTCAGAGCGGACAAGAGCGTCGCGGTCATCGAGAAATAGAACACGATGGCCGCAGGGTGATCGACCTTGACCAATTGCCGGATATGGATCTGAACGAAGGCACGGGCGAGGGTTGCGCCCAGCACGCACACCGCGCCGATGGTGGCGGCGACCTCCATCTCGGTGGTGCCAAGACGTGGCCAGATCATGATCAGGACGCCCAGCAGACCCAAAGCCACAGCGCCGATACGGATAAGCCGAATCCGTTCGCCCAGCATGACGGCGGCCAGAATCAGGGTGAAGATCGGTGTCGCATACCCGATGGCAGTGACTTCCGGCAGGGGCAACAGGCTGAGGCCGGTAAAGGTAAGCCCCATGGCGCTTGTTCCCAGAACACCGCGCCAGAAATGGCCCATGGGTTTCTTGACCACAAAGCCTTTCGACAACTCCCCCCGCGCGATGAGCCAAAGAATGATCACGGGGATTGCGAACAGGGACCGAAAAAACACCAATTGGCCCGGCGGGAATTCATCTGAAAGTGCTTTGACCAGCGCGGACATCGACGTGAACAGGAACAAGGCGCACAGCTTCAGCGTTACGGCAAGCAGAGGTCGATGCGAAGTTAAGGGTTTTGTCATCGGCGCGAACCTGCGTCTTTGACGGGCAAAGATCAACGGGTGGATTCAGCAATTCGCCCAGGATTGCGGCAAGGAACAGCCGATCTCGTCGGCGAATTCTTCAAGAAAGCGGAGCATGCGCGCGGTGCGTTGTTCTGCAATCCGCCTTCCGGTCTCGGTCAACATGTCACCTGGCAGGCGCAGCAGTTTCACCTTCCAGTGGTCGAGCGAGAAATGAAGGTCATCCAGTGGCCGGGCTTGGGCAAAAGGGTCCGCAGGATGGTAAAGAGTGCGCCCCAAGGCTCCGGAAACGGAAAAGTTGCGGGCGATACCGATGGCACCCAGGGCATCAAGGCGGTCCGCATCGCGCAGAATGCATGCCTCGATCGTCTCAGGGGGGATATCGGCCGAAAAACTATGGGCTTCGATCGCGTGCTGGATCGCGCGGACCTGATCGGCCTCAAACCCAATTTCCTTAAGAATAGGCTCTGATTCTGCTGCGGATCTGCGCGAGGCAAGATGTCGGTCAGGATCGTCCTTGGGCAGATTCACAAGATCGTGCAGGTAACTTGCGGCCAGCAGCACGGACATATCGGTTTGATCATCTGCGATGGCCCGGGCGTTGGTCCAAACACGATCCAGATGGGCCAGATCATGGGCCGGATCCGTTTCCATGCGATGTGCGACCACAGCCCGCAGGCGGGTGCGCAGATCAGCCGATCCGTCCACGGTTCTCTCCGATCTGGCCGCGATGCAACAGCAGGTGATCAAGGATCACGCAGGCCATCATCGCCTCTCCTACCGGGACCGCGCGAATACCAACACAAGGGTCGTGACGGCCCTTGGTGATGATCTCGGTCTCTTCGCCTGATTTGGTGATGGTTTTGCGTGTGGTCAGAATCGACGAGGTCGGCTTGACCGCAAAGCGCACGACGATGTCCTGCCCGGTCGAGATACCGCCCAGAATCCCGCCCGCATGGTTCGAGCTGTATTGAGGACCGTTCTGCCCCATGAATATTTCGTCGGCGTTGGCCTCGCCCGTCAGTTCAGCCGCGGCCATGCCCTCGCCGATCTCGACGCCTTTGACGGCATTGATCGACATCATCGCTGCGGCCAGATCAGTGTCTAACTTGGCATAAACCGGCGCTCCGATCCCGGCGGGGACACCGCGCGCAACGACTTCGACCACGGCCCCGACCGAGTTGCCGGACTTGCGCAGATCATCCAAGTACGCGGCCCAGTCTTCTGCGGCGGATGCATCCGGTGTCCAGAACGGGTTCTGTTCGATCTGGGACCAGTCGAAATTGTCGCGCTCGATCTTATGCGGCCCGATCTGGGTCATGTACCCAGTGATCTGCACGTTGGGCGCGATCTGTTTGATCGCCTCACGCGCCAATCCACCTGCTGCAACACGTGATGCTGTTTCGCGTGCAGAACTGCGCCCGCCGCCGCGATAATCCCGGATTCCGTATTTCTGCCAATATGTGATATCGGCGTGCCCCGGACGGAACTTGTCGATGATATCGCCATAGTCTTTCGAGCGCTGATCGGTGTTCTCGATCATCAGCTGCACAGGCGTTCCGGTGGTTTGCCCTTCGAACACGCCGGACAGGATTTTCACCTGATCGGGTTCGCGCCGCTGGGTGGTAAACTTGTTCTGCCCCGGTTTGCGCTTGTCCAGCCAGTTCTGAATCATGCCCTCGTCGATCGTGACACCCGGCGGGCAGCCGTCAACAATGGCACCCAAAGCGGGTCCATGGCTTTCACCCCAGGTGGTGACACGGAATAGATGGCCAAAACTGTTCATCGACATGGGGCGTGCTCCTTTGAGCGTCGTGATTAGCGGGCAAGGCCCTTGGCCTCAAGCGGATTTGCGAATTGGTGGGCGCCACCTTGCGGTGGCGCGAATGAGTATTTTTGAAAAGATGAAGATCAGGCGGCCTGCGTCAGCACCGCTCGGGTCGCTGTGATTTTCAGCGCAGCTTGTGCGGCTTCGCGGCCTTTCTCAACAAAATGCGCGCGGTAGATGGCGTTGTGATGATCGGTTTCCTGATACTGGTGCGGCGTCAGGGAAACGGACAGGACCGGTACGCCGGTATCCATGCCGGCGCGCATCAACCCATCGACAACGGCCTGCGCCACGAAGTCGTGCCGGTAAATGCCGCCATCCACGACAAATGCGGCGCAGGCGACAGCGGCGTAGCGGCAGGTTTGGGCCAGATCGCGGGCCAGCAGCGGCATCTCGAACGCGCCGGGAACGTCGAAAACATCGACCTGATCGGCCGGGATCAGTTCAAGAAATCCGTCCAGCGCGCGGTCGACGATGTCGGAATGCCAGTTGGCTTTGACAAAAGCATAGCGGGTGTGTGTCATCGTGATCTCCTTTCAGTTCGGCGGCCTGCTGGCGGTCGCGAAAACCTTCGCTGCCAGCCCGGCATGACACGTCACCCAAGGCGATCACGAGCAGGCGCGCCGGTTCACCGGCACGGCTTGCACGTTCTCTTCCATCCGGACTTTGACCGTCGGCTCTGGCCTCTCACCAGATCTGCTGACACTCTTTCGTGGTTCCACACTTTGTCCGAATACCGGCCTCTGCCGTTCGGATCGTGGACACGGCAGAGCCGCTCGCGGGCTTGCGGGTCATGGCCCGCATACCGCCGGTGGGGAATTCCACCCCGCCCTGAGAACGAGGCAGACCTTGCCAAGAACCAACCCCATCTGCAAGAGATTTGGCAGGAGGTCGCCCATGCACCCAAATCCAGCCTTCCGCGTCGAGGATCGAGCGCGTCATATTGAATTCGCCCGTGACCGGGCTTTTGGCGTTCTGGCGATTTCCGGCGACGGCGCGCCATTGATCAGTCACGTGCCCTTTCTGCTGTCTGAGGACGGTGCGGTGGTCGATCTTCATCTGGTGCGATCAAACCCCATTGTCCGTATGCTGCAAGGGCCGAAAGAGGTCAGGATCGCGGTGCAGGGGCCTGATGGCTATGTCTCGCCCGACTGGTACGGCGTCGCGGATCAGGTTCCGACATGGAATTATGTTGCCGTGCACCTGACCGGAAGGCTTGAGCTGCGCCCGCAGGACGAGTTGCGTGATTTGCTGGACCGACAATCTGCATTCTTTGAAGATCGACTGCTGCCCAAAGCGCCATGGGTCACCGGGAAAATGTCTGATGACGCGTTGGCCAGAATGATGCGGATGATCGTACCATGCCGGATGCAGGTAGAGGATATTCAGGGCACCTGGAAACTGGGCCAGAACAAGCCGGAGGATGCAAGAATCGCTGCCGCCGACAAAGTGCCCGGCGGATTTGGCAGTGAAACCGGTCAGCTGGCCGCCTTGATGCACAAGGCGTAACCAGCACCGGGAAACAGGATTACTCGGAACTGAACGTTGCCAGATAGGCGGCGATATCTTCCGCGCCTTTCCTGAGCTTGACGCTCATGTTCGGGCGGGCGGTTTCGTCATCCAGATACTCTTTGATGAAACCGATGGGGTCTTTGGAATAGGCGGCGATGTTTTCTTCGGTCCAGATCAGACCTTCTTCGCCGGCGCGGATCATGTCATCGGTGAACATACCGACCGGCAGGCGCTCGCTGCCATAGCGATAGTCTTTTTCGGACCCGGCGACACGTCCGACGACGCCATAGAGATTCGGGCCGGTGATTCCGCCTTTGACCAGTACTTCGCCGTCCTTGATGATCGCATGACACGAGGAACAGCGGTTGTACATCGCCTCGCCTTTCGCAGGATCACCTGCCGCATGTGTTTGCGAGGACAGGGCCAATGTGAACATAGCAGTGGCCAGGGTGAATTTTGACATAGGGGTCTCCTTGCAGGAGTTCGCGCGTTTTTGCGCTGTCTGGTATTCACGGAAAAAGTGCAACTGTGTAATTGCGCTCAATTTTCGATTTAAATCATCTATTTGGCGAATATGATTTACCCAGCAGACAATCGTTGCTTCGTGATGCTGATTGTCAAGAATACGCGCTCAAATGACTGGCCGACTGGTGGTCAGAATCGGGCTGGATTTCGCCTGCAAAACGGAGTTCGAGGTTCGAATCAACCCCCGTTGATTCGAAGCCGCAGGCAAAGTTGCGGACGAGAATCACCAAAAAAAGCCCCTCGTCACGTGCATGAAGGGACACATGCGGCGTATTGCGCGTTTATGAACGCTGGACGAACACTATTCTCCCCGATAGTAAGCGCGGTTAAGACACCGCATTCGTGCGGTGCGCGAGCTATTTGCCCGTCCGCGGGCGCCAGATAATCGGAGATAACCTCGTGTCCCACGCAGAAGACCACGAAGGCACCCGCAGAGATTTCCTGTACTACGTCGCTGGCGGCGCAGGTGTCGTTGCAACGGGTGCAGCCGTATGGCCACTGATCAACCAAATGAACCCGTCGGCAGACGTTCAGGCGCTGTCCTCGATCCGTGTGGATGTGAGCGGCGTCGAGCCGGGCACGCAACTGACGGTAAAATGGCTGGGAAAACCCGTTTTTGTCCGTCACCGCACCGGTGCCGAGATTCAGGAAGCCCAGGAACAGGACGCCGAAGGTGTTGATGCGCTGCCAGATCCGCTTGCACGCAACTTCAACCTGAGCGCAGATGCGCCTGCGACTGACGCAAACCGCGTCATGCCGTCACCGGAAGGCGAAGCGCCTGGTGCCTGGATCGTTCAGATGGGCGTTTGTACGCACCTCGGCTGTGTGCCTCTGGGGGATGCCGGCGACTTCGGTGGCTGGTTCTGCCCGTGCCACGGCTCGCACTACGACCTCGCAGGTCGTATCCGTAAAGGCCCCGCGCCTGAGAACCTGCCTGTCCCGCCCGCAGAATGGGTGGACAACAGCACAATCAAACTCGGCTAAGGGAGACCCAAACTTATGTCCGGAATTCCCCACGATCATTACGAGCCGAAGACAAACGGCGAGAAGTGGCTGAACAGCCGCCTGCCGATTGTTGGCCTGCTGTACGATACCCTTATGATCCCGACCCCCAAGAACCTGAACTGGTGGTGGATCTGGGGCATCGTTCTGGCGTTCTGCCTGGCGCTGCAAATCATCACCGGTATCGTTTTGGTGATGCACTATACCCCGCATGTTGATCTGGCCTTTGCCAGCATCGAGCACATCATGCGCAACGTGAATGGCGGTCACTTTATCCGCTATCTGCACATGAATGGCGCATCGCTGTTCTTTGTGGCGGTTTACATCCATATGTTCCGCGGCCTGTATTATGGCTCGTACAAAGCCCCGCGTGAGATCACGTGGATCATTGGTATGCTGATCTACCTGATGATGATGGGCACCGCCTTCATGGGCTATGTTCTGCCCTGGGGTCAGATGTCCTTCTGGGGTGCGACCGTGATCACCGGCCTGTTTGGTGCGATCCCGTTTGTTGGTGACGCGCTTCAGACCTGGTTGCTGGGCGGGCCCGCCGTGGACAACGCCACGCTGAACCGCTTCTTCTCGTTGCACTATCTGCTGCCGTTTATCATTGCGGCATTGGTTGTGGTGCATATCTGGGCCTTCCACACCACCGGCAACAACAACCCGACAGGTGTCGAAGTGCGCCGGGGCTCGAAAGCTGAGGCCGAGAAAGACACGCTGCCGTTCTGGCCGTACTTCGTGATCAAGGATCTCTTCGCCCTGGCCGTTATCCTGGTCGTGTTCTGGGCCGTCGTGGGCTTTATGCCGAACTATCTGGGCCACCCCGACAACTACATCGAAGCCAACCCTCTGGTGACACCTGCACACATCGTTCCCGAATGGTACTTCCTGCCGTTCTACGCGATCCTGCGCGCGTTCACCGGTGAGGTCTGGGTCGTTCAATTCGCCAGCTTCATCACCGGCGGTATCATCGATGCCAAGTTCTTCGGTGTTCTTGCGATGTTCGGCGCGATCCTGGCCATGGCGCTGGCGCCCTGGCTGGACACGTCTAACGTGCGTTCGGGTAAGTACCGTCCGATGTTCAAATGGTGGTTCTACCTGCTGGTCATCGACTTCTTTGCCCTGATGTGGCTGGGTGCGATGCCCGCGGAAGAGCCCTATGCGACCTTCTCGCTGATCGCGTCCGCCTACTGGTTCGCCTATTTCTTCGTGATCCTGCCGATCCTCGGAGTGATCGAGAAGCCTCTGGCACAGCCCGAGACCATCGAAGAAGACTTCAACGCGCATTATGGCAAGGCTGACGCCAAAGCCACGCCGGCCGAGTAAGAAGAGGGACCGGAAACATGTTCAAGAAACTTGCAATCGGCGCCGCGTTTGCCTTGGCCCTGACCCCTGTTGCATCCATTGCAGCAGGTGGGGGTGAGCAGCATATCGAAGACTTCGACTTCTCGTTCGAAGGACCCTTCGGTACCTGGGACCAGCATCAGCTGCAGCGCGGCCTTCAGATCTATACCGAGGTCTGCGCAGCCTGCCACGGTCTGCAATATGTGCCTTTGCGCGATCTGGAAGCGCTGGGCTATTCGGAAGAAGAAGTCATCGCCTATGCGGCTGACAACTTCGAAGTGTTCGATCCCGAGCTGGACGATTTCCGCCCGGCGATTCCGACAGACCACTTCCCGGCCAACAACGGTGTCGGCGCACCGGACCTGAGCCTGATGGCCAAGGCCCGCGCGGGCTTCCACGGACCTTACGGTTTGGGCATCAATCAGCTGGTCAAAGGCATGGGCGGAGCCGAGTACATCGCCTCACTGCTGGACGGCTATACTGGTGAAGAGAAGGAAGAGGCAGGAACTGTCCTTTACGAAAACAAGGCCTTCCCCGGTGGCTGGATTTCGATGGCACCGCCGCTGGCGGATGAACAGGTCGAGTTTGCTGACGGGCACTCGAACTCTGTCGAACACATGTCAGAGGACGTCTCGGCGTTCCTGATGTGGGCAGCCGAGCCGAAGATGATGGAGCGCAAGAACGCTGGCTTTGTTGGCGTGATTTTCCTGACCGTTCTGTCGGTGCTTCTCTATCTGGTCAACAAGCGCCTGTGGGCTCCGCATAAGGGTAAACTTCGTAAAGAAGACTGAGACCCTTTTCAGTAAGCATAAATTGAAACCCCCGCGCCATCCGGTTGCGGGGGTTTTTGTTTCCAGAAGGGGTCACAGGGCCCTTGCCCCTCTTCTTGGCCATTGGCCAGTTCTTCCCCGGGGTCTTTCTTGCCTGATGAAGGGAATCAGGCCGTGAGTTGGGTCATGGTCCGCCCGGTTATAGCAGCGCGCACGATCTGGCCTTCGGGTTGAGGTGCTTTGAACGAAACCTCGGTGAACTGTTCGGTCCGGCCCATATGGGTGTTTTCCATCAGGATGTGATGGGTTTTGCCGATTTGTTGTGACAAGTGCTTTGCGACCTGAGCGTCGCCTGCCGCGCGCAGGCGGGCGGCGCGATCCTTGATGACCGTTCCATTCACCTGCTGAGGTATGCGGGCTGCCGGTGTTCCTTCTCGCTTGGAATAGGGGAAGACATGCAGCCAGGTCAGGTCGCAGTCGGTGATCAGCTTCAGCGAGTTTTCGAAATGCGCTTCGGACTCGGTCGGGAAGCCTGCGATGATATCCGCGCCAAAAGTGATCTCAGGGCGCAGCTTGCGTGCCTCTTGGGTAAAGCGGATGGCGTCGTCGCGTAGATGGCGGCGTTTCATGCGCTTTAGAATCAGATCGTCGCCGTGCTGAAGCGACAGGTGCAGGTGCGGCATCAGGCGCGGTTCGGTTGCGATGGCCTGCATCAGATTCTCATCAACCTCGATCGAATCGATCGAACTGATGCGCAGGCGTGGCAAATCCGGCACCAGCTTGAGGATGCGCATCACAAGATCGCCCAGCTTGGGGCTTGCGGGCAGGTCGGCACCCCAGGATGTCAGATCGACCCCGGTCAGCACGACCTCGTTATACCCCTTGTCGACAAGCCGCTTGATCTGATCCACCACCACACCGGCCGGGACGCTGCGTGAGTTGCCCCGGCCATAGGGAATGATGCAGAAGGTACAGCGGTGGTCACAGCCGTTCTGAACCTGCACATAGGCGCGCGAGCGGGTGCCGAACCCGTCGATCAGATGGCCGGCCGTTTCGGTGACCGACATGATGTCATCCACCTGCACCGCCTCGGTCTGGCCGATGAAATCGGCAGCCATGCCTTGCCAGGTCTCGGGGCGCATCTTTTCAGTGTTGCCGATGACCGCATCGACCTCGTCCATCCGGGCAAAGGTTTCGGGCTCGGTCTGGGCGGCACAGCCTGTGACGATCAGACGGGCATTCGGATTCTCGCGCCGTAGCTTGCGGATCTCCTGCCGGGCCTTGCGCACGGCCTCAGCAGTCACTGCGCATGTATTCACCACCACAGCATCTGTCAGACCGGCCTGTTGCGACAGCTCTTTCATCGCCTCGGTTTCATAGGCGTTCAGGCGGCAGCCCAACGTGGTGAACTTGGGCGGGTTCATCCCAGCGACCTCAGAAATTCAGGCGTCAGAGTGCCAGAGAAAACGTGACATGTCGGGCCGGTCATCCAGACACCATCGTCGCGCCAGTCGACCCAAAGCGTGCCACCATCCAAATCAATCCGCACCTTGCGACCGGTCAGCCCCCGTCGCGCGGCAGCCACGGCTGTTGCACAGGATGAAGACCCAGATGCCAAAGTGATGCCTACTCCGCGCTCCCAGACGCGCATACGGATGTGATCCGGGCCAATGACCTGGGCCACCTGGACATTAGTGCGTTCGGGATAAAGCGGGTGGTATTCGTAACGCGCACCGAACTCTGCCAACGGGATCGCTGCGGCGTTCTCAACGAAGAACGTGCAATGCGGGTTGCCCATTCCCGTTGCCGTCGGGGTGCCTTCGATCGGCAATTCCAGCGTGTCCATCTCTTCTGCCAGAGGAACTTCGCGCCAGTTCAGCTGCGGGTGCCCCATGTTGACCGAAGTGAGCCCATCGCCGGCATCCCGCGCATGAAGGGTTCCCCGTTCCGTGGTGAGCTTCAGGGCAGAGCGCCCCGTCTCATCCATAAGCAACCGTGCAATACAGCGGGTGGCGTTGCCGCAGGCGGCAGAGGTTGATCCATCGGAATTGTAGAACACCAGATGCGCGTCGGCTTCACCTTTTTCGATAACGGCCAACTGATCGAATCCCACACCAAATTGCCGATGCCCGATTCCCCGGGCCAGTTCCGGCGTGATCGGGGCATCCTGTGCGCGTGCGTCAACAATGACAAAGTCATTGCCCAGCCCGTGCATCTTTATGAAGGGCAGTCCGGTGTCGAGTCTCTGTTGCATGGCGGGCATATAACGTCGGTCCGAACATGAATCCACCCTGTCGCGAAGATTCCTCAAAAAAGGGGTTGACCCTCCAGCGCCACCTGCCTAATTAGGCCGCCTATCGGGTTGCCGGAAACACGCGTTGTTACGGCGAAACGAGGCGCGAAATAAGGGCTTGAACCCAGTCGGGGAATTGCCGTAAAGAGCGCCACGGATCGACAGATCCAACAAAAGAGTGGGCCGTTAGCTCAGTTGGTAGAGCAACTGACTTTTAATCAGTGGGTCGCAGGTTCGAATCCTGCACGGCTCACCACTTTTTAAAGTAAAAATAAAGACTTACACGAATTCGTGCGGAAAACCTCTCCTGAAGTGCGGCTTGCCGGAAGCAATACGGAAGCACTGTGACAAACATTGAAGTGTGCCTATTGGATCACAATGGCCTCGCTCGATGGTTGATGTAGCGCGGCGGCGGCTTCCAGACAATTTGGCACGATTTCTCGGATAGCTTGAAGCTGATCTCTTGCCTCTGCGGCCACAGCAAGTCAGCAGCTATAGTAGTCGGCGACTCTCGCTGTTGCGAATTCCTATGCGAAGATGCAAAAGGTAAGTACCACTATAACTTAGACAATGACGGTAGTAGCAGTACGTGTTGGAAGGCAGCCGATATCTCGACCTAGCAGAAAAAATAATCTCGGTAAGAGGGGTTCCTCTGTCCGGCTCGCAGATTATCGACTTTGCCGAAGAGTATGATGCGCTACCTTTCAATAGCTATCAGACAATCGTAAAAACTCTTCAGGCTCGAATATCTGAAGATATTGCGAAACACAGAAACAAATCCCGCTTCGTTCGAACTGGTATCGGAAAATACTACCTAAGACGCTTGGCAAGGGATCGAACGGGTTACGGCAACAGCCTTTGGTTAAAGGGAAGAGGGCCTCGTAGAAAACCGGAACACCCACATCGTATTCTGACAATTCCAAGCGCGCTGGTACCCCCAGGTTACTTTTCATTCGGATGGGATGAAACAAAGGCCATTCTGGAACACGGTAGATACGACTATCAATCGGAAGTTCTGCCAGGGTTCCTACCGGTTGTGACGAGTGTGGCTCTTGTTTGGAAGCGATACTATTTCTGTTTCCGAGTTGGCGTTCATACTCATTTTGAGTCTCTGTCGGATCGCCGTTCCATATTTCTGCGAAAGTACCTAGACGAGTTTGACTTAGACTTGTTCGAGACAGATGGGACAGGAGCAACGTCTAGCACAGCTAGGGGTGTACTCCCTGTTTTAGTAGGGGGGAGGCGGGCAAGGTTGGAAAACGGACGATTGAGCAAGGCGGAGACATTGAGATTCTACCAAGTTGCCGGGTTGTTGCAAAATAAAGCGGCACTGAAGTCTGACCTTACTCAGTCACTAACGTTGACCAGTGAAATCGATCTCACGTCGGCTTTCAGCCATGTTCCGGAAACTCATAGGCGACTGGAAGTGAACAACCCTGGATGGTTTGAGCAGACTAGATTGAAGCGTTTGGTTGACGACTTTGACGCTAACACCCATATATCAAAGCTAGAATTGTTAGCGAGTCAGAATTGAAGGCCAAACCGGTATTCTTGGATTTTCTTAACAGAGAAGCGAGCCGAGCAACTGGTCGCTGGCGCGAGGAGTCCAATGATCTAGATATCATTCGAACGCTTACCGTAGCACTTCCATTTAATTTTTCCGTCAATATTTCTCAATTAACGGAGTACAGTAATTCTCGCCCAAAGTTGTTTGCTGATTTAATCAAGCTAATGACGGCTGGTATCATTGATGCGACCAGCACGAATGGCACTATGGACGAGTTCTTAGTTGATCGGCAAAAAAGATACTCCCACGTACCGAAACGCTATCCCTTTTATTTTGACGAGTCAAAACTCTTGGAGCAAGTGAGCCTCGGTTCAAGAAACGAGTTTAGCATGACAGACGATTTGAGTCGGCTAATAACAAATTACAGCTCAGATCAGTTTGATTTTGACCTTGTGCGGGCCAGTTCCGGTGACCGCTCACTGTTCGAAAGTGGCCACAGCGCGACCATTCGAAAAGTAATTGATCGTGAGGATTTGGCAATCACTCGCGACCTTCTGGAAACCAACAGAGGAACTAAAATGCTCACGTCAGCCGAGATCGATGCTACAACCCGCGCGATTTCGGCTCTTTACATGAAAAATTACGCTGACCGGCGCGGGCTCGCTACTTGTACTGGCATACCAAATTTCCCGTATAGGGAAATTTCAGCTCATTTCCCATTGTATGACTACCCGCTTTTGCGACGGTCTCTGATTTCTCTGGGTGGGTATCCATTTGTGTATCATCAGCCCACAGACGAGCTAATAGTGAACTATGGCTCTATCGAGCATCGACATTTTGCGTACTACCTTGAAGCATTCCTAGAATCAGCAGCTGCGTCCATCAGGGCGCAAGTCAACCAGCCTAACGAAATCGCTCCTATGCGCACGTTGTTTGAGCAGTTTTTCATACGCGAATTGGATGGTTGTGATCGCTCAAAAATTTTGAACTTTAGTGACTTTTACACTCACGGAAAATTAAGACTTCTTAACGGTGGCCAACGAATTTCCGTTTACAATCAACAGTTCGCAGAAACATGGAGAAAATACGTGCCAGAACGCCCAAACGGTCTGATTGCAATTACAACTGCAACAGACAGCGAAGACAAAGCCTTGTTTGAAGCCTTGGAGGAAAACGGGTTCTTGCGTACTCGCCTTATCCAAGCTGGCGATGGTGTCGTGCAAGAGTTTACTCGAGAATACACGCAGAAACTTGTTCACATACGAACAAGTGCTGGCTCGCTTGGTGTGAACAGTGCCGGAATGATTTTGCCCAACGTCCTAAGGGAGTTGGATGTCAATTATTTGGTAAGTGCCGGTATCTGTTTTGGGTTGAAGCCGGAAAAAGATGGGCAGCCCTACCAGAAGTATGGGGACGTATTGATTTCCACAGCGATGCAAGACTACGAAACCGAACGCGTTGGGGAGGTGAAGATTAACCGCGGGGAAAGATTACCTGCGAGCCCTGGGCTACTGCAAGCAGCTCGCATTGCACGTGCTCAATTTGATGAAGCGGATTTTTCAATCCACGAAGGGGTTGTCCTTTCCGGGCAAAAACTGGTGGATAATGAAGACCTGGTTAAGGAGTTGCGCAGTACATTTGCAGAAGCGATTGGCGGCGAAATGGAAGGGAACGCTGTAGCGGCCGCTAGTTTGTACAAAGGACGCCAATGGATATTGATCAAAGGCATTTGCGATTGGGGAATGAATAAGGAGGATGGGTGGCAATCAATAGCGGCCAGCCGAGCTTGCAAACTCGCGGTCAAAGCGATCGTCACACTGCTAAGCGCGGAAAAGCTATAGTTCGGTAACTAACGCACCTTCTTTCACACGATGCTTCCGGAGTTGAGGTGCGGCAAGCACATTGCAAAGCCGTTCTTCAGTAGGCTCCCAGTAACTTGAACAACCGTGTCTGAATGGGGTTTGTCATGGTTTGCTCTTTTTTGGGGACTGAAGCCCTTTCAAATATTGCACTTCCCGTCCCTTAGGGCTCAAACTGCCCAAATGGACACGGCACATAAGAAGGCGGGTGCTCGTCAGCGGTTTACGCTATGAACCGATATCTGTTCTTGGCTTCATGCAGCTTGTTTGCAGCGCGCTCAGGATCAGCCTTTATGTTCTCTGCGAGCCTGCCTCCAACACTATCCATGAAATCACCCAACTCACTTTCCTGAGCATCTTCCAGAGCAGCCAACGTGATCCCAAGTCCAGCCATTTGCGCCGATATCAACCTAATTTGTTCGGCGCGATGTACGTGCTTAATGCTTGTGGCATCGACGTGGCTGCGCATTTCCAGCAGGTCATCCTCTGACGACGCGGCAACCAAGTTCCAGATTTCATGATTGGACCAGCGCGCGCGGTTTCCATCGTCAGGATCAGGTTCACAGTAACGTATCTTTTTTAATGCCTCGGCAATGACATCGCCGAACATGGCGTCGAATTGGGGCCACGTCCTGATCTGCCAACGATCCTTGAGCAAGTCTTTCCCCGCGCGTATCTCAATCCGCCAAACACGGCTCTGAGACGCATCAGAAGGGTCTAATGGGGGTAAACCTTCCCACTCTAGGTTGGTGTTCCAGACATCCCACCAGATCGGCTTTTTCTTATCAATCACTTCGCGACGCTTGTCATAGATGATGACCTGCCGTCCCGGCATTTTGCCAACCGTGACAGATGTGAACTGACCAGATTTACCGTTGCTGCGCATGTCATCTTGAGCGGTAAGATAGTCAGCGCGGTTGGTGTGGCTGTGAATGACGAAGTTTTCAGGAACAAGTTCGAATTCCGGCGCGAGAATATCGACGCAGAAATCGGCACGACTGATACTGACCTGATGCGACTCAAAGCGGATTCCAAGCCTAGTTAGGGTCTTATCGATGTAGGAACGCGCGTATCCGAGTCCTTGTGTCGCTAGAAGAGTTGAACCAACCGAAATCCGAATGCCCCACGGATCGCGTGCATTTGGTTTCTTGAAGGACCAATGCACATCCAAAGGCCCTCCTTTGAGGATAAAGCGATACCCGTTGCCACCATGGGGCAACAAGTCAAAGTCTGCTCCGCCGTAACTGAAAGGAACGGGGTGCCGTTCTTCTTCGGCTCTTTCGCGTTCGGCGTTCAGCAGGTCGAACAAATCTTGAGAAATATTCGCCTGAATCGAAAGTGCGATAGTGTCGAATCCGCGATGAACAACTTGCATTTTTGGGCTCTCCTTGGGTTCCGGTATTTCCAGAGGGGGGTGCTACAATCACCCCCCTCATTCGGCGAATGCCGCGCGATTTGGTTGAGGTTGGGAAAAGGGGCGGGCGCTAAAGCGCCCTTCGATAGTGCCTCCGGAGGGGCAGCTATTGTTTTGGGGCCGGGCTGGACGCCCGGCGGATATCATTGGCTGGCTGCTGCCTGCTTGCGCGAAATCCAATTCTCTGCACGTTCCGCGCATTTGGCGACGTTCAGAAGATCATTGTGAGAAAACGCGCTGGTGGTACGCCAGTCGCCTTCCCCGTTCTTGTAGGACCGGGAGATATCGACTGAGAAGAAACCGTCATTGTCCCAGATCGTTGCGGTAATAAGCCCGATTTTGAATTTGAAGGCTGGTTGCTGTGTCATGGTGAACTCCTAGTTTGAACCGTTTGGCAGGTACAGAAAGGGCGCGGGGTGGCGACACCCCGCGCCCCTGAGAGCCATCCGGCCCCAAAATCCCGCTCAGCGCTGCCAACTCTGAACGGGCAAAACTCAAATGTTAGGAAGGTGCAGCGCTGGTATTAGCGACGCGCTTTTCAGCGATCCATTTTTGCAAGTCACTGCGCGTGTAACGGACAGACCGACCAGAGACCTTTACAAACATAGGCCCACCGCCTCGAACACGCCAATTCTGCAATGCGCGTACGGAATAACAGAGATAGTTGGCGGCTTCTTTCTCGTCGATGAGCCGGTCGAAGTAGTCAGGGTCAATCTGTGCTTGCATGGTTGCCTCGCTGCATATCGTTTCATTGCAGCCAATATGCAGCGTAGGTCCGTCTCAATCTAATGTCATATATGGCTCAAAATTTGTCCATTTATGACATCCCCTATTTTTTAAGGCCAAACAGCCGCAGTGTCGCATTGCCGATGGTGTGCGACGAGGGGAATTTGTGATTCGGATCAGCCCAGAAAAACGCATACAGGAATTGAAAGAAGTCGTTTTTGTACGGCTGTTCTTCGTCCAGTTCGTCGTAGCGATGGGTCCCCATAGGATTGCGTCCAGTGTAGTGTCGGAACACTTTGGCGAGCTGTTGGATCGTGTCTTCTAAGCTTTCGTTTTGTTTAGGGCGCGCGCGTGGGCGTTTGTGATGCTCCAGCGCGTCTCCAATTAAGAAGGCAATCTCGGGAAGCTTCGTATTTAGGACATCAATCAAGTACTCTCCATAGTCCAGTCCTTCGTGATCGGCACCAAGCGCATCTTCGAAGTAGTTTTCTGGTTCATTTGCCATTCCAACTTCTTCGATTTCCCATCGAATGGATGGAGGCAAGTTTGAAAGCTGTTCCAGCAGAGAACCGACGGTTTTGTCGAGTTTGCCATAAATCGCTCTGCGCTCTTTTGCAGGAAGTTGTGACATCCGACGATCGTTGGGGCGGTAGTGCTGTGCAATCCATTCAATGTCGGCAGCAAACCCTTCTGCGACAGGCAAAGGGAGTTGCATCTGGCTCCACATGTTTTCGAAGTCTAATTCAAGTTTCTTGTTCTGGTTATCCAGCATTTGTCCGGAGCCTGTATTGATATCAATCTTATGGTTGCTGTGTGGTGCCCTATGTAACGTAACCTATAGGTAGGGCGCCCAATTCTTTGCCATTGTCCCTATGTAAGGTAACGTTATTGAACAACCCTCAGAGGGGCGGCTCTTACATCCTTGCGAACTGCGCGTGCCAATCTTGCCGCGACAGACCCAGCCGCGCGCTGAACAGCATCATCGGCAAGGTGCGCGTAACGTAGTGTCGTTGTCAGATTCTTGTGTCCCATAATCTCTTTCAGGGTGAACGGATCGATCCCGTCTTTCATGGCGACCGAGGCATATGTATGTCGCAGGTCATGAATGCGGACATCTTCCAACCCTGCCGTCTTACGTATACGCCGCCACGGCTTTTGCAGGTTGTTCAGAGGGCCATCATCTGACTCGCCTAATATTACATAGGGGTTCCCCGGTTGCCGGGGCAATTCCATCAGGATGTCATAGGCTTCCCTTGGCAGGGGAATGCGGCGGCGTCCGGTCTTGCTGTCCGGCAATTCCAGATGATGCGAGGTTACATAGTCCCAGCGTAGCGTCAGAATCTCACTGAGGCGACATCCGGTGTAAATCAGCAGTAGCAGGGCCGACACCACGTAAACGGTCTCTGTGCCGTCTTCCAGCGCCTCGGCCAGCACTTCACCAAGCCGTATCTGTTCCGCGTCAGACAGGTAGCGTTTCTTTTCTTCTTCGCGAAACTTTTTGATCCGACGGGCGGGGTTCGATCCGGGTTGCCGTAATCCCCAATCCTCGGCCAGATTAAACAGCTTCGACAACATCGCCGCCGCCCGGTTGGCTTGATACGGTGTCTCGCGCAAACCGTGATAAAAAAACCACTACGTCGGCACGGGTTACTTCGGCAATTGGGATAGGCCCAAGTTTAGGTCTGATGAATCGGCGAATGACGCTGTGATAATCGCGGGCTGTTGTCGGTTTACAATGCTGATCGACATATTCCTCAAGGAACCGGTCACACAGCCCGGCAACGGTCGGTGCGCGCCGCTTGGCCTGCTTTTCGGCAGATGGGTCTGATCCGCGCGCAACGTCGCCCAGAAGCTGCTTGGCATGTGTCCGTGCTTCCTCAGCCGTCAGAACGCCATGCTGGCCGATAGTGATCCGTCGCGTCCGGCGACCAGCTCTATATTGGACCAGATAGGCCTTCTTGCCGGATGGATAGACCCGCAGCCCAAAGCCGCGCATGTCTCGGTCCCAGACAAGGTATTCCTTTGCCTCAACGGCAAGCCCCTCAACTGCGCGTTTGGTCAATTTGAACATATCCAGAACACTCCTTGCTTCCGGCCTGCTTCCGGAAGCTATACGGAAGCAAATGGCGGCGAATTCTGGAGTAATTCATGAATTCAAGGCGCAACGAAGGTCAACGTAAATAATTGTTTTCGCTTCATTTTTGTCAATGTGGCGAAATCCGGAGAAATACAGCGAAATGGCTCTGGCCGTTCTTTTAATCAGTGGGTCGCAGGTTCGAATCCTGCACGGCTCACCACTTTTTTCTAAGTTAGAATAATGTGTTATGCGCTGTAGAGATTGTGTTGCTACTTGCTCAGCAGAACAGTTGCTTTGAATGGGGGACATAGGGGGGACAAAAGCCGCTGATTTCTAACCCTAGTTCAAACCCGTAGCCAGCCTAGCTGATGTCAGGTTTTTTTAGCATTCCTTCAAAGGAAGTGCGTCTGCATCATCTTTCGTCAAAAACGCTGACCAGCTTTCATCGGCGAGTGTTTATTGATTTGCGCGGGCGGGTTATGTGCAATGATGGCCTCGTTCCAGGCCTCGACACACAAGTCAACATGCGTCATGTCGTTGGAACGACAGCTCAGAGCCTTATACGACGCCTAGACCGCGATCGCCACGAGATTCAGGAGTCCGGTCTTGACTGGCACGAAGGCGATGTCCGCGCAAGCCCGCTTAGACAAGCCACAACACAAGGCAACATGCGATTGATCCGAGGGACAGGCTTCCAACAACCAATTGCAAGTGGAAGCGAGATGCCGGTTGGGCGCTGTGCGCTTCCAATCGGGAATACACGCGGCGGGCGTTCATCCACGCTCCCCAATAGATCAGCAGCGAGATCAACACAAAAAGAGTGGCTGCAGCCTTCGCCAGCCACTCGGGTTCGACGGCGGAAAATACGGCCTTGAGGCCAAGGGCAATGGCCACGCATGCCATTCCGGTTCTCATCCAGCCAGCAAACGTACGCTCATTTGCCAATATAGTGCGGTCTTCGGCCCAGTCGGTCCGCTCCTCGGCCAAGTTTTGGCTTTTCGTGTTTTTTTCAGACATTGCCGCCCTTTGGACTAGTCACCAGATCGGAATGTGCAGGCTTGCCGGTTTTTCGGCAAGCCTTCCCAAGACCTTAAACGCGCACAGTTGGGTCGCAAAACGACACACGCGCCCGGTCACCGCGTCAGCTTGATTTCGAGATCGCCCGCAGCATCCAAGCTGCCTGCTCATGAAATGCCGAACGTTCGGTCGCCAGATCTTCGGTCACGACGTCTTTGCGGCTTCCTGCAAGCTCGGTCAGGGCGTGCAGGCGGTGCGCCACCCGCTCGTGATCAGCAGCCAGATCTTCGATCATGTCGGCGGCGGACAGGTCCCCTTCGCGATCCTTGATGGCCGAGAAATCCAGGATGTCGGACATGCGCGAGGGCGCCAGGTGTCCCAGCGCGCGGATGCGTTCCGCGATCTCATCAGCGGCGGCGAACATGTTTTCGTACTGTTCTTCGGTCAGCTTGTGGATCGAATAGAACAGAGGGCCTTCCACGTTCCAGTGATACGCATGTGTCTTGAAGGTCAGCCGGTAGGTGTCGGCCAGAACATCAGCCAGACCTTTGGCCAAGGGTGCGGTGTCGCGCACGCCAGTGGAAACCGGGTTTTCGTTCGGGACAACGTTCAATGCGTCGGTCATGACAACTCCTTTTTTTCTACTGGGGAAGAAACGCCCAAAACCGGATTTGGTTCCACTTTCGGCGGAAAAATCAGTTGACGGTGGGCATCCCGCCATCAGCCGAATAGTCGACCGACACCCGCAGCAGGGTTGGAACGGCGACGTCGGCCGCCGCCTGCAGCGCAGGAGCAAGATTGCTGTGACTTTCGATATCTTGGTAGATCCAGCCAAAGGATCGGGCCAGAGACTCCCAATCGGGGTTGCCGAAGGAAAACTCGCGCGCACCAGGCTGTTTTTCGTCGATCAGACCATAGCCGTTGTCTTCCCAGACCAGAACAGTCACGGGCACGCACAACCGGGCCGCCGTCTCCATCTCCTGAACATTCATCAGGAAGTCCCCATCACCGCAAACGGCGATCACCCGACCCTCGTCCAACAGACGGGCAGCCTCGATCGCTCCGGGCAGCGCAAGGCCCATACCGGCCAGGCCGTTCGGAATGATGATTTGACCCGCCCGGCGTGCTTGAACCTTGCTGGCGACCCAAAGCTTGTGCAGGCCCACGCCAGACAGCAAAACGTCGCTTTCGCGAAGCGTTTCGGAAATCGCCTGACATATTTCCGACGGCGCGACACAAGCGGCATCGGAAGGTGTTGGCCCACCTTCCAGCGAGGCGTCAATCCTCCGCTGGAGACCTTTGAACCAGCTTTGCGGGGGACGTTCGGCCGTGGCCTTCGCAAGAACGTCGATGCAGTGTGGAAGGTCGCCAGTCAGAGCGGCCTTTACCGGCCAGTCCACATCAACAGTCGAGGCCACGTCCGAGATCTCGAGAACCGGCTTCTTACCGCCCATCGAAATGTTCGAGGGTGGATATTCAACCGGGTCAAACCCGATGGCAATGATCAGGTCGCACAGGTCGAAGGCTTCTGATGCCAATTCTTTGCCCGGCTGACCGATCGAATGCAGCGAGAGCGGGTGTCCCGGAGGCAGAACGCCTTTGGCCATGAACGTCGTGACGACCGGGGCCGACAGGCTTTCCGCAAGTTCCCGAACGTCGCTTGCGGTGCCGGATCGGATGACCCCGTGCCCTGCAAGAATCAAGGGCTTTTTCGCCTCAGCCAGCAGGCGCGCGGAACGGATAACCGCATCTGCCGCCGGTCGCACCTCGGCTGGCGGCGGCGCCACGAAAGGTTCGGCCAGAATCGGGACCTCGGCCAGATCCTCGGGCAGGGAAAGATGGACGGCTCCGGGTTTGTCGAGCTTGCTCAATCGCACGGCCTCGGCCACGACTTGGGGGATTTCATCCGCGACCATCAGCGTTCGGCTCAACTTGGTGACTGGCGCGAAGAGCGCTTCGAGATCGATGATCTGATGGCTTTCGCGGCCCAGCCTGGACCGCGCACCCTGCCCCGTGAGGGCGATCAGCGGCACATGGTCAAGCGTGGCATCCGCCACACCGGTGACAAGATTGGTCGCTCCAGGTCCAAGTGTCGAGAGGCATACCGCCGGGTTCCCCGTCAATCGACCGTGAACCGATGCCATGAACGCCGCCGACTGCTCGTGCCGGCACAGGACGAAGTCGATGCTCGACTTGTCGAGTGCGGCGATCAGATCGGTTGTTTCCTCACCCGGAACACCGAATGCACAGGTCACGCCGTTGGCTTCCAGGCAGGCAATCAGCAATTCGGCGGCAGTTTGGGTATGGACGGCATCTTTCATAGGGGTTTGAACCTCGGGGTACTGTTTCAGGGTGTGCGGATGCGCCGGGGTTTACCCACGGATCAGTCGCAAGATCAGCGAACCGATGAACAGGACCAGAAAGATCACGAAAAGGATCTGCGCGATTCCGGCCGAGGCCGACGCGATGCCGCCAAACCCGAAGATGCCAGCAACGATAGCAAGTGCGAAAAAGATCAGCGCCCAGGACAACATGGGATTTCCCTTCATTTTTGTGACTAGTGACGGGTCAACGCTTAGAACCCCAGATTGGTTCCGGATCATTTTGGTGGAACCTTTGGCGAACGCCCGCGTTGGGTCGATGAAAGGAGATCTGACATGACACAGAAAACGGCGAAAAAGGCCCCTCAGGACACTCCGCATGTGGAGATGGCGGCGCGGATCGACGAAGTGGCCAAGGAGGCAAAATCAGCGTTGGAAGATGGCGTAACCGCAACGCGTGACGCGTTGAAGACGGCGCGCGACGAGGCGCAAAAGCAGCTGACACAAACATCCGAGAAAAGTGCTGCATTCGTGCGCGAGAACCCGGGGTTGGCAATGGTCGGAGCGTTGGGCGTAGGTGTCCTGCTGGGCCTCGCGTTGCGCAAGGCGGACCGCGGTTAGAACACGCGGTACACCGCGACCGATATGGGCTTCGAGTACGTTTTGCCGGCCATGCTCGGCTTGGGTTTGGCCGGTCTACTCATCTGGTTTTTCATCAGGAATCGCTGACAGCGCTATTCGTCACTGCCATGCCAACCAACCCGCCATCCCAAAGACCCAAAGCGCCTCAACCGCGCTTTGGATCTTCTTCTATTTCGGGTTTGATCTGGGCATAGGCCAGCATCGTGAAGACAGCGGTTCCGCCGATGATGTTGCCGGCCAGAACGGGCAGGAAAAAGCTGAAAACGGCTGCGCCTGGTGGCAACTGCCCCTGAAGCATCAGAACCGCCATTTCCACCGATCCGGCAACGACGTGGGTAAAGTCACCGGCCGCAATCATCCAAGTGAAGATTACGATGACCAGCACCTCGTTGTTCTGTGCCGAAGGCAGCATCCAAACGATCGCCGCAATCAGGATCCCCGCCGGTATTCCGCGCAGAAAGCCAACCCAGGCGCCCATGCCGGTGGCGTGGTGGCTCAGGTCGTTGATGACCGCGACGAGTTGGGGCGACAACACCGGCGTATGGATCAGGAAGGCAGATATCGCAAACGCCCCCAGCACATTGGCACCCAGAACGATTGCCCACAGCCTCGCGGTTTTGGTGAAGCACGCGACGGACGGATTTATCATGGCCGGAACGACGGTCGTAATCGTGTTCTCGGTGAATAGCTGCATCCGCCCCAGGATGACCAAGACAAAGCCGAGGGAATAACCCAGGTTCTCGATCAGAAAGCGCCCGCTGGTTTCGGGCAGATGTGCCCGCAAGATCGCTTCGCCCAGCACCGAAAAGCTGATCAGCACTCCAGCGGCAATCCCGGACCAGAACAACGCTTTGGTCGGGCGGTCCAGTTCCTCCTCACCGTTTTGGCGGATGGTCTCGAATATCAGGCGCGGAGACAGCCCGGACGCTTCTTCGACCGCTTCGCGCTCACTCTCTTTCTCGACAAGATCGTCTCGCGGCGCGTTGTGTGTATTGGACATTTTGACCCCTTGTATCGACCTTCAAACCCAACGTTCTGCCGGTCGTTTTGGTTCCATCAGGCGCAAAAAATCCTCAAGCCTCGTGCGAGAACTGGGATCACACCCAGATCTTTGTCGGGAACTTTTAGCCACCTATCGCGTTGTGTCCTTGTAGGAACAACGACAAGTAATTCGAAAGGAACTTCGGTATGGTGGAAGTATATGGCATTGGCGGTCTGATCGTCCTGGTTTTGTCGATCTGGGCCATTATTTCGATCATCGGATCGTCTGCGACGACCGGTGCAAAAATCCTGTGGGTCCTTTTCGTTCTGTTGCTTCCGGTCATTGGCTTCATCTGCTGGCTGATCTTTGGCCCGAAGGCAGCGCGCAGCGCGATCTGATCAGCGCGGAAATTGTCGGTATAAAAAAGCGCGGCATCGGCCGCGCTTTTTTTGAGTCAATTGTATAGATGGTGAAATGGGCCTTGTGCCAGTTCACCCAGGATCAGCGCCGATCTTCAAGCCGTTCCCACTGAAATCAATGGCTGCGATCTTGCGGGTAAGATCTGCGGCAGTAAAAGGCCGTATCAGTGCCGCACATTCAAATTGCGCTTGCACCTCGGGGGACGGGTCCAACAGCAACAGTGCACTGCCGCGCTCGGCCAACAGCCGCGCGACGGCGTCAAATGACGTCTCACTTCTGCGATAGCTCAGAACGCTCAAGGCCGGGGCGAATTCGGGGTCCTGCCAGAAATGCCCACCCGCGTGCAGCTCGCGGATATGGACAATGCGATCGGTCGAAACTCCGGGGATGGCGTCACTGATGTCCGCTGCTTCGATAAAGTTTTCCGTAACAATCAAAACATCTGCTACGCTGCGGGAAGAGGCTTCCATAAATACCATCCTAAAATCTGTTCGATGCCACCGTAGGGCAATCCCGCAGCGCCGCAATAAACTATGACACAGCAACGAAAAATTTCTCTGATCGCATGTGCGGACTGTCCGCTGAGGCAGATGGACGTCTTCCTGCCGTTTTCGGAAGACGACCTGCGATTCATGCAGGGTTTCAAAACCGGCGAGATGCAGGCCGAACCCGGAACACAACTGTTCATCGAGGGCGCGAAATCCGCGCATCTGTTCACGGTCCTGAGCGGGATGGGCGTTCGCTACAAAACGCTGGAAAACGGTCGTAGGCAGGTCATAGGCTTTGTGCTTCCAGGCGATCTCGTCGGGCTGCAGGCTGGCGTCATGGGCGAGATGCGGCACTCGGTCGAAGCGACAACCGCGATGCGGCTGTGCGTTTTCAATCGCTCGCGGCTGTTCGAGTTATATCAGAACCAGCCTGATCGCGCCTTTGACCTGACATTCCTGGCCGCCGTCGAAGAGCATTTTCTGGGCGACGCCCTGACAACCGTCGGCCAGCGCGGCGCGATCGAGAAGATCGCGTGGAGCCTGCACCGCTTCTACACAAGGTCGCAGGCTGTCGGATTGGCCAAAGGCTTGCAGTGTCCGCTGCCCTACCGGCAGCAGGATCTTGCGGATGCGTTGGGCTTGTCGCTGGTTCACACGAACAAGACCCTGCGCCGGCTGAAGGATCTCGGTCTGGCCGAGTGGTCCAACAATGTGCTGCAGATTAACGATCTTGAGGGTCTAGCCGAGCTTGGCTTGGTCGAAATTACCGAAGCCGTTCCGCGCCCGCTGATCTAAACGTGGCGGATGGACAGGAATTAAAGAACCGCCGACCGAAAAATCGGCCGGCGGCTTGATCACATGCTTTGCGACTGAGGAGCCGTTTTATGACCCTTCGTAGGCCGGCATATCCTTCAGCATCTCCTTGTCAGCGTGAACGAAGGCATAGGTGTTGTCACCATTGACTTCACGCATCAGCGACACGCGCGAGAAATCGATCAGAACATCCTTTTCCCCCAAGCCGAGGAACCCGCCAACGCCGATCACGGCCCCATCGACCGATCCGTCCATGTCGACGACGACCTCTTCGATCTCGCCGATCCACTCTTGCGAGACGTCATAGACGCGCATGCCGGTCAGATCTTCGGCCGGGATGGTGCCTTGGGCAACGGGGACATAACCCTCGATGTCGATGGTGGTTGGGTCAACCACATCGGCCATCTGACCGGCTTTTTCGCTGATGTACTCACCGGTTGCTTCGGCTGCTTGGTCGACGTCTTTCGCCGTGTTCTGCGCAGCGTTCTTGATATCCTGCGCGGTATTGGACAGCGCATCACCGGCTGCCTCGGCTGCCTCTTCTAGGTTCTTGCCGACTTCTTCGACATTCGAGCTTTCTGCATAGGCCGATGCCGACATCACCAGAACGATCGAAGTTGTGGTCAGAAAACGTTTCATAGCTCACTCCTTTGGTCTGTTCTGACCGCGTTTCCCGCGGTCTTGTTGAACAAACGAATGACGCCACGACTTGTTCCCAGAAAAATGCAAAAATATTTGTTTTAAAAAGAAAAAACCGCGCAAATGCGCGGTTTGACAAGTCGTGAACAGACCCTCAGACCGGGTGCAGCGGATCGGAAGATCTGGACAGAACCATGTAGTGTTCGTCGTCGGGAATATTGCGTAACTCAGCGAACGGAAAACTCATGATATCTGGTCGCCCGTCGATCAAGAGAAACCGCAGAGCCTTGGTGTCAGGGTCGAACTCAATATCCTTAAATCTGCCCAACTCACCAGTCGAGTCAAACGCAGGGTTGCCCTGCAGCTTCGTAAACCATCGGAAGTTGCTAGCAGGTGGCGTGGGTTGGGGGCGTTGGCCGAGAGCGTCATTCAGGACCGCTCCCATCACAACCGGCGCAATCGCGTTGCCGAACAGCCCTACAACCAGGGGCGGTAGGCCCTTGATGTCCACTGCGAGGGGAACTTCGCCTCCTTCCCGTTGTCGAAGATGATTCACTTGGTGTTGGGATAACGCGCACACTACCTCGCTTGCACCAAGTTCGAGCGTATCGGCGGTGAACGCCACCGGGTCATTCCCTCCGGCCACGCTCAGATTGACCAAGACGTACTCCAACTCGGTCTGCCCAGCGCGAATGGCGATATCGGAAACGCGACCAATTGCGTGGTCGGTTCCAGCTGGGACAACGGGCGTGTTGATGAGGTCAGACAGTTTCATGGCGCTCGTGATTACCTGTTGGGATCGATCTTGGGAGTCTGTGGGGCGCCATTGACTTGATGCCGCCCCACGCGATGTGAGCATCCACCTTTGGGCTACATGTCCTTGATCAGGCGATCCACGATTTCCCGAACGTCTTCTTTCGAATCTCCGTATTTCTTTTGGATGATGCCTTCCAGTTGCTCGCGATCTCCGCGGGCTTGCTCGATCTCATCATCGGTCAAATCGCCGAAGCGCTCGATCAGCTTGCCTTTGAATTCGGTCCAGCGTCCAAGAATTTGGTCCCAGTTCATCGTAAATTCCTTTCGATTGCTTCGTCGCTGTCAGTGAAACGCACCAAACTCGAACTGGTTCCGGGCACCGGCGATATTTCTGCGTTGGCCCCAAAAATGGGGGTTCGGGCAGATACCGAACTGTGTCCTCAGTGGCGTTCGAACTGGTCTTGGGAACAATCTCGCCTTCCATGCGTTGGAGGACCGAGACCTCAACACAGGAGATCGAACCATGCCACGTCGAACCGAGACCACGGAGAAAGCAAAAGCCCATGCCCAGGATCTGGCCGGCAAGGTCAAGGACACCGTGACCGCCGAGGCCTCGGCCCGGGCCGAATCACTGAAGGACAGCGCAGCGCAGGAGGTTGGGAGCGCCGCTCATGCAGCCGACGCAGCTGCCGGTGTATTTCCCGACCAATCGGTGCAGCATCAGGTCTTGTCGAGGATTGCGGACAACATGGAAGCTGTGGCTGGGCAAGTCCGCTCTGCCGACTTGGCCAGTATGAGCCGAAAGGTGTCTGATTTCGCCCGCGAAAACCCGCTGTTGTTCGTCGGATCGGCTGCCTTGGCCGGTTTTGCTGCAGCCCGTTTCCTGAGCGCGCGCAATACGGGCGCGGCCCAATCCGCATCTTTTGGTGCAGATCCTTGGGATATTGATCCGTCGCTGCTGCATGGTACCTCGGTCGATACTTCGGGCCACACCAGCGCGTTGGCGCGAATGAATGGTGGCCGCGATGCATAACCCCAACGATCTGCGATCTGCACCGGGGCTTTTGGCAAACGCGCTCAAACATCTGTCGGGTTTGCTTCAGGCTGAGGTAAAGCTTGCCAAGGAGGAGTTGTCCCGAAACCTGACGCGAGCGGGCTTAGGGCTGGCCTGCCTTGGCATTGCTCTGATCCTTTTGATGATCGCACTGAACCTCATGGCGACATCCCTGGTCGCGTATATCGCCGCCAATGGTTTTTCGGTGGGTATGGCCTCGTTGCTCGTTGGCGCGGGCTTGGCACTGGTTGCTGGGTGCCTGGCGCTTTTTGGCCGGTCCCGCCTGTCGGCTACCGCGCTGGTCCCCGAGCAAGCCATGAAAAACCTGCAGCGCGACATCGAAGCGATGAAGGAGTCGACCCATGTCTGACCTGACACCTCTTGAAACGCAGATCGCATACGAACGCAGCGCTCTTGCACGCTCGCTGAATGCTCTGTCGGATACGCTGGCACCGCCGCGCCTGGCAGACGAGGCGAAATCGACGCTCGAAGCCTATGGCGGGCAGATCGGTGCGCAACTCTGGTCCGCGGCCCAAAAAAACCCGGCCGCCTTTGCTCTGCTCGGTGCAGGGGCAGCCCTTTTGGTTGCGGGTCCCGGGTCTGGCGCAAAAAGAACTCAATCCCCGCCCCAGGCCGTACCTCCGCAGCAGGCCTTCGACGGGTTTGACCGGCGTGTTGCCGACGCTGACAGCCGCATGAAACAGGAGATGACCGGAATGACTGAACACAGCCAATCTGCCAGCTTGCTATCCGCCGCCTTGGAACGTGGTCTGGACAAGCTCTCACCCCAAGCCCGTGCCCGTGTGATCGAAGCGCGCAAGGCCGCAATCGGTGCGCAGCAAGCGGTCGAGAAGCGTGCGCGGAAGGCGGCGAAGGCCTCGCAGACCTTCGTCCATGATCAGCCGCTGGCGGCCGGCGCATTGGCGCTGGGCGTAGGTATTCTGGCTGGCGCTCTGCTGCCCAACACTCGCAAGGAGGACGAGCTGCTGGGCCGTCGGCGCGATCAGCTGATGCGTCACGCCCAAAAGGTTTTGAAAGAAGAACTGGACAAGCTGCATGCCGCGGCCAATGCACGGCTGGATGACGCGGCTGATCGGGCCTCTGGCGCTTTGCGCAGTCAGTGAAGCGCGCCCATGCCAACTGCTTTCAGCTCTCCATCGGCCTTGCGTGCAATGCTGGCGATCCTGACCGGGATCGCTAGCATCACCGCTTTGTACCTGGCCCGGTCCATCGTCGCTCCGATCACCTTTGCGTTGGTTTTGGGGGTCGTGGTCGCCCCGCTTGCCGACAAGCTTGAAAAAGTCGGTTGCCCACGTGTGATATCCGCCTCGGCACTGTTGTTCGTGACCAGCACCGTCATCGTCGCGGCGTTCCTTCTGCTCGAACCATTGCTGTCCACGCTGGTCGAACAGTTGCCTGCCATCAAACGCGAGTTGCGCTCTTGGGTCGCCGCGATGTCCGAATTCATTCGGGGTATCGAAACGCTTGGACGCGAGATCGAGGAAACCGTCGGCGCCGATGGGGCAGCGGAAACGGAATCCGCCCTTCCGTCGGTGATGGATGCCTTGTGGCTGGCACCCAACTTCGGATCAAAAATCCTGATTTTCATCGGCACGCTGTTCTTTTTCGTTTTGACCCGGCCCGAGCTCTATGCCGCAGCCGGTCCCCTGAAAGAGCGGCTGTATCTGGCTGACCGTGCGGTCTATCGCTATTTCGCTGCCGTGACGTTGGTCAATATCGGCCTTGGGACTGTTACAGCTGTGGCCTTGGGGCTGATCGGCATCAATGACGCCGTGGTCTGGGGGGTGGCCGCCGGCCTTCTGAATTTTGTGCTGTATCTCGGCCCGCTGATGATCCTGACCGGCCTTCTGATCGCCGGTTTAACCCAGTTTGGTGGAGCCGCGGCCCTGTTGCCCCCCCTGGTTTTCCTGGCGATCAATCTTTCTGAAGCACAATTCGTAACACCCGCCTTCGTCGGCCAACGTCTGCAGGTGAACCCGTTGGTCGTGTTCATCGCCATCATCTTTGGGCTTTGGCTGTGGGGGCCGGTCGGCGCCATCGTCGCGCTTCCGATCCTGCTGTGGTTCGGCGTGTTGATGAACCCCAAGGTCATGAGCCCGGTCGCGCCCACCTAAACGATGTTTTCAGTTACCCCCGGAAGCGGTTGCCGCATGTCGCGCGCAACGTCGGCGTCATGCGGGACCAGGAAGCCGCTGCACGCTTCGGGGCGCCGCACGCCGTTGGCCTGTACCTCTCGCCCCCACCACGCGAACATGGCATCGGGCTCGATCGGTTTGCTCAGATCATCCGAGAACCACCAATGGTCCACCAGGGCCTGCCGCAGAACCGCGACCCGCTGCCGGTCGGTGACCCGAAGGGCGACTTCTGTGTCCCACCGCAAAGACCGTCCGTTCAGGTTGGCGGACCCGACCAAAGCATGATGGTCATCCACCACCAGAACTTTGTTGTGAACGTGAATGATCGGAGACCCGCTCAGAACTTCAGCGCTGGCATCGGCCCCACTGGCCGAAATCGGTTGGACCGGGGTCGACACCGAAACCCGGTTTTGAAACCCCTGCTGAATGATCTCCAGGCATTTGGCCTGCAGGTCCAACCCGTATTGCGCGTCCAGTCCGTCATGCCCGCCAAAGGCCACTTCCTCTGGCAAGGCTGGCAGAACAAGCACCAGTTTCAGATCCTGCTTGGAATGGCCCGCCTCAGCCAAGGCCTCGGCCAGCCGGGTTGATCTGAAATACTGGGTCTCGATGTGCAGAAGTTGCCGCGCGGCTTGAAAGGCGGCTATGTGCTCATCCTCGATCTCATGCGCGATGGTCTTTGGCGACAGCCGCCAGAATGCAAACCGGCGCGGGCTGGACAGGGTGCGGCGCAGGTGGGTTGCCTGTGGGGCCGTTTGTCCGGTTGCGATTTCATGTTCGAACCGGTCGATATGGCGCGCGGCCTCGGCGGCCTCGGGTCCGCGGACCAGCAATTGAACGTCTGACCAGGTGTTTTTGGCCAGACGATCGTGATCCGGTGTGTCAAAGCGCCTTTCGTTCAAGTCCAATCCGCCGAGGTAGCAGATCTCATTGTCGATCACGGCGACTTTCTGATGGTGCGACACGGTGTGAAGCCTGGGTAACGTGTCCGACCCCAGCCGTACTGCCTGCCGTTCGCGTCGTTCGCGGGACAGCTCCTGAATCCGCTGCGCCTTTTTCCGAAGAACCGCCGGCAACAGCGCGGCCCACGGCAATGCGCCAGCCTGTGCCGGGTGCATGGACACGCGAACGGTCAAGCGCGAGGCGATCTCTGGACCCAGGATTTCCGCCAGCGCAACCGCCTGCCGTTTCGTGCGCCAGCTCAGCTCGTGCAACTCGGTCGCGAAGATCGGATCGAAATCGCTGATGACCAATTGAAACGAGACACCCTTGCGAATGACATGCTCGATCAGGTCAAACCAGGTATCGCCGATCTGGCGCGCCTCGTCGCTGCGCAGCCGTGTCATGAAATCGAATATCCGAAAACTTGCCTTGATCTGGTGCCGGGCCTCAAGAACCGCTTTTTCCAAGGCGGGCCAGGCTTGCTCGGCCGTAATCAGGACCTCAAAGTCATTCTGCTGCGGCACGGGCATCACCGCCTCTCTCATCCGCAATGGACTGAGGTTCGCTATCGCCTTCTACTTCGGAGATTTCGAAGGTCACCTCATACACATAATGCGATGACGTCTCGGTTATGGTTTCGGAACCGTCCAATTGGCGGAGGAAGGCCTGCATCAGCCGCTGACCGATCCCGCCGCTGTGAAACAGATCCGCACCGTCGTCCGTCTGCCCGCGCGTGTTGGAGATTTTCAGATGCAGGTTGCTCTCCTCGGGTCGGGTCAATTCCACCGAAATTGTCGGCGGTCCGTCCTGCGGAACGCCTACGTATTTGACCGCGTTCGTCAGCGCCTCGGCCACCAGCATCGACAGCGTGACTGCCTGATCCTGCCCCAGTTCGACAGGCGCGATCCGGCATTCAACCTCGACCACCTGACCCAGAATTGGCGGTCGATGCGCCAGTTCGGCGACCAAATGTCCGATCAGTGCCTCGGTGTTGATCGTCGTCATCTGCGAGTTCTGGTTCAAGCTCTGGTGCACCATGGCCAGGCCGCGAACCCGACGCTGCAACTGTTCCAGCAAGCGCCGGGCCTCGGTGGTTTCGGCCTTGCGCAAATGCATGTTCATGATCGAAGCGATCAGTTGAAGATTGTTTTTGACGCGATGGTGTACCTCGCGCAACAACAGCGTTTTTTCGACAAGGTCGCGTTCGTGCTGCGCCTCAGCCTCGCGGATCAACAAGACCATGCGGTTGAATGCAGTCTGTATTTGCTGAAACTCCTGCGGGGCGCCTGCGAGGCTTTCAATTGGGTCGCGCTCGCCCAACGCGAAACGACGCACGGCCGAACGCAAGCTGTCGAGATGCCGGATCACCAATCGATGCAGGCCCCACAAGGCAACTCCCAGACCGGTCACCCACATCAGGATCGGAAAAGCAATGGTCAAAGCAGTGCTGCCTGCACCGACAGAGGCCAGCGCCGCCTCGCGTGGCCAACTGCCAATCACGGCGACTTCGCCCGGAATGATGCTGGCAACTGCAAAAACCCGATCCTCTCCGTCGGCCGTTTTAGCCGAAAATGTTTTACCGGAACTGGACAGAACCAACAGGTTTTCTTTCGCGGGCGGTAGGAATGGTTTGACCTCATCCAAGCCCACATTTGATGACAGCACTTCTCCAGTCGCGTCGAACAGGGCGATGACCACGTCACTACCAATGTTGCCAACATCCAAGGGCGTGCGCGCCAGCGAATGAGGTATCGAGATGGAGACGAACCCCATAAGCTCGGTCCTGTTCATGACCGGCTGGGTTACGATGATCACTGATTGCCCTGTCGCCGCCCCGGCACGACTGACAGAAAAAGTAAGCTGCGGATTTTCCGAGATCTGCCCGAAACCGGGCGCGTCCGACAAATCGATGTCCTTCTCGACGGTTGAGCAAGCCATAACACCGTTCGGCTGAATAAACCCGGCAAATACAAACTCGGGCTGTCGTTCGACGAACCGGCGCATAAGGCCCGAGCAAGCGGCTTTGTCCATACCTCCAGCCGAAAGCGCGGCGGTAAGTCCCGAACTGGCACCAACAGCTTTCTGCAGAAGCTCCCGTTCCCGGGTGGCAGCTTCGATGGTGCGCGCCAAAACCGAGGCCCGAGATCTTTCGTCGGCCTCGGTAATCACAGCGCGTGTCTGCAATACCGCAATCAGCCCCAAAGGCAAAAGCGCCAAGGTGACCAGCGCGGCAAGATAGACGGTTAGGCTGCGCGGTTTCGCATCCATCGATCGTCAGGCCGCCGGTTGCGTCTGAACGATCGCCGCCGTCACCGCATCGGTCAATTCGATGGGTTCGTCATCTTCCAAGTCCATCAGCTCGGCCAGTTGCGCGCGGCCACGGTTCACCCGGCTTTTGATCGTTCCAAGAGCGACGCCGCACATCTCGGCTGCTTCCTCATAGGAAAACCCTTGTGCACCGACCAGCACCAAGGCTTCGCGCTGTTCATCCGTCAGTTGGCCAAATGCAACAGCAAAATCCTTTAACGCCAACCGTCCGTCATGGTCGGGCTTTTGCGACAGGCTTTCGGCCATCGCGCCATCCACATCCTCGACCTCACGTTTGCGCTTGCGGTGCAGCGAAAAATAGGTGTTCCGAACGATGGTGAACAACCACGCCCGCATGTTGGTGCCTTCCTGAAACGAGTCGATATTGCTCCATGCCTTGATCAATGCGTCCTGCACGATGTCATCGGCCGTGGCCCCGTTTCCGCACAAGCTGATCGCAAAGGCACGCATCGCGCCAATATGTTCGACAAGCTCTTCTCGCGGATCAACCATCCGAGCCTCCCGTGTCACCGCTTTTGGGAACACTGGTCTGATTGCGCAGTTTCTCAAGAAGATCGACGAACCGATCCGGAACCGGTTCGTTGGCTACCTCATCGAAAGCCCGCTTGAGGTTTTCGTCGATCCTTTGCTCTATTTCTTGCCGATGGCTTCGGCTGGGCTGTGGTTTTGTCATGGCATCATCAAAAATTTTTACTTTTGCTGGAACCATAACGCCCCAGTATGCGTTTGGTTCCCGAGTTTAGAGAAAAAAATGAGGAAAACATAGATGACCGAGCTGACCGGAGTTTCCGTCGCAGATCAAATTGGCCCGCTCTTGCCGTTTCTGCGCCGTTATGCCCGTGCCCTCACCGGCTCACAGGACAGTGGCGACGCCTACGCCGCAGCATCGCTTGAGGCGATCCTTGCAGATCCCGCCCAGTTCGATGCCGATCTCGCGCCGCGGGTCGCGCTGTTTCGTGTGTTTCACAGCATCTGGTCAACATCGGGAATGCCCGTTGACGCAGATGGCCACAGCTCTGACATCCAAACGCGCGCCCACGCCCAGTTGGCACGCCTGACGCCCAATACGCGCGAGGCCTTGCTGCTGCGCACGGTCGAAGAGTTCTCGGTCAGCGATATCGCCGCAATCATGCAGATAGAACCCGCCGAGGCTCAGAAGCTGATCGATATCGCCTACGAGGAAATGGCCCGCCACACTTCTGGGCGCATTTTGATCATCGAAGACGAGGCAATCATCGCGATGGATCTTGAAACTATGGTGACGGACCTGGGCCACCGGGTCACAGGGGTCGCACGCACCGAGACGGCCGCCATCGAACTGGCCGAGCGCGAGCCGTTCGACCTGATCCTGTCGGACATCCAACTGGCGGACAAATCCAGTGGAATCGATGCAGTGAACCGCATCATTGCCCAGCACGGCGATTGTCCCGTCATTTTCATTACCGCATTCCCCGAGCGCCTTCTGACGGGCAAAGGGCCCGAACCGGCCTTTTTGATTTCCAAACCCTACACCGAAGAACAGGTCAAATCGGCCGTCAGCCAGGCCATGTTCTTTGCCTCTAGCGCCGTGATCGAGGTCTGACGCGGCAGGGCCGCGCTGCAAGACACGAAAACTCAGGCGATGAGACACGACGAGGAACACCATGGAAAACGAGATTGCACAGACCGCAGAGACCGTGACGAACACCGTTTGGGCCGAACTGTCGCAAGTTCTGAATACCGAGCTGTATGACGGGAAATCGCTGAGCGACCTGTTGACGCTCGAGGCCCTTCTTGGCCTCGTCGCGAACACGATAGCCGCGCTGATCCTACTGGTTCTCGGGCTTGTGATTTCAAGATATGTCAGCCGGAAGATCCGGGGCGTCGGTGAAAAATCGGAACGCCTGGACGATACGTTGTTCAACTTTCTTGGCAATCTGGCGCGCTATACGATCCTGGCGTTTACCGGGCTGTTCATTCTGAACACGTTCGGGGTGCAGACGACGTCGATCATTGCGCTGATCGGTGCCGCCGGTTTGGCCATTGGTCTTGCGTTGCAAGGCACATTGTCCAACGTTGCAGCCGGCGTGATGATCATCCTGTTCAGGCCGCTCAAGATCGGCGATTTCGTCGACGTGAATGGCGTGCTCGGAACCGTTAAAGACATCACTCTGAACTACACCGAAATTGCCGATATGGGAAACGTCAAGGTTATCGTTCCCAACGCCGAGGTGTGGGGAAACACCATCAAGAACTATTCCGTCTACGAGACCCGTCGTGCCGAGTGGACGTTCGGCGTTGGATACGGCGTCAACTTGGCGGAGGCCGAGCGCGTCATTCGCGAGACGATCATGTCGGACGCCCGTTCGTTGGCTGACCCCGAACCGTTCATCCAGGTGAACAATCTTGGCAGCAGCAGCGTCGATTTTCTTGTCCGCGTGTGGTGCAAGTCTTCGGACTACTTCCAATACCAGGCGGACATGAAGCGCAAAGTCAAAGAGGCGTTGGACGAAGCGGATATCAATATCCCGTTTCCGACCCGCACTCTGTTGATTGAAGGCGAAAAGACTCAGCGAGAAAAAGCGATCGCGGCAGAGTAACCTTGACTGTTGACCCCAGGTGCCTGAAGCCAGCACTCTTCAGGCAAAATTAGGGGTTTGAGCAATGGAGGTGCGGTCATCGGGCTGAGTCGCCAAAATGATTGCCGCGACTGAAACGCCAAAATGAGTTGGCCTGATCCTCCCCCAATGAAGTGGTCCGCCATTATGCTTGGGAAAACCGAAGATCAGCATGGCAACGAAGAGACACAAGCCAGAGGAGATTGTCACGAATAGTAATCCTTGGGCTAGAACCTGAGCGGCAGTACCTGTCTTGGTAGGCCCAGTGCTGGTCAATATGATCCTAATCAGTCTTTTCACGCTCAGACTCCGGCTGGCTCGAAGCTCAAACATGCAATTAAGTCCACTTGGCATCCCAGGGCAGGCAAACGGTCGTGCCAACCTTCTTACCTATCTCGATGCCTGTCTGGTCGAAGCGACGCATGAACTCAGCGCCCGACTCGTCTTGTCTCCGTTGCAAAGTGACAGTTTCCTCTGAATCCGAAACGCTCACTATGGCACGATGAACGTCCTCTTTTAGATTGGGGGGCCAGCCGTTTTCGGTCGAAATTGGGTTCCCGTGCTTGTCAAAGAACTCGCCCTGAGTGACGACGACTTTGAACTGGTTTCCTGCGTCCTTTTCCAGTTTTTCCACCCTGCTACGAACACTCATTTTGAAGCCTCCAAAGCTGCTATTCGTTTCTCTAGTTCCGTCGTTTCCAGAACCCGCCTGTATTGCCCAATAAGCCCCATGACCGTCGCTCCCTCCAAAGGTGTCACGTCACCCTGAGAAACGGCTTGTAGCACCGCTTGTGCGACTTCTGAGGCGTCGGAAGCGGATTTGATGGGGGGAAGGTCGAAATTGACCGGTGCGTCCTTTCTGGTGGGTGCTATCCGCTCTAGACAAAGCCGCAGGGCCGTGCTGTCACCCTCAAGCGCCAACTCAACTGCTTTTTGCGTGATTGCCTCCGATTGCCCCTCAAGCAGTTCCTCTACTGCCCGAGTGACCCGGTTTCGGGTTCCTCTGGGCTTGCCGGGATTGCCAGTCGCAAAAGTGCCATCCGGGTTTCGTTCGTCCGTATTGGTTCCGTTTTTTCGGTCGGGTTCATCCGTCATTACTTATGCCTCGTTTGTTGGACTGTTGGTCCAGAAGGTGTCTGTTTCCCCCAGACCCCCTGGTAGATTAAGGATGTCTTAAAAACTGCGACGGGGACTTGCCGAAATCGGGCGTTTTCGTCGCAAATATTGATACGGCCCGTCGCATTTATTGCGTCGCCTCCGTCATTCTCGTCGCAAAATCTACGACGGTCTCGTCGCAGTTTTTAAGACAGGGTTTTGTTTTTCCGCCCTTGCCAGTCGGATTGTGAACTGGAGCTTTTACGACCGGGAAATCTGCCCCTTCAGACCACTGCTTGTATAATCTGCGACCTGCCTCCCCGTGTGCGGTCGGCAGCGAAATTTCGGTCAGTTCAAACAGCGGAGATGATGCGACGCCACTGGTGCCGAGTTTGGGCGGACGCGTCACGGCGATGAAGCCCTTCGCCTGTAATTCACGAAACCCTTTGGCGGCTGTGTTGTACGACACGCCTAACCGTTCAGCGGCTTGTCTGACGCTCAAGCAAATCCTGCCGTTGTTATTGTTGGCCGCTCCGTGCCATTCCAGCCTAAGCCATGGATACAAGGCCTGCGCGGTGGAAGAGAGAGCCCGCCAAGCGGGCTCCTCCATCATGTTGCGAACAAGCTTGGTCCAATGCTCGACGCGCTTTTCGTTTCTCTTGTCGCGCCCCATCTAAGCAACCTCCGCCTTGCTAAGCGCGTCTATGAATTCCGGTAGCAACTCCGCCTTGAAAGCGACGCCTTGCTTGCCCGGTAGCATCTCTCCGTCTTTTGAGGTGAAGAACACGCGGATATTGATGAGGTCATGCCCCTGAAAGTCATTCCGGCTGACACGGTATTCCTCGTGGCTGTTCTTGGGGATCTGGGTGATGAGAGCCATTAGCGGCCCTCCCCGTAGTACAGCGTTGCGACGATGCGTGCAGCAGAGTCCGAGAGGCCATGCTTGCGACGAAGTGTGGATCTGAAGTTCGCGGGTTTTCATGCCGCTAACTCCTGACCGCCAATACGGGTCACGCTGTCCAAAAGGTTGTAAACACCAAACCGGCTGCGTCCGTCCTTTGGGTCCTTGTCGAACCATACCGTCTCAATGTTTAGGCTCTGCTCTTCTCGTAGGCCCATGACGAAGTGGCTCAAACTGCAGGGTGATGCGCAGTGAACCGGGCCGTCAATCAACGAATCCAGCATGCGGCGCTTTTCTTACTTACCCAGATGTTGCGGGTTTCACTTGACTCATCGGTTACCCGGTATTCAGCCGGTTCCCCGACTGAATCACCGGCGTGGTTGCGGTCACGCGACGACGGCAATTTGGTAGAAAGAAGTCATCCAACAGAATTGGTCAGATGACTGCAACGAGCCCGAAGTAAACGGATGCTGCGCTCCGCACAAACGACGGCAACGCGCAAAAAGTTGATCTTGCAAAGAACAGCGTGCGGCCACTGCCGGCGTTACCAGCGAGCAGACGCGGTGGCATCAGAACGGGTTTGATTTGTACTGCAACAGAGTCAGAAGGCGTCCTCACGCTTTGGACGTTTCCGAGCCATTGGAACTGGTTGCCGACGTGTTCCGTGGGAATCGAAATTGTTCAAAACCAGCTTTGTCGCAATACTAGCTTCACTATTCAGCGCTGAACCAGATCGGCGATGTGTAAGCACGGTCCTGGACTTCTGCGGGAACCGCCTCGGGCAGCGGTATATCGTAGAAAGCTGCGTCTATGGTCGTCCATCGCGGCTTTGGAATTTCGATCACTCTCACATAGTAAAACGCGTTGTTGTTCGCGTCAAAATCTGGGTCTTGCCAATAACCGGCGAGTTCCACGGAACCGATTGAGTTGCTGTATGTCGCGTTTTCAATGTCTACCGTCGAGCCTACTGGTTCGCGTGCACGGCCATCCTCTCCAATCTCCCGGCCATCGGAGACGGCCACGTCGAAGATCCGCTCATGAGTTTCGCCACTCTCGTCGATCCAGCCTTTGATAATTTGGACTCGGTCGAGGTTCGCGCCGTCTGGGTCGCGCAGCGCCCGGATCAGGAAGCTGGGAGAAACCCCATCCGGCGCGTTCCTAAGGTCTCCGCCCATCGGCACGCCGTTCTTATACCCGTTGGAAACAAAATCCGAGGCGTACAGATCATCGGCATCAAAATTCCAACCGCCAAAGACCCGGACTCGCATTCGCGGCCCGGTCGTAGCGTAGGCCTCTTTGCGCTTGATTGCTCCGTGGACTTCCTCGCGGGTGTTTTCGCGCGCCCAAACAGCGGTGAGGCCTGCAGCCGATTCTTGCGCCGTAATGATGCGCAATGCCGGGTCTTCGGCCGGGATTACATCAAAGTTGTGACGGTTCGCTGAAGGCTCTGTGTGTTGGTACTTACCAAAGTAGTTGTCTTCCCGCGTGGTCGGGAGCGCGGTGTGCGTGTCCGTCGTGCCGTAGAAGCCGAACTTGAATGGGTTAACGCCTGTCTCCCGCTGAACTTCGAGCCCGACCTTCAAGGCAGAGCGCCCATACTCGTAGCGCAACATTTCAGGGGTCTTTGCGACGGTGCCCGAGATATTCGCAACGTCCCAGGTTTCGAAATCCGCAAACTCATCATCAGGTGACAGGAATGGGTGCGTTTCCTCGTCCCCCTTGATCTGGGTTACCTCATGCATCGGCTCCCAACGAATGCGTTTGGCGGCGTATTCCGCGTCCATAGGTGTACCGTCGAATTTCGTAGGCGCGAACATTATTCCATTGGATATATTTCCGTTATGGGGAACAGATACTGCGCTTCCACCCGTCTCTTCTTCGTACGCAGCCAGATAGTCCCACAACGGCTCAGGGTCTTCGCTTTCAAAATAGGTAAATGGGCGGGTTCGACCGGTCTTATCGGCGCCGTCTCCGAAGATCACCACCCGGTGGAGATTGTTACCTCTCGGAGTTGATGTCCACTCGTACCCAGCCAATGATGTGAAGACGCCGGGTTCGTAGTATTCGTCGACCGTTTCCACGATTTGTTGCCAAAGGTCACCGTCCAAATCCAATCCAGCGGTCGGGTCTCGCCCTTCGATTGATGCGATTTCGATGATATCAGCGAACGCCTCCATCCGACCTTCTTGCCCGGAATTGAACCTTTCGTAAGTCAAACGACCCCACTCGTCAGCCAAAAGCCGAGGGTCAGCTGCTCGAACGGCGGTCGCAAGTCCCAACATTTCCGCGTGTTCAGTAATCGCGAGGAAATCGAGGGGCCTAATGAGTTGAACAGGTTGTCCGGTATTTGAGGTTATCCTCTCACCGCGGGCCACGCGGAAGGCGTCGTGGATGTTCAAAGAAGTCCCAACAAGCCCTGCGTCGAATGAGATTTCAGTATGGAAGTGAAGATCACCAAATAGAACCTGATCAGGATAAGATCGGTCGACAAACGGAGAGTAGGTCTGTGCAGGAACCACCTTATCTGGAGGTACTTCGCCTTCAAAGCCAACTGCTTGCGTTCCTAATGAAAGCGCCAAGGCGGTTGCAGCATGCAACATAATCGTGGGTTCAAAATGAGTTTTCATGACTGCCCCCCAGACAAAAAAACCAAAGCAAAAGTGTACGACAAAGCATGCATAAAATCAAATATTCAAGTGAGTGGGGTCCGCCGTCCCCCATCCGCGCGCGTGGACCTGTCCAAGACTCGTTTTTGAAGGACCGCTTTGGGCTGATTGCGGTACTTTGGAGCAAGAATGCAGAAGGATGCAAAGTCCGTATAACAGACTTTAAAGCACTTGAACCGCTGGTTCAGGAGTGGCAACCCGAAAGGGAACCAGCGTCACTTAGGAAACGTCATATGAAAAACCTTATTCTAACGTGTTGCTTTGGAACTATTTCCCTATGTTTCACAGCGTTTCCGTTGACTGCACAGCCGCGGCTAGGTTGGGCGTATCAGGTTGATGGGCTTGCCGCTTTTCAAGGGGATGCGGATTTGAGCGGCGGTGGCGAATTCTCTGCAAGTCGAACATTTCTTCGTGCGACCGCACTATACAATCTGGACGGAGGAAATTCAGTTGGGCTTTCCACCAGCTTTGGCAAACTGGATTATCGCTTCAGCCAATCAAACAACCAGCCATGGGAAAACATCCGTGACCTCCGCGTCGCTGTTCCTGTGCGGCTTCGAGTGAGTGATACAGCAACAGTTTTTGTGTCGCCACAGATCAGATGGGACTATCAAAGCGGGGCCTCCTCATCTGAAGGAAGAACCCATGGTATTTTTGCAGGAATTGCTTGGCAACTGAGCGAGCGCTTGACGATAGGTCCGGCCTTTGGCGCGTTTTCTCAATTTGACGAAAGCGGTACAGATTTTTTTCCAGCACTGCTGATCGACTGGGACATAAACGATCGCTGGAACTTGAATACTGGCTCTGGTGTCGGAGCGACGCAAGGTCCTGGACTGACACTGAGTTACGCGTTGAATGACACCTTGGACATTTCGTTGACCGCGCGATCGGAAAGGATTCGATTCAGGTTGGATGGGGATGGCCTTGCCCCGAATGGTGTGGGTGAGGATAAAAGTATCCCTGTAGTTCTTTCTGTTGGGTACAACCCGAACCCTGGGGTTTCATTAAGTGTCTTTGCTGGCGCAGAATTTGACGGCCGCCTGACGCTAGATGATGCGAATGGATTGGAAATTAGTCGTCAGAGCTATGAAACAGCGCCATTGGTTGGGCTGGCGTTCAGAGTCAGGTTCTGACCACAGCATTGAGCCAGTTTGCCAGTTGTGTGCGGAGTTTTTCTCACGGCTGAGTTCACGCGTCTAATTTGTCCACATAGGGGGCGTTCATCCCAAGTGCAGCAAACGACTGCAACGAGCCTAATCTGTCTTATGCTTCGGACCAGCCGAAGTCCGCATGTTTTAGGCGACCATCACGGACCGCGCCTTCGCAATGACCCTAAGCCAACGTGGAATAAACCTCGGCAACTCGCTGAAAGGTCCAAAAGCAGGCGATAGCCGCACACCCACCGGCTAAACCCACTCGCAGGGACATCCACAAACTGGAGTTCACGCGCCGACACATTATCAAGGCAGGCCAGATTGCAAGAATAATGGCAACTTGGCCAAGCTCGACGCCAAGGTTGAAAGCAAGCAGGCTTTGCCAGATGTTTGGGGATGTAACCTGCAATATCTTGTGCAACACAAAACTGAATCCAAGACCATGCAGGAGGCCAATCAGTGTCGTCAGAAGCACCATCGTGACCTCAGAACGCGCGTTGTCCTTGAAACTCATAAACGCTGCGACGGCTGCAAATATGATGGAAAGCGCGATCCCGGTTTCGACGGCAGGAACAAACCACGCGCCCGATGGCACAAGCCCGAAGAACCCCAGAGACAGCGTCACGCTATGCCCAACGGTAAAACCGGTTGCACGCAGCAATAGTGCCCTGAGTGTCTGCGCTCCGATGACCAAACACACAACAAACAAAACATGATCCAACCCTTCGAGGATATGTCGTATGCCTTCCCAGACGAAACTGAGGAATCCTCCATACCCCTTCTTCTGAACCACCAATGGTTCAGTCATCAGGCCCCGAGATCGGAATATCTGAGGCGTGTCAGACGCGTAGTCGAGAATGAGGTTGGCCGTTTGGTCCTGATCCGGCAAGCCGGGGTCTAGCACGTTAGAAATGCTGTACGATTGGATCGGGCCGTCAGTGTCATAATACAGGACGAGATCGACAATCGTATCACCAACAAAAAGCGGTGGCATTAAGGCCGTTTCGGTGTCCACGGCCTGTTGAGCTTCGGCCAAAGTTGCAAATCCGGGCTCATTTCCAACGCGATGCAAGCGAACGGACTTAACTGTTCCTCTCAAGCGCTGATTGTCGACCAACAGATGCAACCCACCTTCCGCGAATTGCCCCAGCCCATTGGGATCGCTCATGACAGCCGGCAAGTCGACGAAGTGGACCACCTGACCGTCGCTCATGGCATTGGTCGTGAATGGTGCAGCTTCCGGCAAGGCATCACCATTCTGATCACCGACCTTGTCTGCAACCAGATAAGGCATGGGCGTGCGCATGTAGACACGCAGACCGTCTTCGGAATGCTCGACATGCGAAATTCGAACGTTGAGGTTAAGCAAAAAATGCGCCGAGGCTGACAGCGTCAGTGACAAAAACACACCCACAAACAGAGCGCCGAAAGCAAAAACCTTTGATCTTAAATACTTATGCATTTGGATCGCGAGCCTCGATTACAGTTAATCCATCCAGCTTCCATTGCCCTGACTCAGGTACGACCTCGGCCAGCACTCGGAACGTAACCGCGCGTATATGGGCGTGCCCCCAATGACCACCTTGGGCTTTCACAGTCCATTTAGCCAGAGTGCTAAATCCACCCGGTTTAAGGGTCGGGTCAACGCGCTCCAATCTCAGGTCTCTAATATCAGTAACTGTAGCAAGACTGCCTCCTGGCGTTCGGATCACGAGACCACGTTCTACCTCTGTTGCGATGTCGCCCAGAGATGCCGCCGTTACAATGTGGGCCAGCTCTGCCTTTCTTGCTGCCGGCGAAGTTTCCAGGGTCACCGTGTTCAAGTTTTTGACCATCGAGCGCAGTATGTCTTCCGCAACCTGCTGCTCAGGGGGCTCGGGCTTATTCCAGAGTAATTCTGGCAAATACCCCCCCGAAAATACAAACGTTGCCGAAGCAGCGGCAATCACAGTCACGCAACTGGCACGCTTTGCGACTTTGTCCCTGGTTAGCAGAAGAAAACCAATTGAGACGGCGCTGATAATCCCGGCGATCAACGCCAAAGCCGGGTTCTGCCGTTTCTGGTGCTCAAATGGAATCTGAGTAACAGATGCTCTTTGGTATTGGAGCAGGTGGTTCTGCCAGTGAAACTGCGGGTCAGCAAGTGTCACAGCTCCAAAGAACGGCCCGGCGATATCGTTTGAAATCGTTGCGACGCGGGAAATCTCCTCGTCAAACATATCCCATGTGACCGTTACCTGATCGGGAAGTTCTGCCGATGAGAAGGACAGGATAGCTCCGATAAACGCATTGTTCACGGACACTTCCTTTCCAGGCTCGACAACCTGATAACCCTGCGATGACAGTTCCAAGAGCTTTGCTGTAGCGTTCGACGGTTGCACTAATTCGCCATCAATTGTCACCGGGTTACGAGAAGCCAGGAAGGACGCCGCTTGGTTTACGATCATGGCGCTACGCTGTGGCGAAAGTGTTTGACCGACTTCGGTAGTTTCACCAATCCAAGGCGCCAGTTCACGCAAGCGGATCAGCGTCTCATGCCGAACTTCACGAGGTTCGATGTAGAGAAAGGTGGATGTCCCGTCCTGCGCTTGTCGATTTAGGCTTTCAGCAGAAAAACGGCTATCCCACGGATCAGGCCAGTGAATCTTTAACTCTGCCGGCTTTGACAAGAAGCTGAAATCGGTGACCGGAACCTCACGGTCAAAAACCTGCATCCCGATAGTCGCCAGTGGTTCACCATCCCGCGATGGAGGCATTATAGTCAGCTCGTTGGGAACTGTGTTTTGAAACGCAAAGAACACTTTGACGAACAGAACACGCGGATCTTTTGGCGGGCTGGGAACAATTTGACCCGAGAATGGATTCCGCTGACCTGCAAGTGGCGAGGCCCGGTCGATGCGTGTTCGGTATTCTAAATTTCTGATTTCAGCGTTTAGGGGCTGATTGTCCCTTCCAACAATCGATAACGCCCGGCTTTCGGCTTGGGCAAAACCTTGATTGGTCTCTTTTTCAGCCTCCGGCTTACTCTCGACGAAATCCGATGACCAACCGATTGGCAACATATCAGTAAACAACGGAATATCTTCGATATAGATCTCAAGGTCGACGTAGACCCCATCGTCTTTGATATGAAGGACAGCGATGTTGGGGGCGACTTCTGATCCGTTAGTCAGAACGACATCCGCCGAAACGGCGCGTGCACCTGAGGCCATCAGGCTCAGCATCAGAAATAGTCGGCACAGATACTGCCAAATTGGAATTTTGTTCACCCCTGAACTTTAATTTTCCGGCATTGGCGGTGGCGTGTAACCATCCCATTTTCCCGCTTTGACTTTGTCGGACGGCTCTTTTTCTTTTGAACGTTGGGCATTGATATACTCGTCGCTCACAGCTGGTGGCAGTGCATAGTCATCAACACTCGCTTCCCGAACAACGATCTGGTCCTTGGTCACGTTGATCACCTGAAGATCTCGCGCGAGTGTGAGCGGTCCATCGTAAGTCGAACGGACGCCTTCCAAAATCGCCTGATAATTCTCGGGTGAAAGAACAGAATGATACCCCAGCGCCATACGCGGTTCGACCGCAGACATCACTTTGCCAAACGCCGCAGGTTCGGTATGAACGCGCGTGGCTACATAGGTTGCCTGTTTCATGTCCCAGCCAAAATATGGGGCCAAAGCATCAGGTGGCAGAAAAGCCTCGTGAGAAGCGATATCCGCCCCTTTGGCATATTCTACATACCATTTGTTTGGGTAAGTATCTCCGCCAAAGACGTATTTCAGCCCATTCCATTCCAGAGAATAACTCACCGAGCCATCTAAGCTGTGGATGGCAGGCCAAGACCGGATAGTTACGCCGTTCTCCTGATAAACGATCTCATTTTCCTGCATGTAATCGAATTCGGTAACTTCAAGCTTGGCACCATCATCCGGCAGCGCCCCCGTACGTGTGGCCAGATCCCAAGCATAGGCTTTTGACATTCCTTCTACATAGGCTTTGGTGCCCAGTTCATCCTCTGATCCGGACGGGCCGAAGACGCGGAGCGGAGTATATCTGCCCGAAAGCCAACCCCCAACATGAAGACCCATGAAGTCTCCAACGTGGTCTACATGCAAATGACTGAAAAAGACCTTATCGACCTTCGCAAAATCCGGTCTCAATGAAAACAAGTTTCCAGTTGCACCCGTGCCCACGTCAAACAGGAAAACGTCTCCATTTCCTAGTTCAACATAAAATGAAATCGAAACGGCAGCTTTGGTTTGGTTGGGCATCCCCGTCCCCAATGCAGTGATACGCATCTCATCCGCGCCAAGGATTTCAGTGTTGGGAAAGTATGACGCGGGATAAACACCATTTTCAATTGCAGAAGCAGTTCGACCAGTCGGCAGCGCGTTTTGCGCTGAAGCGGTGCCAGCCAACGACAAACCCAATGCCAATAGTGCGCCAGTCGTGGAATTCATAATGCTATTCATTGATCCCCCCCTTTTCTGCATGTTGCTTAGGAGAGCACGATGTCGTGAACTACCAGTCAACCATAGACTTCTCTACGGTAAGTCCATAGACTGCTCTATGTCAAACAAAGAATGCTGTAATCTGAATGTCAGAAACTATCACCCGAGCCTCACCCAAAAACGCCGCGACCAAAGAAGACTGGATATTGCTGGCTTACAAAGTCCTGAACGAGGGCGGCGTTTCCGCGATAAAAGTCGTACCAATGGCAAAGCGACTGAACCTGACAAGCGGTAGCTTTTATTGGCATTTCAAAAACGTCCGTGAGCTTTTGGATGAGGTTCTCAGATATTGGGAGCAGGAACTGACTGACAAAGTGATCGCACAGGCAAAGACATTTGGCGGCCCCCCGGAAGACCGAATTCTTCTTCTTATGAAAAAGGTCATTGAAGAGGACGCCGCATTGCCTGATCACGCTGTCTCAGTCTGGGCGAATACCGATGAGAAGGTGAAAGAATCGTATCAAAGAACCATCGGCAAACGCTTCCAATTTGCCGCCTGGATGTTTGAACAGGCCGGTTTCTCGAATGAGGAAGCGAAAGCGCGTGGAAGACTCATGGTCACGTCGCTAATGGGAGACTCTTCGACTGGTCTGAAGGCGCAAGGCGATTGGGAAAAGGTCATCGAACGGGAACACGCAATTCTTGTCGGAAAGTAGAAAAAAGTCAGGATACTAGCCAGATTAGGATGCTTGCTGGAAACGGAACACTAGTTTTACCAGCCTCATGACCCATTGGATTAAGTTATGCGGCGTGATTCACTGTTCGAAAACGAGCGATTAACATGTCTGATCACTTCTGACTAACGGACACGCAGATGGCGCGTCTTGAGCCTTTCTTCCCGCGGTCCCACGGGAAACCTCGCGTCGATGACAAGCGTGTTTTGAGTGGGATTATATTCATTAATCGAAACGGGTTAAGATGGCGTGATGCACCCAAGGAATACGAGCCACACAAGACCTTGTACAACTGTTGGAAGCGGTGGAGTGATAAGGGCATCTTCGCGGAAATGATGATGGGCCTGTCCGCCGATCACGGCGAAGAAAAGACCGTGGTGATTGATGCGACCTATCTGAAGGCGCACCGCATGGCATCCAGCCTCGGGGTCAAAAAAGGGGGCGAGGACGACTGATACACTGCCTGGCAGGCGCATCTACAGGATGCTGCCGAGAGGGGACGCACCAAAGGCGGCATGAACACGAAGCTACATGCCATTTGTGACAGCCAGGGACGCCCGTTGAACTTCTTTGTGACCGCCGGTCAGGTCAGTGATTATACCGGTGCAAAGGCCCAGCTAAACGGTCTGCCGGACGTGGATTGGCTGCCTGGAGATCGTGGATATGATGCCGATTGGTTCAGAGAAGCGTTACAAGACAAAGGGATAAAGGCCAGCACCCATGGTCGAGGACAGCGAAAGAAGCCCGTCCGATACGACAAGCGACGCTACAAACGTCGCACCCGTTTTGAGATCATGTTCGGCAGGTTGAAAGATTGGCGGTGAGTTGCAACACAATACGCCCGCTGCCCGAAGGCTTTCCTGTAAACAATCGCACTCGCGGCTATCGTCATATACTGCTTATGAGCCCTGAGCCTAGCGCTTGTAATTCCAACTCTCGAACCTTGCTAAGTTCCACCTCGCGCAACTTACGTGCCGTTGCTTTGTGCTAGACACCTCCAAGGCTTCTGGTGATGTTTCGACCAAAAAGTTTGCCCATCTCTGGATCAGTGGTGCCCTTTAAAATTTGGGCGTAGACATCCTAACCCGCCAAGCCGTACCGGGTCCGCTTGGTTGCTCAAGGTTCCTATCATTACTCATGGCCTGCTTTTCGTGTTTAAAATTCGTCGTGTAAGTCCACCACCCCCCGTGACACCACGCACGCCAAATGATCACTAAAATAAAGACTTACAAAAACTGGCGACCCCGGCAGGATTCGAACCTGCAACCTGCCCCTTAGGAGGGGGCTGCTCTATCCAGTTGAGCCACGGGGCCGCGCCCCGCCTTCTGTAACCGGGAATTTCCGTGTTGTCATCGCCTTTGCACAATTGTTGTACACACCGACCTGTTCGCGCTAGCATCGGACAAAACAACTACGCAGGTGCCTCCCGTGAACAGTGAAACCAAACGCCCGCTTACCCTTCGTGATGTGTCCGAGGCTTCCGGTGTCTCAGAGATGACGGTGAGCCGGGTTCTGCGTAACCGGGGGGATGTGTCCGACGCCACCCGCACCCGCGTTCTGGCCGCCGCAAAAGAGCTGGGATATGTCCCCAACAAGATCGCGGGCGCGCTGGCATCCAGCCGGGTCAACCTGGTCGCGGTAATCATCCCCTCGCTTTCGAACATGGTATTTCCCGAGGTGATGACCGGCATCAATCAGGTGCTGGAAGATACCGAACTGCAACCCGTGGTTGGCGTGACGGATTATCTGCCCGAGAAAGAGGAAAAAGTGCTGTACGAGATGCTCTCGTGGCGACCCTCGGGCGTAATCATTGCCGGGCTGGAACACACCGACGCGGCCCGCGCCATGCTGGATTCGGCGGGCATTCCGGTGGTCGAGATCATGGATACCGACGGCAAACCTGTCGACGCGATGGTGGGCATCTCGCATCGCCGCGCCGGGCGCGAGATGGCGCAGGCGATTCTGAAGGCCGGGTATCAACATATCGGCTTCATGGGCACCAAGATGCCATTGGATCACCGCGCTCGAAAACGCTTTGAAGGGTTTACCGAAGTGCTGGGCAAACACGGGATCGAGATCGAAGATCGCGAGTTCTATTCCGGCGGTTCTGCCCTGGCCAAGGGGCGCGAGATGACACAGGCCATGCTTGATCGGTCGCCCGATCTGGATTTTCTTTATTATTCCAACGACATGATCGGCGCCGGTGGTCTGTTGTACCTGCTGGAGCAAGGCGTGGATATTCCGGGGCAGATCGGTCTGGCCGGGTTCAACAACGTGGAACTTTTGCAGGGTCTTCCGCGCAAATTGGCGACGATGGATGCCTGTCGTCTGGACATAGGACGTCAGGCCGCACAGATCATCGCTGAACGCCTGAAGGACCCGGAGTCCGAAATCGAGACACGGGTCACGCTGACCCCCAAGATCAGCTATGGCGATACTCTGAAACGACGATGAATGCGCCCCTGAAGCGGCTCGACAACCGGACGGCCCGCGCCATTTTTCTGGATCGCCATGCTTTGGCCGAACAGCCCGCGGGCGCGGCCAAGGGCGCCGGGCTTCTGGACCTTGTCCAGCGGTTGGGGTTCGTGCAGCTCGACAGCATCAACACGGTTGCCCGCGCTCATGACATGATCCTGTTTTCCCGACGACCTGCGTATCGCAGCGCCAACCTGAAAAGGCTCTATGAAAGGGAAAAAGCGCTGTTCGAACACTGGACACATGATGCGGCCGTGATCCCGATGTCGTTCTATCGGCACTGGCATCTGCGCTTTCAGCGTGATGCGGATCTGTTGAAGGCCCGCTGGAAGAACTGGCGGCGGGATGGGTTCGAGCAACAGTTCGAGACTGTCTTGCAACACATCCGCGACCACGGGCCCGTGTGTTCGTCAGACGTTGGCAAGGATGAAAAGAAAGGCTCGGGCGGTTGGTGGGACTGGCACCCGTCAAAAACCGCATTGGAGTTTCTGTGGCGTTCCGGGGCCCTGACCGTTGTGGGCCGCGACGGGTTTCAGAAACGGTATGATCTGACCGAACGTGTGATCGAAACCCACCTGTGCCCCGGGAACATGGCCTGTGATGCGACGGCGACCGTGGATTGGCTGTGCAACGCAGCGCTGGACCGGTTGGGGTTTGCCACGTCCGGAGAGCTGGCCGCGTTCTGGGGCACGGTTACCGCCGACGAAGCCAAAGGCTGGTGTGCCACGGCGTTGGCTCAAGGAAATATCGAAGAGATCGAAGCCACTTGCGCCGATGGACGCCTGCGCAAAACCTTTGCCCGCCCTGATTTGATGGATCGGGCAACCGACTTGCCGCAACCGCCCGGTCGGATTCGCGTGCTCAGCCCGTTTGATCCCATGCTTCGGGACAGAAACCGGGCCGAGCGGCTGTTTGGCTTTCACTATCGCATCGAAGTTTTCGTTCCCGAAGCCAGGCGCACATATGGGTATTACGTCTTCCCCTTGCTTGAAGGCGATCGATTGATCGGCCGGATCGACATGAAGGCGCATCGCGATCGCGACCTGCTGCATGTCAAAGCGCTCTGGCCCGAACGCGGGGTGCGCTGGTCTGACGCCCGCAGCCGACGCCTGAACGCCGAGCTGGACCGGGTGCGCCGGCTGGCAGGCGTTACCCAAGTGGAATTTGCAAGGGGCTGGCTGAAAGACCCTAAATAGGGCCTATTCCGCGTCCGTCAGGGTCAGTTTGATCGGCTCCAGCCCATCAATCTCTCCTGTTATGATGTCGCCGGCCACAACCGGGCCTACGCCGGCCGGTGTACCTGTCAGGATCAGATCTCCCGGGCGCAGATGGTAGAAACCGGACAGATGGCTGACGATTTCATCGATCTTCCAGATGAGCTCTTCCAGGGTAGCGTCCTGACGTAGTTCGCCGTTCACGCTCAGCCGGATATGTTTGCCATCGTCCGGCGACCAGTCCGCGGCAGGGGTCAGCGGCGCGAAGACTGCTCCGTTTTCGACGTCCTTACCCAGATCCCAAGGCCGCTGTTTGTCCCGCTCGCGGAGTTGCAGATCGCGGCGTGTCATGTCGAGTGCACAGCCATAGGCATAAACCGCATCCCAAGCCTGCGCACTCGAGGCACGAATTACCGGTTTTCCGATTGCCAGCGCCAGCTCCATCTCGTGATGGTAATTCTTCGTCCCCGTCGGGTACGGAACCGTCGCGCCGGACAGGATCGCGTTTGGCGCGGATTTGGTGAAATAGAAGGGCGCATCGCGATCCACCTCATTGCCCATCTCTGCTGCATGCGCGGCATAGTTTCGCCCGACGCAGAAAATGCGCCCGACAGGGTACCCGGCCGTCTCGCCAACGACAGGAATGGTTATAGGATCGGGAAGGGAAAACAGGCTGTTTGACATCGTGGTTCCTGAATTTTTCATCGCTGCCATCTTACGCCCGCCAGAGCTGCCAGCAAGCCGGGATTGCACGCTGGATTTCGCCAATATCCAAGAGTTGTTTCAGCGCGAACCTGCTCAATTCTGACCTGAACGCCCAGTGCCGTTCCAATGCTGTTTCACATCCGTCTTTATTGATGCACCGGAACTTGGACAGATCGGAAATTAACTTGGCTCTGGCGCAAGTCGGGCTAGGTCTTAAATAGGAATTGCGGGGCGCATCTATCTTGAGGTGTGCGATGGCAGCAAATCACCGCACATGCGGGAACATTCGGCCAGAATGACGCCAAGTCATGCCTTGCGGGCCAGGTTTTCCTTCGGCAATTGCCCAAGACTGTTTCGGAGAGCAAAGGTGCACGGCCTTTCCCCCAAAGGCCAAAAGGCCCTAATCAGAGCCACATTTCCGGCTCGCCATATACTCCGATGCGCAGGCCGGACCGTCAGGCAAGGCGTGACGCAACCGGCCTCAGGCCAGGCCTAACCCAAATCCAAGTCTGGCCACCCCGTCGGAGATCGCCCCTAAAATCTCCGGCGGGGCCTTGCAGATGACACCCATGTTCTGCGGCCGGTATCAGGTATCCAGGTCGTTCAACTCGTTCAGAAGATCCAACAGCAATTCGTGTTTTTCCGGCCCCAGGCGGGAACGAATGCGTTCCGCCTGCGCCATACTGGCGGGCTGATTGGCGTGAATAATCTGAACGCCACGCTCGCCGATCTCGACAATCTGGCGACGCCGGTCAGCCGGGTGGCATCGTCGGGAGATCAGGCCGCGATGCTCCAGTTTCTGCAATATCCGTGTCAGGCTTGGCAGTAACAGACAGGCGCGTTCGGCAATATGCGTCGGTTCCTGCGGGCCTTCTTCGTTCAACACGCGCAACACGCGCCACTGCTGTTCGGTGACACCGGCGTCGGCCAGCATTGCTCGGATCGGTCCCATAACCTTTTCCCGCGCCCGCAAAAGCGCAATGGGCAAAGATCGCGACGTCAGTGGGAGGTCGTCGGTCATGCCAAAATTATCGCCGAAATCCGTGATTTACGCAAGGGAACCCTCAGTCTTCGGTTTGAAGCACAAGAACCGCCGGGACGCCGCCGCCCTTGCGTGACGCGCCTTTGCCGCCGTCGATCCGATGACGCCAAATTGCATTAAAACTGGACAATTTCGCGCCACGGAAGAAGATGTGGAAACGGCCGCTTTCGCGACCACGTGGCGCTGAAGGTTTTGCAACAAAGGAAACAGTATGGCTGCGCAGCAGAACGCGTTCAAACAGGCTCTGAAAAGGGGAGAAATGCAGATCGGGTGCTGGATGAGCTTTGCGGAGCCTATAGCGGCCGAGATGATGGGAACCGCCGGTTTTGATTGGCTGGTAATCGATGGAGAGCATGCCGCAAACGATATCCGGTCGATCCGGGACCAGCTTCTGGCGCTTGCGGCAAGCGACTCTCATGCGGTTGTGCGGGTTCCCGTGGGTGAGACCTGGCTGATCAAGATGGTTCTGGATGCGGGTGCTCAGACCATTCTGGTTCCGATCGTGGAAAGCGCCGAGCAGGCGCAAGAGCTGGTTCGGGCCTGCCGTTATCCCCCTGCCGGTGTCCGCGGCGTGGGCGCGATGGCATCGCGGGCGACGATGTACGGATCGGTCGGAGATTATATTCAGACAGCAGATCAGGAGATTTGCCTGTTGTTGCAGGTGGAAACCCGCGCCGGAATTGCTGCTCTGGACGACATTCTGGATGTTGAAGGCGTGGATGGCGTATTCATAGGCCCTGCTGATCTGTCGACCGATATGGGCCATCAGGGCAACAGCGCGGCACCCGAGGTGCGAGCGGTTATCCGGGATGCACTGGCCCGGATCAAGGCCGCAGGCAAAGCGCCGGGCATTCTGGCCACAAATGACGAGGCCCGTCAGGCATATCTGGATATGGGCGCACAGTTCCTGGCGGTTGGCATTGATGTGATGCTGCTGACGCAAACGGCACGTGATCTCGCCGCACGATGGAAAGCCAACTAACCGCTCAACGGACCATGGCCGCTGCGGCCTGGGCGTATCCGCCCGAGGCACCGTCAACGAAATGCACATGATCGTCCCGTGTGGCCGACGGGACGAAACAGGTCATCATCGCCTCGTCCTGCACGTGCAGACCGTATCGGATTTTGCCGCGCCCGCGTGCTTCTTTCAGCAAGTGTTCGATCTGTCGCAAAGTGGCCGGGTCACAATCCAACGTCATCTTCAGGCCGTCATCGAACTTGCGGAAATCGGCATTGCTGCTGACCATATTCCTGTAATGTTCGGGTTCGAACTGTCCCAGCTTTTTACCGGTCTTGAAGAGTATCGCAATCAGCAGGTTCTGAATCAGAAGAACGAGCTTGTGCAAAAACAAATTTCTCCCGTTGCGCGAAACATGCGCGTCAATGTCGAGGCCGTGGGGCGGCCACGTCATGGGTGGGCCATTTTCCGGCACCGGATGACCTGCGCGCTCCAGCTCTTCTGACGCGGACAGAACCGATTGCACAAGGTCTGCAAAATCGCGTTCAGTTGCTGACGCGGTGGGTTCAACAACCAGTGACACGATCTGACCATGCCGCGCCGGGCTGTTGGACCATCTGCATGACAGGCCTGTCAGGTTCGGCTGCGCACCCGGTTCGGCAGGCGCGATCATATGACGACCCGCCTTCATCTCTGCCTCGGCCCAGGCCAATCCTCCGCCAGAAAACATGGCATAATCCACGCCAGAGGACGGAGCAAAACGGGCGACACGCAAGTCCCTGCCCGCTTTTCGGATTTCCGCCACCGATACCAGCGCCGCACGCAACGGCATGGAAAACTCCTCTTCCGCCCAGCGCCGCAAAGCTGAAAGAGTATCCCGCGCTGCTTCAACTTCGCTGGGGGGGACCGCAAACGCCGCCCCGTCGCCGCCAAAGACATAGGGAAACAACTTGCCGTCCATCGCGTTTATCATCGCCGAGATTACGGCAGCCCCAACGGTGTTGACGGTTTTGTATCGTCCCCGTGCGATCTCGCCGGTTGAATCGACAATGTCGGCGACCCCCAGAAACCAGTCGTCGGGCACCGGCGAAAACTGCGCCGGGTCTGCCAGGCGGGTGAAATCCCGCAACAGGGGCAGGTTTTCATAAAATGCAGAATGGAGGTCTTTCATTTTCCCCCTCGAAATCAGACTTCTGACAATGATAGCCGGAATGCGGCCCAAGTCCTGCTACTGAAACATAGTACACATGCTTGTGCGTTGCGTCATTGCGTGCCAAGCATTCCCTTCGAATGAGCGGAAAAGAGGCGGGATATGCAGGCGGGTTTGGTGGTTTTGTGCCTGGGCTATGTGCTCAGCCAGTTTTTCCGTGCATTTCTGGCTGTGCTCAGCCTGGATCTTGAACGCGATATCGGTGCTACACCCGAAGATCTGGCTTTTGCATCCGGCCTTTGGTTTCTGGTGTTCGCTGCAATGCAAATCCCGGTCGGCTGGGCGCTGGACAAGGTTGGGCCCAGGCTGACCGCAGCCGCGCTTCTTCTGGTTGGCGGTGCAGGAGGATCCGCAATTTTTGCGGTCGCGACCTCACCGTTGCATGTCAGTGTTGCCATGGGCCTGATCGGGGTTGGGTGCTCTCCGGTTCTGATGGCTTCCTATTTCATCTTTGCCCGCGAATACCCGCCTGCGAAATTCGCGACGCTGGCCGCCGTCATGCTGGGTGTTGGCTCGGTGGGCAATCTCGTCGCCTCTTATCCGACTGCGCTTGCGGTCGAATGGATGGGATGGCGCGCCACCATGGTTGGGCTGGCCGTGATATCTGCTGCGATTGCTTTGGGTATTTGGCTGAGCCTGCGCGATCCAGCGAAGGTTGATACGGAACACAAGGGTTCACTTCTGGACCTGCTGAAAGAGCCTGCACTGTGGCTGATCATGCCTTTGATGCTGGTGGCCTATGCGCCTTCTGCCGCGCTGCGCGGGCTATGGGCCGGGCCGTATCTGAACGATGTCTTCGGGCTCAGCACCACCCAGATCGGCACCGCGACTCTGGTCATGGGGTCTGCGATGATCGTCGGCACCTTTGTCTACGGACCGCTGGATCGCGTCTTCGGCACTCGGAAATGGGTTATCTTCACGGGCAACGCGCTGGGTGTCGTGGCACTGACCCTGCTTTGCGTTTGGATCGACCATGCCACATGGCTGTCCGTTCTGCTGTTGGCCATCATTGGATTCACCGGGGCCAGCTTTCCGGTCATCATGGCCCATGGTCGGGCCTTCGTTCCCCCCCATCTGGTGGGCCGAGGCGTAACCCTATTGAATCTTTTCGGAATCGGAGGGGTCGGCATCGCCCAATTTGTCACCGGGCGCATTCATGCCGCCACGGCCCAGGCCGGCACGACCGCGCCCTACACCGCGATTTTCGCGTTTTTTGCCGTAACCCTTGCCTTCGGTTGCGTGATATATCTATTCAGCCGGGATAATGTGGATTGAAGCAATTGCGGAGCAAGCCGTGCAGGATATCGAGGTTATAGCGCCGAACCTGAAACACAGCCTCTCCGGCGTCACCACAACCGTCATCCGCCTGTTGCCGATCCAGAAGCATATGATCAGGATCGTCGCCACGGGACCCGGCCTGCCGGGTGATCTGCCTCATATCCGGTTGATCAAAATTCCGTTCCTTTCGAACAGAACGCTCCGGGTGTGGCATGCGCGGCGCAACACCGAAATGCTGATGGGTTTGTTTCTGAAACATGTGCTGCGACGCAATCTGAAACTTCTGTTCACCTCGGCTGCGCAACGAAATCATTCGGGTTTCACTAAATGGCTGATTTCGAAAATGGATGCGCTGATCGCCACAACGCCGCAAGCGGCGTCGTTTCTGGAACATCCCGCAACCGTCATCATGCACGGTGTGAACACCGAACTGTTTCACCCGGCCGAGGACAAAACCGCCCTGCGGCAGAAGCTGGGGCTGCCAGAAGGGACCTTGATTGGGTGTTTCGGGCGTATTCGACCTCAGAAAGGTGTCGATCTTCTGGTGGATGCGGCGATCGAGGTTCTGCCGAACCATCCCGACGCCAGCATCGTGTTCACCGGGCGCGCCACCAAAGAATTTGAAGCGTTCCAACAGGAACAGGAGGCCAAGCTCAAAGCTGCCGGGCTGTCGGAACGGGTGCACTTCCTGGGCGAGCGTCCTTGGGAGGAAATCGTTGAAACCTACCGCGCTCTGGACCTGTTCGTGGCCCCGGCCCGCCACGAAGGGTTCGGCCTTACACCGCTTGAGGCGATGGCCTCCGGCGTGCCTGCAATCGCCTGCCACGGGGTCGGAGCCTTCAGCGCCCAGATCGAGGACGGGAAAACCGGCCGCTTGATCGAAAAGGACAACGCCGGGGCGCTGGCCGAAGCACTGGAACAGATGTTGAGCGATCCGGACAAGCTGGTGCAATCCGGTCAGGTCGCAAGACAGCGTGTCGAGCAGCATTTTCGAATCGAAGGTGAGGCCGAGGCCATCGTGCAGGTCTATCGGTCTTTGCTGAACACGGGTGAAAACGCGCATTCGGGTTAAAATCGACGTCAATTCGGCCAAATCACCCGTGATAGCCCTTTTTTCTTTGCTGCAACGCGGCTATGAACGCGCGTCCTTAACTTTGGAGACATGAAATGGGCTATCGCGTCGTTGTCGCCGGCGCCACGGGTAACGTGGGCCGCGAAATGCTGAACATTCTGGCAGAACGCCAGTTCCCCGTCGATGAACTTGCCGTGCTGGCAAGCCGTCGTTCGCTGGGTACGGAAGTAAGCTTTGGCGACAAGACACTGACCACCCAAGACATCGACACCTTCGATTTCACCGGCTGGGACATGGCCCTGTTCGCCATCGGCTCGGACGCAACCAAGACCTATGCCCCCAAGGCGGCTGCGGCTGGCTGTGTGGTGATCGACAACTCGTCGCTGTATCGCTATGACCCCGAGATCCCTCTGATCGTGCCAGAATGTAACCCGCAGGCGATCCACGACTACAAGAACAAGAACATCATCGCCAACCCGAACTGTTCGACCGCGCAGATGGTGGTGGCACTCAAGCCGCTGCATGATCGCGCCAAGATCAAGCGCGTCGTGGTGTCGACCTATCAATCGGTCTCGGGCGCCGGCAAAGAGGGCATGGATGAGCTTTGGGATCAGACCAAGGCGGTTTATAACCCCACCACAGACGTGCCGCCGAAGAAATTCCAGAAGCAGATCGCCTTCAACGTCATCCCTCAGATCGACGTCTTCATGGATGACGGCTCGACCAAGGAAGAATGGAAGATGGTTGTCGAGACCAAGAAGATCGTCGACCCGTCGATCAAGGTCACCGCGACCTGTGTCCGCGTGCCGGTTTTCGTCGGCCATTCCGAGGCTGTGAACATCGAGTTCGAGGAATTCCTGGACGAAGACGAAGCCCGCGACATCCTGCGCGAAGCACCTGGCATCATGGTGATCGACAAGCGCGAAGCGGGTGGCTACGTCTCGCCCGTCGAATGCGCGGGCGATTTCGCCACGTTCATCAGCCGTATCCGCCAGGATTCGACCATTGAGAACGGTCTGAACCTGTGGTGCGTCAGCGACAACCTGCGCAAGGGCGCCGCCCTGAACGCGGTGCAGATCGCGGAACTTCTGGGCCGCGAGGTTCTGAAAAAGGGCTGACATCCCGATTTTCGTCAAAGCTTGAAAACCAGGAAACCCGCTGATTGTTCAGCGGGTTTTTTTGCGTTTTCCAATAGCCGGTTTACAGACGACGTGACGGTTCGGTCAGGTTGCTGATGCCAACGGAAATACTGCATGGTAGGTGTCAAAGATGGGCCGGCCAACATCAACCAAGCACGATCCAATACCCTACGCCCTTGCCGGGGCGGGAGTGTTCTTTGCATCCATCTGTTTTGGCTTTGTACCCTATTTCAGCCGAGGTCTCACTGACCAGGGACTCGCGCCCTACGCAGTTGCGTTTTATCGGTACATTTTGACGGCGATCCTATTGTTGCCCACCCTTTTTAAGCATCGTTCAAACCGGCGGGAATTAGTCTGGGGTATGGCTGCGGGGGCAGTCATGGGGCTTGGGTGGGTCGGATATGTTACCGCACTTGAAACAGTGCCAGCATCAACGGTGGGTGTTCTTTACATGACCTACCCGGTGTTTACGATCATCATCGCTTGGGCGATATTCGCCGATCCGCCGACGCGGCGCAGCCTTGTTGCGGCCGGTTTGATTGTTCTTGCGGCAGGCATTGCAGGGTCTCCGGCATCCGTACCGATTGACCAAATTCCAACGTTGCTTGTCTCTTTGGCTGCACCTTTCGGATTTGGCTTCGGCATATGCGTGCTTGTACACCGTCTTTCGCGAATTGCTCCTTTGGCCAGGATAGCGTCGGTTTCGTTGGGATCGGTCGTCGGGCTAACCCCTTTGATTATCTCTTCGGAAATTGACGAAGTCCTGCCATCAGGCGGCAGTGACTGGTTTCTGATCGTCGGGATCGGTCTTATGACGGCACTGGTTCCCCAGCTGATTTACACCGTCTGTTCCCCTGTCATCGGGGCATCGCGCACGGCCGTTTTCGGCAGCATTGAACTGCCGACAATGTTTGCCGTGGGCGTTTTTGCTTTCGGTGAAACAATCACAGGTGCGCAAGCAGTGGCCTGTGCCTTGGTTTTGAGCGCCATCGCACTTGCACAAAGTCGCGCAACACGAACCGTTACCACCGTGATCAGCAGTCAACGTCACAGGTGAGTCCGCGCCCGAGGTGGCCCGTCAATGCGCTCAGCAGAACCGGCTCGGATCACCTCTCCCACCAAACCGGCACCTTCCGGTCCATCACCTGCATCCATCATGGCTGCGCTATGAACCTCGGTTAGGGTACAGTCTTGCGCGCGGTGAAAATCGCCAACCTGTTGACAAAACCAGAGCCGCTTGCCACCTAAAACTGAACCTTGTTCGTGGCGGATGCCGGAAGTCCGAATAATAGTGTCTCGTGCAGGGTAAAAGAGGCAGGGCATGCACATTTCGACCAGACGCAGTATTGCCAGAACCCTGACCATCGGATGCACATGCATTCTGATGATACTGGTCGTCATTGGCTTTACGGGGCAGGTTTTTGCCGTAGGAGATTCAATCGCTCTGCTCCGGCCTCAGGCTGGTGTTTTGCTTCTCCTCTGCGCGGTAATTCTGCTTTTTTTGCGCGCCAGATATCTTGCATTGGCCACCTTGGTCTTTTCCGGGGTGGCCATCGGATCCATCGCGGCCAGCGTTGCCGCGCCCTCGGACGATTGCGACGACTCCTGCCTGACGCTGTACCAGAAGAACCTCATGAGCAAAGCCTGGCCCCGGTATTCGCTGGCCGATGATATCCTTGAATCAGGCGCGCAGATCGTGACCTTGCAGGAAGTCTCCAGCCACAACCGCAAGTACATGAGCAATCTGTTCGAGCATTACCCCGAACAGGCGATCTGTGAATTCCGTACTGAACAAAACGTCGCCATCCTGACGACCTTGCCGATTGTCGAGAATTCCGAGTTCTGTCTGCAAGGTTATGGGCTTGTGGGGTTACAGGTCAAAGCGCCCGGCGGTGACTTGGTCTGGGTTGTTTCAGTTCATCTGAACTGGCCATTTCCTTACGACCAGTCCAGGCAAAGCCAGGTGATTGCCGACCGCATCAGCCAACTTGAAGGACCGGTTCTGATTGCCGGGGATTTCAATATGGTGCCCTGGGGCGAAAGCGTCAGACGGATCGGAGCAGCCGCAAATAACCAAAGCTTTGGAACCGTCCTGAACACCCACAACCTCGGCAGTTGGAAAATCCCATTGCCGATAGACAACCTGTTGTTCCCCAAAGGCACAACCGGAACGGTTGAGCTGCGCCCCTTCATGGGATCCGATCACCTGGGAAAGCTTGCCCGGTTTCGACTGGGCTAGGACTTCGGTCAAGCACGCCGCCGCATGCTTCCATACAAACAAGCGGCCTAGCTTTGGTGTTCAACCAGTGCTTTCAGATTGGTCAGACCACGGTCATAATCCTCGCCCACCCATGTATCCATCATCAACCCCATCCAGCGGGACATGGGGTTGAGACCCAGATCCGAGTCAAACCCCCAGGTCACTCTGGTTCCCGCCCCGTCAGGCTCAAGGATGAAGGACGCCGTAGCAGTACCCATCGGGCCAAAATCCAGCGCCGTTTTGACCCGTTGGTTTTCCACACTTTCGACGATTTCCTGGGATCCCGTGCCGACCTGCGGGTGATCCGACGCCCAGTTCAGAGTGTTCCCGACCCCGGCGGCAGGGCCGGAATAAGTCAATTTGGTTTCGGGGTCCCGGTGCAGCCACGGAGACCACTTTTCGGTTTCCTGCATCGAATTCACGTAAGGAAAGATGGCGCTTGGCGGCGCGTCGATCGCGATGCTACGCGAAACTTCCGCCTTTCCCGGCAACAGATAGGAAACCGCGACCAGAACCAGAATACAAACGACCAATCCTGCGCAGAGGCGCTTGATGACTTTCATGGCAGGCTCCGATCTTCAGGTGTAATGGGTGGAGTATACCAAAAACGGCCCTGAATCAGAGCCGCCATTGTTGTTTCGGATTTCCAGCTCTGTCGCTTTCAGACAGGGACGAACTTTTTTTGGTAAGGATCATAGCTTTCAAGCCCGCCTGCGCCGATATCCGTCCACAAGCCGTGCAAGCTCAGCGCGCCTTGATCAACGGCTGACGAGACGAAGGGGAAGGTCATCAGGTTTTCCAGCGAAGCGACAACCGATTGACGTTCGAACTGCCGGGCCTGTTCGACACCGTCCTCGATATCCGCGACCAGTTCGAATTTCGGCTTCAGAATATCCATCCAGCGGCCAACAAAGCTGTCCTTGGCATCCAGCTGCGGCGCCTGCCCCTTGCACATGTCGATGCAGCCCTGAACGCCGCCGCATTGCGAATGCCCCAGCACGATCAAATGAGCGACCTTGAGCGCCGTTACGGCATATTCGATGGCGGCGCTGGTGCCGTGGTGGTCCCCGTCCGGAGCATAGGGCGGCACCAGGTTGGCGATATTGCGGTGAATAAAGAAATCGCCCTGGTCAGCGCCGAACATGGACGTGACGTGAACCCGGCTGTCGCAGCAGGATATGACCATGGCGCGGGGGCGTTGCCCTTCATCGGCGAGACGGCGATACCAAACCTGGTTTTCCGAATATGTTGTGGCCTTCCATCCGTGATACCGTTTTACAAGGTAGCTCGGCAGAGGTTTGGCAAATTCCATTTCAATGTCCCCGTTCTTGTCGCTGACGGATGATCTAAACCGAATTCAAAGAAAATTCGAGCCATTATCCAGTTTCCCTGCAAGGTTTTGCAAAGGAATTTTCTGCCAGGATCAACACCGCGCCGTGGGGGCGTTTGAACTAGGGTGAATGTGGTGGAAAAGATTATCACGCTTGAACACAAGGAATCCGTCCGTCTGGACTCGGATCAATTAAGCGGGCTGTACCGGCAACTTGGCGACAAGAATGCGCTGGATGTTCTGTGTCGCACGGTCGAAGAGCTTGCCATGCGCCTGTCAAACTGCGAACGCTACTGGCGTCGGCGCGAATGGGCGGACCTGCGCAAATGCGCCAGGTCACTGGTCGCTATATCCGAACAGATCGGGATGACGGCCCTGGCCCAGGTGGCGGGTGACGTGGCCCACACCGTCGATGCCGGTGACGCCGTTGCGGCGGGCGCGACGCTTGGGCGTTTGATCCGCGTGGGCGAACGATCGCTGACCGCCGTCTGGGACCAGCAGGACCTTTCCGTCTGACAGGGGTTGCGGGCAGATCATGCGCGGCTAGTCTGTGCGCAGAAACCATCAGCCGAGACGCCCATGACCCTGTCCTTCGCCCCATCCTCTGACCCGTCCATACCGCTTCATGTGATTGCGCAGCCGGATTTGGACAGTTGGTTGCAGGACCAGCCGGATACCGTCCGGGCCTGGGTTGCCGCAAACGGGTTTACAGGTGCGATGGGGCAGACCCTGCTGGTGCCAGGCGCGCTTGGCGCGGTTGATTTTGTGCTGGCCGGGTATGGAACAGAAGACAAGCGCGCGCGAAAAAGGTTCCCATTGGCCGCCGCAGCCATGGCATTGACCGAAGGAACCTATCATATCGCGTCCGGCATTCCCGCTGATCGTCTGGAGATGGAGTGTTTGGGCTGGTTGATGACAGGCTACGCCTTCGACCGCTACGCGTCTCAATCCGCTGGAACTGCGGCGCTGGTTGCGCCCGAAGGTGTCGACGCCAACCGTATCGAAACGATGGCCAATGCCGAAGTTCTGACCCGCGATCTGGTGAATACGCCAGCCTCGGATATGGGTCCTGAGCAGTTGCAGCAGGCGGCCGAGGCTCTAGCCAGCGAATTCGGTGCCGCGTGCAGCGTGATCAGCGGCGCGGCCTTGCTGGAACAGAATTTTCCTATGATCCACACCGTAGGGCGCGCCGCCGAACAGGCCCCCCGGCTGATCGAGCTGAATTGGGGCAGCAGCGGCCCCAAGCTGACTCTGGTCGGCAAGGGGGTGTGTTTCGATACGGGTGGATTGAACCTGAAACCAGGCGCATCCATGGGTCTGATGAAGAAGGACATGGGTGGCGCGGCCAATGTATTGGGGTTGGCGCGGATGATCATGCAGTTGGGTTTTTCCCTGCAATTGAGGGTCTTGATACCGGCGGTCGAAAACGCGCTTGCCGGAAATGCCTTCCGCCCTGGTGACATCCTGACCTCTCGCAAGGGACTGACGGTCGAGATCAACAATACGGATGCCGAAGGGCGTCTGGTGCTTGCTGATGCGTTGGCGCTTGCTGAAGAAGGTGAGCCCGATCTGGTGATCTCGATGGCGACGCTGACCGGGGCCGCCCGTGTGGCTGTGGGCCCCGATCTGGCACCGTTCTATACCGATGATCAGCGCTGCGCGTCTGCCCTGTCGCATGCCGCAGAGGCTTCGGCTGATCCGGTCTGGCGCATGCCGTTCCACACGCCCTATGAAGCGATGATTGAACCCGGCATCGCCGATCTGGACAACGCGCCGTCGGGCGGGTTTGCAGGGTCGATCACAGCCGCCCTGTTTCTGCGCAGGTTCGTCGGCGCACAACGCTACATCCATTTCGACATCTATTCCTGGCAGCCCAGTAAAGAGCCCGGTCGCACCAAGGGCGGTCTGGGTCAGGGGCCACGTGCCGTTTTGGCGGCCTTGCCGGAGATATTGGGACTGTGACACGCCACCGCATATCCGCACCCGTTGTCGATTTGCTGTGCAGCCCAGACGGGCCACGTGACCGGCAATTGTTGCTCGGTGATACGGTTCGGATCGACGAAACAAAGAGCGGGTGGAACAGAGTCATCGCAGACAAAGACGGGTATACCGGCTGGTTGCGAACAGATCAGCTGACGGCGGATGCGCCTGCGACGCATTGGATCACGGCGCCTGCAACGCACGCCTACCAGGAAGCGAATTTCAAAAGCCGCGATCTGGTGTCGCTGAGTTTCGGAAGCAAAATCCAAGCCAGGACCGAGACGGACCGGTTTGTTGAAACCGAACTGGGATATATCCCAAAGGTACACACGGCGCCGATGACCGCAAAGCCTGACGACCCGGTCGAAGTGGCCCAGCTGTTTCTGGGCACACCCTATTTGTGGGGTGGCAACAGCCGGTTCGGCATCGATTGTTCCGGGTTGGTGCAGGCAGGGCTTTTGGCTTGTGGCCTGCCTTGCCCCGGCGACAGCGGCGATCAGGAGCGCGCTTTGGGCAATACCGTGATCGAAGGGACCCCTGCGCAACGAGGTGATCTGTTGTTCTGGAAAGGGCATGTGGCCTGGGTTTCGGGCGACAACATGCTGCTGCATGCGAACGCCAGCCATATGGCGGTGGTATTCGAGCCAATGGATCAGGCGATCCACCGCATAATGGATCAAGGTGACGGGCCTGTGACAGCCCACAAAAGGCTCTAATCCGGGTTTACGGCCCGGATCAGCTTGCGCTCCAGTACCCGCAGGACTGCTCGCAGATCATGGCCGCGCTTCAGGATGCGGCCATCCATACCTATGACGGAATACATTCCCTGTCTCGACCGCAGGCGCGGATGCTTTTCGACTCGGTAGATCGGGTGTTCCGCGGTGCGCCGGAAGATCGAGAACACCGCCATGTCGCGCAGGTTGGAAATACCGTAGTCGCGCCATTCCCCGGCGGCGACCATCCGACCGTAAACGGATAGGATTTGAGACATCTCATGCCGGTCGAAAGCCACGGGCATCTGCGCTGCGCTTGCCGAGAACCGGCTGGGAGGCTGCATATTCATACCTTCAGCCTTGCCGGAAATCGTATTTGAATCAAGCCTGATGCGCTGTTGTCTTACAATTACGACACAAGTGTTACCGTCGGCCGACCTGACGGCAGATCAGGATTACCGGCAGCAGACCTACGGCCAGAATGACCAGCGAAGGCACAGCTGCGCCCTCCAATCTCTCGTCCGAGGCCAATCGATATGCCTGCACCGCCAACGTGTCGAAATTGAACGGGCGCATGATCAGCGTGGCCGGAAGCTCCTTCATCACGTCAACGAACACGATCAGCAGGGCCGTCAACAGAGACGGGGTCAGAATGGGCAGGTGAACACGCCGCAGTGTTCCCAACGGCGTCTGACCAAGTGAGCGGGCTGCGGCATCCATATTGGCGTGCACCGTGCTTTGGCCACCCTCATATGCGCTGAGCGCAGCGGCCAGGAACCGCACCATGTAGGCAGCGACCAGCAGCCAGATCGAACCTGTAACCAACAGCCCCGTGGACACGTCGAAGGTCTGCCGCATCCACACATCCAGCGCGTTGTCAAAGCTCGCGAAGGGGACGATCAAACCAACCGCGATGACACCACCGGGCACGGCATATCCCAGACGCGCCATATAGGCGGTCGCAGACGAGGCGCGCCCCGGTCTCAGACGTTGAAAGAACCCGACGCTGATCGCCGCAAAAACGGTGATGACCGCCGCCGTACCAGCAAGGATCAGAGAATTCTGAATGAAATCGATATAGCGCTGCGACAGCAGGTTCTGTTCGGATTCCAGGCCCATCTCGACCAAAATGATGACAGGCAGCAAAAATCCGAAAAGAACAGGTATCGCACACAGCAGGAATGCGCCACAGGCCCGCAGGCCCGTCAGATTTGCCGCCGGTTGCGCCACATGCTGTTTCCCGGCCTGATAGTATTTTGCCTTGCCACGCTGGGTGCGCTCGGCCACGGCCATGATCAGGGCAAAGACCAGCAGGCATAGCGCAAGTTGTGCAGCCGCCGCTCGGTCGGCCATGGAAAACCAGCTTGTGTAGATCCCGGTGGCAAAGGTCTGCACACCGAAATACGACACGGTTCCGAAATCTGCGATGGTCTCCATGACGGCCAGCAGAACGCCGCCTGCAATGGCGGGTCGCGCCATCGGCAGTGACACGCGCCGAAAAGCCAGCCATGGATTGTTGCCCAGAGCCCGCGCCGCCAGAAACGCGGTTGCGCTTTGTTGCAGGAACGCAGCCCGTGCAAGCAGATAGACATAAGGGTAAAGCACCAGGATCAACATGACCGCCGCACCCTCGGTCGAGCGGATTTCCGGGAACCAATAGTCGCGCGGGCCCCAGCCCGTTACATCACGCAGCGTGCTTTGAACGATGCCCGGGTGATCCAGAATGAAAGTGTAGGCATAGGCCAGAACATAAGCCGGAAAGGCCAGCGGAAGGACCAGTGCGATCTCTAGAAACCGCACGCCGGGAAAACGGGTCATCGTTACCAGCCAGGCCGCCCCGGTGCCGATGCTGAACGTGCCGGCCGCGACCAGGACCACAAGAATCAGGGTCGTCGCGATATAGCCAGGCAGCACCGTCTCCATCAGGTGCGAGATCGTGTCCGTTCCTCCGGTTACAGCCGCCAGGACCACGGCGATCATCGGCAAAAGGCATGCGGCAGCCACGACATAGGCGATCCCCGCCAGCAGTCGGGTACCGCGTACACCGCGATTGCGCGATCCGTTCTGTGAAAACTCGATTTCGGCCATCATCCCGGCTTGTGATTGGCAAAGGCGAAGGGTTCGCCTTTAATCGACCAAAAAGCTCGGAAACACCAGTGCATCGGTCAACAAATCTGCGGCACAATCTGCCGCAGACCTGAAAAACACCGCTATTCGTAGACGCGCTGATCCTCGATCACCACCCCGTCCTTGGGAAGGGATCCGGGTGCCACGACCTCGATCGCACCTTTCAGTTTCAACAATTCGGCCACTGACTTGGCGTATGCCGGGTCGTCACCGCGTGGGCTTTCGATCCGGACAGTCATCGTGTCCATCTCACCCTGGCGGGCTGCGATGACGCGGGCTTTGACAATTTCCTCATGCTTGTCGACCAGGGCCGCAACCTGCTCCGGACGTACGAACATTCCCTTGATCTTGGTGGTCTGATCGGCGCGACCCATCCAGCCTTTGATCCGGGTGTTGGTCCGGCCACAGGGCGAGACACCCGGCATGACGGCAGAAAGATCCCCGGTCGCAAAGCGGATCAGCGGGTAGTCCGGGTTGAGAGAGGTCACGACAACTTCGCCCACCTCGCCCGGCTCTACCGGCGTTCCGGTTCCGGGCGTCACGATTTCGACGATCACGTGTTCGTCGATGATCATCCCTTCCATCGCGGCGCTTTCATAGGCGATGTTACCCAGATCCGCCGTCGCATAGCATTGCAGGCACGAAATACCGCGATCCGCATATTCCTGCCGCAGGGACGGGAACAGCGCGCCACCACCAACAGCGGCCTTGGAGAAATTCAGCGAAACGCCCATCTCGTCGGCCTTGTCCAGGATGACCTTTAGATAATCAGGAGTGCCCGCATAGGCGGTGCAGCCAACGTCACGCGCGGCTGTCACCTGCAGTTCGGTCTGCCCGGTTCCCGCCGGCAAAACGGCAGCACCAACTGCGCGGGCACCGTTTTCAAAGATCATGCCAGCCGGCGTCAGGTGATAGCCAAAGCAGTTCTGAACAATATCGCCAGCTGCAACACCAGCGGCATGCAGGAACCGGCCCATACGCCACCAGTCGTGATCGGTGCTGCCCGGTTCATAGATCGGCCCGGGGGACTGGAACACGTGATGAAAGTGGCGCGCAGGCCTCACGGTGAAACCACCAAAAGGGGGGCGCTCCGCCTGCGCGCGGATCAGGTCCGACTTGCGCAGCACCGGCAGCATCGGCAAATCATCTGCCGAAATCACCTTGTTAGTGTCTGAATCAGAAAAATGTGCAGCAAACCCGGGTGCAGATGCAGCACGCTTGATCTGCTCTACCAGAGCTGCAGCCTGATCCGAAGCGCGTTCGTCCGCCGAGCGTGTTTCGAGTGCGTCGAAATAGGTCATCGCGATATCCTCCATCCGCTCACAGCCACCTCTTGCGGCGACGATAGGACCGCACATCGCGAAAACTCTTGCGGCCTTCGTCAGACATGCCGAGGTAGAATTCTTTGACATCCGGATTCTCGCGCAGTTCTGCGGCCGGGCCATCCATCACAACGCGCCCGGATTCCAAAATGTATCCGTAATGCGCGAACCGAAGGGCAACATTTGTGTTCTGCTCGGCCAACAGGAAGGAAACGCCCTCTTTCTCGTTGAGATCCTTCACGATACCGAAAATTTCTTCGACCAACTGCGGCGCCAGTCCCATCGAAGGTTCGTCCAGCAGGATTGTCTCGGGGCGCGACATCAGTGCCCGGCCCATGGCGACCATCTGCTGTTCACCACCCGACGTATAACCTGCCTGCGAGCGGCGGCGCTCTTTCAGGCGGGGAAAGTAATTGTAGACCAGCTCCAGATCCTGCTGGATCGCTGCGCTGCCGTCCTTGCGGGTATACGCGCCCGTCAGCAGGTTTTCTTCAACCGTCAGGTGTTCGAAACAGTGACGGCCTTCCATCACCTGAATCACGCCTTTTTCAACCAATACGGCGGGGTCGCTTTCGTGTACGCTTTGGCCACGATACTTGATCGTGCCTTTCGTGACCTCGCCGCGTTCTGAATGCAGCAGGTTAGAGACTGCTTTGAGCGTGGTCGTCTTGCCCGCGCCATTGCCCCCCAGCAAGGCCGTGATACCGCCCTTGGGCACAGTCAGGCTTACGCCCTTCAGCACGAGGATCACGTGGTTGTAGATCACCTCGATATTGTTGACCTCAAGCAGGGTTTCCGCCTGCACGTCAGTGGTTTGTGCCGCATCAAGCATCAGCGCGTGTCCTCATGCCTGTCCCCTTCGGGACTGTTCGTGAGGAGCGGCGGCAAACCGCCGCTCCGGTTGTCTGCACCGCCCCGGGATTCCGAGGCGATCAGTTTGTCATTCACACCGCGGAGAGATGTTGTTTTCAGCCGCATAAGCGCCCGAGTCTTCTTCGATCAGCGCACTGATCACCTCGACATCGGTCGGTTTGAAATCCTGAACCGGGTTCCAGGTTCCTGCTGCCGCATCCCACTGAACGACGCCCACAAGGCCGGGGCCACCATGGTTTTCACAGCTTACCGTGAATTCGGGTCCAAAACCTGCCATGCCCAGACCTTCCATCTTGGCATTGGTGATCTCCAGCGCTTCCATTCCGTCACGCATCATCGATGCGTCGATATCGGCGGTTCCGTGCATCTCCTGTGCGGTCTTCACGGCTTCGGCTGCCAACATCGCGGCATAGAGACCACGGTTGTACTGAACCGTTCCCAGCTGATCACCTGCGCCGGCGGCTTTGCCCGCATCCACAACGTATTTCTTCAGATCGTCGTAGACCGGATAGTCCATTCCCAGACCGGTGAAGGTCAACGCTTTATAGCCATTGGCTTTTTCACCTGCCGGCTCAACGTCGAATTCCGCGCCCGACCACCAGACACCGATGAAATTTTCCATCGGGAAGCGGATGTTGGCGGCTTCCTGAACCGCAACCTGGTTCATGACGCCCCAGCCCCACATGATGACATAGTCAGGCTTTTCACGGCGGATCTGCAACCACTGCGACTTTTGCTCCTGACCGGGATGGTCAACGGGCAGCAGGGTCAGTTCATAGCCATGCTTTTCGGCCAGGGTTTCAAGTGTGCGGATCGGTTCTTTGCCGTAGGCAGAGTTGTGATAGACCAGCGCAATCTTCTTGCCGCTCAGATCTCCGCCATTTTCATCCAGCAGATAGTTGATCGCGCCGGACGCACCGTTCCAATAGTTGGCCGGATAGTTGAACACATGGCTGAACACCTTGCCGTTGGCAGCCGAAGTCCGGCCATAGCCCATCGTGTGCAGCGGGATACCGTCTGCCGTTACTTTCGGGATTAGCTGATAGGTGATGCCGGTCGACAGAGGCTGATAGACCAGGGCGCCTTCACCCTTGGTCGATTCATAGCATTCAACACCTTTTTCGGTGTTATAGCCGGTTTCGCACTCGATAACCTTGGCCGGAACGCCACCGATACCGCCATCGCGTTCGTTCAGCAGGGTGAAATAGTCCGCATAGCCATCCGCGAACGGAATGCCGCCCGCTGCGTATGGGCCAGTCCGGTAGCTGAGCGATGGGAACACCAGGTCGGCCATGACCGGACCTGCGGCCATCACGGCGCCCAGCGCCAGGGTTGCCAGTTTCTTGTTCATCGGGTGTGTCCTCCCTTGATTGATCCGATGTTGAGTTTCGGGCTTCGCACCCGTCTTTTCCTTGGGCCTGCCCCTTAGTGCGGGAACGGCCAGAGTCTGAGTTTCTCTTTCGCCACGCGCCATAGCTGTGCCAGCCCGTGTGGTTCTAGGATCAGGAACATGATGATCAGCGCACCCACGATCACCAAGTTAAGATGCGCGACGATGTCAGTGGGCCAGCCCAGCAAATCAACGCCAACAAGTTTCAGAACCACCGGCAGCAACACCAGGAAAGCGGCCCCGGCAAAGGATCCGAAAATAGACCCTAATCCGCCGATAATGACCATGAACAGAACCAGGAACGATTTCTGGATCCCGAACACCTCGCCGACCTCGACCGCGCCCAGATAGACCGCGAAAAACAGCGCGCCCGCGATGCCCACGAAGAACGAGCTTACGGCAAAGGCCGTCAGTTTCGCCTTGAGAGGGTTCACCCCGATGATCTCGGCGGCGATGTCCATGTCGCGGATCGCCATCCATGTCCGCCCTGTCGTACCACGTGTCAGGTTGCGCGCAACGATGGCGCAGGCGGTCAGGAAAATCAGACAGAACAGATAGGTGGCCCAAGCCGATGCATTCGGACCGGTGATGATGATGCCGAACACATCGCGTTCCGGCGCGTTGATCTGCCCCGAAGCCGAGTAGTTGTAGAACCACGGCACCCGGTTGAACAGCCAGACCAGAAAGAACTGCGCCGCCAGCGTCGCCACCGCAAGATAAAACCCCTTGATCCGCAAGGATGGCAAGCCGAACAGCACGCCCACGATGGCAGTGATGCCACCGGCCAGGATCACGTGGATGAACATCGACACGTCTGGAAAGGCGGTCATCAGCTTGTAGCAGGCATAGGCCCCAACGGCCATGAACCCCCCGGTACCCAGGCTGACCTGCCCGCAATACCCCACAAGAATGTTCAGCCCAATGGCCGCGATCGCATAGATCAGGAAGGGCAGCAGAAGTGCGTTGGCCCAATAGTCGTTGATGATGAACGGGATGATCCCGAAGGCCACCGCCAGCACCACATAGTACCGATACCGATCGAACTTGATCGGGAAAGTCTGGCTGTCATCCACGTAGGAGGTTTTGAAATCTCCGGCCTCACGATAGAACATGTCTTACTTTCCCCATTGTTCCTGTGCCCGGTTCCGGGCTTCGGCGTCCAGTTGATTGGACCCTTTGGCATATCCGCTCGCCTCCGAGGCGCGCACCAGCTTCAAGTAGGCCAGAACCCCCATGATCAGCCCTGCAAAGGCCAGGATCGCTGCAATCGTCAGTTGGCCTTCGGTCAGATCGTCTGATGTGAGGGCGATGTAGCCAAAGGCCCAGAACCCCGCCCATGCGATCACGTTGATGATGGCGATCAGCTTGGTCATGCCCTACACCCTCTCGATGATCTTTTCTCCGAACAGGCCTTGCGGCCTGAACACAAGGAAGATCAGCGCCAGCACATAGGCAAACCAGTTCTCGGTTGCGCCGCCGACCATCGGTCCGATTGCGAATTCGAACAGCTTTTCACCCACGCCGATGATCAGACCGCCCACGATGGCACCGGGGATCGAGGTGAACCCGCCCAGCATCAGCACCGGCAGCGCCTTGAGCGCGATCAAAGACAGCGAGAACTGGACCCCCGATTTGGTGCCCCACATGATCCCCGCGACCAGCGCGACAAAGCCCGCGACCGACCAGACCATGATCCAGATAAAGTTCAGAGAAATGCCCACCGACAGTGCCGCCTGATGGTCATCCGCCACCGCGCGCATGGCCCGGCCCTGCTTGGTGTACTGGCTGAACGCCACCAGAGCGGCCACCAACAGCGCCGCAATGATCGTTGCCACGATGTCCAGATTGTCGATGAAGAAGCCGTAGTCGAAGATGTTATAGGTGGTCTCGTCAATCCACAGATTGATGCCCTGCGGCAGACCCACATCCAGCGTCTTGATTTCAGACCCCCACATCAGGTCGGCCACGCCTTCAAGGAAGTACGCCAGACCAATGGTCGCCATAAACAGAATGATCGGTTCCTGCCCCACCAGATGGCGCATGACGAACCGCTGCACGGCCCAGGCCAGCAACACCATCACACCCATCGTCAGAATGATCGCAAACAACGCTGGCACATTCCACCCGAAATAATGGATATGGGTGCCGAAAGTCGCGTTGATCAGATGCGCAAACGGCACCTGCCCATTCATGATCCCGACCAGCGTCATGGCCGCGAACAGGGCCATAACCCCTTGGGCGTAATTGAAAATACCGGACGCCTTGTAGATCAGCACAAAGCCCAGCGCGACCAGCGCATAGAGCACCCCGGCCATCAGACCGTTGAGGATGACCTCCATCGCGAAGATAAGTTGTTCAGGCATGCCAGCCCCTCCCCAATTCTGCCCAGAGCTTAATCATGGCTGACCCCCAGATAGGCGTCGATGACTTCCTGGTTGTTGCGCACCTCGTCGGGTGTGCCGTCGCCGATCTTCTTGCCGTAATCCATCACGACCACCCGGTCGCTGAGATCCATCACAACGCCCATATCGTGCTCGATCAAAGCAATCGTGGTCCCGAACTCATCATTCACGTCCAGGATAAAGCGGCTCATGTCCTCTTTCTCTTCGACGTTCATGCCCGCCATCGGTTCATCCAACAGCAATAGTTTGGGTTCCGCCGCCAACGCCCGCGCCAGTTCGACGCGTTTTTTCAGGCCATACGGCAAGCGCGACACAGGCGTTTTACGAATGTGCTGAACCTCAAGGAAGTCGATGATCTTCTCGACCGCCTCGCGGTTTTGCACCTCTTCCGCTTCGGCCTTGCCGCGCCAGATCGCCTGCTGGAGGATGTTGGTCTTCATAAAGTTCAGACGACCCGTCATCACGTTGTCCAGAACGCTCATACCCTCGAACAGGGCGATGTTCTGAAACGTCCGCGCGATTCCCTGCTGGGCGACTTCAAAAGGCCGCATCGGCGGGCGTCTGGACCCATGGAACCAGACCTCGCCTTCCTGCGGAACATAGAAGCCCGAGATCACGTTCAGCATCGAGGATTTCCCGGCGCCGTTCGGCCCGATGATGGCGCGGATCTCGCCCTCGCGGATATCGAACGAGATATCCTTGATCGCCACCACACCGCCAAAGCGCAGAGTGATGTTCTTCATTTCCATCACCACACCGCCGATCTTGCGACCGTCTTCGGTGACATATCCTTCGGAATTATCCAGCATCGGTCACTCCCTGACTTGCGCGAAAACGGGACGGCGGGCGGGGCGATGACCGCAGGTCGAGCGGCGCTCGTACGGCCCTCATTCTGCGGCAACCTTGTGTTGGGCGACGGGAACAACCGGCGCGTCAACGATCTCCAGCGTCGCCGAGATCGATCCCTTGCGACCATCCTCATAGGTCACCTCGGTCGTGGTCGAAACCGTCTTGGACCCGTCATAAAGCGCGGCAATGATGTCGCTGAACTTGTCCTCGACAAACCCGCGCCGCACCTTGCGGGTCCGGGTCATCTCGCCATCATCGGCATCCAGTTCCTTGTGCAGCACCACAAAGCGGTGCACCTGACAACCCGACAGCATCTCGTCAGCGGCGACCGACTTGTTCACCTCTTCCACATGGGCCTTGATCGTCTCTAACACGCGCGGATGTCCCGCCAGTTCCTGATACGAGGCATAGGCCACGTTGTTGCGTTCGGCCCAGTTGCCGACCGCGGTCAGATCGATATTGATGAAGGCCACGCAACGATCCTTGCCATTGCCGAACATCACCGCCTCCAGAATATCCGGATAGAACTTCAGCTTGTTCTCGACATATTTCGGAGCGAACATCGACCCGTCGGCCATCTTGCCCACGTCCTTGGCGCGGTCGATGATCCGCAGATGACCCGAGCTTTCCTCGATGAACCCCGCGTCGCCCGTGGCCACCCAGCCCTCAGCGTCCTTGGTCGATGCGGTCGAGTCCGGGTTCTTGAAGTATTCGACGAACACACCGGGCGAGCGGTAATGTATCTCGCCCTTGTCGTCGATCCTGATCTCGACATCGGGGGCCGGGACGCCAACGGTGTCGGCGCGCACCTCGCCGTCGGGCTGGACGGTGATGAACACGGTCGCCTCGGTCTGGCCGTACAACTGTTTCAGGTTGATGCCTAAAGAGCGATAGAAATCAAAGATCTCCGGCCCGATCGCCTCACCCGCCGTATAGCCCACCCGAAAGCGCCCATATCCCAGCGTGTCTTTGAGCGGCCCGTAAACCAACAGATTGCCCAGCGCATATTTCACCTTGTCACCCAAGCTCACCGGCTTGCCATCCAGCAACCGGCCGCCGACCTTCTTGGCATGCGCCATGAAGTAGTGGAACATGCGCTGCTTGAGCTTGCTGGCATCCTCCATTCGGATCATCACATTGGTCAGCTGGGTCTCGAAGACCCGCGGCGGCGCGAAGAAATAGGTCGGCCCGATCTCGCGCAGGTCAGTCATCATCGTGTCGGCGCTTTCGGGGCAGTTCACGCAGAACCCGCACCAATAAGCCTGACCGATGGAAAAGATGAAATCCCCGACCCAGGCCATCGGCAGATAGGACAGGATGTCCTCGTTGCGGGTCAGGTGGTCGAATTCGGCTGAGTTCTTTGCACTTTCGATCACGTTGCGGTTCGACAGCACCACGCCCTTGGGCTTGCCCGTGGTACCCGAGGTATAAAGCATCACGCAGGTGTCGTCATAGGTGATCTCGCCGATGCGCCTGTCCAGTTCGGCGTCGAAACGCGCATGACCGGCGCTGCCCTCGGCCTTGATGTCGTCAAGGGCATTCATCTGGCTGTGGTCGTATTTCCGCATACCGCGCTTGTCGGTATAGAGGATGTGTTTGACCTGATGCAGGTTTTCCTGAATCTCGATGACCTTGTCGACCTGTTCCTGATCGCCGCAGACGACATATTTCGCTCCGCAATGCTCCAGCACATAGGCCATCTCTTCGGCAACCGCGTCTTGATAGAGAGGGACCGGAATGGCACCGACCATCTGCGCCGCAACCATTGACCAGTAATGTGCGGGACGGTTGCGCCCGATTACGGCGATGTGGTCACCCTTTTCAACGCCAAGTTCAAGAAGTCCAAGCGCCAGCGCGCGGATCTCGGCGACCGTTTCCGCCCAGGTCCAGCATTGCCAGATCCCGAATTCCTTTTCGCGGTAAGCCGGGGCATCCCCGAACTGCGTCGCATTGCGATGTAGCAGCGCCGGAAGGGAGTGCATCCCTTCGGCGCCCGACTGCGTCTGAGCCAATTCTATCTCTCCTCCCCATCCGGCCCCGGGTCGGGCCGGAACGGCGTCGCCGGGTCAGACCGGAACGCTGTTGCCCCGATTAAGGACAAGGAGGACGATCAGCGTCAACTTTTTCGTGATGTTTTCTCAATTCTTACGAATTGTAACAATGGAGGGGTGATCGTCTGATCCTGTTTCAAACCGCATATTCTAGTCGTGTTTTGTACTTTAACTGTCCGCTTTCAAACAGTCTTGGGCCAATGGGCGTGCCAATACACATTGGCAAATGAACAAGGAGCTTGGCATGACAACGCGAGGCAATTGCCTGTGCAAAAATACGAAATGGGAGTTTATCGGGGATGTGACATGGGCGTGCTACTGCCATTGCGATGATTGCCGTCGAAACTGTGCCGCACCCATAGTTGCATGGTTGGGTGTTCCACTTCGGAACTTCAAATGGACTGCCCAAGCACCCAAAACACTGGAAAGCTCAAAAGGTGTATTTCGGCATTTCTGCCGCGATTGTGGTTCTCCAGTTGGTTTTGAAGCAGACCATTACCCTGGCGGGATGCATTTATATGCCGCTTCAATGGAATACCCAGAGGACTTTGTTCCGACCTTCCACGTCAACTACCAAAGCAAACTTCCATGGCTGCGTATCGAAGACGATCTGACGAAGTACGAGGGCACACTGCTTCACGCCCCAGAGGATTTGAGTGCTTATGACGAATAGGCCGATTCAGGGTCTAAGTAACGCTTAAAGCCAATCCCGTAAAATCGGAATCAGCGGCACATCGGCAGCCGGCATCGGGTAGTTCCGCAGATCTTTCGCGCGCACCCATTTCAGCGCCTGACCCTCTTTCGACTGCGGGATGCCGTCCCATTTGCGGCAGGCAAACAGCGGCATCAGCAGGTGGAAATCGTCATAGCTGTGGCTGGCAAAGGTCAGCGGCGCCAAGCACGAGGCCCAGGTGTCAATGCCCAGTTCCTCGTGCAATTCACGGATCAGGGCGGCCTCGGGGGTTTCGCCGGGCTCGATCTTGCCGCCGGGGAATTCCCACAATCCGGCCATGGATTTGCCTTCTGGGCGTTGGGCCAGCAGCACGCGGCCCTCGATGTCGATCAGGGCGACAGCAGAGACTAACACGGTTCTCACGAGCGATAATCCGCGTTGATCTCGATATAGCCGTGGGTCAGATCACAGGTCCAGACGGTGGATTTCCCCTCGCCCAGCCCCAGATCAACGGCAATCACCAAATCCTGGCCTTTCATGTATTCGGCGGCGTCCTCTTCGCGGTAGTTGGGACTGACCCAGCCGTTCTCGGCCACAAGAATATCACCGAAGGAAATGCTGAGCTTGTCGCGATCGGCCGCCGCGCCCGACTTGCCGATGGCCATGACAATACGGCCCCAGTTCGGGTCCTCACCGGCAATGGCAGTTTTCACCAGAGGGGAGTTGGCGATGGCCAGACCGTGGGTCTTGGCGTCAGCGTCCGAGGCGGCTCCGGTCACGCGGATTTCCACGAATTTCGTGGCGCCTTCCCCGTCACGCACCACTTGTTGCGCCAGATCCAGCATCACGCCTTCCAGCGCCTCGGCAAATGCAGCGTTGGCGGTGGCATCGACGCCCGAGGCCCCGGTGGCGCACAAAAGCAGCGTATCCGAGGTCGAGGTGTCGCTGTCCACAGTGATGCAGTTGAAGGTGCGATCTGTCTGGGCACTCAGCATTTCCTGCAACGCCGATTGCTCAACCCGTGCGTCGGTGAAGGTATAGACCAGCATCGTCGCCATGTCTGGCGCGATCATTCCAGAACCCTTCGCAATCCCTGCAATAGAGACTGTTTTGCCACCGATTTCGACCTGTGCGCTCGCCCCTTTCGGGAACGTGTCCGTCGTCATGATCGCCCGCGCGGCGTCTTCGATTGCATGGCGGCTGAGGCCGGATTTCAACGCCTCAAGCTGCGAGATGATGCGATCATGCGGCAGCGGTTCACCGATGACACCGGTGGACGAGGTAAAGACCCGTTCGACGGGGACACCGGTCGCTTTGGAAACGGCCTGCGTCACCTCGGCAACCGATGTCTGGCCATAATGCCCGGTAAAGGCGTTGGCGTTGCCCGAGTTCACAAGGATCGCCGCAGGTCCATCGCTGGGGCCGCCGATTTTCTCCTGACAATCCAGAACCGGTGCCGCGCGGGTGGCCGAGCGGGTGAAGACACCCGCCACCGACGTGCCCGGATCAAGAACAGCCAGCATGACATCCGTGCGACCCTGATAGCGCACACCCGCTTCGACGGTGGCAAAACGCACACCGTCAATCGCAGGCAGTTCAGGGAAAGACGCCGGCGCCAGCGGCGAAACCTTCGTGATCGTGGCCACTGGTCTTTACTCCTGAATCAGGTCCAGCTGGCGCATGATCTCGGGGCCTGCGCCTTCCAGCGCGGGGCGTTCGATCTGTGCCTGCTGCGTCAACTCGTCGATCCGCGCCTGAATGGCATCTTGCTGGATCGTTTGGGCCAGCTCATCGCGCACCGCGTCCAGTTCGGGGGCTTCGGTTTTGCGCTTGTCGTTCAGCTTGACCAGATGCCAGCCAAATTGTGTTTGCACCGGAGCCGACACCTGCCCTTTTTCCAGCGCGATCACTGCTGCCTCGAATTCAGGTACCATCTGGCCTTTTCCGAACCATCCCAGCGCGCCACCATTCGGGCCGGACGGACCGGTCGAGTTCTCGCGGGCAAGTTCCGCAAAATCTACACCATCATCAAGCTGAGTCTTGAGCGCTTTGGCTTCTTCTTCCGATTCCACCAGAATATGGCTGGCGTCGAATTCGTCTTCACCCGCAAAATCATTGAAACGCGCATCGTAAGCGGCCCGAATGGCTTCCTCTGTGACGACATCGTTGGTCAGGGCCGCCACCGTCTGAACCGCCTGAAGCGACCGCTTTTCATTGTCGAGTGTCAGCGCGTTTTGCTTGCTCAGGCCGTCCTGTTGCTGTCCCAGCAATTGCTGCTGGATCAGCTGTTCCAGAACGAAATCGAACAGCACGTCGTCTTCCGCCTGTTGATATTGCGGTGGCAGAGAAGCGACGGTGGCGATCACGTGACCCAATGTGATCTCATCCCCGTTTACCCGAGCGACCACCGTCGACGCATCCGGCTGGGTTTCGGCGGCCAGCGGCAGGGCCATCACGGCGGCCAGGGCCAGCGATGGCAGAAAAGTGAGACCTTTGGGCATTGAATCATCCTATTTTCTTGCCGCGACAGGGCGCGGCGTTGACACTCTGGAACCTGCCGCTTACATCGCTTTGAAGCCTTGGACAGGGCCGCCTTTCACCCCCCGTATCTATGGGTTGCGCGCAAGGTGGGCAAGCCTGTCGCAACCACGAAAAGAACAGATCCTCTGGAGTGAACATGCTGGGACTCGGAACGCTCGCCAAAAAGGTGTTCGGAACACCGAACGACCGCAAGATCAAGGCGACCCGCCCTCTGGTCGAAAAGATCAATGCGCTGGAGCCAGAGTTTGAAAAGCTTTCAGATCAAGGTCTGATCGACAAGACCGAAGACCTGCGCAAGCGCGCACTGGATGGGGAAAGCCTGGACGACCTGCTGCCCGAGGCCTTTGCCAACGTACGCGAAGGCGCCAAGCGCGCACTTGGCCTGCGGGCCTTTGACGTGCAGCTGATGGGCGGCATTTTCCTGCATCAGGGCAACATCTCGGAAATGAAGACGGGCGAAGGCAAGACTCTGGTCGCCACCTTCCCGGCCTATTTGAACGCGCTGACCGGCAAGGGCGTGCATGTCGTCACGGTGAACGAATACCTGGCCAAACGTGACGCGGAATGGATGGGCAAGGTGTTTGCGGCCGTAGGCATGACAACTGGTGTGATCTGGTCCGGCCAGCCCGACGCGGAAAAACTGGCCGCGTATTCCTGTGACATCACGTATGCCACCAACAATGAGCTGGGCTTCGACTATCTGCGCGACAATATGAAGGCGGATCTGGAGCAGGTTTACCAGAAACATCACAACTTTGCGATTGTGGACGAGGTCGACTCGATCCTGATCGATGAAGCGCGGACGCCGCTGATCATCTCGGGTCCTGCGCAGGACCGGTCGGATTTGTACACCGCCATTGATGCCCTGATCCCGACGCTGAGCGATGATCATTACACCCTGGACGAAAAATCGCGCAATGTGACCTTTACCGATGAAGGCAACGAATTTCTTGAGGCACAGCTGCTTCAGGCCGGCCTGATTCCCGAAGGCCATTCCCTGTATGATCCGGAAAGCACCACCGTCGTGCATCACGTCAACCAGGCGCTGCGTGCACACAAGCTGTTCCAGCGCGACAAGGATTACATCGTGCGCGACGGCAACGTCGTTCTGATCGATGAATTCACCGGCCGCATGATGCCGGGGCGTCGCCTGTCCGAAGGTCTGCATCAGGCGATCGAAGCCAAGGAAAAGGTTCAGATCCAGCCGGAAAACGTCACATTGGCAAGCGTGACATTCCAGAACTATTTCCGCCTGTACGACAAACTGAGCGGCATGACCGGCACCGCGTTGACCGAAGCCGAAGAATTTGCCGAGATCTACGGTCTGGGCGTGGTCGAAGTTCCGACCAACCTGCCGATTGCCCGTATCGACGAAGATGATCAGGTCTATCGTACGGCCGCCGAAAAATACAATGCGATGATCGCCGAGACGAAAAAGGCGCAGGAAAAGGGCCAGCCGGTTCTGCTGGGGACCACGTCGATCGAAAAATCCGAACTGCTCAGCCAGATGCTGACCAAAGAAGGTATCAAGCACAACGTTCTGAACGCCCGCCAGCACGAACAAGAGGCACAGATCGTTGCTGATGCCGGTCGTCTGGGTGCAGTAACCATCGCCACCAACATGGCCGGTCGCGGCACCGACATTCAGCTTGGCGGCAATGTAGATATGAAGGTGATGAAAGCGATTGCCGAGAATCCAGACGCGGATCCGTCTGAACTGCGGGCCGCCGAAGAAGCACGCCACGCCGAGGAAAAGGAAAAGGTTCTGGCTGCTGGCGGCCTTTACGTCATGGCATCCGAACGCCACGAAAGCCGTCGAATCGACAACCAGCTGCGCGGTCGTTCCGGCCGTCAGGGCGATCCGGGCCGAACGGTGTTTTACCTGAGCCTCGAAGATGACCTGATGCGCATCTTCGGCTCGGAACGGCTGGACAAGGTATTGACCACGCTGGGCATGAAGGAAGGCGAAGCGATCATTCACCCCTGGGTGAACAAATCGCTGGAACGCGCGCAATCCAAGGTCGAAGGCCGCAACTTTGACATGCGCAAGAACGTTCTGAAGTTCGACGACGTGATGAACGACCAGCGGAAGGTGATCTTCAGCCAGCGCCGCGAGATCATGTCTGCGAACGACCTGTCCGAGATCGTCTCGGATATGCGCGAACAGGTGATTGACGACCTGATTGACGAATACATGCCACCGAAATCCTATGCGGATCAGTGGGATACCGAGGGCCTGCACGAGGCGATAAAGGACAAGCTGAACATGGACGTCCCGGTTCAGGACTGGGCCGCCGAAGAAGGCGTGGATGACGAGCAGGTACGCGAACGTCTGATCAAGGCTGCGGATGAGATGATGGCCCAGAAGGCCGTCGCCTTTGGCCCTGAAAACATGCGCAACATCGAAAAGCAGGTTCTGCTTCAGACCATCGACAGCAAATGGCGCGAGCATCTGCTGACCCTGGAACATCTGCGCTCGGTCGTTGGGTTCCGCGGTTATGCCCAGCGCGATCCTCTGAACGAATACAAGAACGAAAGCTTCCAGCTGTTCGAAAGCATGCTGGATTCCCTGCGCGAAACCGTGACACAGCAATTGTCACGCGTACGTCCGCTGACCGAAGAAGAACAGAAAGAAATGCTGGCGCAGATGGCAGGGCAGCAGGCTCAGGCGCAGGAGGCCGTGGACAAGGCCGCGAAACAGGCCGAAGCCAAGGCCGAGGCTGCGGCTTCGGGCGATGCGCTTCCCGGGTTCGACGAAAGCGATCCATCGACCTGGGGCAACCCGTCGCGAAATGATCCGTGCCCGTGTGGCTCGGGCAAGAAGTTCAAACACTGCCATGGCCGACTGACCTAACGTCACCCGCCGAATCCACAATGTGTTCGTCTCGCGGCCACAAATTGGCCGCGATTCGTGGCGAATGTGCGATTTGCTCCTTCAACTGGGGAGGGTGTCTTGTTTGTAGTTCGAAACTACGTGACCATGTGCGGCACGGTCGCTTGTGCTTTGGGCATAGGCTACCTGATGCAGAACGGACCAACCGCGCAGCCGGCGAACGCGGGGGCTAGTGTTGATGTTGCCTCGGCATCTCAGCAATCTTCGGTTCTGTCGGGGTTGGATGCTATCGTACTGACTTCGGCTTCGGCGTCTGACGCAGATTCCGGGGCGGCAGCGCCCGAACCCCGCGCAGTTCCGTCAGCACCGAAAACGACGAATTGCAGCATCAGCGCGCGCGCCGTCGCCGTCCCCGGCGCAATGGCACAGCTGTCGCTGCGGGCACCCTGCCATCGAAACGAACGCGTTGAAATTCATCACAGCGGCCTGACGGTCAGCCAGAGCACCGACGAATCCGGCGCCTTGGGCATGACCATCCCGGCACTGTCGGAATACGCGATTTTCCTGATTTCATTCGAAGATGAAACCGGTACGGTCGCCACCACTCACGTGACCGACATTGCCGAATATGACCGCGTCGTCCTGCAATGGCAGGGTGATACCGAGTTGCAGATTCACGCGCTGGAATTCGGGGCAAGCTATGGCAGCAGCGGCCATGTGTGGGATGAGTCCTCGGCAAATGGCGCAGGAGAGGTTCTGCGCCTGGGCCAGACGGGTCTGGGCAGTGCCAAGAATATCGAAGTCTATTCTTTTCCGACAGGCGCGTCGGGCCGGTCCGGCACCATCGACCTGACGGTCGAAGCCGAAGTAACCGAATCCAACTGCGGGCAAACGCTGAATGTGCAGGCGCTGGAACTTCTCTCGGATAGCCGCCTGCGGTCGCGCGACATGTCCCTGACCCTTCCGGATTGTTCGCAGGCCGGTGAGTTTCTGGTGTTGAATAATCTGCTCTCAGACCTGACAATTGCGGCAAAGTAATCCGCAGGCAGGCTCGACTCTCTTATGACTTTCTTTCGTGCGGCTGTAACCGCGCTGTTTTCCGTTGCAGGTGCGACCTGTGCAATGGCGCAGGACATCACGCTGACGTCTCATGACGGCAAGATCGAAGTAACAGGCAACCTGCTGGGCTTTGACGGCGAATTCTACCGCGTTGATACGCAGTTCGGTGAGTTGACCGTTGATGGCTCGGGCGTCACATGCGACGGACCTGCGTGCCCCAGCCTGACGGATTTCGTAGCCGAGTTGTGGTTTTCCGGATCGTCTGTCATGGCCGAAACGGTCCTTCCCGCCCTGATCATCGGGTTTGCGCGGCAGGAAGATCTGACCGCAACGCCTGCCCGCGTGGATTCGGACACCTTCGTCTATGAACTTTTTCAGTCAGGCCGTAACGCCCCGTTGGCGCGGTTCTACTTTGACGTTGGGACCACGGATCGTGGATTCGCCAAGCTGATCGAAGCCCAGACAGATATCGTGATGGCCCTGCGCGAAGTACGCGAAGCAGAGCGGGATGCAGCCGAAGCCGCGGGGCTGGGTGATTTGAAACGGGCCCGGCGATCCAGGGTTGTTGCATTGGACGCCATGGTTCCGGTGGTGGCGCCCGATAGTGTGATGCGTCAGATTTCGCTGGCCGATTTGGCGCGCATTCTGTCAGGTGAAGTGAAGAACTGGGTGGACCTGGCCGGGCCGGATGCTCCGATCGCCTTGCATGTGCCGGATCCGGGTTCGGGGCTGGCGCAGGCTGTCGAGGATCAGGTATTGAAGACCGCTGGTGTGGAACTGACCGATACCGCAATCCGTCACACTCGAACGAGCGACCTGACCAAGGCCGTGGCCAAAGACCCGTTTTCCATCGGAATCGCCAGCAAGGCGACAGCCGGCGATACCCGCGCCCTGCCGTTGACCGGAGGGTGTGGGCATCCGCTGGCCGCAACCCGTCAATCGATCAAGACCGAAGATTATCCGCTGAATCTGCCGATGTTCCTGTATCTGCCCGAACGCCGCCTGCCGCGGATCGCACGGCAGTTTCTGGCCTTTAGTCTAAGCCCCGGGGCTCAGATGGCCATTCGTGACGCAGGTTATGTGGATCAGTCGCCTGAAACCTTGCCGGTTGGCGTGCAAGGCGACCGGCTTGCCAATGCCATCGCCACCGGAGGGCCCGAAGTTGGGCTGGACGAGCTTCAGCGCATGATCGAAACCCTGCGCCCGCTGTCGCGCCTGTCCCTGTCGGTTCGGTTCGAGCCCGGATCATCCCGACCGGATGCGCAGTCACGCTCCAATATTCAGCAACTGGCACATATGCTTGACGCCGGAACACTGAAGGCACGCAAGCTGGTGTTTGCCGGCTTCAGCGACGGGGATGGCGGGGCCGCCACCAACGCCCGCATTGCCCTGCGGCGTGCACAGACCGTACGAAACGCGGTTCTGGCTGCGGCCGAGACATCGATATCAGACAGTATCGAGGTGGTCGCGGAAGGGTTTGGCGAAGCAATGCCGATGGCCTGTGACGACACCGAATGGGGCCGCAAGGTCAACCGCCGGGTTGAAATCTGGGTGCAGTGAAGCTCACAGATACCCTTCGGAGCGAAAGCTCAACTCGGTCGATTTTCCAATGATCAGGTGGTCGTGAAGGGTCAGGCCCAACGCCGAACAGGCATCCTGAATACGGTTTGTCATGTCGATATCCGACTGCGAGGGCGTCGGATCACCCGACGGGTGGTTGTGCACCAGAATCAGGGCCGAGGCATTCAGTTCCAGCGCTCGTTTGGCAACCTCACGCGGGTAAACCGGTACGTGATCCACGGTGCCTTTGGCCTGTTCCTCATCCGCGATCATTACGTTCTTGCGATCCAGATAGAACACGCGAAACTGTTCGATTTCACGATGCGCCATGGTGGTGTGGCAATAATCCAGCAGCGCATCCCAGCCCGAGATCACATGCCGCTGCATCACCCGGGCGCGGGCCATCCTGTGGGCGCAGGCCTCAAGAATTTTCAGGTCGGTAACCACGGTATCGCCAACGCCCTTGATCTGGCGCAGCCGTTCCTCGGGCGCGGTCAGGACACGATTGAAATCACCAAAAGTGTCCATCAACGCCCGCGCCAGCGGCTTCACATCCTGCCGGGGAATGGACCGGAACAGGACCAGTTCAAGCAGTTCGTAATCCGGCATCGCCGCCGATCCACCGGTCATGAACCGTTCGCGCAGCCGCTTGCGGTGGTCTTTTATGTAGGAGGGTAGCCGACCAGAGGGCAGCGGCTGCGCCGGGGCTTCGTCCGTATCAAACAGCATCGGGGCTTCGGCAAAGGCGTCCTGTGTCATGAGCGCACCCTGACCCAGAATCGGTTTCTGATTGGTTAACGCACCTCACCCGCCATGCGTGCCGTGGCCCGGCGGACAATCATGTGCAGAAGAATCGAGAATACGCCCAGGGTCAGCATCGCGGCAAACATGAGATCGGTCTTGGCACGTCCATTGGCCAGCAACATCAGGTATCCCAACCCCTGCGACGAGCCGACCCATTCGCCGATCACCGCTCCGATCGGGGCATAGACCGCCGCCAGCCGCATCCCCGACGCCAGCGACGGCAGAGCGGCCGGAATACGGATATGCCACAATACGGCGCGCTTGCTGGCCTGCATCGTTCGGGCCAGATCCAGATACCCCGAAGGGGTGCGCATAAGCCCGTCAAAAAAGGATGAGGTGATCGGGAAATAGATGATCAACACCGCCATGGCGACCTTGGACCACAGCCCATAGCCCAACCACAGCGTCAGCAACGGCGCCAATGCGAATACCGGCAGAGCCTGCGTAAACACGAGCATCGGCTGCACCAGCACTCGCGCCGCCCGCGAATTCGCCAGTTGCAGCGCAGTAACGACACCCAGCAGTGTTCCGCATGCCAGACCGATCACCACTTCGATCGCGGTGATCCAGGTATGCTCGGCAATCACCCAGCGGTTCTGCCACCAGGTTTCGGCCACGACGGCGGGTCCGGGCAGGATGAACTTCGGCAACCCGGTCAGGGTCACGATGCCCTGCCAGATCAGCAAGGCAAACAAAGTTGCGGCCAATGCAGAAAAATACTTCATGCCGCGCCCTCGCGGAGAAGACGCAGCAAGGCACCCTGGGTTTCCAATGTCTCCAGATCATCCACGCGGCGCGGGGCCGGGGCCCGGGGCGGTTCGCACTGCGTCAATCCGTGTTCCGTCATCACCACGATGGATTGCCCCAGACGCGCGGCCTCTGCGGGATCATGGGTCACAAGAAGGACGGTTCGACCGTGCAATGCTTCGGCGGCCAAATCCTGCATGTCAGCGCGGGTGCGGGCATCAAGGGCTGAAAAGGGCTCGTCCAGCAAAACAACGGGGCGATCTTCCATAAGTGTCCGGGCCAAGGCGACACGCTGACGTTGCCCGCCGGACAACGCGTTGGGCTTCTTGTTCATGTGATCCTGCAACCGCATACGCTTGATCAGGCGGTCGCGTCGATCAAGATCAACGGTTTCCCCGCGCAGACGCGCACCCAGCGAGACATTCTGCGCGACGGTTGCCCAAGGCAAAAGAAGATCATCCTGCGCCATGTATGCGACACGCTCAGCCACAGGCAAGCCATCACTGGCCGTGATCCGCCCAGCGAAGACAGCCCCGGTCTCGAGCCCCGCAATCAACCTCAGAACCGTTGTTTTTCCCACGCCCGAACCGCCCAGCAGGCATGTCCACGCCCCGGCCCCAAGGGTCAGGGACAACGGCGCAAACAGGGTCGCGCCGTCGATCGTGGCAGTGCCACTGATGGTCAGTTCGGGCGCAGGTGTCATGGCGTCAACCCCATCTGCCAGAAGTTGACTTCAAGCTCTGTCGCCTTGCGGAAGGTCTGGCACAGTCGATCCCAGCGTGGCGACCCTTGAAAATCAGCCCCAATACGTCTTGTTAGAGCCTGATCCAGCAACTCGCCAACCGCCACACATGCGCCTTGGTAATCCTCGCCGGCATAAGTGTCGATCCAGCCGCGATATGCCTCGGACGTTGCCTCGGCGGATAGGCGCGTACCGATCTCACCATACCCCATGACGCAAGGAACAAGGGCCGCCAGCAGGTCCAGAAGATCTCCGCTGTAGCCTGCTTCCAGGACAAACCGGGTATAGGCCAGATTCTCGTGCCGCTCTGGCGTGGCAAACAACTCTGCCTGCGAGATACCTTCTGCCGCGCAGATGCCGATATGCAGTTTCATCTCTTCGCTGATCAAACCGTTCACGGTTTGCGATGCGGCAAGCATTTCTTCATGCGTTTCTGATTTCACCACGGCCAGCGCCCAGGCACGTGAGAAGTGGATCAGAAACACATAATCCTGCCGCAGATAGTGCAGAAACGCCTCGCGTGGCAGCGTTCCGTCTTTCATGCCCTCTACGAAGGCGTGGCGGGTATAATCCCGCCACGGCCCCGCCGCAGCATCGCGCATCAGCGCAAAGGCTTTGCCATAGTTGCTCATTGCGCGGTCACGTCGATGGTGATGTCACTAACTGGAAGGACGCTGTCGATCATCCCGCTTTCGTTCAGGAAGGTTTCGAACCGGGCATAACGACCGGCATCAAAACCTGCCGGACGCAGCGCAAAGCGCGGCAGTGTATCGACCCAGGCGCGGGCATTCAGCTCGTCCTGAAGTTCCGGCGAGGTCGCCGCGAAGATTTCCCAGCTTTTTTCCGGGTTGTTGACGATATATTGGGTCGCTTTTTCAGTCGCGGCGAGGAACCGGGCGATCTTGTCCTTGTCCATCGTTTCAGGATTGGCGACATAGATCAGTTCATCGTAGGACGGAACGCCCTCTTCCTCGATATAGAAGCAAGTGCCGGGACGACCTTCGATATCCATCTGGTTCAGTTCGAAGTTGCGATATGCGCCAATCACCGCATCCACCTGACCGGTCATCAGCGACGGTGAGAGGGAAAAGTTGACATTGATCAGCTCGACATCGCCCAGCGCAACATCATATTTTCCCAGAACGGTGCCAAGGATGGCTTCTTCGACCCCCGCGACCGAGAAGCCGATTTTTTTACCCTTGAGGTCAGCAGGCGACTTGATCGGCCCGTCTTCCAGCACCAAAAGACAGTTTAGCGGCGTCGCAACCAATGTGCCGACGCGCTTCAGCGGCAGGCCCTCGTGAATCTGCAAGTGCAATTGCGGCTGGTAAGACACCGCCAGATCGGCTTGGCCGGCAGCCACCAAACGGGGCGGGGCGGACGGGTCGGCGGGTGGAACGATCTCGACCTCAAGCCCTTGTTCGGCAAAATAGCCGTTTTCCTGCGCAACGATGATGGGACCATGGTCAGGGTTGATGAACCAGTCCAGCAGAACGGTCATTTTGTCTTCGGCCCATGCCGGCGCGGCGGCCAGAAGGGCGATGGCTGTCATCAGCTTTTTCATATCTCGCGTTTCCCTTTTCTTCACGAGGTTGAGGCCGCGACGAGGACAATCTCGCCCGGCCAATCTGGTTGAATCTGTTCGGCGGCACGCCATGCCCGCAAACCGGTGGCACAGCAAAGAGCCAGCCTTTTTCCTTTGTTAGGATCTATTCTGCGCAAATTATCCGGTGAAATGCGCGTCGCGTTCGAATGGATGGGAACAGGGGCTTCCTGCGAACTGCGCAGCTCGATGATCTGATCCGTGTCTTTCAGCTGGCTTGCGGACAGAAAGCGAAAGCAGTTGCCGGGCTCGGGTGCGTCATCAAAGCGAAACCCGGTGCTGCGCAGGGTTCTTGCGTCATATTGAACCAACTGCCCAAGGGGCGAGGGATCAAGTCCAAGGATCAAGCTGAGCGCCATCTGCGCCTGCATCGCCCCCATCACGCCAACCACGGGGCCCAAAACCCCCGCAGTGGCGCAGCTGGCACCACTGTCCGGTGCATCGGGGAATACAGCGCGCAGCGATGGGCCCCCGCCGCAGAACCCGCCCACATAACCCGAAAGCCCCAGAACCGAGGCGCTGATCAAAGGTTTGCCCTGCGCCAGACACGTATCCGACAGGATGTAGCTGGCTGCGTAGCTGTCGGCACAATCCAGAATGATATCGGCTTGCGACACCGAGCCAGGCGCATTTTCACTGGTCAGAGCCTGATTCAGACCGATGACATCAGTTTCACCATTCAGCGCGCGGCAGCGCGCCTCGGCGGTTTCCGCCTTGGAGTGCCCGCAATCGGCCTCGGAGAAAAACGTTTGACGGTGCAGGTTCGACAGATCGACGGTATCACCGTCCATGACCGTAATCCGCCCCACCCCGGCCCCTGTTAAAAGTGGCAGAACCGGTGCAGCCAGACCGCCCGCACCGACGACCAGAACACGGGCCGCCGACAGGCGTGCCTGCCCCTGCGCCCCAACTTCAGGCAAAAGCGTCTGGCGGGCATATCGGCTCATCGTGTGACCTCGATCCACGCGCGCACCCGTGCTTCGGGGTCGGGGTTCAGTGTGATATCCGTGACCGCCGAGACGATGTCCGCCCCGGCCTTCAGCACACCGGTCGCGCGCTCGACACTCATCCCGCCAATACCGACCAAGGGAATATCACCAACCCGCGCCTTCCATTCCGTTACGCGGGGCAGGCCCTGCTGATGCCATTTCATCTTTTTCAGAATGGTGGGGTAGACCGGGCCCAATGCCACGTAATCGGGATCCATGGCCAGCACACGCTCAAGCTCATCATCGTCATGGGTGGAAACGCCCAGTTTCAGACCCGCTTTTCGGATGGCTTTCAGGTCGGCGTCGTCCAGATCTTCCTGCCCCAGATGGATCCAGTCGCAGCCCAGATCGATCGCGTGTTGCCAATAGTCATTGACCACCAGAACCGCCCCATGGTCGCGGCACAATTCGCGTGAGACGGCAATCTGGTCGCGCACCGCATCGTCTGGCTGATCCTTGATGCGCAGCTGCACCAGTTTGACACCCAGCGGCAACATCCGCCGCAGCCAGTCCGAGTGATCAAAGATCGGATAGAAACGGTCCAGCGTCATGACAGGAAGGCCTTTCCAACAACAGGGGTAGAGGGTTCCGCCATATCGCGCGGCTCGATCGGGTCGGCCTGATGGGCCAACTGCCCGGCAAGGGTTGCCTGCGCCATCGCCCTGGCCATCAGAACCGGATCTCCGGCACGGGCCACGGCGGTGTTGAGCAGAACCGCGTCAAAGCCCAGTTCCATCGCGCGGGCCGCGTGGCTGGGCAAACCGATTCCGGCATCCACCACCAGGGGAATGTCAGGAAATTCCGCCCGCATCGCACGCAGGGCGTATTCGTTGTTCAGGCCCCGCCCTGACCCGATCGGTGCGCCCCAGGGCATCAGCACCTCGCATCCCGCTTCCAACAAGCGTTCGCCCACGATCAGATCATCGGTGGTGTAGGGAAACACCTCGAACCCGTCCTCGGTCAGAATGCGGGCGGCTTCTACCAGTTGGAAAACGTCCGGTTGCAGACTGTCCGTATGTCCGATGAGTTCCAGCTTGATCCATCGGGTCTCGAACACTTCGCGGGCCATATGGGCGGTCGTGACGGCCTCTTTCACCGTATGGCAACCGGCCGTATTGGGCAGGATCAGAACTCCCAATTCGCGGATCATGTTCCAAAAGGTCTGGCCTGCACCCGCTTCGCGCCGCAAGGATACAGTGGCAACGCCTGCACCGCTTTCGCGAAACGCCTGTTCCAGAATGGCCGGGCTTGGATATTGCGCCGTGCCCAGCATCAGCGGGTTGGGCAGTTCAGTGCCGTAAAACGTCTTCATCTTCAGCCCCCCTGCATCGGTGCGACGACCTCGACCCGGTCACCTTCGGCCAGCTTGTGAGCGATGCGCAGGCTTGAGGGCACGAAATCTTCGTTCACAGCGGTGGCCACACGGCCCGAGAAACCGCATTCGTCCAACAATTCCGACAGGGTTTCGGCGCGCACCTCGCGCGTCTCGCCGTTAAGCACGATCTTCATCGACCATCTCCGAATGTGTGTTGTTCAGCGCCAGATCTGCAACACCCCGCGCCAGCGCCGGTGCCAGCAGATATCCGTGGCGATAAAGCCCGTTGGCATAGATCGTCCGGCCCAAACGCCGGATGCGCGGTAAGTTGTCGGGAAAGGCGGGGCGCAGATCGACGCCTATCTCCAACACTTCGGCTTCGCCAAAAGCCGGGTTCACGGCGTAGGCCGCGCTGAGCAATTCCAGCATCGAACGGGCGGTAATGCGGCTGCTGTCCTCGGATTCGATCATGGTCGCACCCAACATATAGACGCCGCCGCCGCGCGGAACGATATAAAGCGGCATCCGCGGGTGCAGCAAACGAACCGGGCGTGTCAGTTCCACGTCAGGGCATCGTATCACAAGCATCTCACCCTTCACGCCGCGCAGATCATGCAGGTATTCGCGCGCGTGAAGACCACGGCAGTCAATGGCATTCTCCAACTGAGCGGGGGCCAGTTTCCGGTGGAACTCCACGCCCTGGCTTTGCAGTTGACGATACAGATCGCGCAGCGCCTGACGCGGATCGACATGGGCTTCGCGTTCGAAAAACAGGCCCTGGCCAAACCCCGACAGATCAGGCTCTAATTCAGTTATTTTTGCCCGTTCGACCTGTGTGAACTCTTTTGTTCGCCGCGCGAAGCGGCGCAGGTCCGATACATCGCGGGCGTTTGCGACAACAAGCGTTCCCCGCTGGATCACCTTTGTGCGTTGAGCCCACCATTCGATCGCCGTCTGACCCAGGCGCAGCACCGGTTCTTCTGCGTTTTCATATTCGCACCACGGCGCCAGCATTCCCCCGGCCCACCACGAACACCCATGCGGGCCCGGTGGCCCGCCGGGGTCGAATATCTGCACTTTTGCACCGCGCGACACCAGTTCGCTGGCAACGGCAAGACCGGCAACCCCTGCCCCTATGACAGACCAAAGCGTCACGAGGGCCAAACCCGGTGGAAATGATGCACCGGGCCGTGCCCGGCGCCGACATTCAACTCATCCGCGCGCGCGATGGCCCCTTGCAGATAGTCATGCGCCTGCGCAACCGCGTCCCTCAGGGTCAGCCCCTTGGCCAAACCGGCGGTGATGGATGACGACAGGGTGCATCCTGTTCCATGCGTGTTTTTCGTATCCTGACGCGGGGCCTGAAACTCGGCCATGACACCCGACGGATCGATCAGCAAATCGTGGCAGATGTCACCTGACCCGTGTCCGCCTTTCATCACGACTGCACCCGCACCCAAGGCGCACAATGCCCGGCCCTGTTCAGCCATCTGCTCACGCGTTTCTGCCGCTGGCATGTTCAGCAGGCACGCCGCCTCAGGCAGATTCGGCGTAAGAACCGTCGCCGTTGGCAACAACACATCGCGCAGCGTCCGGACCGCCTCTTGCGCCAACAAAGCGTCGCCGGATTTGGCGATCATGACCGGATCAAGAACCACGGGACCCTCGAAAGCCGCCAGCCCCCTGGCGACCGTATGAATGATCTCAGGTGTGCCAAGCATGCCGATTTTGACGGCCGTGACGTCAAGATCGTTCAGAACCGCGTCAATTTGGGCGGAAATCACATCCAGCGGAATCCCATGCACCGCGGTAACAGCTCGCGTGTTCTGCGCGGTAACGGCGGTGATGACACTTGCGCCAAAAACACCCAGCGCCGACATTGCCTTCAGGTCAGCCTGAATGCCCGCGCCGCCGCCACTGTCGGATCCTGCTATGGTCAGGGCAATTGCCGCCATGTCGTTGCTCCATCTTCTATGGGCAACGGAGTAGAGAAAACGTCTGTGTTCAAGAGACCGTTCCCTACGCCGGAATTGCCCGGATCAGGTTCGATGGGTTAACGCGGTTGCGTCTCTCAGCCCTGTCAAAGGGCACCCCAACGGTTGAGGCGGACAATCTCAGGGTCGAGGGCCGGAATCAAGACTCAATTTTCCAGATATATTGCCACTTTCAGCTTTCTGCTAAGGCCAAAACTGCATGCGTATGACAGTGAAATGCGAGGCTCTGCCTCGCGCTCCGGGATTTTTTGGGCCAGATGAAGAACGGACCCCATGCTTCATCTGGCTGAAAATATCCCGGGGGAGTCGCCCGAAGGGCGGCGGGGGCAGAGCCCCCGTTCCTGGTCATTCAGCCTTTCATACCGTCCCAGAAAGACTTGACGGACGAGAAAAAGCTTTTTGATTCCGGGTGGTTGTCTTCACCCAGATCATCAAACTCGCGCAGCAGTTCTTTCTGGCGGCTGGTCAGGTTGACCGGGGTTTCCACGGCCAGTTCAATGAACATGTCACCCACACCTCCGCCGCGCAACGCAGGCATGCCTTTTCCGCGCAGGCGCATTTGCCGACCCGACTGACTTCCGGCCGGAATCTGAACGCGGCCGCGACCGCCATCGATGGTCGGAACCTCGATCGATCCGCCCAGCGCCGCCTTGGCCATGCTGACCGGCACACGGCAGTAGAGGTTCACGCTGTCGCGTTCGAACAGTTTGTGCTCGGCCACTTCGACGAAAATATACAGATCGCCCGGAGGGCCGCCGCGCATTCCCGCCTCACCTTCGCCTGCCAGACGAATTCGCGTACCGGTTTCGACACCGGCAGGAATGTTCACCGACAAAGCGCGGTCCTTTTCGACCCTGCCGGCCCCCTGACAGGATTTACAGGGGTTCTTGATGATCTGACCCAGCCCCGAACAGGTGGGGCAAGTCCGTTCCACCGTAAAGAAGCCCTGTTGTGCCCGCACTTTCCCCATGCCCGAACAGGTGGGGCAGGATGTGGGTTCAACGCCACCTTCAGCCCCGGTACCTTCGCAGGACGAACACGCCACGGCCGTTGGCACGTTGATGGTTTTTTGTAGGCCCGAGTAGGCTTCTTCCAGCGTCACACGCAGGTTGTAGCGCAGGTCCGAGCCGCGCGCGGCGCGACGCCCGCCGCCGCCCCTTTGACCACCCATGAAATCACCGAACAGGTCGTCAAATACATCCGAAAATGCGCTGGAGAAGTCGCCTTGACCGCCAAAGCCGCCACCGGGGCGGCCACCGCCCCCCATACCGTTTTCAAATGCGGCATGGCCAAAGCGATCATAAGCTGCCTTCTTTTCGGCGTCACGCAGAACGTCGTAAGCCTCGTTGGCTTCCTTGAACTGCGCCTCGGCATCCGGGTTGTCCTTGTTGCGGTCAGGGTGCAGCTCTTTGGCTTTCCTGCGAAAACCCTTCTTGATCTCATCCGACGAAGCGCCCTTGGACACGCCGAGCACTTCGTAATAGTCGCGCTTTGACATTTGTTATTCCTTCGTGCCGCCGGACGCGGTGCTTTCATTGAGCCTGTACACGCCGTTGGTGTTGATTGCAAAACTGGCCACGTAACCTGCCTTATTCAAGACCTCGTCAAGCCCGTCATCCGAATGCTTGATTTCTATCAGCAGCACTTCGGGCCAAATCTCCCGCGGTGCGTCTTCGAAAAAAGCGCGCAATACGCGGGTTTCCTGACCTTCGATATCCATTTTCATTGCATCAACCTTGGTCAGCCCGGCATCGCGTATCGCGTCCAACAACGGAATCGCCTGAACGCACAGATCGCCCGACTCGGCAACTTTGGCATGACCCCGATCGCCAAGGTTCGCGGATTCGAACCACACCTCACCCGGTTTGTCAGACAAGGCCTTGTCGCAATGGATGACTTCACTGGCTTGATTGGCAGCCAGATTGGTACCAAGGCGAGCCTTGTTGACCGGATCCGGTTCAACAACCAGAGCTTTCAGGTTGCGCCCCAACTTCTGCGCAACTGATCTGACCCACAGGGTGTACAGCCCGACATTTTCACCGGCGTCGACAAAGACATAATCGCCAGAGCCCCGCGACATATGGTTGGCCAGCGATTGACGCTCATCCAGATCAAAGAACTGCGAGCCGGTTATGACGCGACGTTCGGCCCAGTTGTCAGATGGGTACAATCGGCATTTCTGTCCGCCAAACACCTCAACATCGTAAGGCTCTCGCTGAGAGGCCATTACTATCCTGCGAATTCCGGACGACATCCATTGACGCGGCATACCCTCAGACCACCGGCGCAATATTTCCATCCGATGTGAGAGAGCGTAGGTGCCAAAAGAAGGTTTCGGAGACGCGTGCTGCATGGTCAAGACCGTTCCGGCAGGCCCGAACTAGGCCTGCCGGAACCAATTAACGCGTTAGGCGCGCTTGTCGTCGTCGAGGTCTTCGAACTCGGCGTCAACGATGTCATCGTCGCCTGGTGCAGCGTCTGCGGCAGCTGGTTCCTCTTCGCCTTCTTCGGCTTGCGCCTTATAGATGGCTTCGCCCAACTTCATCGCGGCTTCGGTGACGTTCTGGATGCCCGACTTGATCTTGTCGGCATTTTCGGTTTCCAGCTCGTCCTTCAGCGCGGCGATCGCCAACTCGATGGCTTCGATCGTGGTCGGGTCGACCTTGTCGGAATGCTCTTCCATCGACTTTTCGGTCGAATGGATGAGGCTTTCCGCCTGGTTCTTCGCCTCGATCAGCTCGCGGCGTTCCTTGTCGGCTTCCGCGTTCTCTTCGGCGTCCTTGACCATCTTTTCGATATCCTCGTCGGACAGTCCGCCCGATGCCTGGATGGTGATCTTCTGTTCTTTGCCAGTGCCTTTGTCTTTGGCCGAAACCGAGACGATGCCGTTGGCGTCGATGTCAAAAGTCACCTCGATCTGAGGCATGCCGCGCGGTGCCGGCGGGATGTCTTCAAGGTTGAACTGACCCAGGATCTTGTTGTCCGCAGCCATTTCACGCTCACCCTGGAACACGCGGATGGTCACGGCGTTCTGGTTGTCCTCGGCGGTCGAGAAGACCTGAGACTTCTTGGTCGGGATCGTGGTGTTGCGGTCGATCAGGCGGGTGAACACGCCACCCAGCGTTTCGATACCCAGCGACAGCGGGGTCACGTCCAGCAGAACCACGTCTTTGACGTCGCCCTGAAGAACACCGGCCTGGATGGCGGCGCCCATGGCAACCACTTCGTCCGGGTTCACGCCCTTGTGCGGCTCTTTGCCGAAGAACTTGGTGACCTCTTCGATCACTTTCGGCATCCGGGTCATACCACCGACCAGAACAACTTCGTCCACGTCAGCAGCCGACAGACCCGCGTCTTTCAGAGCGGCCTGGCAGGGTTTCAGCGACTTCTTGATCAGGTCTGACACCAGCGATTCCAGCTTGGCACGGGTCAGTTTCATGACCATGTGCAGCGGCTGACCGTTGGCGCCCATCGAGATGAAGGGTTGGTTGATCTCGGTCTGCGAGGTCGAGGACAGTTCGATCTTGGCTTTTTCCGCGGCTTCTTTCAGACGCTGCAGGGCCATCTTGTCCTGAGACAGATCGACACCGTGTTCCTTTTTGAACTCATCCGCCAGATAGTTGACGATGCGCATGTCAAAGTCTTCACCACCCAGGAAGGTGTCACCATTGGTCGATTTGACCTCGAACAGGCCATCGTCGATTTCCAGGATGGTCACGTCGAAGGTACCACCGCCAAGGTCATAGACCGCGATGGTTTGGGTTTCTTCCTTGTCCAGACCATAGGCCAGCGCAGCAGCTGTCGGTTCGTTGATGATCCGCAGAACTTCCAGACCGGCAATCTTACCGGCATCTTTGGTGGCCTGACGCTGGGCGTCGTTGAAATATGCCGGAACGGTGATGACCGCCTGGGTGACATCTTCGCCCAGATAGCTCTCAGCGGTTTCCTTCATCTTGCCCAGAATGAAAGCGGAAATCTGGCTGGGGGAGTATTTTTCACCGCGAGCTTCAACCCACGCGTCACCATTGCCGCCATTCACGATGGAATACGGCACCATTTTCTTGTCTTTTTCTACTTCGGCATCATCCACGCGACGACCGATCAGACGTTTGACGCCAAAGATCGTGTTGTCAGGGTTGGTGACCGCCTGGCGTTTTGCAGGCTGACCGACCAGTCGCTCATCTTCGGTGAAGGCGACGATCGAAGGCGTGGTCCGCGCCCCTTCGGCGTTTTCGATGACCTTCGGCTGCGAGCCTTCCATAATGGCTACGCAGGAGTTCGTGGTTCCGAGGTCAATCCCGATTACTTTTCCCATTTTTGCAATCCCTTTCTCTTCAAGGCGATGTCCCGAGGGTCGGACCCTTTATGGCATCCCACCCCCGATCTGATGTGCGCGACAGCACTACCATCGCGCGTCCCGGCGTATATAAGGGCGAGGCAAGAGGCCTGCAAGCACCGTAGAGTGCAGGTTTTCGGGAATTTGAGGTCTTTTTTGGCAAGAAATTGGAAAGGTTTGGGGTTTCCAGAATGACGCGGGTGGTCTTGCGAGGGTTCGAAATCAGAAAAGGCTATATTGACCCTGCTGCCCAGGCACGGCTGATCGCGGACCTTCGACCGATTCTGAAAGCGGCACCCTTGTTTCGACCCGTCACGCCGTCGGGCAAAGAGATGTCGGTGCGCATGACCTCGGCCGGGGATCTGGGGTGGGTGACCGACAAGGCAGGCTATCGCTATCAGGATAAGCACCCGAAAGGCGGGGTCTGGCCTGAAATCCCCCCGGTCATTCTTGATATCTGGCACGATCTGGTCAGCACCGAGCGCGCGCCGGATTGCTGTTTGATCAACTACTACGGGGAAGGCGCCAAAATGGGCCTGCATCAGGACAAGGACGAGGCAGATTTTTCCTGGCCCGTTCTGTCGGTTTCCCTGGGCGATGACGCCTTGTTCCGAATTGGCAACACAACCCGTGGCGGCAAGACCGAGTCGATCTGGCTTGGCTCGGGCGACGTGGTGATCATGGGCGGTCCGGCACGATTGGCCTATCACGGAATCGACCGGATCAGATACGGATCATCCCGACTGTTGCCAAAAGGCGGACGGATCAACTTGACGCTGCGGGTCGCATGTTAGCGGCGCGCGTTCCAGCTTTGCGAAACATGCTGGCGCGTGAAAAACTCAGCCATCAAACCGATCATCAACAAGGCTATCCCGACCCATAGCGCGTATTCCCAACTTGTGTTTCGCGGAAAGTAGTTTCGGAAGATGAAGCCCCGGCACTGGTCGATAATATGAAACAGCGGGTTCCAGGCGAACATCATCAGCAATCCGCCGCCCAGTGTGTTTGCAACGAACATTTTTCCCGAAAACACCATGTTCAGGCGACGGTAGATATTGGTGAGCATTCCCACAGTCGTCGGAAACCATGGTTTCATCGCCATGAACACCAAACCCACGGCGCATCCGGTAAACCAGGCCAATATCAGCATCGCGAAAGCACCGCCGGGATCCTGCACCTCGATCGGGGCGACCGCGACGCTGTAGATGAACAGGATCACGAACATGGCCAGCAGTTGCTTGTAAAGAATACCGAGCGCCGCAGACAGGATCGTCACCATCACATTCATCGGCGAATGGAGCATCATCGGATTGTTCGCGGACCCAACCCCTGAAATCGCGCCTATCGACTGGATGTGCAGCATGAAGGGGAACACGCCGGACAGAACATACAGCAAAAATTCGCCCCTGATTTTCGGAATTCCGCCCCGGCCCATCAGTGACATGAGCAGGTAGAAAGTGGTTCCCATCACCACAAGCTGCAAGACATTGATCAGGATGGCGACTATTGCATTCGGATGTTGCGAGCGCACCTTTCGCACGGTGGCATGGAACACCAGCTCAGCCGTCGTGAAAGCGCCGCCCAGCAGCGTTTGGTTGCGCTTGAAATAGAACATTCAAAGGGTCTTTTCTGCTTCGTCGCCTCTAAACTGGCATGAATATCTTGCCGTTCCGTAACCGCCGCATCATAAGTCGATCGCGATTTTGGATCAACAAACCACAGGAACGGAGCTTTTTTGTGACCTACGATGCGCTTATTCCCGTCATCCGGCGACTGGCTCTGGAGGCAGGCGAAAAGATCATGGAAATCTACGAGGCGGATGATTTCGATGTCAAAGTCAAATCCGACTCCAGCCCTGTGACCGAGGCAGACGAAGCCGCAGACGCATTGATTTCGGCAGGCTTGCGTGCGGCATTCCCGGATATTCTTCTGGTCACCGAAGAACAGGCCGCTTCGCATTCGGAAAAAGGCGATACTTTCCTCATTGTTGATCCGCTGGACGGCACCAAGGAATTCATCAACCGTCGCGGCGACTTTACCGTCAACATCGCGCTTGTCGAAAACGGAGTGCCAACCCGGGGCGTGGTCTATGCCCCGGCGCGGGGTCGTATGTTCTTCACGCTGGCTGATGGCCGCGCGGTCGAGGAAACAGGCGCTTTCGACAATAACGAGACCGGTCCTTTGACACCCATATCAGTCTCTGAACCGGATAGTTCCGGGCTTTTGGTCGTGGCGTCGAAGTCCCACAGGGATCAGGCCACCGAGGACTACATCAACAAATATCACGTGAAGGACAGCAAAAGCGCGGGGTCGTCACTCAAGTTCTGTCTGGTTGCCACGGGCGAGGCGGACATCTATCCGCGCGTCGGGCGCACGATGGAATGGGATACGGCGGCAGGCCATGCGGTACTGGCCGGAGCCGGTGGCCGGGTTGTGCGTTTTGACGACCATACTCCGTTGCTTTATGGCAAGGATGGCTATGCAAATCCGTTCTTTATTGCCTACGCTCCGGGTGTTGAATTGAAGGAAGCCTGATGTCTGTTCTGATTGCCATTCCCGCCCGTTACGCCTCGACCCGCTATCCCGGCAAGCCGCTGGTTCCCCTGACCGGCGCAAAAGGCGCGTCCATGACACTGATCGAACGGTCCTGGCGTGCAGCCAGGTCAGTCTCGGGTGTCGACCGTGTTGTTGTTGCGACGGATGATGAGCGAATTCGCGACGTGTCCGAGGGCTTTGGGGCCGAGGTCGTGATGACCTCGGAAACCTGTCAGAACGGCACCGAACGATGCGCCGAAGCGCATGAGGTTCTGGGTGGCGGGTATGAAATCATCGTCAACCTGCAAGGCGACGCTCCGCTGACCCCGCATTGGTTTGTCGAAGATCTGGTTTCCGGCCTGCGCGCGGCCCCGGATGCCGGTGTTGCGACCCCTGTCTTGCGCTGTGACGGAAGTGCGTTGAACAGTCTTCTGAACGACCGCAAGCATGGCCGTGTAGGTGGCACGACGGCAGTGTTCGGACGCGATCACAGTGCGATGTACTTCTCGAAAGAGGTCGTCCCCTTCACGTCCCAGACATACGCTGGCGATGAAGCGACACCCGTGTTTCACCATGTCGGCGTTTACGCCTATCGGCCCGACGCCCTTGCGGCGTATCCGGGCTGGCCGGCCGGGCCTCTGGAACAGCTGGAAGGCCTGGAACAGCTCAGGTTCATGGAAAACGGGCGCAAGGTTCTGTGCGTCGAGGTCGAGGCAAGGGGCCGTCAGTTCTGGGAGCTGAACAACCCGCAGGACGTGCCCAAGATTGAAGAGATGATGGCAGCCATGGGGCTGGAGTGACGTCTTTTCCCCATGACTCTGACGGCGCCTTTGGCGAAACTGTTCCTCAACCAGCCCCGATGGATATGCCATGAAGACAATTCTTGTCACCGGTGGTGCCGGGTATATCGGCTCGCATGCCTGCAAGGCGCTTGCGCAGGCAGGTTATCTTCCCGTGACCTACGACAACCTGATCACGGGTTGGCAGGATGCGGTGCAATTTGGCCCTTTTGAACACGGCGATCTTTTGGATCGGGACCGCCTGGATGAGGTGTTCGCGAAACACAAACCAGATGCGGTTATGCATTTCGCGGCGCTCAGCCAGGTTGGCGATGCCATGCGTCAGCCCGGCGTGTATTGGTCGAACAATGTCACGGGCTCGTTGACTCTGATTGAAGCAGCCGTTGCGGCCGGCTGTCTGGATTTCGTATTTTCGTCCACATGTGCCACATATGGCGAGCACGACAATGTGGTTCTTGATGAATCCACGGCGCAGTATCCCCTGAACGCCTACGGGGCATCAAAACGCGCGATCGAAGATATCCTCAAGAATTTCGAGGCGGCTCATGGGCTGCGCCATGTCATTTTCCGGTATTTCAACGTTGCAGGTGCAGACCCCGAAGGCGAGGTGGGCGAGTTTCACCGCCCCGAAACCCATCTGATCCCGCTGATGTTGGACGCGATTGACGGCAAGCGGGACGGTCTGACCGTCTTTGGCACGGATTATGATACGCCCGACGGCACCTGTATCCGCGATTATGTACATGTTTGCGATCTGGTTAATGCGCATATTCTGGGGCTGGGCTGGCTGGAACAGGGCAAAGGCAGCCGTGTCTTCAATCTGGGCACCGGATCCGGGTTTTCCGTTCTTGAGGTGATCGAGCAATCCAGGTCCGTCACCAACCGTCCCGTGCCGTATACTGTAGGCCCTCGTCGGGCAGGAGATTGCACCAAGCTGGTATCTGGTTCTGTGCGGGCTGAAAACGAGCTGGGATGGAAGCCAAAAAGATCTACGTTAGAGACGATGATCGCAGATGCCTGGCGCTGGCACCAGAACGGCCACTACGAAAAATGAGAACCCGGTGACATCCAGCACTGCTTTGACACTTCCCCGGATCGGATGGGCACGGAAGTACAGGTTGCGCTGGAAACGCCGGCGGCTGCTCTGGAGGTCGCTGCGCAGCCGACATCAGTTGACCTGCCAGAAGGATCAGACATCCCGAATCCAGCGGGGTGACATATTGGCCTTTGTCACCTTGCGCAATGAAATCATTCGCCTGCCCTGGTTCTTTCGTCACTATCGCGCCTTGGGCGTCGATCATTTTCTAATCGTCGACAACGGCAGCGACGATGGATCATCCGAGTATCTGCAAGATCAACCGGATGTCTCGGTGTGGAGAACCCATTCCAGCTATCGTGGATCGCGGTTTGGCCTGGACTGGCTGACCTGGTTGCAGATGCGCTATGGCCACCGCCACTGGTGCCTGATGGTGGATGCGGATGAACTGCTGGTCTATGCCCACTGCGACGCCCGGTCCCTGCATGACCTGACAGCCTGGCTGGACCGGCGCGGGAAGATCGGGTTCGGGGCGCTGATGCTGGATCTCTATCCCAAGGGTCCTTTGGGTGATGCGGCTTATGACCCGGACACCGACCCCACAAATCTGCTGTGCTGGTTCGATGCAGGACCGTATCGCGCGCAGCGGCAAAGCCCGATGGGCAATCTGTGGGTGCAGGGTGGCGCGCGGGAACGGATGTTCTTTACGCAAACGCGGCAAAGATCGCCCACGCTGAACAAGATCCCGCTGATGCGCTGGTCGCGGCGCTATGCCTACGTGAACTCATGCCATTCCGCCCTGCCGCGCCGCCTGAACGAAACCTATGATGGACCGGGCGGCGATACCCCGTCAGGCGTGTTGCTGCACACGAAGTTCCTGCCGGACGTTATCGAGAAATCCAACACCGAAAAGCAGCGACGCCAACATTTTCATGATCCGGACCAATTCGGGCCATACTACGATGGGATAATCAACCAGCCGGACATGTGGACCCCACATTCGGTGCGCTACACCGGGTGGAGCCAGCTGGAACAGTTGGGTCTGATGAACGGCGGAGGCTGGGATTGAAAACGAAAACAAGGGCATCAACCGCACGTTTACAGTTTGCGGGTTTTAAAGACGTTGCTTCAGAAGATGCAAAGATGGCATAAACCGGTAATGCCATGTCGTGCCAACGGTCACGGCTGGTTCGGGGAAAGCTCGCGTTTTAAAAAGGTTGGGCAGTCACGTGAGCCTGTTTGAATCCTACAAAATGAGATTGCGGCGCAAGCGCCGTATTCTGCGCTGCCTCAGACGACGCCGCGAGCTCAAGCCAGTCAGCAACAACACACAGGCTATACGGCGTGATGATATCCTGCTGATGAGCGTTGTGCGGAACGAGAAAATTCGCCTGCCCTTCTTTCTTGAATATTATCGCAAACTGGGCATCAACCATTTTCTGTTTGTCGACAACAACAGCGATGATGGCAGTTTTGAATTTTTGAAAGAACAGGCTGACGTTTCGGTCTGGCGGACGACGACCAGCTACAAACGGGCAAGCTATGGCCTGGACTGGTCGAACTATCTGTTGCGCAAATACGCGCACGATCACTGGGTGCTGAGCGTCGATCCGGACGAATTCTTCATCTATCCGTTCTGCGACACCCGTCCAATCCGAGCCTTGACGGACTGGCTGGATGGCAGTGCCGTGCGCAGTTTTGGCACGATGCTGATCGACATGTACCCCGAAGGTCCGGTGGACGCCGACCCCTATGCTGAAGGTCAGAACCCGTTCGAAATCGCGCGCTGGTTCGATCCCGGGAATTACATGATCACCAAGAACCCCGAGTACAAGAACCTTTGGATTCAAGGGGGCCCACGGGCGCGCGTGTTCTTTCAGGACAACCCCTCCAAAGCACCGGCGCTGAACAAGATTCCGCTGGTAAAATGGAACCGGCGCTATGTTTATGTCAGCTCGACCCATTCGCTTTTGCCACGCGGGCTCAACCAGGTTTACGACGAATGGGGCGGCGAAAAAGCCAGCGGGTCACTGCTTCATGCCAAGTTGATCAATACTCTTGGGGAAAAAGCCCGCGAGGAATTGCTGCGTGGCCAGCATTACCGGGGCTCGGGCGAATACAAGGCCTATGCCACTCAGCTTGAGGACAAGCCTGTTTTCTGGTGCGAGTGGTCCGAGGCCTATATCAACTGGCGACAGCTTGAGATCCTGGGCCTCATGTCGAAAGGAAACTGGGCATGAGCGGTCTAGGTATTGTCATGTTGGTTCATACCTCACTGGACCGCGCCGAGCAGGTCGCGCGACACTGGACAGCAGCGGGATGCCCGGTGGTCATCCATGTGGATCGCAAGGTGCCAGACACTGTTTATTCCCGGTTTGTTGCGTCCTGTTCGAACAATCCATCGATCGTGTTTTCTGACCGACATCGGTGCGATTGGGGTGGCTGGGGTATCGTTGCCGCCTCGCAAAGCGCGTCCGAGTTGATGCTGGAGCGTTTCCCCGAAGTTCGGCATGTGTTTCTTGCCTCGGGGGCCTGCCTGCCCTTGCGACCGGTTCAGGAGTTGATCGATTACCTGTCAGACCGGCCGCGTGTCGATTTCATCGAAAGCGCGACGACATCCGATGTCAGCTGGACCATCGGCGGGCTGGATCATGAACGGTTCACCTTGCGGTTTCCGTTTTCGTGGCGCAAGCATCGCAAACTATTCGACACATATGTAAAACTTCAGCGTCTGATAGGGTTTCGCAGGAAAATCCCCGACGGACTGGTTCCGCATATGGGAAGCCAGTGGTGGTGCCTGACCCGCCAAACGCTGTCGGCAATCCTTCAAGACCCCAGGCGCAAGCTGTATGACAAGTATTTCCGTCATGTCTGGATTCCGGATGAAAGCTATTTCCAGACGCTTGCGCGGTTGTATTCCACGCATATTGAAAGCAGGTCCCTGACCCTATCCAAATTCGATTACCAGGGCCGCCCGCACATCTTTTATGACGATCATCTGCAATTGCTGCGTCGATCGGATTGTTTTGTCGCCCGAAAAATCTGGCCCCGCGCAGAGCGATTGTACCAGGCATTCCTGACAGATCAGACCGGGGCGATGAAACCGGCGGAACCCAATCCGGGCAAGATCGATCGCGTATTTTCCAAAGCGGTGGAACGGCGAACTCGTGGGCGCGACGGGCTGTATATGCAAAGCCGGTTTCCCCGCCATGGCAGTGAAAACGGTCTGACATCGTCACAATATTCCGTATTCCAAGGCTTTTCGGAATTGTTCGAGGATTTCGAACCTTGGTTGGCCGCAACCACCGGAGCCAGAGTCCACGGGCATCTATTCGGGCCGGAACGCGCCGAATTTTCGCAAGGAGAAGCCATAACAAATGGTGCCCTCAGCGACAGTGCGGCGCTGCGGGACTATAACCCGACCGCCTTTCTGTCGAACCTGATCTGGAATACGCGCGGTGAACGCCAGTGTTTCCAGTTCAGCCCGCGGGACACTCAGGAAATCAACTGGTTTTTGGCGCGGGACAAGAACGCTCAGATTTCGGTCATCACCGGCGCTTGGGCGATCCCATTGTTCCGATCCAATATGAACTTCTCGGAAATCCGGAGTGAAGCGGCGCGCCTGCAACAGATTGAAACCAAGCAGCTGGAGGTGCTGACATCGGTCTGGACCAAGGCGCGGATGCGCAGTTGGACGCTGGCCGACTTCATTGAATCTCCGATGGATGCCTTGCAGGGTATTCTAGAAGAAATCGGCATGCAGCAGACCAGCCATCTGACCGAAGTGCCAACCATGGTCGATCTGTCCGGATTCGGGAAGTTCCTGCAAAACCTCAAGAATCAGGGAATGCACCCATATCTGATGGGTGATTTCCCGGCGGACGATGTGTTCGGTCGCCAGGAAAAGCCATATCGAAAACCGTATCTGGTGCAGTGATTGCCCATGTCAGCCCAATTTGACTACTTCGTGATTCTGGCCGCCATGCGCACAGGTTCGAACCTGCTTGAGGCCAACCTGAACGCGCTGGACGGGGTCACCTGTCACGGAGAGGCGTTCAATCCGCATTTTGCGGGCAGCCTGAAATCCGATCATCTGCTTGGCCTTTCGCTGGAAGACCGGGATGCGGACCCCATGCGAATGCTCAAGGCCATCAAATCAGCACCGGGTGACATCAATGGCTTCCGATATTTCGAAGACCATGACCCACGTATCCTGAAACCTATGCTGAACGACCCGCGCTGTGCCAAGATCATTCTGACCCGCAACCCATTGGACAGTTACCTGTCGCTGAAAATAGCACAGAAAACGCAGCAGTGGCTGCTGAAGAATGTGAAACGCCGTGTCGACGCGCAGGTTGACTTCGACGCCGACGAGTTTTCGGATTACCTGAACCAGCTGCAAGACCATCAGCTTATGGTGCAACGGCACCTGCAAAAGACAGGCCAAACCGGGTTCTTCATTCACTATGACGACCTGACCGAGCTGGAGGTCATAAACGGGCTGGCTGTATGGCTGGGGGTTGAGGGTCGGCTGACCCGACTGGATGATACCCTGAAACCGCAAAACCCGGCGCCGGCATTGTCGAAGGTCACCAATCCTGATGAAATGAAACAAGCCCTGTGCGATCAGGATCGGTTCGGATTGCATCGGTCAACAAGCTTTGAGCCGCAGCGCGGCGCGGCTGTACCGCTTTATGTTGCCGCTGCAAGGTCTCCTTTGATGTATTTGCCCATTCGGGGCGGAATAGAGCCTGTTATCGTGCAATGGCTCGCTGATCTGGACGGATGTCAGACCGACAAGCTGATCACGGATCGAAACCGCAAACAGGTCCGCTCATGGAAACAGGGCCATCCCGGACATCGGCAATTCACTGTTCTGCGTCACCCTCTGGCCCGGGCACATACGGCATTTTGCAGTCATATTCTGAATACGGGGCCGGGCAGCTATAAGATGGTGCGGAATTACCTTCGCAACCGGCTTAAGCTGCCGATCCCGGGGCAAGTGCGGGACAACAATTATTCTGTCGAACAACACCGCGAAGCTTTTTCGGGCTTTCTGGACTTTCTACGCCTCAACCTCAACGGGCAGACACCGGTCCGTGTGGACGGCACGTGGTGCAGCCAGTCCAGGACGTTGGAGGGAATCGCATCCTTCACTATGCCCGATCTGATTCTGAGAGAAGAGGATCTGGTGACGGCCTTGCCGGATCTGGCGCGTAGTATGGGGCATTCAAACCCGCCTCAGCCTGGCTCCTGTGCACCGGATGAACCATACGCTTTGCACCTGATCTACGACAAAAACCTCGAAGCGCTGGCGGTTGAAGCCTATCAGCGCGACTATGAAGCATTCGGATTCAGTGACTGGGCGCCAGGATCGGCCTAAGGGCGCAGGGTTATCAGCGTACCTTTGTTGACCATCGCATAAATCTCTTCGATTTCGTCATTCTTGACTGCGATGCATCCAGCTGTCCAATCCCGCTTCTTTTTTGCGCGTCTCCGCTCTGAGCGCAGATTGGGTTCACCGTGGATGAAGATATCCCCACCCGGATCAACGCCCGCAGCCTTGGCTTTGGCGACATCCTGCGAGTTGGGATAAGAAATGCCCAGGGATAGGTGATACCGGCTTCTGGGGTTGCGACGGTCAATCAGATAGGTGCCCTCGGGCGTTCTACCGTCACCGCGCTGGTTCTTTGTTCCATTCGGGGCAAACCCCAAATCGACGTCATATTCCCTGAGGATCTTTTCGTTGTGCAACAAGTAAAGTTTGCGCGTGCCCTTGTTGACCACCAAAGAGGTCACCTCGGGTCCGTTATAAGTCAGAAATCTTGGGCCGCTAGAGCCACAAGCCGAAAGGCTCAGCGTTGCCAACGCGCCTAAACCGAATACTCGACGATCCATGTTTCACTGCCTGCTCTGCTTTTTTTCGATCATTATGCCAAAAATGGGAAAAACTGAAATCACTTTTTGATGTTCGACTGCTCGGCCAGTCTACGTTCGATGCTTTCCAGCCGTTCCAGAACCTCATCGCGATAGGCATCGGTTTTAACCTCATCCTCGGCATGATGGGCATCCTGCATCGAATTGACGATCAGACCCACCAACAGGTTCACCACCGCAAAGGTCGTGACCATGATGAAGGGAACAAAGAAGACCCAGGCATAGGGATAGACCTCCATCACCGGGCGCACGATGCCCATCGACCAGCTTTCCAACGTCATGATCTGGAACAGCGTATAAGCAGACAGGCCCAGATCGCCGAACCAATCCGGGAACGATGCCGAAAACAGCTTGGTCGAGATTACCGCACCGATATAGAACAGAATTGCCATCAGCAGAAACACGCTGGCCATGCCGGGAAGGGCCGAGATGAACCCTTCGACCACGCGACGCAGACGAGGCGCCACGGAAATCACGCGCAACACCCGCAGAATTCGCAGGGCGCGCAGCACCGACAGACCTCCGGCGCTGGGAACCAGGGCAATTCCAACGATCAGGAAATCGAATATGTTCCAGCCATTTGTGAAGAACCTGCGCCCGGTGGCAATCAGTTTCATGGAAATTTCAGCCACAAAGATCGCCAGGCAAAGCCTGTCCAGCGCCACGATCAAGGGGCCGGCCAGTTCCATCAGGGTCGGCGATGTCTCCATCCCCAAAAGAATGGCATTGAAAATGATCACGGCCGTTATGAACCGCCCGAAAACGGGCGCTTCGATAATATTCAGCAAACGCTGTTTGGACCCCATGTGTCAGTTTCCCCGGTAAGATCAAGATGCTGCGTTCAGAACAAACCGCGCAGCAAGTTCCGTGTGTGTTGACCATCGAAATTGGTCAACGACCTGTACCCATTCAAGGGTGTAACCCGCGTTAACCAGCGTTTTCGCATCACGCGCAAAGGTGACGGGATTGCACGAGACATAGGCGATCACCGGGCGTTGCGCCTGTGCAATCTCATCTACCTGAGCTTCGGCACCGGCACGAGGCGGATCCAGAACAATGGCGTCGAAAGTTTTCAGCTCGTCCGGCATCAGCGGGCGGCGGAACAGGTCACGGGCCTCGGTCGTTACGCGTTTCAGCCCTTGTGCCCTGCGCCAGCCCTGATCCAGCGCCTCGATCATGGCGGCCTCGCCTTCAACCGCGTGAACTTCGGCGCTTTCCGCCAACGGCAAAGAGAACGTTCCGCTGCCCGCAAACAGGTCAACGATACGTTTCGCGCCCCGTGTAGCCTCGGAAACTGCCTTTAACAGAGCCTTTTCTCCGTCCTTTGTTGCTTGCAAGAAAGCTCCGGGGGGTGGCGTGACTCCGGCTGCTCCAAAGCGCTGAACCGGCGCATGCCGCATGGCAATAACCTCATCATCCCAACTGAGCCGGGCCAGCCCATGTTTCTCGGTCGCCTGCGCCAACGCCAGTTCCAAGGGGCCGTCCAGCGGTTTGCCACCTGTTACGGCCACATCCAGACCAGCTTCGGACAGTGTGAGCGTGACAGCCAGAACGCCCTTGCGGCTTGCGCCCAGGTTGGCCAGCGCCTCGGCCACCGGAATGGCCGCGATCAAGGCCGGGTCAAGCAACCGGCAATCGGGTATCTCGGTGATCGTGTCGGATGCACGACCGTGAAACCCCGCCAACGTGCCCTTTTTCGTGCGCCTTACGGCAATCGTAGCCCGCCGACGTGACTGTTCGGGCGATGTGTGTATCGGGCGCAGTGGAGCTTTGAGATCCTGCGCCATCAGCGCCTTGCGGACGACTTGCAATTTCCAGTCGGTCACAAATGTATCGGATGCGTGCTGCAACTGGCAGCCACCGCACGCTTTGTAGTGGCGGCAAGGCGCTTTGACACGGTGTTCGGACGGTGTCTCGACCCGGATATCGGTCACTTGCTGACCGACAAGGGTGCCGCTGACGATCTCGCCGGGAAGGGTACGAGGGGCGTAAACAGGGCCATCGGCAATACCGTCGCCCTGATGTCCAAGCCGTGTGATTGTGAATTGCTGCGTCATGAGAGGCCTGATAGCCGGGCTTTCGCAGCAAAAAAACCCTTATTCCGCAGCTTCTGCCTGAATGAACCCGCCCGACTGGCGGTGCCAGAACCGCGCATACAGGCCGCCCAGGTCCAGCAGCGCCTCATGCGTTCCGGTTTCGACGATCCGGCCCTCGTCCAAAACAACAATCCGGTCCATTTCGCTGAGTGTCGACAGCCGGTGCGCGATGGCCAGAACCGTTTTGCCCTGCATCACCCGATGCAGCGCGGTCTGAATCGAAGCTTCAACCTCGGAATCCAGCGCCGATGTCGCTTCGTCGAGAACCAGAATTGGGGCATCTTTCAGAATGGCGCGCGCCAGAGCGATCCGCTGTCGTTGCCCGCCGCTGAGTTTCACGCCCCGTTCACCCAGATGAGCATCATAGCCTTTTCGACCATGAGCATCTTCAAGACTCAGGATGAAATCATGCGCTTCGGCCTTTTTTGCGGCCTCGATCATCTCGGCCTCTGAGGCGTCCGGCCGGCCATACAGAATGTTCTCACGAGCAGACCGGTTGAACATCGCCGTTTCCTGCGTGACCATACCGATCTGTCGGCGCAGGCTGTCCTGCGTCACCTGTGACACGTCCTGCCCATCAATACGAATGGCGCCACTTTCCCTGTCATAGAGCCTGAGCAACAGGGAGACGAGCGTGGATTTCCCCGCCCCCGAGGCACCGACGATGCCCAGTTTTTCACCCGGGTTGACGGTCAGGGTCAAATCCGTGACGCCACCGATATCGCGACCATAGGCGAAGCTGACGCCGTCGAATGAAATCGACCCTTCGGTCACGTCAAGGTCCTTCGCCCCGCGCATGTTTTCGACCCGGTCACGCTTGGTCAGCGTTTTCATCCCGTTTTCGATTTCACCGACATTGGCATACAGCCCCATCAAGGTGAAACTGACCCAACCGGTCATCTGAGCAATACGGATCGAAACAGCCCCGGCAGCCACGATATCCCCGGCGGTCGCCATGCCGCCCTGCCACAGCCACAAGGTCGCGCCCAGCAACAAGACAGGCAGGACACCGGCCAGCGTCATGAGGATGAACCGGAAACTTGCCGACAACTTGCCGAAATCCAGCGATTTTTCACGCAGATCCACCATCGATTCACGCGCCGCCTGATCTTCGAATTCTGAGTGGGCGAACAGCTTCACGGTTTTGATGTTGGTGATCGTATCGACCACCTGCCCGGACACCATCGCCCGCGCCCCGGCCCGCGCAGCGGAACGTTTGCGGATGCGCGGCAGATACCAGCGCACCAGCATGAAATACACCGCCAGCCATGCCGCGAAGGGCAGCATCACCAAAGGATGAATAGACCCTAACAAAAGCAAAGACCCCACCAGAGACGCCAGGGCAAACACAATCGCGCTGATCGTTTCCGACACGACCGAAGCCATGGCGTTCGATGTCTGCATCTGCTTTTGCGCGATCCGACCGGCGAAATCATCGTCGAAATAGGTCACCGACTGACCCAAGGTCCAACGGTTCAGCTTGGCCAGAACCAAAGGTGTGATGTTTGGCATGACAATGTAGTTGTTCGACAAGGATGACAGGCCAAACAGGATCGGGCGAAGCAACATGAAGAAGGCGACCGCACCGAGGATCATCCACATATTTGCAGCGGTCAGAAAATTCTCGGGCCCGCTGGCGGTCGCTACATCAATCACGCGGCCCAGTATCCAAGCCGTGACCGCCTCCATCGCGCCTGCAATGGCCGAGAAGAACGCCGCAACAAACAGCATCGGCCACGCCCCGGACAGGCTCCAGCGGATAAACGCCCCCAACGTCTGTGGTGGGGGCGTTTCGATGTTCCTGAACGGATAGATGAGGTCGGCAATCCTCATTCAGCAGCCTCCGGGTTCATGAAACCACCAGATTGCCGCGCCCAGAATTGGGCGTAAAGGCCACCTTGCGTCAGAAGATCAGAATGCGTGCCTTCCTCGACGATACGGCCTGCATCCATCACCAGAATGCGATCCATCTGCGCGATGGTACTAAGCCTGTGGGCAATGGCGATTACGGTTTTTCCTTGCATCATGCCGTAGAGGGTTTCCTGAATTGACGCTTCGACCTCGGAATCTAGGGCGGATGTCGCCTCATCCAACAACAAGATCGGCGCATCCTTCAGGATCACCCGCGCCAGCGTCACACGCTGCCGCTGGCCACCTGACAGCTTCACCCCCCGTTCACCGACATGCGCGTCGTACCCGGTCCGACCCTGCGGATCTTGCAAATCGAGGATGAACTCATGTGCTTCGGCCTGTTTGGCGGCGGCGATCATCTGCGCCTCGGACGCATCTGGCCGGCCATAAAGGATGTTGTCGCGGACCGAGCGATGCAGCAAGGCGCTGTCTTGTTGAACCATACCGATATGGCTGCGCAGACTGTCCTGGGTGACATGCGCAATGTTCTGACCGTCAATATAAATCGCACCGCGTTCGACGTCGTAGAACCGCAACAGCAGCTTTACCAGTGTCGATTTGCCAGCACCCGAGCGACCGATCAAACCAATCTTTTCGCCGGGCCGGACGGTCAGGTCGATATGGTCCAAACCGCCGGCCTCGCGACCATAGTGATGCGAGAGGTCGCGGATCTGGATCTCACCCTTGGTAAGCCGCAAGGGTTTCGCGTCAGGCGCATCAAGCAAGTCGATGGGCTGGGCAATGGTCTCCATCCCCTCGGACACGATACCAAGTTGACGGAAAAAGCTGGTCAGGGCCCACATGATCCATCCGGTCATGGCATTCAGGCGAAGGGTCAAGGCCGTAGCCGCCGCAACAACACCGACCGAAGCGCTGCCTTGCATCCACAAGGCAATCGCCCAGCCCACAACACCCACGATCAGCATACCGTTCAAAGTGACCAGAACGGCATCCATAATAGTGAAAATCCGCATTTCGATCTGAAATGTCCGACGGGTTTCCTCGATCGCCTCGCGGGCATAGTCCAGCTCTTGCGGGCCATGGGCAAACATTTTGACCGAATGGATGTTGGTATAGCTGTCCACCACCCGCCCCGTGACCGTCGAACGCGCATCCGAGGCCGCTTTTGACGCCGGACCAACACGCTGAACGGTCCAGCGCACCAGCATGGCGTAGAATCCGAACCAGATCAGCAGCGGGATCAACAAACGCGGATCCGCCGCATACAGCAGGATCGCCGCACCGATCAAATAGGCCAACGAAAAGGAAATCGCGTCAAAAACCTGAAAGACCACTTCACCCGCCGCAGGAGGTGTCTGCATGATCCGGTTTGCAATCCGCCCGGCAAAGTCGTTTTCGAACCAGCCAACCGACTGACGCAACACGTGTTTGTGCGCACGCCAACGGATCAGCGTACCAAAATTCGGCAATATTGTATTGTTCAGCAGAAGTACGTCGACCAAATGCAGAAGCGGACGCAACAGCAACACAAAGGCTGCCATCAACAACAATTCCGTTCCGTGATTTTGCCAGACCTCTGCCGGCGTGCCGCCCAACAGATCCACTACGCGACCCATGTAGTAGATCAGCCCGATTTCAACACCCGCGACGATTATGGAAACCAGCGCCGCCCAGAAAAATACCCGGAAAAAGGGCCGCGAATAATCCAGCATGAAGGGCCACAACCGCGTCGGCGGTGCGTCAGCCTCACGGTAGGCAACAAAAGGGTCAACAAGGTTTTCGAAATAGCGAAACATGGAAAGTGCTCCGATTGAGCAGGAAAATAGACGTGCGAAGAAAGATGGCGCCTGAACACCACCCTTTACGGGGCAGGTGTCCCGGCTTTAGCCGAACCAGATCCCGTAATACATTCGCATTCCTCCATCCATGTGACAGGCGCAACTAAGCACAAAGGATCCGAGATGTCATCCCCTTTTGAGACTTCGCGCTAATGTGCCAACAACTCTTCGCGTGACAGCGAAAAACCGGATGCGATCCAGCGTTTTTCCAGCTCGGCCAGCTTCTTGCCCAGCGCCGGGCCGGTGAAGTTGGGGATCAGATCTCTGGCCTGGACAGGGAAACGCGCTGCTGCGCCTGCATGCAGATCGCGCCGCAAATCTTCGGACCAGGGTTGTTCCAGAAAGGCGCAGCGCAAAAGCGTCTCGTGCAATCCCCCTTCATCGCCATAGCGGTATCCCAGTTCAGCAATACTGGTTGTGGACTGTGCTTCTTCACGCATCCTGATCAGGCGTTGCAACTGCGAACGGCTCAACCGCAATGTCGCGGCATCATCGGGCGAGGCAATGGCTGCCAGACGACGCACCGGATCGGGATCGGCACCAGCCGCCTGTTCCAGCGCGATCAAAGGGGCCAAAGACCGATCGTCCGCCCCCGGCAACACCCGGGCCAAAACACCGGTACTGCGCATGGTCGCAACGGCAGGGGCCGGATCAGGCGATGCCAGCAATTTCAGCAGCTCTGCCCCGATCCGCTCGCGCGACAATGACTCCAGCCCGTCAAGATTGGCGCCGATGGCGGCCAGGGCATCGGGGTCGAAACCGCCATCCGGATCCCCGTACCAGGCGTGAAAACGGAAGTAGCGAAGCGAGCGGAGATAGTCTTCGCGAATGCGGTTCTCGACGGCTCCAATGAACCGCACCAACCGGGCCTCGAGGTCGGGAAGACCACCCAGAGGGTCCAGCACGGTGCCATCGGGTTGGGCATAGAGCGCGTTCATGGTGAAATCCCGTCGCGCCGCGTCTTCTTCGACATGATCGGAAAATGCCACCACCGCGCGACGGCCATCGGTTTCCACGTCACGGCGGAAGGTGGTAACCTCGTGCGGGATGCCCGCGCTGACCACCGTGATCGTACCATGCTCGATGCCGGTCGGAATGGCCCTGAGCCCGGCGGCCTGCGCCAGCTCGACGATCTGCCCGGGCCTTGCATCGGTGGCGATGTCGATATCCGACACTGGAGCACCAAGCAGCGCGTTGCGCACGCATCCACCCACGAAAAGCGCCTGAGCCCCGGATGAGGTCAGGGCCGAACAGACCTTTTGCGTCGCTGGTTCACTGATCCAAGCTTCGTCAATCAGCATCATTCATTCACCCGTGCAGCAAGCCCGCGCAATATGCGGGCGGTCGCGCCCCAAATGTAATAGGGGCCGTACGGAACTGCGTAGTATCTGCGTCTCTGGCCGCGCCATCGGCGCGACTCGACCAGATAATTCTCAGGATTCAAAAGATGGGCAAGGGGGGTCGAGAAAACTTCGTCCACTTCGCCGGGTTCAGGCACGGGTTGGAACCTGTCCCGCAAAACTGCGACAACCGGTGTTACTGTGAACGAGGTCACGGTCTCATGCGTCGGCAGAAATCCCAGGATCTCGGGCATTTCAGGGGGCAGGCCGATCTCTTCCTCAGCTTCCCGCAGAGCCGCAGCCGTAACATCAGCATCGGTTTCGTCCTGTTTGCCACCGGGAAAGGCGATCTGGCCCGGGTGATGCTTCAACGCGGATGAGCGTTTGGTCAGGATGACCTGCGGTGTGTCATCAGCCAGGGAAATGGCCACCAGAACACCGGCGGGTCGCAACCGTCGTCCGGGCGGCAGAACGGTATCCGGGTTCAAGTCAAAGTCGCTGGACCCGTGACCGGGGCGGCGCAGGGCCGCCCGGATCTTTTCAACCGGGTCATGCACCTTTGGGGTCTTCGGCATCGAATCCGACAGTTGCCGGGTCCAACACATAATGAGCCCCGCAGAACTGACAATCCGCGGTGACTTCGCCCTCGGGCGTGGTCATCTTTTCGATATCCTTGGCCGAATAGATCGACAGGCTCTGTCGCACACGATCCTCGGAACAGGTGCAGCCAAATTGCACGGACTGCGCATCATAGACACGCGGCTGTTCCTCGTGAAACAGGCGAACCAGAAGGTCGGTCGGCGCAACAGAGGGGCCGATCATCTCCAAATCCTCGACGGTATCCAGCAGGATATTGACGCGACCCCAGTTTTCACCTTCTTCGCCATCGACCAGATCGGCAGCGGTCAGGATGTCACCGGTTCCTTCACCCGACGCGGCAAAGGGCGACGCTTTGGGCATGTGTTGCAGCATGATGCCGCCTGCACGCCAATGCTCGCCCACGCCCGGCTCGGTCGATTTGCCGAAGCTCAGCGAAAACCGCGTCGGCAGCTGTTCGGATTGCGCAAAATACGACTCGGCGCAGGCGCTCAGCGATCCACCGGCCAGCGGAGTGATGCCCTGATACGGCTGCGTGCCCTCTCCCTGATCGATCATGATGGCAAAATACCCTTCGCCCACCTGATCGAAAGGCGCAGAATTGGAAAGCCGGTCCCGGTCAAAGCTGGCATAAGCCCGTATCTGGGCGGGCTGGCCCTCTTCCTGCGGCGCATAATAGTCGGTTGCGATCATGCGCACCGCCCCTTTGGACTGTACCTGCAACGACAGTTTCCAGCGCAACGCAACCGTTTGGCCGATCAACGCGGTCAGCAAGGCCATCTCGGCCACAAGCGCCTCGACCTGCTCGGGATAGTGATGCTGTTTCAGGATACCATCCAGCACGCCATCCAGACGGGCCACGCGGCCGCGCATGTCGGATGCATCAAGTTGAAAGGGCAGGACGGTATCGTCCCACGCGATTTTTGTTCCAAGAGACATGGGGTTTCCTTACACGCCACGGGTTGGCATACCGGCACCATATAGGTCGTACAGATCGGGTTGAAAGGGGCCATACATGATCAGGCGGTTCGGTGAAACCCCCGAGACGGGGCGGAAATACACCCGAAGGGTTGGCGTATATGCCCTTTTGCCACGTGGCGGTCAATTGCTGTTGACCTGTCAGACCGAACCGGGCCCGGATCTGCAATTGCCGGGTGGAGGCATCGATCCGGGCGAATCACCGATTTCGGCCTTGCATCGCGAAGTCTATGAAGAAACCGGGTGGCACGTTGCCAACCCGCGTCGCATCGGCGCTTTTCGCCGGTTCACCTATATGCCCGAATACGATCTGTGGGCCGAAAAGGTCTGCCTGATCTACCGCGCCCGTCCCGTACGCCGCAAAGGCCCGCCGAGCGAGGCATTCCACGAAGCACTGTGGATGGAAGCCGCCGATGCTGTTGAATTGCTGGGCAACGACGGTGACCGGCACTTTGCGGAAATGCATCTCAGTTCGCTTTAAGGCCCGTAATATTCAAAGAAAACGGCGGATACGTCATCCCCAATGCCGTCTTTGGGCGAAATCTCCTGGGTCAATCGCCAGAACATGTCGTCCAGAAACTCCGACCCGCCCTTTTCAGAAATGCACTGCTGGGCCATCTGTCGCAAACCGTCTTCCTCCAGCAAACCGCCTTCGGCAAGCTGACATTCGGTAAATCCGTCCGAATACACCAACAGTTTGTCGCCGGGTTTCATGTGAATCTCGATTTGCTGAAAACTCGCATCTTCGATCAGCCCGATCGGCAACCCGCCATCGCCCAGAAATTCAGTGCTGCCATCCTGCCGCAGCAGAAGCGGATACGGATGCCCGGCCTGCACCATCTTGAGATGCCCGTTTCGAAGATCCACAATGGCGTAGACCATCGTGAAATATTCCTCGATCCCTTCATCCGCCATTAATCGGGAATTGAGCATGCTTGCGACGTCTTCCGGAGGCAGCAGTGCATAGAATTTGTTGAACCTCTTCTCCATTGCGACATTTTGATCGAAATGCTTGCTGGAAAGATAACCGCCCAGACGCGCCGTCATCATGGCCGAGGTGATGCCATGTCCGGATACATCGATGCTGTAGAACCCCAGCCGATTGACCCCGGGCGAAAACATGCCAACAAGGTCTCCTCCGATATGGCCACAGGGTTTCAACAACAGGCTGACCCGGGATTTTCCAAAGCTCCGCGTAAATTCCGGGACCAGCGATTCCTGGATTTTTCGGGCCTGAATGAGGTCCTTGTCGATCGCGTCATGCGCCAGCCTGAGTTCTTCCAGCGCGGATTCGATCAGGCGGTTTTTCTGTGAAAGCTCGCGCTGCATGTCCAGAATGCGCGCGCCTGCGGATATGCGCGCCCGCAATTCATCCGCCTCAAGGGGTTTGATCAGAAAATCGTCTGCCCCGGCATCCAGTCCGCGCGCAACCTCCTGCTTTTCACTTTTGGAAGTCAGAAGGATGAAATAACAATATTGATCGGTATCCAGGGCGCGAAACGCATTGCAGAACTCAAGCCCGCTCATCCCCGGCATGACCCAATCGCTGAGAACAAGATCGGGCGGATCGTCCAGACAATGCGCCAGGGCGGCATCGCCCGTATCGGCCTCAACCACCTCAAAGCCCCATTTTCTGAGCGATGCGACCAGGATGCGCCGCTGCAGACGGCTGTCATCAACCACCAGCACCTTACGGATCGCGCCGAAATCCAGATCTGATCTGGTTTCCTTAAGACTCGCCCTTGGTACCATTTACCCTCTGACCTGATGCGTTCATTCATACAGGGCGATCCTAGTAGCGACGGTTTTAACATCCGGTGAAGACCGAAGGCCGCAATCCCGCTGGGCTGTTAACCCGGTTTTTACTGGTGTTGCCTATTCCTGAAAACGCATGTTCAACGGCAGGTGACGCAGTATGATCCACTGGGGCAGAGTCCGACAATTGCGGGACGAGGTTGGCCCGGATGAGTTTGATGAGGTGGTCGACATCTTTCTGGAAGAAGTGCAGGAGGTCATCGCCCGCTTGCATCAGGATACAAGCCGGTCCGAACTGGAACAGAATCTGCATTTCCTGAAGGGCAGCGCGCTCAGTCTTGGATTCGACCAGTTCTCGAAACTCTGTCAGGACGGCGAACGGCAGGCGGCCGCGGGTCAGGGCGAGGATGTCGATCTGCCCGCTATTCTGGCCGTATTTGACAGCTCGAAACAGAAATTCGAGGCTGAGCTGCGCCAGAATCTGGATTAAATCACGAACTGCGCCAGCGTTTCGTCTTCGGTTATATCGGTGTAGGTGAACCCTGCCTCATCCAGATGCGCAAACAGACGCATGAAGTTTTCAGGCTTGCGGGTTTCAATCCCGATCAGGACCGAACCGAAATTGCGCGCCGATTTCTTCATGTATTCAAAGCGGGCGATATCGTCCTCGGGGCCCAGAATACCCAGAAACTCCTTCAGCGCGCCGGGGCGCTGCGGCAGGCGCAAGATGAAATACTTCTTCACCCCGGAATAGCGTTGAGCGCGTTCTTTGACCTCGGGCAGGCGTTCGAAATCGAAATTGCCACCGGATGTCACGCAGACCACGGTCTTGCCCCGCACAAAGCTTTGGATATCGCCCACCGCTTCGATCGCCAGCGCGCCGGCGGGCTCCAGAACGATGCCTTCGACATTCAGCATCTCGATCATAGTTGTGCAGATTCGGTCCTCGGACAGAACCAGCACATCCGACAGGTGGCGTGATTTCAACAATTCGAACGGTTTCTCGCCGATGCGGCCGACCGCAGCGCCATCGACGAAGGTATCCACATGATCCAGCGACACTGGATGCCCCGCAGCCAGTGCAGCGCGCAAACAGGCACCTCCGGCCGGTTCGACAAACAGACAATGGCTGCGATCCCCGAACCATGTCGCCACGCCCGAGGACATGCCGCCGCCGCCAACCGGCAAAACGACGTGATCCGGCACACCGCCCATTTGCTCTTCGATCTCGACCGCCAATGAAGCCTGGCCTTCAATGACATCAGCGTCATCGAAGGGTGACAGGAAATACCCGCCCTGCTGCGCGCACCATGCTTGCGCGGCGGCCAGAGTATCGTCGAAATAGTCGCCAGTCAGGTGGATCTCGATATTGTCGCCGCCGAAAATGCGGGTCTTTTGAATTTTTTGCTGCGGCGTCGTCACCGGCATGAAGATCACGCCGCGCACGTCCAGATGCTTGCACATGAACGCCACGCCCTGCGCGTGGTTGCCAGCACTGGCACAGACGAACAGGTCCTGCCCCTGCTGCTTGCGCATGGCATTGAACGCACCACGGATCTTGTAGGACCGCACTGGGCTGAGGTCTTCGCGCTTGAGCCAGATATCGGCCCCATAACGGTCAGACAAATGGGCATTCCGTTGCAACGGTGTTGCCGGAAACACGGTGCGCATCGCCTGTTCGGCAGCGCGGGCGCAGGTCATGAAATCAGTCATGTCGATTTCCCTGCCCCATCATCGCGATAAGGGCAAGGAATACATATGTGTACGCCGCTCAGGACAGTTCGCGTTTTTCGATGAAGATTCCGTACATCGTGGTCAGGATACTGACATTGATCATCGGCAAAATGAGCGTGCCAAAGAACACGGTCAGCAATACGCCAAGCACCGGTATAAGTGCCAGAAGGGTGAAAGCCAGCTGCACCAGAATCTGGAACAGGAGGGCGACGAGTAGCAGCAACAAGATTGCACCGCTGACCCCGGATGTGTTGTTCCATGCCTCACCGATCGATATGGGATTTCCTATCGCCGCCGCGGGCAGGATAATTGACAGGCGATAGAAGCACACGACCAGAAAAACGGTGTAAACAATCATCAGAATGATCGAAAGCCCCGCAAGACTTTCGCCTAGTGCAGCAGCGACCAGACCCATGGGGATATACGCGATCACCATCAAAATCCCCAACATCAGAAAGCGACCGAAATAGGCAAGAATCCTGTCCAAGCGGAATGTCGGGAATATTCCCGTGGGATACTCTTCCAACAGGATGAAGCGGTGCCATGACACCGCAATCCAGAACATGGTGACGGACATTACCGCCAGCAAAACGACCACAAAAACAAAGGCTGAACCTGCGGTTGCACCTGACGGCAACGCGCCTGCATTGTCTTCAAGTGCCTCAAGCGGAATACCAAGCGCCAAGAACACGCCCACGATGATGATTGTCGCAATAAGAGCAGGGCCAACCGTAATCTGTAGCACCTGCTTGATGTTTCCAAATACCATCCGCACAGAATGCAAGAAAATCTGCCATCCCAACATTTGAAACCGCCCCTTCAACCAATGCTTGTTATTCTCTGCACCCGTTTCACCCCAATTCAGGTACTGCGTCAATCCTCACAACTTGCCCCCGCGCTCAAAACCCGCTAGGGGCCAATCGTTCTACGCATAAAGGGAAGTCAGATGTCCGCGCCCAAGAAAGTTGTTCTGGCCTATTCCGGTGGCCTTGATACCTCGATCATCCTGAAATGGTTGCAGACCGAATATGGTTGTGAAGTTGTAACCTTCACCGCCGATCTGGGTCAGGGTGAAGAGCTGGAGCCCGCTCGCCAAAAAGCTGAACTGCTGGGGATCAAGCCCGAGAACATCTATATCGAGGACATCCGCGAAGAATTCGTGCGCGATTTCGTCTTCCCGATGTTCCGCGCCAATGCGCAGTACGAGGGTCTGTACCTTCTGGGCACGTCCATTGCGCGCCCCCTGATTTCGAAACGTTTGGTCGAAATCGCCGAAGCCACCGGTGCTGACGCCGTGGCACATGGTGCGACCGGCAAGGGCAACGATCAGGTGCGGTTCGAACTGGCGGCCTATGCGCTGAACCCCGACATCAAAGTGATCGCACCCTGGCGCGAATGGGACCTGACCAGCCGGACCAAGCTGCTGGAATTTGCGGAACAGAACCAGATTCCGATTGCCAAGGACAAACGTGGCGAGGCGCCGTTTTCGGTCGATGCCAACCTGCTGCACACCTCGTCCGAGGGCAAGGTTCTGGAAGACCCCGCCGATATGGCGCCCGACTATGTCTATCAGCGCACCGTCCACCCCGAGGACGCGCCCGATCAGCCTGAATTCATCGAGATCGGCTTTGAAAAAGGCGACGCGGTCAGCATCAATGGCGAGGCGATGAGCCCCGCGACCATCCTGACCAAGCTGAACGAATATGGCGGCAAGCACGGCATCGGTCGTCTGGACCTTGTTGAAGGTCGCTTTGTCGGTATGAAGTCGCGCGGCATCTACGAAACTCCCGGCGGCACCATCCTGCTTGAGGCGCATCGTGGCATCGAATCCATCACCATGGACCGCGGCGCGATGCATCTGAAGGACCAGTTGATGCCGCAATATGCGGAACTGATCTACAACGGCTTCTGGTACTCGCCTGAACGTGAAATGCTGCAAGCTGCCATCGACAAGAGCCAGGAACACGTCACCGGCACCGTCCGCGTGAAGCTGTACAAGGGTCTGGCCTCGACCGTGGGCCGCTGGTCGGATCACTCGCTGTATTCCGAGGCGCATGTGACCTTCGAAGAAGACGCGGGTGCCTATGATCAGAAAGACGCCGCGGGCTTCATCCAACTGAACGCGTTGCGGCTGAAACTGCTGGCCGCGCGCGACAAGCGGTTGTCCAAGTGACCGAAGATGACGGTCTGAACGACGAACTGGAAATGTTCATCGAAGCGCAGGACACGGTCTGGGCCGATGTCCTGCGCGAACTGGAACAGGGGCAGAAGACCAGCCACTGGATGTGGTTCGTGTTTCCGCAACTGGCCGAGCTGGGCCAGTCTCATATGGCGCAGCTTTACGGCATCGAAGATCTGGATGAAGCCACGCGCTATCTGAACCACCCGGTACTGCGCCACCGTCTGACGCAAGCGGCCTCGTTGATGTTGCTGCATCAGGGGCGCGACGTCAGCGACATTCTGGGTGGTGTTGACGCGAAAAAGCTTCGCTCTTCGATGACATTGTTTTCCTCGGTGGCAGATGCTCCGGCCGAGTTTCAGGCAATTCTTGACGCTTTCTACGATGGCGAGCCTTGCGCGCGAACCGTTCAGAGCCTTGGCGCATCGTGATCGGAAGTTCCAGTCGGGTCAGCCTTGCCTGTTCGATACCTGACGTTTTACGCATTCGGAAACTGCGAAAGGAACCCGGATGCTTCAGCATATCGCCGATGAAATTCAAAAAGGCCTGAACGGCAAAACCTTTGACGGCTCATTGAAATTCGATTGTGGCGAGGACGGCGTGATTGTTCTGGCCGACAGTCAGGCATCGACACAGGACCAGGAAACGGATTGCACGATCCGCATCTCGCAGGACAACCTGACCAAGCTTCTGACCGGAAAACTGAACCCGATGACAGGTGTCGCTTTGGGCAAGCTCAAAATCTCGGGCAATATGGGCGTTGCGATGAAACTGGGGCAGTTGCTGGGTTAAGCCGAAGGCAGGTTCACCGCGGAATTCCACCTCGCCGGGGCGCCCTATCCCACCGCCAAGACGGCCTGCGCAAGCTGTTCCACCGACATCCGCCGCCGATAAACTTGCCTCACCAGCCCGTGACATCAGATGTCAGGCAATTGAATGTCATTCGGGTTCGAGTCACCTTGGTGCCGAAAGGAGACCCGACATGTCACGAACCGCTTTTCTGGAAGCCTTCAAACCGGCCATTTTGTTCACCCTGATCACACTTGCGATGATGCTGCGCGCCCTGCCTGCCCCCGCGGCAGGTGCCGAAACGCTGACAGTTGCAGGGGGGTGTTTCTGGTGTGTCGAGTCCGATTTTGAATCTGTACCGGGCGTTATCGGGGCCGTGTCGGGCTATACCGGCGGCAAATCGGCCAACCCCACCTATGATCAGGTCTCCAAAGGTGGCACCGGCCATTATGAAGCAGTTCAGATCACTTTTGACCCGGCGCGGGTGTCACGTGAAACACTGCTGAACATGTTCTTCCGATCGGTTGATCCGACGGACGCCGGCGGCCAGTTCTGCGACCGGGGCGACAGCTATCGAACTGCGATATTCGTCTCTAACACAGGCGAAAAAGCGTTGGCTGAACAGGCGAAGAAAGAAGCACAACGAGCCCTGGGTCAAAATGTTGTCACCCCGATCCTGAAGGCGGGCACGTTTTACCCTGCCGAGGCCTATCATCAGGATTACTACAAAGGGAACAAGCTGATCCTTACCCGCTTTGGGCCCAAACGTCAGCACAACGCCTATAAAGCATATCGCAAAGCCTGTGGCCGTGACGCGCGTGTCAAACAGCTTTGGGGTTCAGATGCGCCTTTCGCCGGGTCTTAATCAAAGGTCGCGTCGCGCACTTCTCTCAGATCAGGAATGACATCCGCGGTTCCGTGCCGCGTGACCATCAGGGCAGCGGCGCGGTTCGCTTGCAGAATGGCCTGTTCCATCGGCATTCCGCGATCCATTCCAGCCAGCACGTAGCCGGTAAATGTATCACCTGCCCCGGTGGTATCCACGGCCTGAACCTTGTGGGCCGCAAATTCCACCGGGTCTTTGCCCTGCTGCAAATACCGGGCACCTTTTGAGCCCAGCGTGACAATGACATGCCGCACGGGCAGATCAGCCGCACCCATCCCGGTTTCCTGCCGCAATTGTTCGGCCTCGATCTCGTTCAGGATCAGGAAATCCAGATAGGGCAGAACCGCCTGAACCGCCTGTGCTTGAAACGGCGCGGCGGCATAACACACGGTCAATCCAAGTTTGCGCCCGAATTGCGCGGCTTCGACCTGTGCGTTGGTTTCATTCTGCAAGATCAGCAGATCACCGGTGCTTGCCGATGACAGCGCCTGCCCCAGATGGCTGACATCCAAGGCGTGGTTGGCCCCCGGATAGAGGATGATCAGGTTCTCACCCTCGGCGTCCACCGCAATGATCGCATGCCCCGTCGGCGGATCCACCTCAGAGATATAGCGTGTGTCCACGCCATATTCCGTCAGTCGATCCTTCGCCCAGCGCCCATCATGCCCAACGGCGCCGATATGGCTGACGCGTGATCCGGCCCGCGCAGCCGCCACTGACATATTGGCACCTTTTCCGCCAAGGAACCGGTCCAGCCCGTGGGCGGCCAGAGTTTCCCCTGGCGCAGGCAGATGCGGCAGGTCATAAACCATATCCGCGTTGATTGAGCCGAGGTTCCAGATTGTCATGGCTTATCCGATGTCGCACGAGGCCAGAATGGCCATGTTCAGAATATCGTTCGCGGTTGAGACGGTCGAGCAAATCTGAATCGGCTTGTCGACGCCCGACAGGATCGGCCCGATCACGGTGGCACCGCCCATTTCCTGCATCAGCTTGGTTGAAATCGACGCCGAGTGTCGTGCGGGGACGATCAGGATGTTCGCAGGCCCAGTCAGGCGTGAAAACGGATAGGCCGCCTGCTGATCCACGTTCAGGGCAACATCCACTGTCATTTCGCCCTCATACTCGAAATCGACACCGCGCTGGTCCAGAACCGCCGGCGCTCGGTGCATCTTCTCGGCACGTTCCGAAACCGGGTATCCAAATGTCGAGAAGCTGACAAAAGCAACCCGGGGCTCCAGACCCATATGTCGGGCCACTGCTGCGGAACGCTCGGCAATGTTGGCCAAATCGTTTTCATCCGGCCATTCATGCACCAGTGTATCACCGATCAGAACGATCCGGCCTTTATGCAGAAGTGCCGTCACACCGGCAGCACCATGGGCGGCATCGGCATCGAAGACATGATTGATACGATCAATTACGTGTGCCGATTTTCGTGTTGCACCTGTGACCAACCCGTCTCCGTGGCCATGGGCCAGCATCAGGGATGAGAACACATGGCGGTCCCGCGCGGCCAGTCGGTGAATATCCTTGCGGTCAAAGCCTTTACGCTGCAAACGCTCATAGAGGAAATTCGAATAGGTCTCGAGATGCGCGGTGTTGGCAGCGTTCACAACCTCGATTTCCCGCACAGCATCACCAAGACCGGTGGCTTCCAGTTTGTCTTTAACATCATCTGCCCGACCGACCACGAGCGCCTTACCAAAGCCTGAACGTTGGTACATGACGGCGGCACGCAGCACGCGGGGATCATCGCCCTCGGCAAAAATCATGCGGCTTTGCGCCTGTCGCGCCCGGGCGTTCAGCCCGCGCAGGATGCTTGCGGTCGGGTCCATCCGGGACTTCAGGCTCAGCTCATATGCGTCCATGTCGATGATCGGACGGCGGGCCGCGCCGGTATCCATTCCTGCCTTGGCAACAGCGGGCGGGATACGGTGGATCAGGCGCGGATCAAACGGCGTGGGAATGATGTAGTCGCGCCCGAAGGTCAGCGATTTGCCATAAGCCATCGCGACCTCATCCGGTACATCTTCGCGCGCCAGATTGGCGAGTGCATGGGCACAGGCGATCTTCATCTCGTCATTGATGGCGCGGGCGTGAATGTCCAGCGCGCCGCGGAACAAATAGGGAAAGCCCAGAACGTTGTTGACCTGGTTCGGATAATCGCTGCGCCCGGTCGCCACGATGGCGTCCACACGGACCTCGTGCGCCTCTTCCGGGGTGATTTCCGGATCGGGGTTGGCCATGGCGAAGATCACCGGATTATCGGCCATGCTTGCGACCATCTCCTGCGTGACCGCGCCCTTGACCGACACGCCCAGAAACACGTCCGCGCCCTTCATGGCCTCTTCCAGAGTCCGCAGATCCGTGGTGATCGCATGTGCCGATTTCCACTGGTTCATGCCCTCGGTACGGCCCTGATAGATCACGCCCTTTGTGTCGCAGACGATGCAGTTTTCATGGCGGGCGCCCATCGCCTTGAGCAATTCGATACAGGCGATCCCTGCCGCCCCGGCCCCGTTCAGAACGATCTTCACATCCTCGATCTTCTTGCCCGAGATATGCAGCGCATTGATCAAACCGGCCGCGCAAATCACGGCCGTGCCGTGCTGGTCGTCGTGAAAGACGGGGATGTCCATCTCTTCCTTCAGGCGCTGTTCGATGATGAAACATTCGGGCGCCTTGATGTCTTCCAGGTTGATACCGCCGAAGGTCGGCCCCATCAGTCGCACCGCGCGGCAGAATTCATCCGGGTCTTCGGTGTCCAGCTCGATATCGATCGAGTTCACGTCGGCGAACCGCTTGAACAGAACGGATTTCCCCTCCATCACCGGTTTCGAGCCCAGCGCGCCAAGGTTGCCAAGACCCAGAACCGCTGTTCCGTTCGAGATCACAGCAACCAGATTGCCCTTGTTGGTATAATCATATGCGGTTTCCGGTGCCTCAGCGATCGCTTCACATGGGACGGCCACACCCGGGCTGTAGGCCAATGACAGATCCCGCTGCGTGGTCATCGGGACGGTGGCTTGCACCTCCCACTTGCCGGGGGTCGGGTCAAGGTGAAAGGCCAGCGCCTCTTCTTTGGTGATCTTCGCTTTGGGCATCGGATATGTCGTTTCTTTACATCTGTTGGGCTTTTGCCTCATAGCGCAGGCAAAGGCGCGTCTCAACGACAATACGTTTTCACCTTTCGTCGCAGGGGCCGGGTTTGTAAGGTCGCGCCGGAATACGCCAGAGGGGAGCAGCCTTGTCCAACGTCACGCCGATGATGGCGCAATACCTGGAAATCAAAGAGGCCCACGCGGATGCCCTGCTGTTTTACCGCATGGGCGATTTCTACGAGATGTTCTTTGAAGACGCCGTGAACGCCGCCGAGGCGCTGGACATCGCCCTGACCAAGCGCGGCAAACACAATGGCGAAGATATTCCGATGTGCGGCGTGCCGGTGCATTCGGCCGAAGGCTATCTGCTGACGCTGATCCGCAAGGGCTTTCGCGTCGCCGTCTGCGAACAGATGGAAAGCCCGGCCGAGGCCAAGAAAAGAGGCTCTAAATCGGTGGTAAAGCGCGATGTCGTGCGCCTTGTCACCCCCGGCACCCTGACCGAGGACGCGCTGTTGGAGGCGCGCCGCCACAACTTTCTGGCCGCCTATGCCGAGGTGCGCGACGAGGCCGCGCTGGCCTGGGCGGACATATCGACCGGGGCGTTTCACGTGATGCCGCTGACCTCGGTCCGGCTGAGCCCCGAGCTGGCCCGGCTGGCCCCGTCGGAACTGATCGTGGCAGACAACGTGCAGGAAAAACTGAATGAGCCGGTCCGCGATTTGGGTATTTCTCTCACCCCTGTCGGACGGGCGAGTTTTGACAGCACGGCGGCTGAAAAACGCATCTGCGGGTTGTTTCACGTGGGCGCGCTGGACGCGTTCGGAAGCTTTGGACGCGCCGAAGTGTCCGCGATGGGCGCGCTGATCGATTATCTGGAGATCACACAGAAGGGCAAATTGCCCCTGTTGCAAACGCCGCTGAAAGAATCCGAAGATCGCGTCGTGCAGATCGACGCGGCCACCCGCCGCAACCTTGAACTGACACGATCTTTGTCGGGCGGGCGGGCCGGATCGCTGCTGTCGGTGGTGGACCGGACCGTAACCCCGGGCGGTGCGCGCCTGCTGGAACAACGCCTGTCCAGCCCCTCGCGCAATCTTGATGTCATCCACGCGCGGCTGGACGCGGTCGATTTTGCCGCCCAGGACAGCCTGATCACCGCCGATCTGCGCGAGGCGCTGCGCAAGACGCCCGATCTGGACCGCGCCTTGTCGCGCCTGTCGCTGGACCGAGGCGGCCCGCGCGACTTGGCCGCCATCCGCAACGGGCTGACCCAAGCCGCAGCGATCGCCGGGATTTGCGAAGGTCAAGACCTGCCGGTGCTGCTGGCGACTGCGGTGCAGAACCTTGTGGGATTCGACGATCTGCTCGACCTGCTGGATCAGGCGCTGGTCGCCGACCCGCCGCTGCTGGCGCGCGATGGCGGCTTCATCGCGCCGGGCTTTGACGCCGAACTGGACGAGGCCCGCACCCTGCGGGACGAAGGCCGCTCGGTCATTGCCGGGTTTCAGCAGAAATACGCCGAACACACCGGCATCGCCTCGCTGAAAATTAAGCACAACAACGTGCTGGGCTATTTCATCGAAACCACGGCCACCCATGCCGAAAAGATGCTGAACCCGCCCTTCAGCGAGACCTATATCCACCGCCAGACCACCGCCAACCAGGTGCGGTTCACCACGGTTGAGCTCAGCGAGATCGAAACCCGCATCCTGAACGCCGGCAACCTGGCTCTTGAGATCGAAAAAAGGCTCTATCAAAGGCTTTCTGATGAGATTTTGAGCTTCGCTGCGCGACTTAATCAAGCCGCCCGAGGGCTGGCCGAACTGGATCAGACCACCGCGCTGGCAGATCTGGCCCGCGGAGAAAACTGGTGCAGACCACAGGTAGACGCCTCCCGGGCGTTCAGTGTTCAGGGCGGTCGGCATCCGGTGGTAGAGCACGCGCTGCGCCAGCAAAACGGTGATGCCTTCATCGCCAATGACTGCGACCTCAGCGCCCAGGACGGCGCCGCCATCTGGTTGCTGACCGGCCCCAACATGGCCGGTAAGTCGACCTTCCTGCGCCAGAATGCGCTGATCGCCCTGTTGGCCCAGATGGGCAGCTACGTCCCGGCCGAGCAAGCTCATATCGGCGTGGTCAGCCAGCTTTTCAGCCGCGTGGGCGCCTCTGACGATCTGGCAAGGGGCCGGTCGACATTCATGGTCGAGATGGTGGAAACCGCGGCCATCCTCAACCAGGCCGATGACCGGGCGCTGGTGATCCTCGACGAAATCGGGCGTGGCACCGCCACCTATGACGGCCTGTCCATCGCCTGGGCCACGCTGGAACATCTGCACGCCGCCAACCGCTGCCGCGCGCTGTTTGCCACGCATTACCACGAGCTGACCGCGCTGGCCGGCAAGCTGGAGGGCGTCGAAAACGCCACCGTCGCGGTCAAGGAATGGGACGGCGAGGTGATATTCCTACACGAGGTCCACAAGGGCGCCGCCGACCGCTCCTATGGCGTGCAGGTCGCGCAATTGGCCGGGCTGCCCGCATCCGTGGTCGAACGCGCCCGCGTGGTTCTGGACCAGTTGGAGAAAACGGAACGTGAGGGCGGCAAGCAGAAGGCGCTGATCGACGATCTGCCGCTGTTTTCGGCCGCACCGCCCCCGCCGCCGGTCCCGAAAGCGTCGCCCGTCACCGATATGCTGGACCAGATCCTGCCGGACGACCTGACCCCGCGCGAAGCCCTCGATCTGATCTACAAACTGAAAGAGGCGGCCAGATCCTGACCGCCCCTTCATCTTTTCCCAAATACTCTCGCCGAAGGCACGCGCCCTTGGGCGCGTATCAGCTTGCCGGGGTTGACGACACGCCCACCTGCGCCGGGCGCAGCAGACGATCGTGCAACATAAACCCTTCGGCGGACACCTGAATGATGTCTCCTGCCTTGGTTCCTGGAACAGGCGCCTCGAACATGGCCTCATGCACGTTCGGATCAAACCGGTCGCCCACTTCGGGTGTGATCACTTCGATTCCGTGCTTCTGGAACACATCCTTCAAAGCGCGCATGGTCAATTCGACGCCTTCCAGCAGACCAGCAGCCACTTCTTTCTGCTCATCCGTCGCAGCTTCAAGGGCGCGTTTCATGTTGTCATAGACGGGCAGCATATCGCGGGCCAGCTTGGACCCGCCATACTGTTCCGCATCGCGGCGCGCCTTGTCGCTGCGCTTGCGCATGTTTTCGGCATCCGCCAGCGCGCGCATGAACTTGTCTTTATAGTCATCCCGTTCGGCCCGCAGCGCGTCCAGTTCCAGTTCTTCTTCGCTGATATCCATCAGCTCTTCGGCCAGCTCTTCGGCCTCGGCGGTTGCGATATCGTCCAGAAAATCTTCGTTCTTCGGCTCTGCCATCTTTTACCCTCTAGCTCCGGTCGGATATCAGCTTGCCGACCAGTTGCGCCGTATAATCCACGATCGGTACGATCCGCCCATAATTCAGACGTGTGGGTCCGATAACCCCCACCGCACCGATTATCTTTCGATCAGCGTTCATATAAGGAGACACCACCAAAGAGGAACCCGAAAGTGAGAAAAGTTTGTTCTCAGACCCGATAAAAATGCGCACACCCTCGCCTTCTTCGGTCAATTCAAGGAATTCGGCGATGTCTCGCTTGCGCTCAAGGTCATCGAACAGGGTGCGGATGCGGTCAAGTTCCTCGGCCTGACCGGGTTCGTTCAACAGATTCGCGCGCCCGCGCACGATCAAACGGGCCGAGTCGCTTCCGTCTCCGTCCCAAACGGCCATTCCGCTTTCGACCATCTCACGGGCCAGAGTGTCGATTTCCTGCTTGCGCGCATCGATCTGCGTCTGCATTTGCCGCCGCACTTCGCTGAGTGTCCGCCCCTCGATAAGTGCGTTCAGGAAATTCGCGGCCTCGCGCATGGAACTTGGCGTTTGCCCAGGTGGCGGCGTGAACAGCCGGTTTTCCACATGACCGTCCGAGAAAACCAAAACCACCAAAGCCCGATCATGGCCCAGAGAAACAAATTCGATATGTTTAATTTCCGATTCACGCTTGGGCGTCAGAACCAGCGAGGCCCCTTGTGTCACGTTCGACAAGGCAGAGCCGACACGGTCCAGCATTCCACCGACATCACCCGTGTTAGAGCCTAATGTCTGCTCCAGTTTCTGCCGGTCATCGGCACCCAGGTCGCCGACCTCAAGCAATCCGTCCACAAACATTCGCAGGCCTTGCTGCGTCGGGATTCGGCCGGCGCTGACATGGGGGCTATCCAGAAGGCCCAGAAATTCCAGATCCTGCATCACATTGCGGACAGTTGCAGCGCTGACTTTTTCTGACAACGTACGCGTCAAAGTACGGCTGCCGACGGGCTCTCCGCTTTCCAGATAGCTCTCGACAATCAGCCGGAACACTTCGCGTGACCGGTCGTTCATCTCGTCCAGAATCTTGCTCGCTTCGCTCATCCGTGTTCCCCTGCTCGTTTGTCATTAAATAGCAGGCAAATGAAAGGTCAATCGGGGTTGCATCGTAACGCTGCGGGGCGTTATCCCCAACCCAGCAAACAAAGGAATTCCGATGCGACCCTCTGGAAGAGATTTAAGTGAAATGCGCGCCGTTTCAATCGAGACGGGAGTCACGAAACATGCCGAAGGTTCCTGCCTGATCAAAATGGGCGACACGCATGTTCTGTGCACCGCTACGATCGAAGATCGCGTGCCGCCGTTTATCAAGGGCTCGGGCCTCGGATGGGTCACAGCCGAATACGGCATGCTGCCCCGTGCCACCAATACGCGGATGCGGCGCGAGGCGGCCGCGGGTAAACAAGGGGGCCGCACGGTCGAAATCCAGCGCCTGATCGGCCGCGCCCTGCGCGCCGGCGTCGATCGGGTTGCTCTGGGCGAGCGTCAAATCACCGTGGACTGTGATGTGATCCAGGCCGATGGCGGCACCCGCTGCGCGTCAATCACCGGCGGCTGGGTCGCGCTGCGTCTGGCGGTGAACAAGCTGATGAAGACCGGCGACGTGATCTCCGACCCGTTGGTTGATCCGGTCGCGGCCGTGTCCTGTGGCGTATATGCAGGTCAGCCAGTACTGGACCTTGATTATCCCGAAGACAGCGAAGCGGGCGTAGATGGAAACTTCATCATGACCGGATCCGGCAAACTGATCGAAGTGCAGATGAGTGCTGAAGGCTCGGTCTTTAGCCGCGCTCAGATGGATCAACTGATGGATCTGGCCGAAAAAGGCGTCGGTGAACTGGCCGCAGCGCAAAAGGCCGCCACCGCATGACCCGCAAGTTCGACGGCGACAGGTTGCTGGTCGCCACCCACAACAAAGGCAAGCTTGAGGAGATGGCCCATCTGCTCGAGCCCTTTGGCGTGACGGTCGTGGGCGCGCCCGAGATGGACCTGCCCGAGCCGGAAGAGACTGAAGACACATTTGTCGGCAACGCCCGGATAAAGGCTCACGCCGCCGCACAGGCCACCGGACTGCCCGCCCTGTCCGACGATTCCGGGATCACCATCGACGCGCTGGATGGCGCGCCGGGCGTGTACACGGCTGATTGGGCCGAAACCGGAAATGGCCGCGATTTTCTGATGGCCATGACCCGCGCCCATGATGAGCTCGAAGCAAAAAGCGCACCGCATCCCCGCACGGCCCAATTCCGCTGCACTCTGGTTCTGGCCTGGCCCGACGGGCACGACGAGGTGTTCGAAGGCGTCGCGCCCGGTCATCTGGTCTGGCCGATCCGCGGCAAGGATGGGTTCGGCTATGACCCGATGTTTGTCCCCGACGGCTACGACATTACCTTTGCCGAGATGGATCGCTGGGAAAAGAACAAGATCAGCCATCGCGGTCGCGCGGTGGAAATGTTCGTGAAAGGCTGCTTTGGCGGATGATTGGCGCAACGGGGGCTTTGGCCTGTACGTGCATTGGCCCTTTTGCGAGGCCAAATGCCCCTATTGCGACTTCAACAGCCACGTTTCCAGAAATATTGATCAAAATCAATGGCTTAACGCCTATCTGTCCGAGCTTCACCGATCCGCTGCCGAAACGCCCGATCGGGTTCTGAACACGATCTTCTTTGGCGGCGGCACCCCGTCGCTGATGGCGCCCGAAACCGTGGCCGCCGTGATCGACACCGCCCGCGCCCTGTGGCGGCCCGCCAATGACATGGAAATCACCCTCGAGGCCAATCCCGGTTCGGTCGAGGCCGGGCGGTTCGCCGCCTATCGCGATGCAGGCGTGAACCGGGTTTCGATGGGCATTCAGGCGATGAATGACGAAGACCTGAGGCGGCTGGGCCGCATCCACACCGCGGCAGAGGCCCGCGCCGCCTTTGACATCGCCCGCAACTGTTTCAACCGGGTCAGCTTTGACCTGATCTATGCGCGCCAACACCAGACACTGGACGCCTGGCAAGAGGAACTGACCCAAGCGCTATCGATGGCCATCGACCACCTGTCGCTCTATCAATTGACGATCGAAGACGGGACGGCCTTTGGGGATCGATACGCCGTCGGTAAGTTACGCGGCCTGCCCGAAGATGACAGTGCCGCCGACATGTATCTGGCCACGCAGGAAATCTGCGAAGCACATGGCTTGCCGGCCTATGAAGTTTCGAACCATGCCCGACCGGGCGCAGAGTCGCAGCACAACCTGATTTACTGGCGGTATGGCGACTATGTGGGCATCGGCCCCGGCGCCCATGGGAGGATTACCCTGAATGGTCAGAAATACGCGACCGAAACCTATCTGAACCCCCAGCGTTGGCTTGATGCCGCCAATCAAGGCAATGGTGAAAAGAACCGCAGCGCGTTGCCCCTTGAAGATCAGGCAAATGAATACCTTATGATGGGTATGAGAATTACTGAGGGACTAGATATGGACAGGTGGCAAAGTTTGTCTGGCCGCTCTCTTCCCTCTGAAACCATAGATCATCTGACCGACATCAACATGGTTCGGCGCAGCAACGGGCGCCTCATCGCCACATCAGATGGACGCGCCGTATTGAACGCAGTCATCCGGGAGCTGTTGGACTGAGCATGCAGTATCTTTGGGCCGGACTGGGATTGCTTTGTGTTGCCATGGCGGCTGTTGGGGTTGTCCTGCCCCTTCTTCCTACGGTGCCTTTTCTTCTGCTTGCCGCGTTTTTCTTCGCCCGCTCATCCTCGCGGCTGCACAATTGGCTTGTGACCCATAACCTTTTTGGGCCACTGATTCTTGATTGGCAAAGCTCCGGCGCCATTCGACCAGCCGCAAAAAAGGCGGCAACCGTCTCGATCGCCGCCGTTTTCGGACTCTCTGTTTTGTTGTCAGCACCGCTTTTCGTGTTGATCATTCAGGCGGTTGTGCTGGGCGGTGTCATGATCTTTATCTGGTCACGTCCTAACGGCTGAGCTTGGCGCACAAGTCGTCCAACTGATCCAGATTTTCGTAGGTCAGAACAACTTGTCCCGTTTCCGTTCCGGCCTTGTGATTGATTGACACTTTCATCGCCAGGATCGCGGACAGGTCTTTTTCCAAGGCACGTGTGTCTGCATCCTTTCCGGCATCCAGATTTCTGGAGCGGGGTGCAGAACGCTCGGCACTGCCTTGCTGCTGTTTTTTGACCAAAGCCTCGGTTGCGCGCACCGACAAGCCATCCTTGACGATCTGTTTCGCAAGTTCCGACGGATTTTCCGCCGTAATCAGTGCCCTGGCGTGCCCCGCAGACAATTTACCTTCAATAACAAGGGTTTGCACATCCAACGGCAAGGACAGAAGCCGCAAAAGATTTGCGATGTGGCTGCGGCTTTTGCCCAGGGCCTCGGCAAGCTTTTCCTGTGTATGACCAAATCGGTCCATCAACTGCTTGTAGCCGGCGGCCTCTTCCACCGCGTTCAGATCCGCGCGTTGGATGTTTTCGATAATCGCAACTTCCAACACTTCCGTATCATCGAATTCACGCACAATCACCGGGATATCATGCAGCTGCGCCATCTGCGCCGCACGCCAACGGCGTTCCCCCGCGACGATTTCGTATTCATCGGGCCCCGTCGCGCGAACGATCAACGGCTGAATGATACCTTTTTCCTTGACCGACGCTGCCAGCTCGTCCAACTGCTCGGGCATGAATGTCCGGCGCGGCTGGTTGGGGTTGGCTTTGAGCTTTTCAATCGGGACTTTCAGATCCGGTCTGCGTGCATCCGTTGAAATCCGGCCTTCTGATTCAGGATTCACATCCGCCATAAGGGCAGACAACCCCCGCCCCAAACCTCTGGACTTTGCTTTCTTGGCGCTCATGTCGCCCTCCTCGTTCCCGCTCAGGCAGCGGTCTTATTGTTCTTGTGCAAGATCTCACGAGCAAGATGCCGGTAGGCCATGGCCCCAAGCGATCCCGAGTCATATTGCAAAACAGGCAGCGCATATGACGGCGCTTCGCTGACCCGCACATTTCTGGGTATCTTCGTTTTAAAGACCATCTCACCCAGATTGTCACGCGCGTCCTTTTCAACCTGACGGGACAAGTTGTTGCGGTTGTCATACATGGTCAACACAATACCTTCGATTCTCAGATCTGGGTTAGCCGTTTGGCGGACCTCTCGAATCGTCAGCATCAGTTGTGAAAGCCCTTCAAGGGCAAAGAACTCGCTCTGCAGCGGAACAAGCACCGAATGCGAAGCAACCATTGCATTCACGGTCAGCAAGTTTAAGGACGGCGGGCAGTCGATAAGCACAAAATCCAGTTCAAACGCATCTATGGCTGGCTGCCTCAAAGCATCATGCAAAAGATAGCTGCGTTTTTCGTTGGAGATTAGTTCAATATCGGCGGAACTCAGATCAACGGTCGCCGGAACAACGAAAAGACCTTCGATTTCAGTTTCCTGAACGACGGCCTCCAATGGCGCGTCGTCGAGGATCAGATCATAAGTTGTCCAGTCTCGATCTTCGACACCCAAACCTGTCGAAGCGTTCCCCTGCGGGTCAAGGTCAACCACCAGAACCCGACACCCGGATTCGGCCAATCCTGCTGCAAGGTTGATTGCTGTGGTTGTTTTTCCGACCCCACCCTTCTGATTGGCAACAGCAATTATCCGAGGCCCTGAAGGTCGAGACAAATCAACCACGTGATACTCCATTTATCTTAAGGATAACGGCTTGAGGTTCAGTTAAACTTGTAATCGCCTCAGCTTCGAAATTCCATTCCTCACGTGCGTCTTCCAGCTCTTTTTTCCAATTTGCACCTTTGGGCAACAACGCTGTCCCGTTGGTGTGTAAATGCCTGTCACAAAAGGACAACAGGGTGCGCAAGTCAGCCAGCGCTCGGGCGGAAACTATGTTTGCAGCCAAAGGATCAACCGATTCAATCCTTTTTGAAGTAACCGTGCATTTTATACCGCATTCCCGCGCAACGCTGCGCAAGAAAGCCGATTTCCGCTGGTCGCTCTCGATCATATTGAATGCGGCGCCTGGGTTTTCTTCCGCGGCGATGATGGCGCAGACCATACCCGGGAATCCGCCTCCGCTTCCCAGGTCCGCCCAGGTGTCAAACCTGTCAGCGCACCGATAGACTTGCACCGAATCCAGAATATGCCGGTCCCAGATATGCTCCAAACTGTTCTTCGACACGAGGTTGATCTTAGGATTCCAACGCTTCACCAGATCAACATAGGTCACGAGGCGATCGAATGTTTCACGTGAAACATTTAGGTCTCCAAACTTCGAATAATCAACCATCATGCCTGACGAGCTCTTTGATCCCGGCGTAGTTTTGCCAGAACAAGCGTCAGCGCTGCCGGAGTAACGCCCTCGACACGACTTGCCTGAGCGATATTGGCGGGTTTCGCTTGCGACAGCTTCTGTTTCATCTCCGACGACAGGCCGTCCAAGGCAAAATAGTCGAACTCATGCGGGATGACATAGGATTCATCCCGCTTCATTGCTTCGACATCCCGCTTTTGTCTGGCAATGTAGTTGGCATACAAGGCGTCCCGCTCAATCTGGAGCCTGATTTTTGGGTCGACGTCCTGCAAATCAGGAACGAGAGGCAACAAATCTTCGAACGAGGTGTCGGGGAATGCCAGAATTGCCATCCCATCTCTACGGTTTCCGTCCTGATTAACGTTTATACCGGCAGCGAGAACTTCCTTGGGTGTGTAAGTGCGTTCCGTCAGCTTTAACTTCACACTCTCAAGTTGGTTCATTTTATCTTCGAACTGAATCTTGCGCCCTTCTCCGACGCACCCCAGCTCCAAACCAAGCGGTGTCAACCGTTGATCAGCATTGTCGGCACGCAGAGATAGCCGGAACTCCGCGCGCGATGTGAACATGCGGTAAGGTTCGGCAACCCCTCGAGTTGTCAAATCGTCGATCATTACGCCAACATAACTGTCGGATCGTGTAAAATGGATGGGCTCCCGCCCTTGGGTCTCCAACGCCGCGTTGAGGCCCGCCACCATGCCCTGAGCCGCGGCTTCCTCATATCCTGTGGTCCCATTTATCTGTCCCGCTAGATATAGTCCGGGAACAGCCGGCAAGGATAAAGAAGCGCTCAGGACACGCGGATCAACATAGTCGTATTCGATTGCATATCCCGGTTGCAGAATTTCTGCATTTTCCAATCCTTTGATTGACCGCACATAGTCCAGCTGAACATCCTGGGGAAGAGATGTCGATATGCCGTTCGGATAGATTGTGTGGTCGTTGATCCCTTCGGGTTCAAGGAAGATTTGATGCGATTCCTTGTCGGCGAAGCGTACGATCTTATCTTCGATCGAAGGGCAATAACGCGGGCCTACCCCATCGATGTGACCGCCATACATGGCAGATTTCGAAAGATTTTCCGCAATGATCTCATGCGTTCGCGCATTTGTATGTGTAATTCCGCAAGAAATCTGGGGCGCGACAACGGATTTCGACATGAAAGAAAACAGGGTTGGCTCATCGTCGCCGTCCTGCCTTTCAAGATCGGACCAATCAATGCTCCGCCCGTCCAGACGCGGCGGTGTGCCGGTTTTCAATCGCCCCATAGGAAGATCGTATCCATCCAACCGCTCAGCCAATTTGATGGAGGGCCGATCCCCCATTCTCCCGCCTGGGCGAGACACGTCACCGATATGGATGACGCCCCTTAGAAACGTACCGGACGTCAGAATAACGGCGCGGGCGGAAAGTTCTGATCCATCGGAAAGAACAACACCTGCAACCTTTTCGCCGTTCATCAGGAAATCGACAACCTCGCCAACAACGACGGACAGGTTATCCTGCTTCTCCGTTACCTGTTGCATAGCAAGACGATAAAGGGCGCGATCCGCCTGCGCTCTCGGCCCCTGAACGGCGGGCCCCTTTCGACGGTTCAATAATCGAAACTGAATGCCGGCCTGATCCGCCACGCGACCCATGACGCCATCCAAGGCGTCGATCTCACGCACAAGATGGCCTTTCCCCAAACCGCCAATCGCTGGATTGCAGGACATGACGCCAATGTCCGTTGCAGACAGCGTCACCAACGCCGTTGTAGCGCCCATTCTGGCTGATGCATGAGCGGCCTCGGTTCCGGCATGACCTGCGCCGATGACGATGACATCAAACTTCGAATGTTTCACGTGAAACACTCCTTATTTTCCCAAACAGAAGCTGGAGAAGATTTCATCCAACAGAGTTTCCACGTCTATTCTGCCCACCAGGGATTCAAGGGCGCGAATGGCGGTTCTCAGCTCCTCTGCTGCGATATCATACAGGTCTGGGCCTGATTCCAGAACCGAGATTGCAGATGTGAGTGAGTCCAATGCTCTGGTGATTGCAATGCGGTGACGTTCCCGAGTAGCAATACCATGGGTAGTGGTTCGCTGACGCAGAACACACGATATATCGTCTACTAACGCATCTATTCCCTGGCCTGTTTTCCCTGACACACCCTTTTCCCCGATCCCTCTAAGATCTGCTTTGGGCAAAACATGTATATCATCTTCCCGCATCTCCACCCCTAGGTCCTTCGGTGTTTCAGACAGGAAAACGCGAAGATCGGCGGCCTCCGCTCTGCTGCGCGCTAGCTCGATACCCAGGTTTTCGACATGATCTTCGGTCTTTCGCAGCCCTGCCGTATCCAGCAAGGTCACCGGTAATCCAGCCAGATCCATTCGAACTTCGATCACATCACGCGTGGTTCCAGCATATTCCGAAGTAATGGCCGCCTCACGGCCTGCCAAGGCATTCAAAAGGGTGGATTTTCCCGCATTTGGAAGGCCGACGATCGCAACCTCGAACCCTGAACGAATTCGCTCGGCAATCTTGACTCCATCTGCCTCGCGATGAAGGTCGGACATGACGCCCTGGATCAACTCGCGCACTTCCGGCGTGACATCGGTTGGAACTTCTTCATCAGCAAAATCGATGACAGCCTCCAACAGGGACGCAGCCCGTATCAAATCCCGACGCCACCGTTCAGCCAATGTGCCCAGCTCACCCGCCAGAATGGTCTGAGCCTGCTTCCGTTGTGCTTCCGTTTCTGCATCGATTAGATCGGCCAGGCCTTCAACCTGAGTCAGGTCCATCTTGCCGTTTTCCAGCGCTCGGCGTGTGAACTCACCCGGTTCAGCGATGCGCAACCCTTCTGTATCCGACAGGCAGCGCAGAACGGCGTTGACAGAGGCGGTGCTTCCATGAATCTGAAGCTCGGCCACGTCCTCACCGGTAAAACTGGCCGGAGCCTGGAAGGTCAAGACCAATCCGTCGTCCAAACGTGCTCCGCCATGATCGGTCAGAGTGCGCAGGACCATGCCACGCTTTGGCAGCGCTCCACCCGTCAGGCGCGCCGCTGCTGAATGGGAGTCCGGACCCGAGAGGCGGATGACCGCCACCCCGGCTTTGCCCTGCGCGCTGGCCAAGGCGAATATCGTATCCATTCGAAGGCCTCGCTAGAGTTAAAGACCAATGTCAGGTGTTCATGGAATCGAAGAATTCGCTGTTTGTCTTTGTCTGCTTCAACTTGGACAACAAGAACTCGATTGCGTCGGTCGTGCCCATCGGGTTGAGGATACGCCGCAGAACGAAGGTCTTGGCCAGATCACCCTTGTCGACCAGAAGATCCTCTTTCCGCGTGCCGGATTTGAGGATGTCGATGGCCGGGAACACTCGCTTGTCCGCGATCTTGCGATCCAGAACGATTTCCGAGTTGCCTGTACCTTTGAATTCTTCAAAGATGACCTCGTCCATCCGGCTGCCGGTATCAATCAGTGCGGTTGCGATGATGGTCAGCGATCCGCCTTCCTCGATGTTCCGCGCCGCACCAAAAAACCGCTTGGGCCGTTGCAGGGCGTTTGCGTCCACACCACCGGTCAGAACTTTACCCGAGGATGGGACCACGGTGTTAAAAGCCCTACCAAGTCTTGTGATCGAGTCGAGAAGGATAACAACATCTCGTTTGTGTTCGACCAGACGCTTGGCTTTTTCGATCACCATTTCCGACACGGCAACGTGACGCGACGCCGGTTCATCAAAGGTCGAAGATACCACCTCGCCCTTCACTGAACGCTGCATGTCGGTGACTTCTTCCGGGCGTTCGTCGATCAGCAGGACGATCAGGTAGCATTCCGGGTGGTTGCGCTCGATCGAATGCGCGATGTTTTGCAGGATCACCGTCTTACCGGTGCGCGGCGGCGCCACGATCAACGACCGCTGGCCCTTGCCGATCGGCGCGACCAGGTCGATCACCCGTGCGGACTTGTCCTTGATGGTCGGATCCTCGATTTCCATCTTCAGCCGCTCATCCGGATAAAGCGGCGTCAGGTTGTCGAACAGGATCTTGTGCTTGGCCTTTTCCGGGTCTTCGAAGTTGATCTTGGTCACCTTCGTCAGCGCGAAATAGCGCTCATTCTCATCCGGGGCTTTGATCTCGCCTTCCACGGTATCCCCTGTCCGCAATGAGTGCTGGCGGATCATCTCGGGTGAGACATAGATGTCATCCGGGCCGGGCAGATAGTTCGCCTCGGGCGAGCGCAGGAAGCCGAAACCGTCCTGAAGCACTTCAAGCACGCCATCGCCACCAACGGTCCAGCCTTCATCTGCGCGTTCACGCAAGATCTGGAACATCATCTCGCCCTTGCGCATGGTCGAGGCGTTTTCGATCTCCAGCTCTTCGGCCATCGCCAGAAGGTCTTTGGGGCTTTTGGCTTTCAGATCAGCAAGATTCAGGGATTCGGTTGTCATGATATATACCTTCACCGCTGACAGCGCGGCACGAAGTGGAATTTCAGTATGGAAGATACGCCGCCCGGACGGGCGTGTTGATCCCTACATAAGCGCAGTGCGGGGCGGAGTCAAACAGGCCCTCAGAACTTCAGAACGACCGCCAGAACGATGGCAACCATCAAAACGGTCGGGACCTCGTTCATCATGCGAAACTGCCGCCCACTGAGCGTGTTTCGCCCTTCCAGGAAATCCTTGCGTCGCGCCATCAACCAGTGATGAAACCATGTCATGCCGATCACGGCGGCGCCCTTGACCCAGGGCCAGCTCCAGTCCCATCCCACGATGCCCGGCGTAAACACCATGATCAAACCACAAACCCAGGCAACGATCATCGCTGGTCTCATGATCACACGCAGCAGCTTTTCTTCCATTTCAAAGAAAATGTCCTGTGCGCCTTCTACGGCCTGTGCCTTTTCGACGTGATAGACAAACAACCTGGGCAGATAGAACAGGCCCGCCATCCACGAAATCACCGCCATGATATGGAGCGATTTCACCCATGGGTACAAAGTGAACAGAAGATCGGTCATTTCGGCTCCGGGCGTTGTTCGGGACCCTCCCTAATAAAAAAATAAGAAAAGAAAAAGGATGATGGTTTTGTAGGGTGAGTAAAATCCGTGGATTACTTTTTTACACAAGTGTTTTCCCCAGGTGGACAGAACACGGATTTTTTCATGTGATTCTGTTGGTGGATATTTTTATCATTTAAAATCAATTATTTATTATCAGTATTCCTTGTTCCACTTGGGGATAACTGGTAGGAGAATTTGGGATATCGGGCTTTTCCAGAGAAACTGACTTATCCTTGTCCGGACGGGATGGGATTTGAGCGACTCGGGGATCTCTGGCGCGAAATCCCCGGGGTTGCGTGTCAACTGGAAAACCATACAAAGCACCCCTGAACTCTCAATGATTTGCACACGGGGTTTTCCACATGTCTGTCCCCATTCTTCTTGCTTCCGGGTCCGCCATTCGCGCGCAGATGCTTGAAAATGCAGGCGTACCGTTTGTGGTTCAAACCGCGCGCGTGGATGAAGAGACGGCCAAACGCGCCCTGCTGGCTGAAAGCGCATCTCCACGGGACATTGCCGATACACTCGCAGAAATGAAGGCGCGGAAGGTAAGCGACAAAAATCCCGGTGCCATGGTTCTGGGATGTGATCAGGTTTTGGATTTTGACGGTCAGCTGATGTCAAAGCCGGAAACCCCCGAACAGGCGTTGGCCCAGCTGAAAGCCATGCGTGGCAAGCGGCATATGCTTTTGTCCGCAGCGGTGATCTATCAGAATGCAGAGCCGGTCTGGCGGCATGTGGGGCAGGTACGATTGCGGATGCGGGCCAGTTCCGACACCTATCTGAAGGATTACGTGGCGCGAAACTGGGACAGTATCCGCCACGCCGTCGGAGGCTACAAGCTGGAGGAAGAAGGTGTCCGCCTGTTCGCCACCATTGACGGCGACTATTTTAACGTTTTGGGTATGCCCCTGTTGGAGCTGCTCAACTTTCTGGCTGTCAAAGGGGTAATCGATCAATGACGGACTATCGGGTTCCTTTGGCCGGTGTGATTGGACATCCCATTGGTCACTCACGATCCCCCAAACTGCACGGTCATTGGCTGAAGACATACGGTCTTGCCGGTCACTACATCCCGATGGATGTGGCGCCCGCCGACCTGGAAACTGTGTTGCGCACCCTGCCCAGGGCGGGTTTTGTCGGCGCCAATGTGACCGTTCCCCACAAGGAAGCCGCCCTGAAGATCGCGGATCATGCGTCTGACCGTGCGACGGTGATAGGTGCGGCGAACACTCTGGTGTTTCGTGAAGATGGCTCGATCCACGCGGATAACACTGACGGATACGGGTTCATGGAGAATCTTCGCACCGGTGCGCCGGACTGGAATGCAAAGGACGGGCCAGCTGTTGTATTCGGGGCCGGAGGGGCCGCGCGCGCCGTGTTGCAGGCATTGTCTGACGCGGGTGTTCCGGAAATCCTGCTGACCAACCGAACCCGCGCCCGTGCGGATCATCTGAAAGAGGAATTCGGTCAACGTATCCGCGTGGTGGATTGGGTTCAGGCCGGAAATGTCATCGAAAACGCAGAACTCGTGGTGAACACCACCTCGTTGGGCATGCAGGGCCAACCGGAATTGCGGGTTCCGCTTGATGGGTTGCAGCCCGGTGCCGTGGTGACGGATCTGGTTTATGCGCCATTGAAAACCCGCCTGTTGCAAACCGCTGAACAGGCTGGATGCACCGCAGTCGATGGGCTGGGCATGTTGTTGCATCAGGCAGTGCCCGGTTTTGAACGCTGGTTCGGCGTGCGCCCCGAAGTTGATGCTGATGCACGTGCGGCGGCCATGGCATGAATTTTGCGCTTGGCCTGACCGGTTCCATCGGCATGGGGAAAAGCACAACGGCGCAGATGTTCGTCGAAGAAGGTTGTGCCTTGTGGGATGCGGATGCGGCGGTGCATCGCCTGTATTCCAGGGGGGGCGCGGCCGTTGGCCCCATGGAACGATTGTTTCCGTCGGCCATTCAGGACGGTGCGGTCAACCGGGAGGCGCTGAAACAGATAATTGCCGCCGATCCTGCTGCGCTGAAGGCCATCGAAGCCATCGTCCACCCTCTGGTCGCTGCTGACCGCGCAGCATTTCGTGAAGCCGCGACAAACGACATCCTGGTGTTCGACATTCCGCTTTTGTTTGAAACGGGCGGTGACGTGGCGATGGACGCGGTGGCTTGTGTTTCGATCCCGGCCAACGAGCAAAAGCGGCGTGTCATGGAACGGGGCACAATGACCGAGGCGCAGTTCGAGCAAATCCGAGCCAAGCAGATGCCGAATGAAGAAAAATGCGCGCGGTCGGATTACGTCATCGTGACCGACACTCTGGACCACGCCCGCGCGCAGGTGCAGGATGTGGTCAGGCAGATACGGGCGGGGATGGCAGATGCGTGAAATTGTACTCGACACCGAAACCACGGGTTTCGATCCCGAAAGCGGTGATCGGATCGTGGAAATCGGCGCCGTTGAACTGTGGAACCACGTCGCAACGGGTGAGACGTATCACGTCTACATCAACCCCGAACGTTCGATGCCGGAAGAGGCATTTGGCGTGCATGGCATCGGCCCGGACCTGTTGGAAAACCCACGTCCGCCGGAAAAGGGTGAAGTGACGCTGAAAGACAAACCGGTTTTTGCCAAGATCGGTCACGCTTTTCGCGAATTCGTCGGCGATGCGCGGCTGGTGATCCACAATGCATCTTTCGACATGAAGTTCCTGAATGCCGAACTGAAATGGATGGGTGCCCCGCTCATCCCGATGGAACAGGCGCTGGATACGCTGGCGATTGCGCGCAAACGGTTTCCCGGTTCGCCGGCCTCACTGGATGCGCTTTGCCGTCGCTTCAATATCGACAACTCGAACCGTGTACTGCACGGCGCGTTGCTCGACTCTGAAATCCTGGCCGAAGTTTATCTTGAGCTGATCGGAGGACGACAGCCCGATTTTGGACTGTCAACATCTGCATCATCCGTGGCAGGCGGCGGCGATGATTGGCGACCGGCACCACGAGCAACGCCACTGCCGTCTCGTATTACCGAGGATGAACGCGCGGCACATGACGCATTCATAGAAAAACTGGGCGACAATGCCCTGTGGACCCGCACCTGATCCCATCAGGCACGGGCTAAACCCTCAGGCATCTGTCTTCTGGGACTGTTCGGCCTGACGACGCATCAGTTCGTTGCGGTACAGGGCGACGAAATCGATATTGTCCAGATTCACCGGTGGGAAACCGCCGTCGCGGGTGATGTCGCTGACGATGCGGCGCAGGAACGGGAACAGCATCCGCGGGCATTCGATCATCAGGAACGGGTGCAACTGGTCTTCCGGCACACCTTCCACGTGGAACAGGCCGCAATAGTCCAGTTCACAAAGGAACAGAACGTCTTCCAGGCCTTTGGCTTTGGATGTCAGGTTCAGCTTGATCGACACTTCGAACTGGTGGTCAGCCGGGCGCTTCTTGGCATCCAGATTCACCTGAACCGCGATTTCGGGCTGTACGTCACCGGAAACACCCTTCTGGGCCATCACGTTCTCAAAGGACATGTCGCGGATGAACTGCCCCAGAACACGCATCTGAACTTGCGGGGCGGCTTTGGCCGCAGTGTTTTCTGCAGCTTTTTCTTCGGCCATGGATCTACTCCAAAAATGAAATTCGCCACTGCTTATCAAGTTGGGCGCGGCACCTCAATGCCGGTGGGGGCCTTCCACCCATTTAGACGGCTTTGACGGATCATTTTTTGGGCGGACCTCGGTAAAGTCACCATCTATGATGTCACCCTGATCGAACGGATTTCCCCGAGACTGAAAACCGGGGCCTTGGCCCATCTGAAACTGGGTAACGGTGACTTTCGATCTGAGATACCTGAAAACCGCAACCCGCACGCCGGGAACAAGCAACGCAAATCCAATGGCATCAGTAAAGAATCCCGGTGTAAGCAACAAAGCGCCCGACAACAGGATCATCGCACCATGAGCCAGCGGCTCGGTCGGGTCGTCCAGTTCGGCAAACGACCGTTGCAGGTTTCCCAACGCCATGCGACCTTGTGTCCGCACCAAAACAGTGCCCAAAACCGCCGTCATCACTACGATGGCAAGGGTTGGCCACAAGCCGATCAACCCGCCAACCTGAATAAACAGCGCGATCTCGATGATGGGCACCAACAAAAATGCCAAGAACAGATACATTTGCGTTATCCTTTCCCTTAGGCCGGGCTGTGGACTTGCCACCTACGGTCACCTACATAGTGGCATGAGGCCGCGTATACAAAGCCGCGGTTCTGAAAAGAGGATGAAATGAACGAACCCATGATCCAGTTGCTGGTCCTGGCCGGAATTGCCGTTTTCCTGATCCTGCGCCTCAAGAGCGTGTTGGGCACGCGTGAAGGTTTTGAGAAACCGCCTGTGCAGCAGCAGCCCGAAGCGCATAAGTCGCGCCGCGATTTCGAAGTGATCGAAGGCGGCCCGGATCATGACATCACAGACCATGTCCCGGAAGACAGCGAGCTGGCACAGACGCTGGCGGCGATGAAACGCGTTGAACCCGGTTTTTCCGTCACCGAGTTTGTTCAGGGTGCGCGCGGTGCCTATGAAATGATCGTGATGGGGTTTGAGAAGGGCAACCTGGACGAGATCCAGCCATTCCTGTCGGAAGAAGTTTTTGAATCCTTCGTTGCGGGCGTCGCCGCACGAGAAGATCAGGGCCTGACGATCGAGGCCGAGTTCATCGGTGTCCGAGAGACGACCCTGACGGATGTGAAATTCGACAAGGATACCAATCAGGCCGAGATCACTATGAAATTCGTGGGTGAACTGACATCGGTTGTGCGGGATCGCGGTGGCGATATCGTCGAAGGCAGCCCCAACACCGTGAAACGCCAAAAGGACAGCTGGACCTTTGCCCGTGTGATGGGCAAGGACGACCCGAACTGGCTGCTTGTTGCCACGGACGCATGATTGCCACGCTCCGGTCGCTTTTACTGGTGGGTGCAATGACCACTGCCAGCGCTGCCGGGGCCGAGGCAACGCGATCCATTCTGTCGTTCGATGATCTGCGTGGCTGGGCCGAGGATGACCACGGTGCAGCCCTGTCAGTTTTTCTGAACACCTGCGGGGATCTGAAGGATCCCGATTGGCGGGCCCTGTGCGGTGTGGCAAGAACCTATGATGCCGAAGCGGCACGGTCGTTCTTTGAGCTCTTTTTTCGCCCTGTTCTGGTCGAGGATGGTGAGGATGCCCTGTTCACGGGGTATTTCGAACCCGAACTTGATGGTGCGCGTACCCGGACGGATCGTTTCAAGTATCCCATCTACAAAATGCCGCCCGAGGCCCGCGCTGAGGGGCCCTGGCTGAGCCGGCGAGAAATCCTGACCAGTGATGTCATGCAGGGCCGCGGGCTTGAGATTGCCTGGGTCGATGACCCCGTAGAGTTGTTTTTTCTGCAAATCCAGGGTTCGGGCCGCGTTCGATTGCCGGATGGCGGCGCTTTGCGCGTCGGGTATGGCGGTGCGAACGGGCATCCCTACAGGTCAATTGGCGTGGAACTGGTGCGGCGCGGCATTCTTGGCGCGCATGAGGTCAGCGCGCAGATGATCCGCGCCTGGGTGCGCAAGAACCCCGAGGCTGGCGCGGAATTGCTGTTCCACAACCCATCATACGTGTTTTTCCGCGAAGTTTCACGTGTCGCGCCCGAGCTTGGGCCGCTGGGCGCCATGAACCGATCTGTCACGACGATGCGCAGCATTGCGGCTGATCCCGCCTATACCCCATTGGGTGCGCCGGTGTGGGTGGAAAAGGACGGCAAGGAACCAATCCGCCGCCTGATGATCGCGCAGGATACAGGTGCGGCCATCAAAGGCGCGCAGCGGGCCGATATCTTTTTCGGAACGGGGGACGAAGCCGGTCAGGCCGCGGGCAAGCTGAAGGATCCCGGTCGGATGGTGCTGTTGCTGCCCATCCAGCGTGCCTATGCCCTGCTGCCGGATGAATTCTGATGACCCGGCGCAAACTGACAAGCGAAGAGATCGAGCTGTGGCGCAAGGTCGCCAAACAGGCCGAGAGGCTGCACCCGGAAATCCCGCAGACGATCCATCCGACCTCTTTGCCGAAACCCAAGCCCAAGAAAACTCCGAAACCCCGTTTTCAGGCATTCGAACTTGGACAGACCCATCAGTCGAAACCGAAACCGAACGACCTGAAGCCCAAGGTGACGGATGCGTTGCGCAATGCACCGGTTCAGATGGACAACAAGGCCTTTGGTCGGATGAAGCGCGGCAAGCTGAAACCCGAAGGCAAGCTGGATCTGCACGGTATGCGGGTGGCTTCGGCCCATCCGGCGCTGATCCGATTCATCCTGAGCGCGCAAGCACAGGGTAAGCGTCTGGTTTTGGTCGTGACCGGCAAAGGCAAGGATCGGGACGAGCCCGGTCCGATTCCGACGCCGCGAGGTGTTCTGCGAAATCAGGTTCCTCACTGGTTGTCGATCCCACCGCTGGCCCAGGCGGTGTTGCAGGTCACGCCGGCTCATATAAGCCACGGCGGAGACGGGGCGTATTACGTGTATCTCAGGCGGGTGCGTTAAAGGTCGCGACACGCGCGGGAAATACCGACCCAAACAAGGCTGCATACCAGCACGAAGAGCAGGCCAATCCAGAAAAACTGAATGCTCAGCGGGATACCAAGGTCAATCAGAACGCCGGTCAGACCTGGGCCGATGGCTGACCCCAGTACCATGACAGCCGCAGCCATCGCCTTGATGGCCCCGATATGCCGGGTCCCATAGAATTCTGCCCAGAACGCGCTGGGCAACGTGCTGTTCGCTCCGACCGTCAGGCCAAGAAACACCAACCCGATCGTCGCGCCGCTGATTGATTCAGTCATGCCCAGAACCACAAACCCAACCGCCATCGGAAGCTGATAGAATGGCATGATGCGTGCAGTGCCCCATTTGTCCAATGCCCAGCCCGCAGCAAACATCGACAGCAGTGATACTCCGGTAAAGATCGGGAACAGAGCGACCAGTTGGATATGCTGCCAGCCTTTGACCTCGGCGAAATAGACCTGATGGAAGAAAAACGCGGTGATGAATGCCGATGGCGCAAGCACGGCGGGCACCATGAACCAGAACAAGGGGTCAAACAGCGCGTCGCGACGGCTCCAGTGGCGACCCTGCATCCCAATGGCAGAGGATTCGCTGGCAAGGCTTTGCGGTGTTCGTTCCTCGCGCAACAGCCGCATCAACACGGGTATTCCCAAGGCAGTCATCCCTGCCGCGACCACCCACAGCCAACGCCAGTCCAGGTAAACCATGGCTGCAACAAAGATCAGGGGCAGCAGGGCCTCACCGATGGCATAGCCGATGGATGCAATGGAAAGCGCCTTGCCCCGCGTGACCGTAAACCACCGCGCCATGGCGACCGCGGCCAGATGTGTGCTCATCCCCTGACCCAGCAGGCGCAACAGAAAAATCACCACTGGCAACAGGAGCAGCCAGGTATTCAGCGCCATGGCAAGGGCGGCCAGGGCCAACCCAGCCAGAACCGCCGGACCCAGCACCCGGACGCGAAAGATATCCGTCAGCCCTCCGGCCCAGATCATCACGATGGCCGACAGGGTTGTGCCCAATGTATATAGCCCACCCCACGCACCGTGGCCGAGGCTGAATTCCGCGCGGATTTCACCGGCAAAGATCGAGATGAAGAACGTCTGCCCGAAGCTGGATAAAAACGTCAGAAGAACGCCGGCGCCAAGCCAGGTGGCATTGTCTAGAAGATACCGACGCAGCTTGAACCGCGTCACGGAGTGGTAACCTGTGCCTGCCCGGTTTCCGTCAGAACAATTTCAGTGGCCCCGTCTGGATTGCGCTCGCTGGGTGGCACCAGAATATCAATGGTCGGTCGATCTTCCCGCCCGAAGGTATTGTTGACACGCCGCAACGAGTTGAGGATCGACAATAAAGCCGGAGAGGTCGCGGCAACGAAATGCGAGGATGCCGCGTCACTGTTGAAAGCAGTCGTGTCGATCACGCTGATCGGGAATTCCTCGAGCGAGTCAACCGAACTGATGTTCCCCAACCGCTGGCCCTCATCCGTGCCACGCAAGCGGCCCGAGATGTTCAGGATCTTGTCCTTTTGCGACACCATTACGATGAACGGATCGGGGGGGTTGTCGATACGTTTCATCTGCGAGCGAAACAGATCAAGATCAAGATCAGGCGAGATCAGAACGACCCCTTCGATGTTTCGCTTGGCCCAGCCGGGTTCCTGCAATTCGGTTTGCCGCATCATCTCCATCGTCAACGCACCGCCCATGGAATGCGCGACCAGAATAACGCGTTTGACACCCATGGCTTTCAGTTCGCGGATGGTCTGTTCCAACCCGTCGCGGGCGAACAGCATACTGTCCAGATCATAGGCATATCCATAGCCCGTCGCGCGGCTGGGCCAGGAATACACCAGCGTTGATCCGGGGAGGCCGATGTCATGTGTCAGCTGCGCCGCGCGGAAGATCGTTTCGGTCTGGGTCGAATTGTAGCCGTGCACAAAGATAGTGACGTCATCCTGTCCTCGCAGGTGTTTGCGCAGCCCCTGCGGTCCATCCAACTCGGTCACGTCTGCCAGAACGAATTCTTTCCGCGGATTCGGGTTCGCGTAGGAGAAGCGGAGCGTACCCGGAGTGTGCGTGGGTGGAATAGAAACCGTCGTTTCCAGGAACCTGAGCGTTTCACCGCGTCGGAATCCATAGGATCCATCGGCCTCACGCGCGCGGGTCGTGCTTGCGAAGATGGTTTCAGGTGTTCCGATGTTCACGGCACCGGGCACGACCTCGGACACCGTCCGGTCGACACAGGCGTTGAGCGAAAGGGATATGAACAGAATGACGAAGTATCGCAGCACGGGCCAGACCTCGGGGTGACTTGTGCACACGCTAGCCTATTCCTGCGCGACGTCCAGCACGGCATGACCAAAACAACGGCAAAAAACGGCTGGCCGTGTTACAAAACGTAACGGCTCAGATCAGAGGACTTGGTCAATTCACCAAGATTGTCGCTGACGAACTGTGCATCAACGGTGATCTCTGAACCGGCTTTGTCCGGTGCAGCGAAAGACAGTTCTTCGAAAACCCGCTCCATGACGGTATAGAGCCGCCGCGCGCCGATGTTTTCGATGCTCTGGTTCACGTCAGCCGCAATCTTCGCCAACGCCGCGATGCCGTCCTCGGTAAAGCTGACGGTCACGTCCTCGGTGCCCATCAACGCCGTGTATTGCAAGGTCAGGGCATTGTCGGTTTCGGTCAGGATGCGCACGAAGTCTTCTTCGGTCAGGGCGCGCAGTTCGACGCGGATCGGCAGGCGCCCTTGCAATTCCGGCAACAGATCCGACGGTTTGGCGATGTGAAACGCACCCGAGGCGATGAACAGGATATGATCCGTTTTGACCGGGCCGTGCTTGGTGCTGACGGTGGTTCCCTCGATCAAGGGCAGAAGGTCGCGCTGCACGCCTTCGCGGCTGACATCGCCGCCGCGTGCGTCAGAGCGGGCGCAGACCTTGTCGATCTCATCCAGAAATACGATGCCGTTCTGTTCGACGGATTCCAACGCGGTGCGGGTGACGGTTTCATCATCCAGCAGCTTGTCGGCCTCTTCCCCGATCAGCGCATCATAGCTTTCGGCGACGGTCATGCGTTTCTTGACGGTCCGTCCACCAAAGGCCTTGCCGAAAATGTCGCCCAGATTCATCATACCCATCTGACCGCCCGGCTGCCCCGGAATGTCGAACATCGGCATCGGGTTCGAGGTGTCGGACAGTTCCAGCTCGATCACCGTGTCGTCCAGTTCGCCGGCTTTCAGCTTTTTGCGGAACATCTCGCGCGTGCCTTCGCGCGCATCCGCGCCTGCAATGGCTTCGATCACCCGATCTTCGGCGGCCTGATGGGCTTTGGCCTTGACGTCTTCGCGCATGAACTCGCGGGTTTGCAGGATGGCCGCATCTGCCAGATCGCGCACAATCTGTTCCACATCACGACCGACATATCCGACTTCGGTGAACTTGGTGGCCTCGACCTTGATAAACGGCGCGCGTGCCAGTTTGGCCAGACGGCGGCTGATTTCGGTCTTGCCAACGCCGGTGGGGCCGATCATCAGGATGTTCTTGGGATAGACTTCCTCCCGGATGTCGTCCGGCAATTGCTTGCGGCGCCAGCGATTGCGCAGGGCGACGGCTACGGCGCGCTTGGCGTCCTTCTGCCCGATGATGAAGCGATCCAGTTCCGAGACAATCTCGCGCGGGGTCAGGTCGGTCAAAGGGCAGTCCTTTCGGTCGGCATTTGTGTCATGCGGCTTAGGTAATCACCGCGCGGGCGAAAACAACCAAGCCTGTATTCATGGCCGCGTTGGTTAGCAATGCCGGCTCAGGTTTGCAAATGCTTTGCTTGGGGAATGCGCGAACCCTCTGCTACAGTGATTTCAAGGGTTTGAGGGTCAGGAGCGTAAGACATGACAAATATTGCCAAGATTACTCTTCTGTTTGTGGTGTTTGTGGATCTGATCGGACAGGGGCTGGTCTTTCCCATCATCAACTCGCTAATCATGGAAACGAAATCCGGGTTTCTGCCCGAAAACACGCCCGAGGGGCGCAGGCATTTCTATTACGGCCTCGTGATCGGGTGCTTTTTCCTGTCTTGGTTTCTGGGCGTTGTCTATGTTTCGAAAGTATCGGATTCGATCGGGCGCAAGAACGCTTTGCTGGTGTGCCTGGGCGGTGCTCTGGCCGGGTATGCCCTGACCATTGCCGCGCTTTATCTCAACAGCCTCCTTCTGCTGATTGTCGGGCGTTCGATCACCGGATTTACTGCGGGCAACCAACCCATTGCGCAAGCGGCGATGATCGACGGTAGCACCGACGCGACAGACCGGGACCGGAACATGGGCTATATCGTGACAGGCGTCAGCTTTGGCCTTGTGGGCGGGCCGATCATCGGCGCGGTCTTGTCTGACGCCGCCCTGCTGGGCGGCTTCGCCACGCTGAGAACGCCCTTTTACGGTGCATTTGTCCTTGTCCTGATTGCAATCTTTCTGGTCCTGTTTTTCTTCCAGGATACCCGAACGGATCGTGCGCCCTTTGTTTTCCGTCCCCGTGACATAACAGACAGCCTGATGGCGGTGCGTGGTCATCCGATGGTGTTGAAGATCCTGCCGGTCTATTCGTTCTTCATGATCGCCAATGTCACCTTTTACGTCTTTGTCGACAATTTCCTGACCAGCGCCTTCGGATACGGAGTCATCGGCGGCAGTATGGCAATGGTCGTCATCGGTGTGGCGCTGGCCTTCTCCAGCACGTTTCTGGTGAAACCCGCGCAGGAGAAATTCAGCAAACATGCGATAATCCACACGTCACTCATCGTCATGGTGATTTGCGGCTTCGCGTTTGCCTTCAGCCCAAGCGGCGTGTTCAGTTATGTGCCGGTCTTTTTCTTCTATTTCCTGTTCGGAATCGCCTACCCCACCATGCTTGGGCTGTTCTCATCCAGCGTCAGCGAAGCGGATCAAGGCTGGGTCATGGGTGTGACCACTGCCGTGTTCTGCCTTGCGGGCGGGATCATGTCGCTGATCGGGGGCGGATTGATGAGCATCGATATCCGCGTGCCCTACTACATCGTGATCATCGCAGCGATCATTGGCCTGATCGGCATGCATCGCCGCTGGAAAGGCAAGGAGATTTCGGCGCTGTTAGCCTGAGATCGTCTCAACCGTCAGATTACCATTGGTATAGACACAGATATCGGCCGCGATGGCCATTGCCTGACGCGCGACCTCTTCCGCCGACTTGTTACTGTCCATCATCGCGCGGGCAGCGGCCAGGGCAAAATTGCCCCCGGACCCGATGGCAGCCACGTTGTGTTCAGGTTCCAGCACGTCACCCGCCCCGGTGATCACGAACATGTCCTTGCCGTCCGTGACGATCAGCATCGCTTCGAGCTTTTGCAGGTATTTGTCGGTACGCCAGTCTTTGGCCAATTCCACAGAAGCACGGGCAAGTTGGCCCGGTGTCGCCTCGAGCTTGGCCTCCAGCCGTTCCAGCAAGGTGAAGGCGTCGGCCGTCGACCCGGCAAAGCCGGCGACAACTTCGGACCCTCCGGGGGACAGGCGGCGTACCTTGCGGGCCGTGCCCTTGATCACGGTTTGACCCAGGCTGACCTGCCCATCACCGGCTATGACGATCTGGCCGTCCTTCTTGACGCCAATGATCGTCGTGCCGTGCCAACCGGGAAAGTCGCTGTCTGCCATGATCGTCTCCGTTTTCGCTGGCGGTATATATGGGCTGGGTCGCAGGTTGGCGCAACCCGTTCTTCAATTGCCTAAAAGATATGCAAAAAACGCATTCCGGGGTTACCAGACCAGCAATTGTGAGTCCGGGCATGCAGGACTACATGAGGCTTACAACCGACAACGGGTCGGCTGTTTCTTCACAAAGGACCGCGCACATGGCAACCACAGCTAACATTCATGCGCCGCTCGGAGCAGCTACCATCCTGCACGTAGTGGACGCGTTCACCAATGTCGTCAACACCGTTGTCGAATGGAAAGAATCCCGCAAAACCCGCAAACTCCTGTCGGAACTCAGCGACGCCCAGCTTGACGATATCGGCCTGAGCCGCGCAGACATCGCCGATCTCTGATGTTCCCGCAGATCAGCAACTCGAGACAGCCGCACGGATTTCCGAGCGGCTTTTTCTTTGTTCAGCCCTGAACGTATTTTCCAGCAAGATCAGGCAGAAACGCCTCGATCGCCGCAGTTGCAACCACGTGCCGCGTTCCCGCTTCTTCGTCGACAACGTCAAGCCCACCTTTGACTGCGCGAACCTCGGCCCTGCCCCGCGGCAGATCCGAGGCAACCAGATCGCAATCCACCTGTTCAGGATCCTGCACGCCGATCGTGACGCTGACGCGCATTTCGGAATGGTCGATCCCCAGCTTTGAAAACAACGTGATGGATGAATGGTGCAAAGCATCCTGCACCGCGCGGCGAGCTGCCTTGGTATAATCTTGGCCGTACAGATCGTTACCTGTTCCCATCTCCAGAATGATGCGTTTTTCGCTCATTGCGCGGGCTCCATGTCGAAGGAAACGATCAGGGCGGCGTTGGCAATGACCGTGTGCCCGTCACTGTGGGGCTTTGCGATGTCCAGCCCGCCTTTGGTGACAGTAATATTGGGATGACCATAGGGAAAGACAGCCTTCAACGCTTCGGTGTCCACCTGATCCGGCTGCTGAACCCCTATTTCGGCATCAATGATCATCGCCGCTTTCGGAAACCCGAACAGTTCCGCCATGTTGACCGAGTTGTGCCAAAGCGCATCCTTGATCGCCCGCAGTGACGCCTGAGTATAGTCCATCCGGCGCAGGGATGTGCCCATCCCGAATTCCACAAGGACCCGCGTTTTTGCCATTGGTGTCTCCGATGTCTTCAATAGAAAAGGCGCCCCGATCTGAGGCGCCTTCGAGATAATCTGTTAGGACCAGATCAGATGGATTCGTCGATCCAGCTTTGCAGGGCGGCTTTGGGCGCCGCGCCCGCGCGGTTGGAAACGACCTGACCGTCCTTGAAGATGAACAGCGCGGGGATGCCACGTACACCCATGGCGGCGGCTGAGTTCGGGTTGCTGTCCACATCGACCTTGGCGATTTTGACTTTGTCGCCATACTCGGCCGCCAGCTCTTCCAGCGCAGGGCCGATTTGCTTGCAGGGGCCGCACCATTCGGCCCAGAAATCCACGACCACGGGAACGGTCGAATTCTTGACTTCGGCGTCAAAGGTGTCGTCGGTAACGGCTACGGTCGACATATTCTGTCTCCTGAATGGGGTAAACTTGGGAACAGAACGTATGTGCCGCTTCGGGTAAGGTCAAGATATCTGGGTGCGGGCCAAAGCATCTGTCACAAGATCGTGTGGCAACCACATCAGCCGCGCCGTGCGGGTCCACAGAATGGCGGTACGAATGCTGCGATCCGGATAGATCTGCGCCAGCGCCTGCGCGTATGCCCCCATCTGTCGCAGCAGGCCGTCGGGGCAGTCTTCCGCGCGGTCTGGAACGGTGGCATTTGATTTGAAATCAATCACATGCACTTCCGATTCCGACAAGATCAGACGATCGACAACCCCAAGCATCCGCTGCCCGTTCAGAGCGGCAGTAATGGGCATCTCGGCCAACGTGTCAGGTGCAAAGACGGGCTGCAAACCTTCCGCTGTCAGCACAGTTACGGCTTCGTTCAAAATCTCGTGCCGGTCCGTTTCGTGCATATCGGGCAGCAACCGCGCGCAAAGCTCTGGCCAAAGGTCTTTCTCGGCCACGGGAAGGTGTTCCAGCAACAGGTGCAGGCGGGTTCCGCGCAGTTTGGCCGCATCTTCATCCAGGCCGGCATCTCCGGGCAACGCCTTAGGACCACCCAGATCCGAAGGGCTGAGCGTGCCGGCAGGCGCAACCGGATCCGGTGCCGGATGTTGGAACATATCCGGCAGTTCGACCTGCTGAACGACAGTGTTCGGTTGATCGATCAAGGGCAGCGCGTCCCAATCCCCGTGGGACAGGCGGCGGATATCGGTACCCGGCACCTGCGCGGCCCCGGCCCGATCCATCGCCGCCTCGACCATCTGATACCAGCTGTTGCCGTCTTTCCCCAAATCGCCTGCCGCCGCCACGATCAACCACTTTTCCGCCCGTGTCAGGGCCACATACAGCAGCCGAAGCCGTTCGTTTTCCTCGCGGTTGCGCGCCTCTTCCCGCGCCTGCGAGATCAGGTTTGGTGACGCGTCCGCCGACACTTTCCACAAGGGTGTTCCGCCGGCCAACATAATCTCGGCGTCACGCGGGGGCTGGCGTTTGCCGGTATCCGGCAGGATGACAATCGGCGCCTCCAACCCTTTTGAGCCATGAACGGTCATCACCCGGATCCTGTTGCCGACGCCGGTCATCTGTCGTTTGATTTCCAGATCGTCAGTCTGCATCCAGACCAGAAATCCCGTCAGGCTGGGGATATCCGTTCGCTCATAGGCCAGAGCCTGGGACAACAGCGCGTTGATACCGTCTTCGGCTTCCGCCCCCAACCGCCCCAACAGCTTGCGCCGTCCGTCATGGCGGGTCAGGATACGTTCGATCAGATCATAGGGACGCAGAAAGTCGATCTGGCTGCGCAGATCATTCAGCACGGACAGTGTTTCCGGAAACTCTTCCGCGCGGTTGCGCAGTGCGGCCCAAAGGAACTGTTCCTTCCGACGGTGCGCCAGATCGAAAAGCTGCTGTTCGGACCAACCGAACAAGGGGGATTTGAGAACCGTCGCCAGGGACAGGCTGTCTTCGGGCGTGGCCAGAAAGCTGAGCAATGCCGCAAGATCCTTGACCGCCAGTTCAGCGCCCACTTTCAGCCGATCTGCTCCGGCGATGGGCAGGTGCAGCGCCTTGCAGGCACGGATGATCTCGGCAAACAGGTCCGAGCGGCGTTGCACGAGGATCAGAAAATCCCCCGGCTGCACTTTTCGACGAACGAATTGGCCGGATTTGCCGTCTTCCGGGATCGTCTCGCCCCGTTCGATCATGTCTTTGATCGACTGTGCAACTTTCTCGGCCAGAATGACGGTGTGATGCCGTGCGCCCGGACGATCGACCGGGTCGGTCCAATCCCCGTCTTCGGCATCTGCTACTTTTTCGACAACGGGCCAAAGATCAACACGACCCGGCAGATCGGCCTTGAAAGCACGGTGCTGACTGTCCTTGTGAAACCCCGCACCAGAGCGGTTTTCAAACAGGATATCGACCAGAGTCAGGATCGCGCTGGAGGATCGGAACGAGTATTCCAACGTCGAATCCCACAGTTTAGAGCCTGATTCAGCCAATTTCCGACCAAACTCTTCCTGCATTCTGTCAAAGGCCTGTGGATCGGCGCCCTGAAAGGAATAGATCGATTGTTTCTTGTCGCCGACGACGAAAATCGTACGCTCGACCCCGGATCGGGCCCCTTCCCCGCTGGTGAATTCCTGTGCCAGTTTCTCGATCACGTCCCATTGATCGGGGCTGGTGTCCTGCGCTTCGTCCACAAGAATATGATCGATTCCCCCGTCCAGTCGGTACAGCACCCATTCGGCCACTGCCGGATCGTTCAACACCTGCCGCGCGCGCAGGATCAGATCGTCGAAATCCAGCCAGCCGTGCAACTGTTTGCGCCGTTCATATTCCGGCAGGAAGGCTGCGGCAAAGCGGTGCAGAACCGCGGTTTTCTGTGCCGCGACCAGCGCCAGACGTTGTTCACGCGCGGTTTCGATCCGCTGCATGAAGGCCTCGATCTGCGGCATCCGGTCGGCCAGCGCACCTTCGCGCAAGGGTTTGGTGGGAAAAGCGTTGAGTTTGGCTGTGAAGGGTTCCTTTGCGCCCTTCCCCGTCAGAAACACGCTTTCCAACATGGGTAGATGTATCAATCTGGCTTCGTTGAACGCGGCCAGTTTTACGGCGGCCTTGGCATTGTTGCCTCCGCTTTCGGTCAAAGCGGGCAGTATGGACTGGATGAGTTCGACTTCGCCACCAAGAAAAACCCGCGCAAGCAGCGCTGTTTCGTCAAAGCCGGCGGGCAGATCGAAGCGTTGCAGCAGATCGGACCATTCGAGCGGCTGCGCAAAAAGACTGCGTTTTTGCGTGATCGCAGCGGTCAGTTTATCAAACCCCGTGTCCGTGACGAACCGGGCCACATCTTCAATCAACCCGGCCTGCGGGCCTGCGGCGAAATCTTCGACAATTTCCTCTCGCAACAAGGCTGCTGCGCGGTCTTCCATTTCGGTGAACTGCGGGCTAACGCCAGCCTCCAGCGGAAAGCGTCGCAACAATGACGCGCAGAACGAGTGGATGGTCTGGATTTTCAGACCACCCGGCGTTTCGATGGCGCGGGCAAACAGGGTGCGTGCTTGCGCCAACCGGTCCAAACCGATTTCGCCGGGCACACCCAGATCGGTCAGCTCCTCCAACAAGGGGGTATCATCCAGCATGGCCCATTCGCCAAGGCGCTTGAACAACCTGTTCTGCATCTCGCTGGCGGCGGCCTTGGTGTAGGTCAGGCACAGAATATGCTGAGGCTGGACCCCGCCCAGCAGCAGACGCGCCACACGGTCGGTCAGAACCCGGGTTTTGCCGGACCCGGCATTGGCCGCCAGCCAGGTCGAGGCATCGGGGCGCGCGGCCTGTACCTGCCGTTCAGTTGCGTCGTTGCGCGGGCTCATGTCAGATCCTCGGGGTAGGTTTCCGCTGTCCGGTCCCATTCGCCGAACCGCGCCAGGTGATCATAATCACCCATATCCGTATCCTTGTGCAGCATACGACGGGACGAAAACCCCTGATCAGGCTCTAAATAAGCGGAAATCAACTCTTTCAGCTCGGCAAGAACCTTGTCGGTCGGTTCTTTGTCCAAAGGCGCCGCAACCTCCTTATAGCTGCCACCCATACCGATGAAGATGGCTTGGGCCACGCTTGTCGGGTCAAGGCCCTCAATCCCGCCCTGCTCGGCTATGGCCACCTCGATCAGCAACTGCTTGTCAAATTTGGATTGCTGGCTTTCCGTCGGTGGTGCGCCGGTTTTATAGTCGATGATGCGCAACGCGCCCCGGCTGTTGCAATCGATTCTGTCCGCGCGCCCGACAATGGTGAAATCCAGGGGGCGCAGCGCCAGTTTCATCGCTGCCTCAAATGCCACGGGGCCACCATCCTTCCGGCGCGCGAGCTCTGCCCCGAGGAAATCATCCGCGATCCGCTCAAGCCGGGCCAGCCACAGTTTGCGGGCCGTCGGCCAGGCGACGTGTTGATCCAACAGAGCATGCGCCCGTTTCAGGAAATTGTCCCGCGTCAGCAAAGCGCTGTCGAGGACGCTGTCCTTGATGAAATGCTCGAGGATTTCGTGAATCACAATTCCTCTCAGCAAGGCATCGGGGGCCTGTACAAGCGGATCAAGCGGTTTCAGTCGAAGCACATGTTTGGCGTATATCGCGTATGGATCGCGGATCAGCCTCTTTATCTCGGTCACAGACAGACGGCGCGGACGCGCGGCGGCCGGTGGGCGCGGAGAAGGACGCGGTGCGGGGTCGATCGGCGGCGCATCTTCCAGTGCCTCGGACCAGTTCAACCATTTTTCGCCGTGAGCGCGCATTTTGGTCAGAGCTTCGGGGCCACCCTGACCCGACAAACCCTGCAACAGGTTGGTCAGTCGGTTCAGCCAGCGCGACGGAACCGTCTCGGCATCATCCGAGCGGGTCGCGCGGGTCAACCACACTTCGGGTGCGCCGATGGCCTGCTGGAAGTCATGCGCAGACAGGCCGATCCGGCGTTCGGGCAACAACAAGCCGGCTTTGTCACGCATCTGCCGGTTCAACCAGGGATCGGGTGTTGGCGCCTCTGGCCAACTTCCTTCATTCAACCCGCCAAGGATCAGCAGGTCGGCGCCCTGCACCCGTGCCTCGAGTGTGCCCCAGATCATGATGTGCGGATGCGGCGCATCCCGGTCACGAACCTCTTCACCCGCAAGCAGAGCGCCCAGCAGATCGGCAAAGTCATGGGCTGTCATCAGGCCGCCATGCTGCGCCTCTGCGCTGAGAGAATTCAGCACCCCCAGCGCCTTTTGGCCTGCGTTTTTGTCCCACAGAGTGCCCGTTTCACCCGTGCTGCCGGCCGAGATCGCCTCGGCCAGTTTCATCAAACGCTCCACCCAGTCCGCGAGGTGCAGTTCACTGGTGACCTGCTGGTCGCAGAAATGCTGCACGACCCATTTCACCCAGCTTTCCTGGGCCTCTTTGCGCACTGCAAAAGCCGCAAGGCTTGCACTGTCAGGAAAGGGCGGGCCGTGACGGCGCAGGTCAAGTTCCAGGTCACGCGTGTGCAGCAAATGAATTCCGCGGTCACCGCCATCATGACATAGCGGGTGCTTCAAAAGGGTCAGCAGCGCCTCGCCTTCCAGACGGCGTGTGAACAGGTTGGCCACATGGCGCAGAAAACGTCCCGGCGGGGAAAGTTGCAGCGGCAGGCCCGCACTGTCGTCCGGCACGATGTTCCACCGATCCAGCGCGGCGCTGACCTGGCGGGTCAACATGCGATCCGGCGTGATCAGAGCGGCGGTCTGTCCTGTTTCCGCCGCCTGCCGCAGGCGCAGGGCGATGGCCAACGCCTCGGCGCGCGGTGATTGAGCCTCGACCAGCGTCAGGCCGTCGGTTGCGCCTTTAATATCGGACAGTCTGGGGCCTTCGGTCATCCAGGCGTCAGTGACGGGTGCCGGACGTAAAGCTAGGGATATCAATCTGTTACGCGAGGGTGAGGGGGCCGATAAATCCGTCCATGGGGTGATCTGACCCGGTGCAAGTTCCAGCGCGCGCATCAACTTGCGGAAACGGTATTGTGGGTGATCTTCAGACGTCAACGCATCATCCAGCCCCTGCCAAACGTGATCCGGCTGGTCGAAATCAAAACCGGGCAGCACCAATGCCCCTTGCGGCAGGCGCGCGATGGCTTCCATCAACATCAGGGTGGTGCCGCGGGACCCGGTAGAGCCCGCCAGAATGACCGGGTGTTGCGGGGGGGCAATCTGCCATCGCGCGATCAGGTTTTCGACCACGCGGCGCTGGCGGGCCTGTGCATCCATCGTCTGCCCGCCGGTGTCGATGAATTGATCCGCGATGCCGATAAAGGCTTGTGCCTGCGACCAGTGTCCGGACATGTCGCTGACGTCCAGCTGCCGGATCGCTTCGGGCGATACGCCTTCGCCCTGCATTTCATCAATCAGCGCGGCAAGACTGTCGGACAGGTCAAAGATCGATGACCGGGCGGCAAGGTCCGGCTGTTGTTCCAGCAGTTTGGATACAAGCTGAGTCAACTCAAGACGCCGCCGCAGAGGCGGGATAGCAGGCGGGATCCGCGCCAGATCAACCCTTTCACCCAAGTCCGTCACCAACGAGAGACGCGGCAGAAGGCAAGGTGGCCCCTGATTGAACAGATCGCGGACGCGCCGTTCCATGCGTCGTGTGTTCAGGATCAACTCTACCCGCGCCAAAGCTTCGGGTGGGCCCGAACAGCGCTGCCGCAGACCATCGACCAATGCCGTGGGGAAATCCGTACCGGGAGGCACGGCAAATACACGGGGCAGGGAGCCGGATTCAAACATCAGCCAGCAAACCCTCGGCCAGCGCGATGCCTTCCGGACGACCTACGTCGCACCAGCGTCCCGGGTATTCGACCGCAAAAAGCCGACCCTGATCGAGCATTTGGTTCCAGAGCAGGTTGAGTGAAAACGCAGTTTGCGAGAACGAATGCAAACCCTGGGCCTTGAGGATCTGGGCCCCGCCGTAAACCAGACCAGGACCGCGCGTGATCCGTCCATCTTTTCCAGCGGTGAAATCACCCGATCCAATATGACCATCGGTTCTCGCAACTGGAACACACATCAGCAGCGCATCCATACGACCCGGGTCCCAGGCGTGCTGCAACAGGGTCAAAGGGTTTGGCCCTGACCAGATCGCGTCCGTGTTCAACGTGAATACGGGGTCGGTGCCCAGCATCGGCAAAGCCGCCCGCAATCCGCCGCCTGTTTCCAGGATTTCAGGGTCTTCCCGAGACAGCAGAACGCCTTTGGGACCGAGATGCGCCGCGAGCTGATCAGCGTGATAATGCAAGTTGGCAACGGTACGGACGGGATCAAGATCTTCGACAAGGTCCAGCGCATGATCAATCAGAGGTCGCCCCGCCACTTCGATCAATGGCTTGGGCCGGTCTTTGGTCAACGCGCCCATGCGGGTGCCGAACCCGGCTGCGAACAGCATTGCGGCAAATGGCGATCCGGTCATTGCGTTCTCAACTTGGCCAGGTTTTCCGGTGTGGGTCTGGGCAAAGCTTCGTGCAGCAGGGACGCCACCGAAACCAGGGCAGGGTGATCCAGATCGCGCATCAGATGTGCCCAGACGGCCGGGATCATGTCCACATAGTGAGGCTTGCCATATTCCGTCGCCAGACGTGCGAAGACGCCAAGGATACGCAGGTTTCTCTGGGCCCCCAAAACACTGTAGGTCGTGCGGAAATCATGGTCGTCCATACCTGACGCAGAGATGTAGTGGTTGATCATCTGCATTTCGATCCCGGCCGAGACATCTCGGCGTACATCCTGTAGCAGAGACACCAGATCGTAGGCCGGGTGCCCCAGCATGGCCAACTGAAAGTCCAGCAACCCGACGCGCTTCACGCCTTCGCGCTGCGGCAGCCACAACAGGTTTTCCGCGTGATAATCCCTGAGAACGACGACTTTCGAACCGGATGTTTCACGATGCAGGATGTCCGCGAACCGGTGCTCGAACCGGGACATGGCGTCTTCATCACGTGTTCCCAGGATACCGGCCGCATACTTGGTGAAAGCCAATGAAGCCAGCTCCGCCATCAGGGACGGATCATAAGACGGCAAGGCAAGAGAAGGCGCCTGATGCAGGTGGAGCAGCACGTCGGTGGCGACCCGGTACAATTCACGCTCTTTGCCCGGGTCTTTTTTCAGGATGCGCGCAAAAAGATCATCACCCAGATCTTCCAGCAACAGAAAACCGTACTGGGTATCTTCGGCATAGATTTCCGGCGCGCTCAGACCAACCGATCGGAGGTATTCGGCAACCCGCACGAAGGGTTCAACATCGTCACTTTTTTCAGGTGGCGCGTCCATCAAAACCGCAGTGCGCCCGTTGGTTGGATCAATTAGCCGTTCGTATCGCCGGTTCGAGGCATCGCCTGCCAGTGGCCTACGTGTTGCCCCGGCCCAGGGTGTTTGCGCAATCAGGGCCTCGGCCAGGACCGTCCTGTTGGTCATGCGGTTCTCTCCAGTTTTTCCGCCCATTTCGGAGCAGTCCAAGACAGGGTCACACAGCGGAAATCGATATTGTTTGGGTCTGTTTCAAAGGTCAATGTCAACGCACCTTGGGGCGCCAACGGGCCCAGCTTGTCCGGCCATTCCACAAGGCAGATTGCCGTATCGAAAGCGTCCGTCAGACCCAGTTCGTCAACTTCTTCGGCCGCGCTCAGACGATACAGGTCGCAATGCCATATTTCCCCTGATGGCGTGTCGTAAGCCTGGACCAAAGTGAATGTTGGCGAGGGCACATCTTCGGGTTCATCCATCAATGACTGAATGAGGTTGCGCGCGAAATGCGTCTTGCCGCTGCCGATCGGGCCCTCCAGTAAAACAACATCGCCCGGGCGCAGTGATGTTCCCAGTTTCCGTGCGAAAACTGCGGTTTCTTCGGGCGATTTGAAAGTCAGAGATCGGGCGGTCTGTGTCATGCCGCCACAATGGCCTTGCGCCTGACCGGCTGCAACCCGGTTCAGGCGCTGATCTGTTCCATCGCGGTGGATTTCGACGGAAACTCGGATTGCGTAAACCGTACGATTGTCGCGCCGTTGTGAACCGGTGTGACGGTGCAATCCACGGTAATGCCGGTTCTCATCTGGATTTCAGCGGTCCAATCGGCGCGGTTTTCCCGCATTTCGACAAAATCCCGAACCTCACCCAAAACCGGCGTCGCAATACAGAGGTCTTGCCAGCGTCGCGTGACATCGGTGACCGTTTCGCTTTGGAACCCGACCTCGTGCGCGTCTCCCCACAGCTTCTGATACGCGTAGTTCGTAAAGGCCAGCGTGCCGTCATCCGCAAAGACGGCAATCGCGTCCGCCAGTTTGTCCAGGATGGACTGCATCAGATCCATTTCTGATCGAAAGCGCCGCGTCAGGGTGATTTCGGCGGTGATATCCTCGAATAGAAACGCCACTGCGCCGTCCGGGTGAGGGCGGCCGCTGACGGAATAGACCGATCCGGATGGCAGCGACCACGTCTCGTGATAGTTTCCATCTTCAGCCGCTTCGAGAAGGTCGTTCATCTGACGCCGCCAGCTGCGGTAATTCTTCGGTTCGGGCATCATGTGTTGATCCCGCAAGCGGTCGAAGAAACTGCTCAGGCTGGGGCGGCAACTGAGGAAATCGGGCGGCAAGGTGGTCAGGTCGATCAAGGCCGGGTTGAACAGGGCCAGTTGCCGATTGCGGTCAAAAATGGCGAGACCAATAGACAATTGGGCAAAGGTCTTGGTCATGGTCTGCACGAATTTGCGCTGGGCGGTTTCCGCTTCGACAATCGCGTTGACATCAACGGCATAGCATAGATGACCGTTCTCGTGTTCAATCCGAGTCAAATCGAACCAAAGCTTGCGATCAGTATCTGCCACATCCACCGACACTCGGGTTTTTCCGGTAGGTCTTGTGGCATCCTCCGGGCTTTCAAAAAGCGGCGCAGTCAGATCGGCGTCCTGATCACGTGCCTTTTGAACAAGTGCGACATAGGCGGCATTGCACCATTGCACCCGATTGTCGTTATCCGCCAACCATACCGGGTAAGGGGCCAGATCCATTGCCAGACGAGTCGGTTCGCCTGGGGTAACCGATCCGGCCGAGGTGGTCCTGGCGCATTCGCAAAGTCGAACGCGGACGATACCGTCGATCCACTCACACACGACTTCTCGTTCGATCGTGCAGTCAATGGCCGATACCAGGATTTTGCCCTGATCGCGCACTTTGTCGGGAGTTTCGGGAAAGGTGGGGAAATCCCTTTGCAACAAGCGCCGCAGGTCCAGCCAGTTTTCAATATGCTCAAACCCGGCCAGTGCGAAATCAGAATGGCTGATCAGTTGGTCGCCATCGAACAGGAATACGGCGTCAAACAGCGAGGTGTTCGAAAACAGACCAAAAGCCTTGTCGCGCTGAGCCCGGCGTGGCAACAGCCACAGAACGGCGAAACAGCACGAAACAAGACTGATCGCGGCCAGAATAATCCAATCGGCCATCAAATTCCCCAAGCCTGAACGATACAAGCACAGACTATGCGTGGGATTGGTTAATGGTGTCTTAATTCACACCTGGATGCGCGTGTTGGATCCCGACGGGACCGGGGTGTCACCTTTCTGCGCATCAATCAGTTTGCGTGGCCAGGTCACCTTGACGATTGCCCCGCGCCGTTCAGGATTGTCGGTCAGATGCTGGTAGGGGTCCGAACCATTGGCGAATTCCAGTTCGGCGCCGCTGCGTTCCAGCAGGGTTTTGGCGATGAACAATCCCAGGCCCATCCCTTCGTATTCCGGGCGTGCTCTCTGATCGGATTCTGCCCGTCTGCGGCGCATAAAGGGATCGCCGATGCGTCCGATCATGTGGGGCGGATATCCCCGCCCGTCATCCATGATGCTGACGGTGATCCTGCTGTCGGTCCATTCGGCCTCGACCCAGACATTTGCGCGGGCGAAATCCACGGCATTCTGAATCAGGTTGCGCAAACCGTGAATGATCTCGGGTTTGCGCAGGATCGAGGGCTGCTGAACATCCCCGTCCTGCGCGGGGCCTTCAGAGAAATGAACCTCTTTGCCGCGACCGACATGTGGTTCGGCCGCTTCGTTCACCACTGTCGAAAGCGGCGCCTGCCGCAGGTGCAGATCATCTTTGCCCGCCCGTCCCATGTCGCGCAGAATGTCACGGCAACGGTCTGCCTGCTCGCGGATCAAAGCAGCGTCTTCTTTCAGGTCCGGGCGGTCGTCCAGTTCTTCGATCAGTTCCGCGCTGGTCAGTTTTATCGTCGCCAGAGGCGTGCCCAGTTCATGCGCGGCAGCGGCAACGACGCCCCCCAGATCGGTCAGTTTCTGTTCGCGCGCCAGCGCCATATGCGTGGCGGCCAGCGCTTCGGACATGGATTGGACCTCGGAACTGACGCGGTGTGAATAGGCGCCGATGAACACGATGGCGATGATGATCGCGGCCCAGTTTCCAAACAGAAGGATATCGGGGATATCCAGAACAAGCCCCAGACTTGTCCGCAACGGAAGGTGAAATTCCGCCAGCACAGTTGTCAGAACGATTGCGACGGCGCCGACAATCAGGGTCGATCGAGTGCTCATGACATTGGCTGAAATCGTGACCGGGCCCAGCAGAAGCAGCGCAAACGGATTGTTCAGCCCGCCGGTCAAATAGAGCAGAATTGACAATTGCAGCAGGTCGAACAGAACCATCAGGAAGTTTTCGAACTCGGTCAGACGCTTGTTCTGCGGAAACAGCAATATGGCAGTCAGGTTGCCCATGACCGAGATTCCGATGGCCAGGTAACACAGGCCCAGTTCCAGCTGCACGTCATAATATCGCTGGGCCACCGTGATTGCGGTGAGCTGGCCGATGATGGCCACCCATCGCAAAAGGATCAGGGTCCGAAGCCGAATCCAGCTGCTGCGTTCCTGGCCGCGCCAAAAAGTCTGATTGGATTCTGCCATCGGTCGCTTATGTCCTGTTGCATCGGCTGGTCATCTTGATAGGTGTCCCGGCCGGAACGATCAACAACCCCTTGAGACCGGATAATCGAAATGACCCGCCTTCTCGCAATTCTCGCAACTGTTGTTTTGGCTATCGGACTTGGGGCCATGTGGTTTCTGACGTGGGGCGGCGGGTCCGATGACAAATTCGCGCAATGCCGGTCCAGCCAGATCGCCGGGGGTGCCGCCGCAATTGGTGGACCATTTGAACTGGTGAACGGCAAAGGCGAGACGGTTACGGACAAAGATGTGATTACCGAACCGACGCTGGTTTACTTCGGATACACGTTCTGCCCGGACGTTTGCCCGTTCGACATGTCCCGCAACGCCGAGGCTGTCGATATTCTGGCTGAACGCGGGCTGTCGGTGACGCCTTTGTTCATCTCGATTGACCCGGATCGCGATACGCCCGAAGTCATGGCTGACTATGCTTTCAATCTCGGGGGCAAGACGATCGCCCTGACCGGATCGCCCGAACAGGTCAAGGCGGCCAGCAAGGCCTACAAGACCTATTACAAGGCGCATGACAAGGGCGACGAATTCTATCTGGTTGACCATTCCACCTTTACCTATTTGGTCACACCCGAAGATGGATTCCTGGAATTCTTCAAGCGCGAAGACACGGCCGAACAGATGGCGGACAAGGTTGAGTGCTTCCTGGAACAGGCCGCGTCGTAACAAGGTTGTTTGACCTTTGTTCCCGCGCTGCTAATACTCATGTTCGAGCCAAAGGCATGAAATAGCGAAAGACCTAACATATGGCAGACACTTCTCAGCTTGACATCGGCCCTGACAAATCCCTGCTTTTGGTTGATGATGACGAGCCGTTTCTGAGACGTTTGGCCAAGGCCATGGAAAAGCGTGGCTTCGAGGTTGAGACCGCAGGATCCGTCGCGGCAGGGCGCGCGATATCCACCGCCCGGCCCCCGGCTTATGCCGTCGTCGATCTGCGGCTTGAGGATGGCAACGGATTGGACGTTGTCGAGGTATTGCGGGAAAAACGCCCCGACAGCCGTGTTGTTGTTCTGACCGGATATGGCGCGATCGCGACCGCCGTCGCGGCTGTCAAGATCGGCGCGACCGACTATCTGTCAAAGCCAGCCGATGCCACCGACATCACGAACGCATTGCTTGCAAAGGGTGACGAGATGCCCCCGCCGCCGGAAAACCCCATGAGCGCGGACCGTGTGCGCTGGGAACATATCCAGCGCGTCTATGAGCTGTGTGACCGGAATGTTTCCGAAACCGCGCGACGGTTGAATATGCATCGGCGGACGTTGCAGCGGATACTGGCGAAACGCAGCCCGCGTTAGGCCGGCCGGCCGCTCGATGACGGTTTAGTGACTTGTAACCTTGGCCCCTGTCGAGGACTGTTCGCCACATCTGGAATCTTTTGTCAGAACAGGACCACTTTATGATCGGATATGTAACCGTTGGCATTTCGGACATGGCGCGCGCCAAGGATTTCTATACCAACCTTTTCGCGGACAAGGGCGCGAAAGTGGTTATAGACGCAGGCCGGATCGCGTTCATCGGCAACAAACCCGACGCGCCGATGCTGGCAGTGTGCGAGCCCTATGACGGTGATGCCTGCGCCGCCGGAAATGGCAACATGGTCGCCTTTGCAGCCGACTCCAAGGATGAGGTCAAGGAACTTTATGACAAGGCAATCAGCCTGGGTGCGGTGGACGAAGGCGAACCTGGTCAACGCGTCCCCGACAGGTTCTATGGTGCCTATGTGCGTGACCCGGATGGCAACAAACTGTGCTTCTACGTCTTTGGCTGAAACGGCGTGAACACAAACCCTGCCCAAGTTTCAGACAGGTCTGCGGGCAGCGGTGCTGACCGTACCCATTCAGTACCTTCAGGGTGAGCAGGAGATTTCTGCGCAGAGCTGCCGCGCCAGCTGACGATATCCGATTGCGTTGGGATGCAACCCGTCCGATGTCCAGTCGGCGGTGTTCTCGGCGAACCCGTCCGGAGGGGTCAGAAATGTGCAGTTCGCCATATCCTGACAGGCCTGTTGTGCAGCCGAATTGAAGGCCGTTCGAAACGCCTCTTGTTCCGCGGTCCAGTTTGCACCGGTTACGGGCAACACAGCACGCCAGATCAACCTGTCAGCAGGTATGAACAGGGCCTTCAACTGTGCGACATAGCCTGCAATCTTCTCTGGCGGTGTGGCGGTCAGAGCGTCATTGACCCCGATTCCCAGATACCATGTCGGGACATGGGCAATCAGTTCCGGTTTTGCCCGTGCTATCAGGCCCGGGGCGGTGTCGCGACTGATCCCAAGGTTCAGCGAGTTGGGCAGGATGTTGCTGGTCAACCACCCTTCGATTATGGAATCGCCGATGAAAGCGATCTGAATATCCGGTGAGGCGAGCGCCTGAGAAATCGGCCGCTCGTGCAGCCAGACCATGAGCTTGTAGTGATCGGTTTCCGTGACCGGGACATGTGTGCCCGAGATTTTTCTGAGCGCCTTCGAAACATACCCGGTTTCGACCAACGCTGCCGCAAGACCAACAGTCAGCAGGACGTTGACGACAAGCAAAACTCGGGTTCCGGTCTTTGTTTTCATCTTTCTTCCATCCGTCCCCCGTCCCACTCACCGCATTTGGATAGCGTCTTTCAGATCTGAGCGATCAGCTCTGCGTGCCGCGCCGTAAAGGCGTGCCGCACCTCGACCGGGGGGCGCAGCCTGATCTGTAAACCCGCCACGATCCCCCTGTCCGGGCGGCCAAAGAATTTCGTGGCTTCGGCCTCGGAAAACCCCGCAATCTGTGTCGCCTCCATCCAGGCGCTGATCTTGTCGGCCTTCTTGATCTGGCGCTTCACCGTTTTTGGGACCTCAGCCGGTAGTCCAAACCGTATGTGGATTGCTGCCGCCAGCCGGTCGTCCAACGCGCCATAGTCTGGGCCGACGGCGGATTTCACGGGCGAGATCATATCGCCGATCACATATTCGGGCGCGTCATGTAACAGGGCCGCCAAACGCCATTTCATGGGTGCTTTGGGGGCAATACGGCCAAAAATCTCTTCAACCAGCAGGGAATGTTCGGCCACGGAATAAGCGAAATCGCCGTTTGTCTGACCGTTCCAACGAGCGACAAAGGCAAGGCCGTGTGCGATGTCTTCAATCTCGATATCCACCGGTGTCGGGTCCAGCAGGTCCAGCCTGCGGCCCGACAGCATCCTTTGCCACGCTCTGGGTTGTGTTGCCATTCTGCCATGCCTTGTGAAGTTGGACACGTTCAATTCGCGTTTTTATGGTATGATGTACCTGTCTGGATCACACGCTGCCAACATTTTCTTGAGCGTTCGTGCTTTGAAACGGCGCGGTAAGATCCCGACATTGAAGACTGAGGGGGGTGCATTCTCCTCCCAGTGTGCCCCTCTCGAACTGAAACACGTATCGAAAAGGAGCACCCTATGTTCAAACGTTTATTCGCAATCGCGCTGACCTTCGGAATGGCCGCCACCGCGCCACCTGCCTTTGCCCAGAATTGCGCGACACGGGATCACATCATATCCAAATTGCAGGAGAACTATGCCGAAGAATTGGCCTTTGGCGGCCTGCAAAAAACACGCGGCGCGCAATCGGTGATGGAGGTTTGGACCTCGAAAGAAACGGGAAGTTATACCGTTTTGGTAACCAATGCGAACGGTATCAGCTGTATTGTTGCCGTTGGCACCGATTTTTTTGAAGCGATACCAAAGATCGAAATTGAAGGCACACCAAGCTGATATTGGCCATATCGTTTCCGACCACAGTCTTCAAAGTTGCCACCTGCCCCAAGGAATGCTAGGGGCAGCGAGGACTGTGAATTACCGGAAAATGGAGCACCTGATGGCCGGGGACTATATCGTTAAAGACATTTCATTGGCTGGCTTTGGCCGCAAAGAGCTGGACATAGCCGAAACCGAGATGCCGGGCCTGATGTCCCTGCGCGCGGAATACGGCGACAGCAAGCCGTTGAAAGGGGCGCGCATCGTCGGGTCGTTGCACATGACCATCCAGACGGGCGTTCTGATCGAAACGCTGGTGGCGCTGGGCGCGGATGTGCGCTGGGCGTCGTGCAACATCTTCTCGACCCAAGACCACGCCGCCGCCGCGATTGCCGAGGCGGGTATTCCCGTCTTCGCCGTCAAGGGCCAGACACTGGAAGAGCACTGGGATTATCTGGACAAATCCTTCCTGTTCGAGGAAGGCCCGAACATGATCCTGGATGATGGCGGCGACGCAACGCTGTACATCCTGTTGGGCGCCCGTGCCGAAGCGGGTGAGGACATCATCCCTGTTCCGGGTTCGGAAGAGGAAGAGGTTATCAAGAAGCAGATCGCCAAGCGCATGGCGGCAAGCCCGGGCTGGTTCACCAAGATGCGGGATCAGATCAAGGGTGTTTCCGAGGAAACCACCACCGGTGTGAACCGCCTGTATCAGCTGGTCAAGGAAGGGCATCTGCCGTTCCCGGCGATCAACGTGAATGACAGCGTCACCAAGTCGAAATTCGACAACAAATACGGCTGCAAGGAATCGCTGGTCGACGGTATCCGCCGCGCCACCGACACCATGATGGCCGGTAAGGTTGCCGTGGTCTGTGGTTATGGCGACGTGGGCAAAGGCTCGGCGGCCTCGCTGCGCGGCGCTGGTGCCCGTGTGAAAGTGACCGAAGTTGACCCGATCTGCGCACTGCAAGCCGCGATGGACGGGTTCGAAGTGACCCTTCTGGAAGACGAAGTCGCCAGCGCGGATATCTTCATCACAACCACCGGCAACAAGGACGTGATCCGCATCGAGCATATGCGCGAGATGAAGGACATGGCCATCGTCGGCAACATCGGCCACTTCGACAACGAAATTCAGGTGGCCAGCCTGAAGAACCACAAATGGACCAACATCAAGGAACAGGTGGACATGATCGAGATGCCTTCGGGCAACCGCATCATCCTGCTGTCCGAAGGCCGTCTGCTGAACCTGGGCAACGCCACCGGGCACCCGTCCTTCGTGATGTCGGCCTCGTTCACCAACCAGGTTCTGGCCCAGATCGAGCTGTTCACCAAGGGTGACCAGTACGAGAACAAGGTCTACATCCTGCCCAAGCATCTGGATGAGAAAGTGGCCCGCCTGCATCTGGATCGCATCGGCGTGAAGCTGACCCAGATGGATGCGGATCAGGCTGCTTACATCGGTGTCAAACCGGAAGGTCCGTACAAGCCGGAACACTACCGCTACTGATCGCCGTCTGGGTATGACGCAGAAATCTGGGCGCCGCCGGTATTTGTACCTGGCGGCGTCTTTCTTTTTCAGGCTGGCGGTTGTTGTGATCCTTTTGGGCGGTGGTGTCTGGTGGGTGTTGGCGCACCCCGAAACGCCGATACCCTCACACTGGAACCCGTTGCGTGATCTGAAGGTAACCGCCCCGATTACACCCGTCACCAAGCTCCAACTGAACCGCGCACTGGCCAGCGAAGCACAGTGCAGGGCCGCTCTGGAAGACGCGGGTGTTCGGTTTGAGGCGATGGCGGACTTGGTTGTCGATCAGAATTGCGGCATCGCCGGTCGGGGTCGTCTGACCAAATTGGTGACATCAGGGATCGAGGATGTTGAAACCAGTTGCGCCACGGCTTTGCGCCTGACCATGTGGGAACATCACGTCGTGCAGCCCGCCGCCCGCGATCTGCTTGGGACCACCGTTTCCCGATTGCGCCACATCGGCAGTTACAATTGCCGCCCCATGCGCACTGCGCAGGGTGAAAACAGTGGGTGGAGCAGCCATGCCCGCGCAGATTCGATAGATATCGTCGGTGTGAATACCGTTGACGGTCGGACGCTGACCTTGTTGTCAAACTGGCAGGGCTCGGGACCGGAAAGCGCCTTTTTTCGACGGATCTGGCGCGGGGCCTGCGGTTGGTTTCGCGTGGTTCTTGGGCCCGATTTCAATCGTTTGCACGCGGATCATTTCCACTTGCAAGGCCCGGGGTGGGGCTATTGCCGATAGGCTTTTCAGCAAGAAACGTGCAGGCTGCGACCAAGGGGGAGAAATCGCAAATTTTTTTCCTTTTGGAAAAGCCTGCGACGCGGCTAGTCTTTCGATCATCGGTAAAAGGTGCCGGGTAAACGGATCAAGGAGACTAGGATATGGGCAAGCGCGACGAGCTGATCGCCAAATACGCAGAAGACCTGAAAACCAAATGCGGGATGGACCCCGATATGGACCTGCTGACCAAGGTCACCATCGGTTGTGGTCCGGCGATCTATGACGCAGATGCGGCAACTGTCGCGGCCAGCCAGGACTCGGAACTGGAAACCGTCAAGAACAACTTCCTGATCAAAAAGCTGGGTCTGGCAGATGGCCCCGAGCTGATGGAAGGGATCAACAAAGCCATGGAAACCTATGGCATGTCCGAGCGCAACAAGTACCGTGCCGTTGTCTATTATATTTTGACCAAGCATTTCGGAAAAGAATCCGTTTACAGCTGACCCGGTCGAAATTTACCAAGCGCCCGCCGAGATTCTGGCGGGCGTACTTAATTTGAGTTTCGATTTAAAGACTTGGCATTTGAAACCAAGGGTGCGGCTGGGCTAAGTTCAACCTGTGACCAGGACGGTCAGAACCAGATATTTCCATACGCGTGTGGTGAGTAGGGAGCACGCGGGGGTAGGGAAGGTTCTGTATCGTCAGAGCCTTCCCTCGTTTCTTATCTGAGTTCGCCAAGAATACGCGCAATGAAATTGTCGAATTCCGTGGGCCTCGGGTCCGAATTCCTGGATGACGCGCCACCGCTGCCTGCCAGGTAGACTTCTATCCGCCCCGGACGGGTCTTGCTGCCCGAATTCGTGAAATCCCTCAATATTCCGTCAAGAGCATCAGCTGCCAGCGCCGCGTTTTCAGCGTCGCTTGGATGATAGAAACGAACCTGTGTTTCTCTGACCCGAAAACCCACGCGGTCTGTTGACACAACCGTCGCGCGGCCCTGTGTAAGCAGTTCCAAAGCCCGGCTGCTGGCGTCTTGTGACACTCTCAACGGAACAAAAAGCGAGACTTCCAGATCAATGGGGGATTGTGCGGGCGAAAGCGGTTTTACCTCTGCATAAGACGGGGCCGTAGATAAAGTGATCTCTTGCTGGACAGGGTCCAAAACCATCAAGGATGTCTGCGAAAAGCTGTCTTTGTTCGACCGGTTGGTGTGGCGCCACGGCGGTTCGGCAGAAGCTGGAAACAGGGTTTGAATATCCGCAGAAGAAGCGGCGGCCAAGATGGGTTCGAGCTGTGGCGGAATGAATATGGCTGGCGGGGACAAAGACACGGCCGGTTCCGCTTCTGGGTTTGGGGGTCTTGGTTCCACCCTGTCTTGGTCATCCGTAGCCGAAATGTCTTCGGCTGGAACGGGTGGCGTCACGAGCGCTTCAACCGAGACGCTCTGGTCGAGAGGTGCGCCTGTGATCGCATCCTCGACCTCTTCGATGATTGCCGGGTTGGAAACGGGTGCGACTTCGGAAGACGCTGAATCGGCGGGGTCCTCGGCTGCTTGTGTGTCTCGTGGGGCCGGTGACTCAGCGATTCTGACGGTGGGGGCTCTGTCTGAAAGCAGCTCCTCGATTTCAGGAAGAGTTTCCGTCGCCGCATCCAGGCTGGCTGGGGGCGTTCCACCGGTAGAGCGCCAAGTTCCGGCAATATGTGTGACCGCCCATTGCAGGAACGCGCCGCAAACCAAGGCGGCCAGAACAATACCTGCTCTAACCAAGGGTTTTTTCTTAGTTTTTGTTTCTTCCAAATGCAAAGAACGGACCCGGTCTGATACGATCTCTTCGATTTTGGTTTCGTCTGGCCGGGGCAGGTGCTCTGTCTCGGAAGGTTTCAGGGTGGGTTTTTCCTGCGCTTCACCCTGCGCCCCGCTGAGCACTCTGGCACGCTTTTCACGCGCCTCTTTCAGGCGCGCTTCCCAGTTTTTTGAATTCTTCGCAGCAACGGCGTCTTCGAATATCCCATTGCCGCCTTCGTCGTCAGACATGGGTTTTTGCTTTCAAGAAAGACCGATCTTTATTCGAACACCACCAAGCAATTTCAATCGCGGAAAAACGCGACCGACATGTTCTCACCCGGCAAAGCCCAAGGAAAGATAGCATCTTGCCAGGGGTTTGAGAAGTTCTGCGCCCGGTGCCACTGTCCCGTTCAGTCAGGCTGGGTTTCACCCAGCATGCAAATCACCCGCCATTCATCCTCGGTCACGGGTTGCACCGACAAACGAGAGTTCTTCACCAGCACCATGTTGGCCAGACGCTCGTCCGCCTTGATCTGGTCCAGCGTTACGGGTTTGGAAAAGGGCCGCACGGCCTTGATGTCTACACACTCCCACCGTTCGTCATCGGTGGTGCTGTCGGGATGGGCCTCGGCACAGACCTCGATAATGCCAACAACGGACTTGTCCTTTTGCGAATGGTAGAAGAACCCCCGGTCCCCAACCTTCATCTGACGCATGAAATTGCGCGCCTGATAATTGCGGACACCGTCCCATTCCTCGCCCGCGTCGCCCTTTGCGACTTGCTGATCCCAACTCCAGGTCGAAGGTTCCGACTTGAACAACCAATAGGCCATCAACCGATCACCTTTTTCCACGGGATCAGCTCAACCGATTGGAACAATCCAGCCTTTGCGTAAGGGTCGCCATCGGCCCACGATTGTGCGGCGGCCAGGTCCTCCACATCGAGAATTATCAATGAGCCGATCATGGCGTCACCGTTCAGCAACGGTCCGGCCTGTGACACGACGCCGGTTTCTTCGATATAGGCCAGGTGGGCCGAGCGGTTGTCCAATCGGGTTTGCAACGCGTCGGGTTTATCACGAGCGATGAGGGCGATCAGCATGTTATTCCTCCTTGAGGGGTCGATTTAGCAGGTTTTGAATGGCCTCGGTGACACTGTAGGCGCCATGGCTCAGGTCCGCCACCGTGGCGCTGATGGGCATATCCAGCCCTTCCTTGGCGGCAATGTCCGACATGGCACGGGCAGTGGCGACGCCTTCGACCGTCATTTGGCTGTCAAAGGGCTGATTCAGACCCAAACTAAGGCCAAAACGATAGTTTCGGGACAGCTCGGAAGAGCAGGTCAGCACAAGATCCCCCAACCCGGACAAACCCATCAGGGTGTCGGGGCGCGCGCCGCGCATCGCGGCAAAGCGCTGCATCTCTGCAAACCCGCGGGTCATCAAGGCCGCCCGGGCGCTGTCTCCCAGACCTGCGCCGATGGCGGCACCGCAGCCAATGGCCATGACATTCTTCAGCGCGCCGCCAAGTTCGGCGCCGATCGTGTCTGTGGTGCGGTAAAGGCGCAGGTTCGCCGTCGTCAGTTCGGCCTGAAGCGCCTTGCCAAGTTCCGTATCCTCGCAAGCCAGCGTCAGAGCGGTGGGCAGGCCATGTGCAATGTCATCAGCAAAACTGGGCCCGGTCAGCAGCGCGACGAGGGCATCCGGGATGCTCTCTTTGATGACCGCGACAGGTCCAAGCCCCGAGGTCAGTTCAATTCCCTTGCAGCAGGCCACCAGAGTCTTGCCGCGCAGGGCCGGTGCGTGATCCTGCAAAGCGCTGCGCAATTTCTGCATTGGCACGGCCAACAAAAGCGTGTCAGCCCTGAGCGCCTTGGCGATATCCCCAGTCACATTGATGTCCTCGGGCAAGGTTATGTTGGGCAGTCGGGTTGCATTTTCGCGCGTCTCGCGCATCTGCTGCGCTCGATCGGCGTTTCTTGACCACAGTGTCACTGGCCCGTTGCCTGCGAGCGAGATAGCCAGAGCAGTGCCAAACGCACCGGAGCCCAGGACGGATACGCTCATGCCTTAGCCCCTTTCTTGCCGCCGCCCAGCATGGCCGGGCTGTGTTGATCCAGAGGCCAGCGAGGGCGGGCGACCAGGTCCAGCCCATCCCGCGCGCCGGTACGAAAGCGTTCCAGGCCAGCATAGGCAATCATCGCGGCATTGTCCGTGCACAACGCCAATGGGGGGGCGGTGAATCTGGTGTTTTTTTCAACACAAACAGACTCTAATTCGGACCGAATGGCCGAGTTCGCGGCAACCCCTCCGGCAACGGCAATCACGGGTTCAGACGGAGAGGTTTCCAGATACAGATCAATCGCTCGCCGGGTCTTTTCGGCCAATGTGTCCACAATCGCCTGCTGGAATCCGGCGCACAGATCTGCGCGGTCCTGGCGCGTCAAACCGCCCTTTTCGTTCACGATCTGGTCGCGCATCCGCATCAAGGCCGTTTTCAACCCCGAAAAGGACAGATCGCAACCGGGCCGGTCCAAAAGTGGCCTGGGAAATCTAAAGCGTTTGGGATCACCGGCGCGCGCCTCGGCTTCGACGGAAGGGCCACCAGGTTGCGGCAGACCCAAAAGGCGGGCGGTTTTGTCGAAGGCCTCGCCCGGCGCATCGTCGATGGTGCCGCCAAGGCGGGTAAAATGTTCGGGCCCGTGGGCGATCAGGAATTGGCAGTGGCCGCCAGACACCAGAAGCATCAGGTAGGGGAAGGCAATGTTGTCCGTCAGTCGTGGTGTCAACGCGTGACCGGCAAGGTGATTGACACCCACCAGCGGCAGACCGGTTGCCGCACTGATCCCCTTGGCGCACATGACGCCCGACATGACCCCTCCGATCAGACCCGGCCCCGCGGTGACCGCAACGGCGTCCACGTCCTTCAGGGAAAGACCAGCGGTGTCCAGCGCTTGCAGAACGCAGACATCCAGCTTTTCCGCATGCGCCCGGGCCGCGATCTCGGGCACGACGCCACCAAAAGGGCTGTGCAGTTCGGTTTGGCCATGTACCACGGATGACAGGACTTCGGCCTTGGCGCCCGTCGTTTGACGCACGATGGCCGCGGCGGTATCGTCGCAGCTGCTTTCCAATCCCAGTACGGTAAGTGTTTGCACCATCACCCTGATCCGTTGCATCATGATCTAACGGCGGGGTATCACCCTGCGCGGATGCAAACAATCCTGAAGGGCCAAGGGGCCGCACGTTGTATTTGTTGATGACCCGCCCGCGCGCTGCCTCTGAACGGTTCGTCGCGCAGCTGCCGACCCGTACCAAATCCCGGGTTCAGGTCATCTATTCTCCGATCATGGAAATCCGGCCTCTGCCGGTCGAGGTTGAGACCGAGGGTGTGCAGGGGTTGATTTTCACGTCGGCCAATGCGGTGCACGCGGCGGCCCTGAAAGGTGTGGACCGCAACCTGCCCGCTTTCTGCGTCGGACCGACAACGACCAGCACAGCGAAGGGTTGCGGGTGGCGGGCCGAAATGGTCGGGGCCACGGCGGAAGAACTGGTGGGACATCTGCTCAAGCGGAGGCCCAAAAGCCCGTTGTTGCATTTGAGGGGTGAGAACACGCGCGGCAATGTTGCCGGTCGACTGACCGAATCCGGCCTGACCGTGGGGGAACTGCCAGTCTACCAGCAATTGCTGTTGCCGCTAACATCCGAAGCGACCCGGGTGGCAGATTTGGATTCGCTGGTAATCGCACCGCTTTTTTCGCCAAGAACGGCGCGACATTTTGCCGATATTTGGACCGGATCCGCGCCTTTGTGGTTGGCCGCAATCAGCCAGGCCACGGCGGATCCCCTTTATTCATTGGACTATGCACGCCTGAAGATCGCAAAGAAGCCGACACCAAAGAAAATGCGTAAGGCTGTCAAAAAGCTTGTGAAACATGCGTTGCGGGTTGAGGGCGGCGCGGTCCCCGATTAACTTGACTGGGGCTGTTATTCATCTGAATTTGGATTCGATAAGGGGAATATTGCGGTGGCTGGTAAGAAAAAGTCCGAAGAAAAGCCGGTGGAAACCCCCAAGGCAGATGACGTCGTCGAACCCGAACTGCAACAGGAAGATACACCTGTTGACCCGACTGAGACCGTAGAAGAAGAACTTTCCGAAGCCGAAGCCGAAGCCGAAGCCGAAGCCGAAGCCGAAGCCGAAGCCGAAGCGTCGACTGAAGATACTGCCCCGGCCGAAGAAAAAGTGGTCGAGCGTGTCGTTGAAAAGCGTGGCGGATTTGTTCCCGCTTTGCTGGGCGGCGCCATCGCTGCCGCCGTCGGATTTGCGCTGGGTAATGGCGGGCTGTTGTCAACTGGCTCGGACAGCTCGGATACCTTGGCGACGTTGGAATCCAAACTGGCAGACCAGTCCGACCAGATTGCCAAGCTGTCTCAGGCGCTTGCAAACAGTCCGGATGATGCTGGTCTGACGGATCAGGTCAAAGCGCTGTCCGACAAATTGACACCCGTGGAAAGTGACCTGAGTGCGATCAAATCTACTGTGGATACGCTGTCAGGCCAGATCGGACCATTGTCAGACCGCATTGCGACGCTTGAGAAAACCCCGATCGAATCCAGCGTGTCGCCCGAATCCATGGCCGCGTTCGAAGCTGAGCTGAAGAAGCTTCAGGACTCGCTGGCCTCGCAACGGGCCGAGGTTGAAAAAATGGTTTCCGACGCTCAGGCGCTGGAGGCGAAAGCATCAGCCGATGCGCAGGCTGCGGCCAATGCCGCCGTTCTGTCGCGTTTGCAAGGGCAATTGGATGCGGGTCAGCCCTATTCCGATCTGGTTGCAGAACTGAAGGCAGGCGGTGTGGATGTGCCGGATGCCCTGTCCGGGCCGGCTGACAAGGGTGTTGAAACACTCTCTTCTCTGCGCGACAGTTTCGCGCCTGCGGCCCGAACCGCGCTGGCCCAAGCCCGTGAAGCCGACAAGGGCACCGGCCTGATCGCATTCCTGCAACGTCAAACGGGCGCGCGCTCGGTCACGCCCCAGGAAGGGGATGGGCCAGATGCCATCCTGTCACGGGCACAGGCTGCGCTTGCGGACGGAGACCTGGCCAAAGCCTTGAGCGAACTGAAATCACTTCCCGAAGCGGCACAGGCTGCAATGTCCGATTGGGAACAGGCGGCCCAAACACGGGTCGCAGCCGTCGATGCGGCGAATACACTGGCTTCCAGCCTGAACTCGAACTGAAGGACCTGCCATGCTGTGGTCACTGTTTAAGATCCTTGTTTTTGTTGCGATTATCGGCCTGCTGGCGTTGGGCGGTCACTTCCTGATGCAAACCAGTGGCGGGGTTCAGATCACCGTCGCGGGCACGGAATTCACGTTGGGGCCGCTTCAGTCAGTGATCGCGTTGGCTGTGTTGGTTTTTGCGGTCTGGCTGTTTTTCAAGTTGCTCAGCCTGCTCATCGCAACGCTGAAATTCCTGAACGGTGACGAAACGGCCCTGTCTCGGTATTTTGACCGCAATCGCCAGCAAAAGGGGTACCAGGCGCTGGCTGATGGTCTGTTGGCGCTGGCCTCGGGCGAAGGGCGCGTGGCGATGACCAAAGCCAGCAAGGCCGAAAAACTGCTGAACAAGCCCGAGCTTACCGACCTGCTGGTGGCACAGGCCGCCGAGATGACCGGGGATACGAAAAAGGCATCGGATACTTATAAAAAACTGGTGACCAACAGCGCCACCCGTTTCGTCGGCGTGCGCGGGATCATGAAGCAGAAGCTGGCCGAAGGTGATGATGAAACGGCCCGCAAACTGGCCGAGAAGGCCCTGGCGATCAAACCACGTCATGAAGAAACGCAGGACGTGCTGCTGAACCTGCAAACCAAGGCGCAGGATTGGGCCGGTGCCCGTTCGACCCTGACGGCCAAGCTGAAAGCCGGGTATTTGCCGCGCGATGTCTTCAAACGGCGTGATGCGGTTTTGGCCTTGTCCGAAGCCAAGGGAATACTGGACGAAGGTGCGACGGTCGAACAGCAGGAACGCGCGATTGAAGCCAATCGTCTGTCGCCTGATCTGGTGCCTGCCGCTGCCATGGCGACCCGCGCGTATATCGCCAAAGGTAAACCGCGGGCCGCGACCAAGATTCTGAAAAAAGCATGGGAGGCTCAGCCGCATCCGGATCTGGCCCATGCCTTTGCCGACATCGTGCCGGATGAAACCCCCGACCAACGGATCAAGCGGTTCACCGCGCTGACCCGGATTCACCCCGAGAACATGGAGACGCGTCTGATACTGGCCGAATTGAACATCGTGGCCGAGGACTTCCCCGAAGCCCGCCGTGCGCTGGGCGATGTGGTCGAAACGCAGGGTGATGCGCGCGCCTATACGTTGATGGCCGCTATCGAACGGGGCGAAGGAGCCTCGGACGCCATTGTGCAAGGCTGGTTGGCCAAGGCGCTGAATGCGCCGCGTGGTCCGCAATGGGTGTGCACCAATTGCCATGATATCCAACCTGAATGGGGACCGGTCTGCCAGAACTGCGGCAGCTTCGACACGCTCAGCTGGCAGACACCACAAACACCCGAAATCGCAAGCGCGACCGGCGTACATATGTTGCCTTTGATCGTTGGTGCGCTCGAAGATCAATCCGAAGAGCCTGAAGTCATGGAGCCCGCGGACGAGGATGATGTGGTCGAAGTGACACCAAAGTCGGCAGAGGTGGCAGACGAAGCCGAGGTTCAAAAGCAGGCCTGAGCCCTGCAACGTCTGTTTTATGCCTGCTTACACTCATTGAGATTGATGCGACGCCGCGCTTTTTGGTGAAGCCAAACCGGACGCCAGCGGTCCGAAGGGTCGTGCTTTTTTGCCTCTCTCAGCGGCTTGTCGACGCGTTGGCGGCCTGTTGCACTTACAGGCTGTGTTGGCCGCTTCCCTCCGCAAAGCAGCCGTTCAAAAAAAGGCGCAGTTAACGTCCGAGATGCGGTCAAAACGGCCGTTCGCGTTCTTCGTCGCGAAGTACACAGTCAATGCAAAGCGGACGTTTAACTGGTGTCTATTTTCCAGCAGTTTTGGGATGAAGTCGGCATCTGAATTCTGTCTCAGTTTTTTGGTAAGTACCGATCCAACAGAGCATCGACCAACCCTTCCTGAAGTTGGTAACCGGTTGCTTCGTCCACTCGCAAAATGTCTTCCAGAATAATAAGTTGTTCCATGCCCGTCGTCATGGACAATCGCTTTGCCAGGTCGTCGATTTCCTTCGGCTTCATCAATGGCTGAACTGGTGCAAGTGCTTCCGAAAAAGCCGCCACTCTTCTGGCGCCACGCATTTTGACAGTTCCATCTTCAAGTGATGCCTTGAGTGATTCAGCTAGAAACTGCCGGAAGTGCGCCTCATGAACCCGAGAAAAATCCAGATAGTAGCGCGCAACGGCGTGTACGCGGCTCCTGACGTTTTTCAGCCCCTCGAGAAGTTCTGAAGTTGGAGTAACTTGAAGATCGAGCGTCGCATCCAAAGCCAAGACACTTGGATCAGAAAAGTAACGATAGACCGTCGCACGACTGGTTTTGGCACGCTCAGCGACTTTTGCCAGCGTGACTTCTTTGCCTTCCGACATCAAGTCACGTGCAGCTGAAAGAAGTGCTTCTCGTGTTCGATTAATTTGATTTGTACGCGACGCCAATACCAAGCCTTTTGTGATACACTTGTCTCATTAGTAGATATATGTATCATAAGGGCAGTGTGTTTCAAGTAAAGGGAGTTGAAGTAATGGCTGAACCTCGTCCGCGAATTTATCATCTTCTAGGAAACCTTCTAACCTTTCACGCCTTTCCCAGTGAGACCGGAGATCGTTGCACAATCGTTGAGATAAAGACGGCGCCGGGTGCCGGTGGGCCACCCAATCATCATGCTGGCGAAGACGAAAGCTTCTATGTGCTTGATGGTGAATTCGAGTTCTTTGTGAATGGTGAGACAATCAGCGCAAAAAGTGGTGACTTCGTCAAAGTTCCGGACGGCGCAGTGCACGCCTTTACGTGTACTGGGGAACGGCCTGGCCGGCTACTTTGCATAAACGCCCCTGGCGCGATGCATGACACTTTCTTTACTGAAGCTGGTGAAGCCATGCCTGATGGTACGACAGAAATTCCGGCGCCAGATGGACCGCCAGACATTCCGGCAATCATGGCCGTAGCAGACCGAGCAGGAATGACGATCTTGGTGCCTGCAGAAGTTCCCAGCTAACAAACGCGCCTATATAATTCCAGGTTGAGAAACGGAAGTATTGGACTGAAAACTCTGCTATAGACCCTATCTGGTAACACTAGCTCAATCCCAAGCCGGCATTCACGATGAGACCTTGCGATTGTGGATAGCGGACATTCGCTGCGCTGTCCAAAAATGTCTTCTATGTGAACCAGAGCAATCGTTTACGCGTAGGCGTGATAGCGGCTTAGATTGTCTGCTATCTGCGCTTGGTCAAGTTCGTTTTGGCGTGAGAACGCTCAATTCAGCATTCTTTCCGAAACGTCCTCAAGAAGGGTATGAAGATCGAAATCTTCGCCTTTCTCAGCAAGCCCTTTGTCATGCAGAATGAAGGACAGCCCGTGCACGAAACTCCACAACAAAAAACCACGGCGGCGAACTTCGTCTGTGATTCCCGGTTCACCGAGACACTTTGCTACCTCAGTCAAGAGAATCCCGAAACTTTGCTGGCCACCTTCCTCCAACCGGGGATCCGCGATGCGATCTGTGAAGCCGCCAAATTTCAGTCTGAAGATCCCAGGCTCATTTAACGCGAAGGCAACATACTCCATCCCGATGGCAGTAATGCGCTCGGGAGATCCTTCGGGAACGCCTTGCAGTGCGGCAAGCATTTTGTCTCGGTGCCGATCCATTCCTTCAAGGACAGTGGCGACCAACATTTCTGTCTTGTCTTTGAAGTGCTTGTAAGGTGCCGCGGTTGATACGCCAGCCCTTCTACAGGCCTCGGAAACGGAAAAACTGTCCGGACCTTTTTCTTCAACCAACTGTCGGGTTGCTTCGATCAGTGCAGCGCGGAGATCGCCGTGATGATAGGCTTTCTTGCTCACCGATTGACCGGTCGCCTGGCTGATTGTTGAGTGACTTTTTTCTATGCTGGTCATGATCCAACATGTGCCAGATCACGTATCCCTTGTCAAAGTGAGAACTTCTAACATATGTTAGAGATGCTAACTTGATGAGGTCCGCAAATGCAAAGTCCCGCGAAATACTTTACTGAAGAGACCAAGCCGAGCCTCTTTTTACGTGTTTTACGCGGTACCGTGCGTGTCGGGGTGACCGTTAGCTTCATAGGTGTTGCAGCGGCCGCAGTTTACTTCGGTGCATCGGAGCTGACGCGCAGAGCAGATGCTGTACCGGCGCCAGATGCCGCTGCTGTAACCCCGGTCTCCGCCACACCAATCACGTCCGAAAGCGCCTACACAGTCGACCGTGTGTTCATCGGTCAGGTCGAGCCTCAGCGTTCGGCAGATATCTCTTTCGAATTGACTGGGACGCTTGATCAAATTCTGGTGGATGAGGGTGACGAGGTTGCTAAGGGCCAACTTCTCGCAACGTTGGACGTAGCTCTGTTGGAAGTTGAACGCGACCGACTGACGGCATCTCGTGATGCCATTGCAGCCCAGCTTTCATTTGCCGAGAAAACGGTCGAGCGAAACGCGAAACTCATCGAACAAGGCTTTACCAGTCAAGCTCGCTTAGATGAGGCAGTTTCCCGACAAGATGAATTGTTGTTTAGAATTGGGGAACTGGATGCAGCGCTGCGGGACGTAACCGTTCGGATCGAGAAATCCAGCATTGAGGCTCCGTTTTCTGGTCAAATAACCGCGCGACACGTGGACGGCGGTGAAACTCTGCGCTCGGGCGAACTGGTTCTGGGTATGGTCGAGGTCGTGGCGCCGCAGGTTCGAATTGGTATCCCACTCGACGTTGACCCGGGGCTTCTGACAGATGTTGAAATCGAGATCGCTGGTCAAAGCTATCGGGCTAACCTTGCAACCTTGCGGCCCGACATTGATCCGGTAACCCGCACCAGAACCGCACTTTTCGATCTGAGGAACGCGCCGGACGTTGCCTTCGGGCAGACCGCTCGTGTGCATATAATTGATCCCGTACAGAGTGCGGGAATCTGGGTGCCCACGACATCCTTGAAAGAAGGTACGCGTGGGCAATGGACACTGCTGGTTGCTGACGCGCAGAAGATTGTGCGCCTGGCGACGGTCGAAGTTCTGCATGCTGAAGATGACCGTGTCTTTGTGCGTGGCACGTTTCCGGAAGGCACCGTCCTGATCGATCAGGGGCCGCAGCGCGTAACCGCTGGTCAGCGTGTCGCCTTCAACACTGGCGAGTAACGGAGCGATCTGATGGAAACCCTTACCTTTCGCCACCCCCGGCTGGTTGCCCTCATCATTTTGGTGCTTGTATCTGCAGGTCTGTCTTCGTTCCTGTCGCTGGGACGGCAGGAAGACCCAACGATTACCAACCTCTTCGCAACTGTGACGACGCAGTTCCCTGGTGCAGACCCTGAACGGGTCGAAGCGTTGGTTACCGCAGAAATCGAAGAAGAACTTCGGAAAATTGCCGAGGTGGATGAAATCAGCTCTGTATCCCGGTCGGGCGTATCGGTCGTTTCGGTAGAGTTGCTGGAGACGCTGGATGAAGCAACCATTGAGCAGGTTTGGGCCGAAGCTCGGGATGCCGTTGAAGATGCTCGACAGAACTTTCCGAGTGGAGTGTTGCCGCCGGAATTCGATGCCGAGGGTATTTCTGCCTATTCTGCTGTCATTGCCGTTGCGGCCGAGGATCCGGACTTCCCGTTAACTTTGCTGTCGCGGCATGCCGAAGCTCTGGGTGACAGGCTGCGCGCGATACCCTCTACGCGAGCCGTGGACTATTTCGGTCAGCCGGAAGAAGAAGTGCTCGTAAATGTCGATATGGACAAGGCCGCTGCGCTTGGGCTCAGCGCTGTCGAGATCTCCCAGCGGATTGCAGAAGCAGATGGGAAGGTTCAATCCGGGCGGTTGCAGTCCGATGTCGACCTGACAATAGGCATAAGCGGAGAAATTGAGACTTTGGACCGCATTCGAAGCATCGTCCTGCGAGAAAATGCAGACGGTGCCGTGGTGCAGCTCGGAGATATTGCCAGCGTAGACCGGGGCGCGCGCAAACCGCAGCCCTCAATCGCGTTTGCCAACGGAAAGCCCTCGGTTTCGATAGGAGTTCTGGCGCAGGACGGGGTACAGATCGATCGTTGGACGGGCTTTCTTCGGGATGAGCTTGAGGCCGGCGCCGCATCGGTACCTTTGGGCATGCAGGAAATACTGCTGTTTGATCAAAGCGAGTACACGACGGATCGTTTGTCAGAGGTTGGGATCAACATGGCCATTGGCGTGGCACTGGTCGTGGCAGTTTTGTTTGTTACGTTGGGGGTTCGGGCAGCTGGGATTGTGGCTTTGGTATTGCCGGTTGTCTCATTGGCAACTCTGGCGACGATGAACATGATTGGATTGCCAATTCATCAGATGTCCGTGACGGGCCTGATTGTTGCCCTTGGTCTGCTCGTTGACGCAGCCATCGTCATGACCGATGAAATTCGACGTCGTCTGCAGGATGGGATGGATCGGCTAGCAGCCGTACGGGATGCTGTTCGCAGGTTGGCCGCGCCACTGCTGGCATCGACCGTGACAACGGCGCTTGCCTTCACGCCGATGATCTTGCTGCCGGGACCCGCAGGCGACTTTGTCGGTGCCATCGCTATCGCCGTGGTGCTTATGCTTGTCTGGTCCCTTGTTGTGGCCTTGACGGTGACCCCGGCGATTGCGGGCTGGCTACTGTCGGACCGCCCCGACGCAGGAATGCTGAGCCGCGGCATCAGCATCCCGCCGCTTGCCCGAATGTTCGAGGCCTCAATTCGATTGTCAGTCGCTAATCCGGTGCGATCCATCGTGTTGGCATTGATCTTGCCCGTGCTTGGCTTTGCAGCCTTTCCAACGCTGACCGCGCAATTCTTCCCGGGCGTCGACCGCAACCAATTCTATATCGAAGTCGATATGCCGGGTGGAACGTCAATTGCCACCACCGAAGCAACCGCCCGCCAGATCGATGAAATGCTGCTGGCTGACGACGGCGTCAAAAGTGTCTACTGGACCGTCGGAGAGTCCGGCCCGGCATTCTACTACAACATCGTTGGAAACCGTTCGCGCGAGCCCGGTTTTGCACAGGCCATGATCACGACCAACACGGCCGATGATGCGGCCCGCCTTGTCGGAGCGTTGCAGAGCCGTCTGGATATCGACTTTCCTGACGCGCAGATCATCGTGCGCAATCTTGTTCAGGGTCCTCCGGTCGCCGCACCGGTTGAAGTCAAAATTCAGGGGCAGGACATCTCGGTATTACGTAATCTGGGCGACGAGGTGCGTTCAGTAATGGCCAATCTCGATCTGGTGACGCAGGCGCGTGCCAGTGTGAACGGCGGCAACCCTCAAATCCGGTTCGAGATTGATGAGGTCAAAGCCCGTTTGCTGGGGCTGGACGTGGCGGATATAGCGGGTCAGCTGGACACGGCGCTTGTTGGCACAACCGGTGGATCACTGATCGAAGGGACTGAGCAGTTGCCGGTGCGCGTTCGTTTGGGTGACGAGGTGCGGTCAGATCTAAGCGCGATTGTCAGTATGCCCATTCTACTGCCGAACGCTGCCGAAATATCCGCGACAGGAATTTTCCCTGCTGTGCCGTTGTCAGAACTAGCCAGACCCATAATCGAACCTGCAGAAAGCGTCATAACTCGAACGGATGGCGTGCGAGAAAACACCATACAGGCGTTTATCGTACCTGGTGTTTTACCCGAAGAGGCTTTGCAGGACATATTGGAAGCGCTTGATGCGTCCGGGTTTGTGTTGCCTCAAGGCTATTCGATGTCCTTAGGCGGCGACAGTGATGCCCGATCCAATACCGTGGGAAATTTGCTCGCCTCTGTCGGGTTGATCGTCACACTCTCCATCGCGACGATCGTTCTGACCTTCAACTCGTTCCGGCTGACCCTTGTGACCTTGGTCGTGTGCGTTTTGTCTGCAGGCCTTTCACTGCTGTCGCTGGCCGTCATGCAATTCCCGTTCGGAATAACGTCAATCATCGGGGTCATCGGCTCAATAGGGGTTTCGATCAACGCGGCGATCATTATTTTGACCGGGTTACAACAAGACCGAGAGGCCGGCCAGGGAGATCGCGCAGCCATGGCTCGCGTAGTTACTGGTTCCAGCCGTCACATTATTTCGACAACGGTCACGACCTTTGGCGGCTTCTTACCCCTGATATTGGGTGGAGGTGCATTTTGGCCACCATTCGCCGTAGCAATCGCAGGCGGCGTTCTGTTATCAACCGTTGTATCTTTCTACTTCACCCCTCCCGTGTTCGCTTTGGTGTATCGTAGAACATTCAACAAACAACGTCCGGCCAAAAACCGCCATTCCGAACCACGCGAAGCCGTTGTCGCGCTGGTGGCGGAATGAGAATTGCGCCTACTTCTCCTTGTGAGTTGGTGTGGTTCAAAGCCGCCGTTGTTCGAAGTAAGAGTCAAGTTCTGCTGTGGGCCGAACGCCGGATTTTGCAGTGTCTGGTTTCTGCGCGTTGACGTCGTTAGCGCGGACTGCAGCACCTGATTACTTTGAGCTCGGATCGGAAATTTGCTCGAATGAGATGCACGACTGCTTTGCGATATTTTTTTCGTCAATGACCCGCTCGCGCCGGTTGTGCGGAGGATACGACTCATAATCGATTTGGGCTATCCGTCTCGTTGTAGATTGCGCAGCCTTGGCTTAGATCATTAGGACCATTGGAACGGGCGGAACAATCTTAACAAAACCTAACAACTCGGTTGCAGTCAGCAGTCGATTCTGTCGAAGCTTGGAACCTGTGCGATACCAACCAATACCTACAGATCTATCAGCGAGAAATCGGGAGATAAATCAGGGGATATTTTTATGCCCGCAAAGAAAATTTTTGTGTTTCAACATCTTGCGGGGAGATTTGGTGCCCAGGAGAGGACTCGAACCTCCACGTCCATACGGACACTAGCACCTGAAGCTAGCGCGTCTACCAATTCCGCCACCTGGGCAGGTGTCGTGGAGGGGCGTTTAAGCCTAGTCGCAGGAGGCGTCAACCAGATTCGGCGAGAATTTTTAAAGTTTTTTGAATTCGATTCCTGGCCGGTGTTTTCCACGCATGGTTTTCAACGCCGTCGCGGCGAATTAGCGCCTTGTTTGACTGGCCTGCGGGCGCTAGTTCTAGGGCGCAATTTCTCAGCAGGAGCCCTCTCATGTCGAAACTGGTGACGATTTTTGGCGGATCGGGATTTGTCGGTCGCTACATCGCGCGGCGCATGGCGAAAGAGGGGTGGCGTGTCCGGGTGGCTGTACGTCGCCCGAACGAGGCCATGTTCGTCAAACCCTATGGTGCCGTGGGTCAGGTCGAACCGGTGCTGTGCAATATCCGGGATGATGCCTCTGTGGCGCTGGCGATGCAGAGCGCCGATGCGGTTGTGAACTGCGTGGGTGTGCTGAACGAGCTTGGCAAGAACGGGTTTGATACCGTTCAGGCCGAAGGAGCTGAACGCATCGCGCGTTTGGCGGCCGAGCAGGGCATCAAGCGGATGGTTCACATCTCGGCCATCGGTGCGGATGCGAATTCAGCCAGCGCGTATTCCCGGACCAAAGCACATGGTGAAGCGGGCGTGTTGAAGCATATGCCAGACGCCGTGATCCTGCGTCCTTCGGTGATCTTTGGCACCGAAGACCAGTTCTTCAACCGTTTCGCCGGAATGACCCGCATGGGACCGTTCCTGCCTCTGGTCGGGGCCGAGACAAAATTCCAGCCGGTTTTCGTCGACGATGTGGCGCAGGCTGCCGTCAAAGGCGTTCTGGGGCAGGCAGAGCCGGGTGTTTACGAGCTTGGCGGCCCCGAGGTTAAGACCTTTCGTGCCTTGATGCAGCAGATGCTTGAAGTGATTCACCGTCGCCGCGTCATCATCGGCCTGCCGTTCTTTGCCGCGCGGATTATGGCGGGTGTGCTGGATATCGTTAAATTTGTCAGCTTCCAGCTGTTCCCCAACAACATTCTGACGCGCGATCAGCTTAAGAACCTGCGTCACGACAATGTTGTCGCCGAGGGCGCAAAGTCTTTTACAGACCTTGGTATCGTGCCGACTACGCTGGAATCGGTACTGCCGGAATACCTGTGGAAATTCCGCCCCTCGGGTCAGTATGACGACATTCAGAACTCGGCCAAAAACCTGCGTATCTGATCAGCTGTAGGCCATGATCAAAAGGATCACGCCAAGAATGACGCGGTAGATGACATAGGGTGTGAAGCTGACGCTGCGCAGAAGCCGCATCATCAAACTGAGCGCCAGCAGGGCCGAAAGAAAGGCAAACAGCGCCGCAATGGCCCCATCCCGGGCCAGTTGCATATCGGCCCCGCGCACGGCATCCAATGCCAGCAGTGTGCCCGACGCCAGGATTGTCGGGATCGACATCAACATCGCGATCCGCGCGCCGTCTTCACGGGTATATCCCAATTGCCGCGCGCCGGTTATGGTTATCCCGGAACGGGACGTGCCTGGGATCAGGGCAAGAACCTGCCACAGACCCATGATGAGCGCGTCGCGTATTCCCCAATTTTCGGCCTCTTTGGTTTCAGGAGCCTTCTGATCCACCCAATACAACAGCAGACCGAAACCCAGCATTGTCCATCCGATGACCGTGATCGAGCGCATGGCCTGGCTCAACCCGGTGACATGCAGAATGAGGCCCGCGATCACGGTAGGAACAGTTGCAACGATCAGGCCCAGAGCAAGCCGGGCCTGCGGTGTATCCGCCCGTCCGGTCAATGCGCGCGGTAATCCGGCAAGGGCCTGTTTTACATCTGACCGGAAATACAGCACCACGGCGCCCAGGGTTCCCACATGTACCGCGACATCAATGGCTTGACCCTGATCCTGCAACCCCGACAGGTTGGGCAGCAGGATCAGGTGACCAGATGAGGATATGGGCAAAAACTCAGTGATTCCCTGAATGATTGCTACGAGAATCAGGTGAAACAAACTCATCTGCCCTGCCGTGCTGCTGCCACGTGTTCTTTGTGGGTTATGGGTATAAGGGCGATGGAAAAAAGGAAAGCGCGCATATAGGTCCGAATCGGATCTAAAATTTCCAATTATTTTCCACTTTTCTTAAAGGCGCGCTGCATTTTTTCAATTTAGGTCAGCATAATTGACTTTTCATCCAAAAGCGCATCCCGTAAAGAAACGGAACCTAGCCAATTCATGGAGTCTGACCCGTGGCCAAGCAACCGATGCTGAAATTTGTGCAGATCGACCGCGTCATGCCGGAAAAGCGTGCTGCCAATGACCGCAAGGACGACTTTGACGAGATCTATTCCGAGTTCGCCGCCGAAAAAGCAGCCGAGCAGGCGAGTCGGTGCAGCCAATGTGGTGTTCCGTACTGCCAGTCGCATTGCCCGTTGCACAACAATATTCCCGACTGGTTGCGCCTGACTGCGACCGGGCGCCTGGAAGAAGCCTATCAGGTAAGTCAGGCCACCAATACCTTCCCCGAGATCTGCGGGCGCATCTGTCCGCAGGACCGCCTGTGCGAGGGCAACTGCGTGATCGAACAGTCGGGCCATGGAACGGTCACGATTGGTTCGATCGAGAAATACATAACGGATACCGCATGGGAAAAAGGCTGGGTCCAGCCGGTTGCTCCATCGGCCGAACGCGCTGAAAGCGTGGGTATCATTGGTGCTGGCCCCGGTGGATTGGCCGCTGCGGATATGCTGCGCCAGGCTGGTATCCAGGTCACGGTATACGACCGCTATGACCGGGCCGGTGGCCTGCTGATGTTTGGCATTCCGGGGTTCAAACTGGAAAAAGACGTCGTTCAGCGCCGCAATGACCTGTTGGCTGATGGTGGGGTCGAGTTTGTTCTGAATTGCAACGTGGATGCGGCCAAGTTCGAAGAAATCCGGGCCAGGCATGATGCCGTTATCATTGCGACCGGTGTCTACAAGTCGCGTGACCTGGCAATGCCGGGCAGCGGTTTGGCCGGGATCGAAAAGGCGATCGACTTCCTGACAGCCTCGAACCGGAAAAGCTTTGGCGACCAGGTCGAAGAATTCGACAACGGCCGCTTGAACGCCGACGGCAAGAAAGTCGTCGTGATTGGCGGCGGTGACACTGCGATGGATTGCGTGCGCACTTCGATCCGTCAGGGCGCGACTTCTGTCAAATGTCTGTATCGCCGGGACCGGGCCAACATGCCGGGGTCACAGCGTGAAACGCAGAATGCCGAAGAAGAAGGCGTGATCTTCGAATGGCTCAGCGCACCCAAAGGGTTCACGGGTGAAGATACGGTCAAAGGTGTTGTCGTTCAGAAGATGCGCCTGGGACAGCCAGACGCATCCGGTCGTCAGGCCCCCGAAGTGATCGAAGGCGCGGACTATGTCGAAGACGCCGATCTTGTAATCAAGGCGCTTGGATTCGAACCTGAAGACCTGCCGACGCTGTTCGGACAACCTGATCTGCCGGTCACCCGCTGGGGTACGATCAAGGCGGCGTTCCAAACCGGCGAGACCGAAATGGACGGAGTCTATGCAATCGGTGACATCGTGCGCGGTGCCTCGCTGGTGGTCTGGGCGATCCGGGACGGTCGTGACTGCGCTGATACGATCATCGAACGCTTCAATGCCAAATCTGCCGTTGCGGCCGAATAATCCCGGCGATTAGGAGGCTTCGAAATGCCTGAATTGCAAGGCCAATGCATGTGTGGCGCGGTTACGGTGACGGCAACTCCGGCGCGGGATGCGCTGGGGGCCTGCCATTGCGACCGGTGCCGGCGCTGGACCAGTTCCATGCTGGTGACGTTTCAGGCCGAAGAAGGCTATGCCGCGCTTGGACCGGTCAAAACCTTCACTTCCTCTGACTGGGCCGAGCGCGCCTTTTGCGCCGATTGCGGCTCGGCGCTTTGGTATCGGATCACGCTCCCGGGCGAGATGCACGGCCAGACGCAAATGGCGGCAGGTCTGTTTGACAACGCCGCAGGCAACCCACTGAAACTTGAACTTTACATCGACAAAAAGCCCCAGGGCTACGCGTTCGCAGGCGAACGCCGGCAGATGACCAAAGCCGAGGTCGAAGCCATGTACGCCCCCTCTGACGAAGGAGACAGCCAATGACCAAATATGATGCCGATTGGGTGCGGGCCGAAAAAGCCAAGCGCAAATGGATGGCTGAAAATGGTCTCTATTCCGAGGAAGAAGAGCATTCTTCCTGCGGTGTGGGTCTCGTTGTGTCCGTGGATGGGAAAGCGTCGCGCAAGGTTGTGGACGCCGGTATCGACGCGCTCAAGGCGATCTGGCACCGCGGCGCGGTTGATGCTGACGGCAAGACCGGTGATGGCGCGGGCATTCACGTGCAGATTCCGGTCTCGTTTTTCTACGATCAGATCAGGCGCACAGGCCACGAGCCCAAATTGGACGAACTGATCGCTGTTGGTCAGGTTTTCCTGCCGCGCACCGACTTTGGCGCACAGGAACAGTGTCGGACCATCGTGGAAAGCGAAGTTCTGCGCATGGGTTATTACATCTATGGCTGGCGTCACGTGCCGGTCGATGTCACCTGTCTGGGTGAAAAAGCCAACGCCACCCGGCCCGAGATCGAGCAGATCCTGATCTCGAATTCCAAAGGTGTGGACGAAGAGACCTTCGAGCGCGAACTCTATGTCATTCGTCGCCGTATTGAAAAGGCCGCCTCAGCCGCCGGTATTTCCGGGCTGTACCTGGCTTCGCTGTCCTGCCGTTCAATCATCTACAAGGGTATGATGCTGGCCGAGCAGGTTGCTGTCTTCTATCCCGACCTGATGGACGAACGGTTTGAATCCGCCTTCGCAATCTACCACCAGCGCTATTCCACCAACACCTTCCCGCAATGGTGGCTGGCGCAGCCCTTCCGCATGTTGGCGCATAATGGCGAGATCAACACGCTGAAAGGCAATATCAACTGGATGAAAAGCCACGAGATCCGCATGGCGTCCTCGACATTTGGGGATTATGCCGAGGATATCAAGCCGATCATCGCCGGAGGATCGTCGGATTCGGCCGCATTAGACTCTGTTTTTGAGGTTCTGGTGCGCGCGGGTCGCTCGGCCCCGATGGCGAAAACCATGCTGGTTCCGGAAAGCTGGTCCAAGCAGGCGGTGGAACTGCCGCAGGCGTGGCGCGACATGTATTCTTACTGCAACTCGGTGATGGAGCCGTGGGACGGCCCCGCCGCGCTGGCCATGACGGATGGCCACTGGGTCTGTGCTGGGCTGGACCGCAACGGCCTGCGTCCGATGCGTTACGTCGTGACTGGCGATGGTCTTGTCATTGCGGGATCCGAGGCCGGCATGGTGCCGATTGATGAGTCCACAGTGACCGAAAAAGGCGCGCTGGGCCCCGGTCAGATGCTGGCTGTCGACATGAAAAAGGGCAAGCTGTATCGCGACACCCAGATCAAGAACAAGCTGGCGAGCGCATTGCCGTTTGGCGAATGGGTCGGCAAGATAAACGATCTGGACGAGGCGCTGGCAGGTGTGACCGAAAAGCCGATTTTTTCGGGTGAAGATCTGCGCAAGCGCCAGATCGCGGCAGGCTATTCAGTCGAAGAGCTGGAGCAGATTCTTGCGCCTATGGCTGAAGATGGCAAAGAGGCGCTGGCGTCCATGGGTGACGATACGCCCTCGGCGGTTCTGTCCAAGCAATACCGCCCGCTCAGCCATTTCTTCCGGCAGAATTTCAGCCAGGTCACCAACCCGCCGATCGACAGTTTGCGCGAATACCGCGTCATGTCCTTGAAAACCCGGTTCGGGAACCTGAAGAACGTGCTGGATGAGGACAGCAGCCAGACCGAGATCATCGTTCTGGAAAGCCCCTTTGTTGGAAACGCGCAATGGGATGAACTGGTTGGGAACCTCAATGCTCCGCTGGGCGAGATCGATTGCAGCTTTGAGCCCGGTCAAGGTGCGCTGAGCGCGGCTTTGGCCCGTGTCAGAGCCGAAGCTGAAGAGGCTGTCCGGTCTGGCGCAGGGCATCTGGTGCTGACCGACATGAACTCGGGTGAAGATCGTGTGGCGATGCCGATGATCCTTGCCACCAGCGCAGTGCACTCACACCTGACCCGTCAGGGCCTGCGGACGTTCTGTTCCTTGAACGTACGCTCGGCTGAATGTGTCGATCCGCATTACTTTGCGGTTCTGATCGGCTGTGGCGCGACCGTTGTGAACGCCTATCTGGCCGAAGACTCGCTGGCCGATCGCATCGATCGTGGGCTGCTGGACGGCACCCTGACCGAAAATGTTGCGCGCTACCGCGAAGCCATCGACCAGGGCCTGTTGAAAATCATGGCCAAGATGGGAATTTCGGTGATCTCGTCTTATCGTGGAGGTCTGAATTTCGAGGCTGTAGGCCTGAGCCGCGCGATGGTCGCCGAGTACTTCCCGGGTATGACCAGCCGTATTTCCGGCATCGGCGTCACCGGTATTCAGGCAAAGGCCGAAGAAATCCACGCCAAGGGCTGGAACAGTGGTCTGGACGTCTTGCCGATCGGTGGTTTCTACAAGGCGCGGCAATCGGGTGAAACCCACGCGTGGGAAGCGACCTCGATGCATATGATGCAGATGGCGTGCAACAAGGCGTCCTATGAGCTGTGGAAACAGTATTCTGCCAAGATGCAATCGAACCCGCCGATCCATCTGCGCGACCTGATGGATTTCAAACCATTGGGCAAACCGGTACCGATCGAAGAGGTGGAATCGATCACCTCGATCCGCAAGCGTTTCGTCACGCCGGGCATGTCACTGGGCGCGCTCAGCCCCGAGGCGCACAAGACGCTGAACGTGGCCATGAACCGGATCGGAGCGAAATCCGACTCGGGTGAAGGTGGTGAAGATCCTGCACACTTCGTGCCGGAGCCGAATGGCGACAACCCCTCGGCCAAGATCAAGCAGGTGGCCTCGGGCCGGTTCGGTGTGACCGCCGAATACCTGAACCAGTGCGAAGAGCTGGAAATCAAGGTTGCCCAAGGTGCGAAACCGGGCGAGGGCGGCCAGCTGCCGGGCATGAAGGTCACCGACCTGATCGCGCGTCTGCGGCACTCGACCAAGGGCGTTACGCTGATTTCTCCGCCGCCGCATCATGACATCTACTCGATCGAGGATCTGGCGCAGCTGATCTATGACCTGAAACAGATCAACCCGCGCTGCAAGGTGACGGTGAAACTGGTGGCGTCTTCGGGCGTTGGCACGATTGCTGCCGGTGTGGCCAAGGCGAAAGCGGATATTATCCTGATTTCGGGTCACAATGGCGGTACGGGTGCCTCACCCGCGACCAGCATCAAATATGCCGGTCTGCCATGGGAGATGGGCCTGACCGAGGCGCATCAGGTTCTGGCGATGAACAACCTGCGCGACCGGGTGACTCTGCGCACCGATGGCGGCCTGCGCACCGGGCGCGACATCGTCATGGCGGCGATGATGGGGGCCGAGGAATACGGCATCGGCACCGCCGCCCTGATCGCGATGGGCTGTATCATGGTGCGTCAATGCCAGTCGAACACCTGCCCCGTCGGCGTTTGCACGCAGGATGAATCGCTGCGCGCCAAGTTCACCGGAAACGCGGACAAGGTGGTGAACCTGATCACCTTCTACGCTCAGGAAGTGCGCGAGCTTCTGGCCAGCCTTGGTGCCCGCTCGATGGATGAGATCATCGGCCGTGCCGACCTGCTGGCTCAGGTCAGCCGTGGCTCGGCGCATCTGGACGATCTGGATCTCAACCCGCTGCTGATCACCGTCGATGGTGCGCATAACATCGTGTACAATCGCGACAAGGACCGCAACGCCGTGCCCGACACGCTGGATGCCGAGATCGTGCGCGATGCGGCACGGTTCCTGAAGGACGGCGAGAAGATGCAGTTGTCATATGCCATCCAGAACACGCACCGCACTGTCGGAACCCGTATTTCCAGCCACATTGTGCAGAACTTCGGCATGCGGAACACGTTCCAGGATGACCACCTGCACGTGAAACTCCAGGGTTCGGCCGGTCAGTCTCTGGGGGCTTTCGCTGCCCCGGGTCTGAAGCTGGAAGTTTCGGGGGATGCCAATGACTATGTTGGCAAGGGCCTGTCTGGCGGCACGATCGTTGTGCGCCCGCCGCAGGTCAGCCCGCTGAAGGCAGACGACAACACAATCATCGGCAACACGGTTCTCTACGGTGCAACTGACGGCCATCTGTTTGCGGCCGGCCGCGCGGGTGAACGGTTTGCCGTGCGCAACTCGGGCGCCAAAGTTGTGGTTGAAGGATGTGGCTCGAACGGGTGTGAGTACATGACCGGCGGTGTGGCCGTGATTCTTGGTGATATCGGGGCCAATTTCGGTGCCGGGATGACCGGTGGCATGGCATATCTGTATGATCCTGAAGGCAAGGCCGAAGCGTTGATGAACAAGGAAACGCTTGTGACCTGCCCGGTCACCGTGGACCATTGGGTGGATCAATTGAAAGCCCTGATCACGCGTCACGCCGAGGAGACTTACAGCCGCAAGGCTGCGGATATTCTCCAGCATTGGGATGTGGAAAAGGGCAACTTCTTACAGGTTTGTCCCAAAGAAATGCTCAACAAACTCAGCCACCCGCTGAGCGAAGAAGTCACGGCAGTTCCGGCGGAGTAAGCCGAAATTCCATCAAAAAACCGGCCCCGCGTGCCATTTGCAGCACGCGGGGCCACAGTTTTTGTGCGGTTTCAGTGGGATTCTTGCCTGCTCTCCCGAATTTCGCCATGCTTTTTTCACCTTGTAGTGATAGCCATTGCCTGTTTCGGTTTCTAATGGTGACAGAGTAGGGGCAACAGGATGCCAACGACATATCGCGATCAGTTCTTCACCTTTGATCCCGCAAGCCCGCCACCAGCGGGAACGGCCGTCGCGGTCAGCAGTTTAAACCTGACTGACGTGAATGATGACAATCTTATTGACGCGCCCAGTGGCGATACGGTCAACGGACAAGACGTAACAAATTCCTGGCCGGGGGATACTGTTACGATCAACGTGTCAGGCGTTGGGAACGTGACCTATACGGGAACCACTTTCTACCTGGCCGATGGGTCGCGGGTTTTCACCCCCACAGACGGCCAGGTGCTTCAGCCCGGAACGCTGGTGTCGACCACTTTCGTCAACACACAAGGCCCCCTGAATGTCGGAAATCTGGGACCGCCGTGTTTTACGGCAGGGACCATGATCGCGACACCGGAAGGTGAGCGCGCGGTTGAGGATTTGAAGGCAGGTGATCTGGTCATCACGGTGGATCACGGACCACAACCCTTGATCTGGATCGGGTCTACAACCGTCGCAGCCGAAGGCAAACTGGCCCCAATCCGTTTCGATGCCGGGGTGTTTGGTCTGGATCGCCCATTGCTGGTTTCACCGCAGCACCGGATGCTGATCGAAGACTGGCAGGCGTCCTATCTGTTCGGCCATACCGAAGCGCTGGTTCCGGCGCATACTCTGGTCAACGATGACACCGTGAAACGGGTCGAGGGCGGTGAGGTTGAATATTTCCATCTGTTGTTCAAACAGCATGAGATCGTATTCGCCAACGGAGCAAAAAGCGAAAGCTATTATCCCGGGCATGCGTTGTCGGCCTCGGATCGTGAAACGCAAAGCGAAGTTCTGCACTTGTTTCCCGAGTTGGCAGGGCTTGATCCGATGTCGCTGAAAACCGCGCGCCCGATCGTTCATCCGCGCGAGGCGCGTGTTTTCGCGATTTAGGCCGTTTCAAACCGGAACCCTGCGTCGTATAGCTGAGGCATGGCGAAGAAAGCAGCCCGCAAATCCGGCGGTAAAAAAAGCAAGGCATCCAGAAAGAAAGTACCGGTGGCGCGGCAGATTCGCCGCTGGGTAGCGCGCACGGCCATGGCAGTCGTGTGTCTCGTCGTTGGTCTGGTCCTGATTTATTCGGTTGTGAACCCGCCCGTGACTCATACCATTTGGTCGGAATGGCGCCGACTGGGAAAGGTTGAACGCGAATGGGTGCCGATCGAGGACATGGCCCCGATCATGGCAAGATCAGTTGTGGCGGCTGAGGACGCAAATTTCTGTCTGCATTGGGGATTTGACGTTGAAGCCATTCGCGATGCGCTTGAGGATGGCGGAAGTCGCGGTGCGTCGACCATCACGCAACAGGTGGTGAAGAATGTGTTCCTCTGGCAGGGCCGCAGCTGGGTGCGCAAGGCTTTGGAAACCTCGATCACGCCGTTGGTTGAGATATTCTGGAGCAAGCAGCGTATTCTTGAGGTGTATCTGAATGTCGCCGAAACCGGAAATGGCGTATTCGGGGTCGAAGCTGCGTCGCAACGCTATTTCAACACCAGCGCGGCAAAGCTGACTTCGGTTCAAGCGGCGCGGATTGCCGCAATCCTGCCGTCCCCGCGCAACCGGTCGGTCACGGATCCGACTGCGCGCACCCGCAGACGGGCGGCTTCGATCCTCGATGGGGCGGCCACCATCCGCGCAGATGGTCGCGCGGATTGTTTCGAGGATTGAAACCCGCTATCTGCCAAGGCTAAATCTGTCGGGTATTCACTGGTTCGAATGGAAGTCCATGGCGCGTCTGTTTCACGTTCCCCTCTCTCCGTATTGTCGCAAGGTCCGTCTGTCGCTGGCGGAGAAGAAGATCGAGGTTGAGCTGGTAGAAGAGCGATACTGGGAACAGGATCCTGATTTTCTGCGGCGCAACCCGGCGGGAAAAGTACCCGTGTTGCGTCTGGACGGGCAGATCATGTCGGAAAGCGCTGCGATCTGCGAATACATCGAAGAAACCCGCCCAGAGCCAGCTTTGATGCCGAAAACCCCCGAAGCCAGGTTTGAAGTAAGACGCCTTGTCGGGTGGTTCGACGACAAGTTTCACCACGAGGTGACATCGAAGCTGTTGTATGAGCGAGTGAACAAAAAGGTGACAGGACAGGGGTATCCGGACAGCAAGAACGTCAAACAGGGTGCCAAGGCGATCAAATACCATCTGGATTACATGGCGTGGCTGCTGGATCACCGCCGTTGGTTGGCCGGGGATCAGATGACATTGGCGGATTTCGCGGCCGCGGCGCATCTGTCTTCGCTGGACTACATCTCGGACGTGGACTGGAACCGCAGCCAGGTGGTCAAGGACTGGTATGCCAAGATCAAGTCTCGACCGGCATTTCGGTCAATTCTGGCGGATCAGGTGCCGGGGTTCCGACCGCCGCCCCATTACGCTGATCTGGATTTCTGATAGGGTGCGCAAGGGGGGCTGTCTGCCCCCCATCGCGCCAAGGGCGCGATTCCCCCCGAGGATATTTTGGCCAGATGAAGAGCGGATCGGATCTTAAGGAAAAGCTGGTGCAACAAGCCCAGGCAGAGGGGTTTGTTGCCTGTCGCGTGTGCCGCCCTTGGGATGTTCCACAGGTGCCGAAACGCTTGCGAGCCTATCTGGACGCCGGGTACCACGGGCAAATGGGATGGATGGCCGAGCGCACGCATTGGCGTGGCGATCCTGCCGCGCTTTGGCCCGAGGCGCAATCGGTGGTCATGTTGGCTGAAAGCTATACGCCGGAACATGACCCGACGGAGATCCTGAAACACCCGGATCGTGGTGCAATTTCGGTCTATGCGCAGAACAAGGACTATCATGATCTGGTCAAGAAGCGGCTGAAGCGCTTGGCGCGATGGCTGATTGCCGAAGCCGGAGGTGAGGTAAAGGTATTCGTCGATACCGCTCCGGTTCCCGAGAAGGCGCTGGGATATGCCGCCGGACTGGGGTGGCAGGGCAAGCACACCAATCTTGTAAGCCGCGAATGGGGAAATTGGGCCTTTATAGGGTCTGTTTTCACTACTCTGGACCTACCGGCGGACAATTCAGAGATCGATCATTGCGGGTCGTGCCGCGCCTGTCTGGACAGTTGCCCGACCGATGCGTTTCCGGCCCCGTATCAACTGGATGCACGGCGGTGCATTTCATACCTGACCATTGAGCATAAAGGCCCGGTGGACCATGAGCTGCGCGGAAAGTTGGGCAATCGGATCTATGGCTGCGACGATTGTCTGGCGGCCTGTCCATGGAACAAGTTTGCCGTCGCAGCGAGCGATATGCGCTATGCCGCCCGGGACGATCTGAAAGCGCCCGGTTTGGAAGAACTGGCGGCGCTGGACGATGCTGCTTTTCGTGCAAAGTTTTCCGGCTCGCCGATCAAACGAATCGGCCGGGACCGGTTCGTGCGCAATGTTCTGTATGCCATTGGAAACTCGGGACAGCCGAAACTGAAAACAGTGGCTCAGCGTCTGTTGGAAGACCCGGATGAGACCGTGGCAGAGGCGGCGCGCTGGGCGGTGGAACAACTGTCATAATTGCCGCAAACAGGGTGGACGTGTCGTGCATAACCGCTACACCCATCCCCAGCGAACAGTGAGGAGGACCCGATGACGGTGTCTTTGGGGGTAGATACGGGCGGGACCTATACCGACGCGGTATTGATCAGGGATGAGAAAGAGGTCATCGCCTCGGCCAAGTCGCTGACCACCCGGGCCGATCTGGCGATTGGTGTGGGCAAGGCGATCTCGTCTGTGCTGGCAGAGGCGCAGGTCACGCCGGATCAGATCTCGATGGCGTCATTGTCGACGACGCTGGCCACGAATGCTCTGGTCGAGGGGCAGGGCGGCCGCGTCGCGTTGATCTATATCGGGTTCAAGGACAGTGATCTTGAAAAACACGGGTTGAAAGAGGCGTTGAAAGGCGATCCGGCCCTGGTGATTGCCGGTGGGCATACCCATTCCGGTGGGCAGGCTGCGGCCTTGGATATCGCAGCGCTTGAGGCCTTTTTGAACTCGCATAAGGGGATTTCCGGCTTTGCGGTTGCTGCCCAGTTCGCCACCCGCAACCCGGCGCATGAGTTGGAAGCGGCGCGCATGATCTCGGAAAGAACCGGGGCGCCAGTGACCTGTTCGCATCATTTGTCCGCCAAGCTCAATGGTCCGAAACGCGCGGTGACGGCTGTGCTGAATGCGCGGCTGATCGGGATGATCGACCGACTGATCGGGCGTGCACAGGATCAGCTGCACGCGCTGGGGATTTCGGCACCGATGATGGTGGTGCGCGGGGATGGCGCCCTGATGAGCGCGGAACAGGCGCGGGAACGGCCGATTGAGACTATCCTCAGCGGGCCTGCGGCTTCTATCGTCGGGGCGCGGTGGCTTACCGGAGCGGAGAATGCGCTGGTCTCGGACATCGGGGGAACCACCACTGATGTGGCGCTTATCCGGGACGGAAAGCCCGCGATCGACCCGGCCGGGGCGCAGGTGGGTGGGTTTCGCACCATGGTCGAAGCCGTGGCGATGCGAACCCACGGTCTGGGCGGCGACAGTCAGGTTCATGTTGCGACCGAAGGGTTGCGGGGCGGTGTTTTCCTGGGCCCGCGTCGCGTGTTGCCCGTTTCGCTGATCGCATCAGAAGCACCCGACGTTGTGCATTCAGTACTGGATGAACAATTGCGGGCCACGACCGTGGGCGAGCATGATACGCGCTTTGCCCGCCGCGTGCCCGGCATCCATGCTGAAGGAGTAGGTGCGCGGGAAGAAAGCCTGTTGGAGAGGCTGGGAGATCACGTTCTGCCCCTGAGCGCCCTGCTGCGGTCGCGGATGGAGAACGGGGCGCTGATGCGCCTTGTCGATCGCGGAATCATCCAGGTGTCGGGGGTTACGCCATCTGATGCCAGCCACGTGTTGGGGCGGGTTCGTGCCTGGGATGTCGATGCGGCGCGCAAGGCATTGAACCTGATGGCGCGCAAACGGGTCGGGTCAGGGGATATGTTGGCAAACTCTCCCGAAGCGCTGGCCCAGATGATCGTGGATCAATTGACGGAACAGACCAGTTTGACTTTGTTAGAGGCTGCTTTTGACGAAGAACAGGTTGGTTTTGGTCTGCCGCCGCATGATTTGGCGCGTCATGTGCTGACACAGCGCGGGTTGGCACAACACCGTGGGTTGCTGTCGCTGAGCGCGGCTTTGAATGTGGATGTGGTTGGCCTTGGGGCGTCGGCCCCCAGTTACTACCCTGCCGTAGGTGAGCGGCTGCATTGCCGGATGATCCTGCCGGAACATGCGGGCGTGGCCAATGCGATTGGTGCTGTCGTGGGGCGACTGACCCTGCGTCGCTCGGGCACGGTCACATCCCCGGCGGAAGGGCGATACCGTGTGCATCTGGAGGATGGCCCGAAGGATTTCGCCGCGTCAGAGGACGCCCTGGCCCTGTTGGAAAAGGTTTTGATGTCCGAAGCAGAGGGCGCAGTACGAGAAGCCGGCGCAGAAGACATTCGCGTGATCGTGGATCGTGACATCAAAACCGCGCGAGTCGAGGCAAAGGATGTATTTGTCGAGGCCCTGATCACGGTCGAGGCAAGCGGACGTCCACGGGTGGCCGCGGGCTAGCCCCCCTGAAAGCTTCAGAGGGGCCGGGCAGGTGGTGCTTTATTCTGCTGCGCTTGTGCGTTTGGGCAGGACCCAATCCTGACGCGGGAAGTGGCAGGTATAGCCGTTCGGAATCCGCTCCAGATAATCCTGATGCTCTGGCTCGGCTTCCCAGAACTCTCCGACAGGTTCGACCTCGGTCACGACTTTTCCGGGCCACAAGCCGCTGGCATTCACGTCGGCGATGGTGTCCAGGGCCACCTGTTTCTGGGTGTCATCCACGTAGTAGATCGCAGATCGATAGCTCATGCCGATATCGTTGCCCTGACGGTTGACCGTGGTCGGGTCATGGATCTGAAAGAAGAATTCCAGCAGGTCGCGATAGCTGATCCGAGACGGATCGAACCAGATCTCGATCCCTTCCGCGTGGGTGCCGTGGTTGCGATAGGTCGCGTTGGGCACGTCACCGCCGGTATAGCCGACACGCGTACGCGACACGCCCGGCAGTTTGCGGATCAGGTCCTGCATCCCCCAGAAGCAGCCCCCGGCCAGTACAGCGCGTTGCTCGGTCATCAAATATCCTCCACATGAATCAGGTATTCGCCATAACCTTCGGCTTCCATCTCATTCCGATGAATGAACCGAAGCGAGGCAGAGTTGATGCAGTACCGCAAACCGCCATGTTCACGCGGACCGTCAGGGAAGACATGCCCCAGATGGCTGTCGCCGTGTTTCGAGCGAACCTCGGTCCGGATCATGCCATGCGTGGTATCGCGGAACTCTTCGACATGTTCGTGCACGATCGGCTTGGTGAAACTGGGCCAGCCGCACCCGGATTCGTATTTGTGGGTCGAGGCAAACAGCGGTTCACCCGATACGATATCCACATAAATGCCGGGTTCCTTGTTGTTCAGGTATTTCCCGGTGCCCGGACGTTCTGTACCACTGCGCTGGGTGACGTGAAACTCTTCGGGCGAAAGCGCAGCAATGGCCGTGGGGTCTTTGGTATAGCGAGTCATGGATCCTCCGGCTGAAGTAGTGTTTGCGCCATTATCTGGGGGCTGCGGGGAGGAAAGCAAAGCGATATTTCAAACCGCTCTCGCAGTCGTGCAAGTGATCTGAACAACAAAGTCACGCGTATCAGGATGAAAGGGAGGACAAGACATGATGAGATTGCTGCTTTTGACTGCCCTGATCTTGCTGGGCCGCGCCGTTCAGGCGGCGCCGCTGACTGGTGAGTTCGACTCGATCGACGGAGGCACATTGGCCATCGAAGAGTGGCGCGGCCAACCCATCCTGGTGGTCAACACCGCGTCACAATGTGGGTTTACCGGGCAATACAAGGCTCTGCAAAAGGTACATGAGGCCTATTCCGGCAAAGGGCTGGTCGTTCTTGCGGTTCCGTCGGATTCGTTCAATCAGGAACTTGGGTCCGCGGAAGAGGTGAAACAGTTCTGTGAGATGAACTATGGGCTGACTTTACCGATGACGGATATCACTCCGGTCAAAGGGGCTGACGCCCACCCGTTTTACAAAGCCGTTGCCGCGCAGACCGGGTTCACGCCCAAGTGGAACTTCAACAAGATCCTGATCGATCCTGAGGGTGAAGTTGCGGCGACTTTCGGGTCAAATGTAAAACCCGATTCCCGCAAACTGCTGTCTCAGGTCGAAGCTTTGCTGCCCTGAACGGGCTGGCGTGAAAGCTGAACCGCAAGAATGCCAAGGGTTGTAACCGTGACGCCAACCGCATCCATGGCGCCTAGCTTCTCGCCCAGCAGGATCGCAGCGATGGTGACGCCAAACACAGGGTTCAAAAAGTGGAAGGTGGCGGCCCGAACGGCTCCGATCCGGTCCAACAGCAGGAACCAGATCAGTGTCGCCAGCAAACCGGGGAAAATGGTTGTGTAGGTAAAGGCCAGCGCCAGTGGCAGCGTTGGGTGGATGTAGATGGTTTCAAAGACCGGAGCAGCCGCAAACAGCGCGGCTGAACCAACCAGCATCTGCAAGCCGACGACCATCATGAAGTTCCCGCCGGATGTTGCACCGCGAACGGCCAAGGTTGCAAAGGTCAAGGCAAGAGCACCCAAACCGCAAAGCGCGACCCCGAACATATCAACGCCCGCGCTGATCCGGCTGCTCATGATAAGGGCGACTCCGGCGAAACCGGCGAACAGACCCAAAACACCCAGTGGCCGCAGCTTTTCGCCGAAAATCAACCTCCCCGCCAGCGCCACCAACAAGGGCATGGTGGATGCGATTATGGCCGCGACCGAAGCCTCGACCGTTTTCATCGCATAGAAATTTAGACCCAAATAAAGGGCATTTTGGCAGATTCCGAACAATATCGTTGCGCGCCATTGGTTTCGGGTCAGGTGCCAGCTTTGCCCCATCGCGCGAGCTATCATGACCCCCAGAACACCGGAGATCAGAAACCTCAAGGCCAGCGAAAACAGAGGGGACGCATCCGCCACGATAATACGCGCCGAGGTAAAGGCAGATGACCAGATCAGGGCAAATGTCAGCCCCATGGCTATGGCGCGCAGATCCATGGAGACCCCCTGTCACTTTGCGCGGACTGTTCCTGATTTTGGGATCGGTCGCAAGCGGTGCGCGTCAAAAAAGACACATGCGTGATGCAAGAAAAGTCTTGCGCATGATTTTATTGATTGACTGGCCAATTAAAGATATCGGCGGCAGGACCTGACATATCAAGGGAGGTTTGTCGGTGCTTCTGGAGTACATTCTATCGTTCGGCGTCCTGCTGGCATTGGGGCTGGTCGCTTTCTTCGTCGTGAAATGGTGGAACCTGCGCTGTGTCGGCGTGACACCGGTTCATCTGTTCACGTTCATCGCGATTCTGTTCACATCCGGCCTGGATGTCGGCCTGATCATGTTTCCACTGACCGAATTCGGAGGATACGCCGAGGACCCGGCCTATGCCTTTGCCAACCCGCTGGCGATCGAATTCGGATTCTGGGGTTTTCTGATCTGGGCCTTCTATTTCCTGACGGCCTTCTACTTCTGCGTGATAGAACCCCGCGTGAAGTTCTTTGAGATCCCGCTGGTCAAGCTGATCAACAACGTGGTGATCATTGGCACATGCGCCTTCACCGCCAGCCTGTTCCTGATCTACCTGCCCGGCTATCTGCCCGAGGTCGGAGATGGTGAATCCGTCGTTACCACCTTCTACATCATCGTGTTTGTCGTCATTCTGGCGGCGGCCTATTCCTCGACCGATCTGAAATACGTTCGCATCCTGTCCGTCGGTTCGACCTTTCTGTTCCTTGCCCTGATTCTGGGCATGTGGGCAGCCGCAGGTATGGGCGTGACCGGGTTCGTGGAAACCGGCAGCAATATCGGCGCCTATTTCGCCAACCTGCACAAGTTCGTCCTGCCATTGACCGACTATCACGCGTTCTACCTGTTCTGGTGGTTTGCATGGTCGATCATGATCGGACAGTTTACGTCGCGCTTTGTGGGTGGTCTGACCACGTGGCAGTTGCTGGCCGCGCTGTTGATCTTCCCGTCGATCCCGCTGGGGATCTGGTTCACTGTACTTTATTATTACCACCTGAACGGCATCAGTACCGCTGGCATCACCAACATTGCGATGGTGATCGTAGGTGTAACGTTCGTGATCAACTCTCTGGACTCGCTGATCCGTCTGTACACCGACAACCTGAACCTGACCGTCGAGCGGTTCGGAAAGGCGATCTATGTGGCGGGCAACGTCGCACTGCTGTTTGTCCTGACCCTGCTGTTCCAAAGCCAGTGGCTGCAAATCCAGTGGATCGGAGCGGTCGTAGTTGGACTGTATCTGGCTTGTGTCGTCTATATCCTGATCACCAAACGCCAGGAGGTATTGAGCATCGACTCGATGCCAGAAGATCGTGATCTGGACTTCCACAAGGTTGAAACGGTCCACTGACCGGACCAGAGACACGGAACAGAAACGGGCACCTCTGCTGCCCGTTTTTTACCGACAATATCGCAGCTTTGGACAATCTGCGGTCTTTTCAGACGCGCGACATCCCAACCCGGGCGGCGGCTGCCTTTACGGTACGATCAAAAGGAATGTTGCCCGCGTTGCAATCAACCCGCCCGTGAAATGAAGTTGGGCAAGGCTACTCGTCAACCGCCGGATAGATGAACCCGTTTACCGGGTAGGGATTGCCGTAGCGGCCCGGTTGGCTTTCAACCCGAACCAACGTCCAGTCATTGTTTTTTGAGACATCCTTGACGCCCATCTTCAACGACACCTTGTTTCGGTGCCAGTTGGCATGATTCACGATGACTTCTCGGTCGGTGACGATATCGGATACGACAGCCACATGGCCCAGGGGCATTCCGCGGGTCGCCCGAAACGACATAACCGCACCAACAACCGGTTCCTTGCCGCGCTCGAACACTTGCTGCGCCCTTCCCCACCAGTCCTTCGCGTTGCCGCGAATTTCAATACCGCTGAGGTCTCGGGCGTAGGGCACGCACCATACTCTTTGCCCTCTGGCCCGCTTTTTCGAGACCTCTTGCAACGCCATCAACTGACGTTCAGGGTCGAGATTTTCATTGGTGGTGTTTTGCGCGCAGGCAGAGACAAGAGTGATAAGACCCACCGCAATCGCGGAACGGGTGCTGCCGGACAAGCGCGGCCAAGTCTTTTTCTTTCTACAGACGCTGTTTTGCAAAATGCTTCATTGCCGGTTCGAAGATTGACGAAGTTGTAAGGTGATCGGACAAGCCTTGAAAAGAGGCCCGTCAACGCACGGCAAGATTTTGCCAGTTCTCTGACCCTGAAGGCGCATTTTCACTTGGGTGGCGAATATCCGGGCCGAAACATGCTGTGCGAAGCGGGTTCAAACCCGGCAGGCACAACATATTCGAGACGATAGAAAAAGGGCCCCCCGAAGGCGGCCCTTTATCGTTGTCCTGAAAAGCTGAAATCAGCCGTTCACGCTGTCTTTCAGCGCTTTGGCGATGGTCATTTTCACAACCTTGTCGGCCTCTTTGGTGAAGGTTTCACCAGTGGCCGGGTTACGGACCTGACGCTCGGGCCGCTCGCGGCAGTAGATTTTGCCGACGCCGGGCAGGGTCACTGCGCCACCGGCCGAAACTTCGCGGGTAATCAGGCCGGTGATGGCCTCCAGCGCGGAGTTTGCGGATTTCTTGTCGGTTCCCATTTCCTCAGCGAGAGCAGCAACCAGCTGAGTCTTTGTCATAGGCTTTGCCATTTCTTGGTCTCCTTAACGTGCCCGATCTATAGGGCCTCACCGCGTAACTGTAACGGGATATTGTGGCCAAACACAACGAATAGTAGCGCTGAAACCCCTAAAAATATGGGGAAAACGTTGCTTTTTTGCGTCAGAGGAAGGCCGTTTCGTCGAAGGAGCGCAGTTTCCGGCTGTGCAAACGCTCCAACGGCATGCCGCGCAGATGCTCCATCGCCTTGATGCCGATGGCCAGATGTCGGCTGACCTGAGTGGTATAGAACGAAGACGCCATGCCTGGCAGCTTCAATTCTCCGTGCAGGGGTTTGTCCGACACGCACAGCAAAGTGCCGTACGGAACGCGGAACCGATAGCCGTTTGCGGCAATGGTGGCACTTTCCATATCCAGCGCGATTGCCCGGGATTGGCTGAGGCGCTGGACCGGTCCGGACTGATCGCGCAATTCCCAGTTTCGGTTGTCGACCGAAGCCACGGTACCGGTCCGCATGATCCGTTTCAGCTCATACCCTTCCAGTTTCGTCACCTCGGCCACGGCGTGTTCCAGCGCCACCTGAACTTCAGCCAGAGGCGGGATCGGCACCCAGACGGGCAGATCGTCATCCAGAACCTTGTCTTCGCGCAGATAGGCGTGGGCCAGAACGAAATCGCCCAATGCCTGCGTATTGCGCAACCCGGCGCAATGGCCAACCATCAGCCACGCGTGCGGGCGCAGAACGGCAATATGGTCGGTGGCGGTTTTTGCATTGGATGGGCCAACTCCGATGTTCACCAAAGTAATCCCCGAACCATCTTTGCGCTTCAGGTGATAGGTCGGCATTTGCGGCAGTTTCAGCGGTTGTTCGATAGGTGCCTTTGGGTCCGTGATCTCGGCATTGCCGGTTGAAACAAAGCTGGTATAGCCGCTGGCAGGGTCCGCCAATTGTTCTCGGGCGTAGTTCTCGAATTCCGAGACATAGAACTGGTAGTTCGTGAACAGCACGTGATTCTGAAAGTGACCAGCGTCGGTGGCGGTGTAGTGTGCCAATCTGGCAAGCGAATAATCCACGCGCTGGGCGGTGAAAAGGGACAAGGGTCCAACGGCATCTTCATGGTCATGCACGCCATTGACGATGTCATCATTGGTGGTTGTCAGGTCCGGAACATCAAACACATCGCGCAGGGTGAAGTCGGCCGCGCCCTGATGAGGCACGACCAGATCGGGATTGTTTGCCACGGCAAAATGCACCGGAATCGGCGTGTCCGACGCCGCAATTGTCACAGGTTGACCATGATTCTTGATCAACAGGGCGATCTGTTGGGTCAGGTAGGATCTGAACAGATCCGGACGCGTCACTGTCGTGGCATGAACACCAGGTTCAGACACATGACCAAAGCTCAGGCGGCTGTCGACTTGGGCATAGGTCGAGGTCTTGATGCGAATTTCCGGATAATAGGCTCTGAATCGCGCGGCAGGTGCCCCATTTTCCATGGCGTCCGCAAAGCTGTCGCACAGGAAATCGGTGGCCTGCACATACAGCTCTTCCAACCGTGCAACAGCGGCGGCGGGATCGGTAAACTGTTCTGGCGCGGGTGCTTGCGGTGTCAGGAGTGTGGTCATGCCAATGGTTCCAGAAGTTCTATTTTTTCGAATGTGCGTACGTCGACCAACCCGAGATCCGATATTCGAAGTTCGGGAATCACGACCAGCGCCAGCAATGAATGCTGCATGTACGCGTTGTTCAGATGACAGCCGCAGTCCTGCATCGCCTGCACCATCCTGTCGGCCTTGGCCGCGACTTCGGCGGCGGGGCTGTCGGACATCAGGCCTGCGATGGGCAGCTCGACCAGTGCCAGTTCCTGCCCGTCTCGGAACAAGGTGATGCCACCGCCCACTTCGGCCAGACGGTTGGCGGCCAGCGCCATCTGATCCCGGTCCGTACCCACGACGATCATGTGATGACTGTCATGTGCCACGGTCGAGGCCATGGCCATCTTTCCCTGATAGCCAAAGCCCGAAACAAAAGCGTTGGTGACGCCCCCTGTGGCCTGGTGCCGCTCGACCAGCGCGATCTGGCACACTTCGCCTTCGCCCTCGACGAGCCCGCCAATGATCGGCAATTCGGCCTTCAATGCCTTGGTCGGGGCCTGGTTTTCCACCACGCCGATGACGTTGGCCTGAACTTTGTTGGCCCCTTCCGGTGCCTTGATCTCAAAATCGGCCGACGTCAGCGCATGCCCCAGATGAACGGTATTGCGCGATTTTTCGGGCCAGTTCAGATGTGGACAATCCACTTTGATTGCCCCGTTTTCCGCAACAACCTGCCCGCGGGCTATCACGATCTCAACCGGCAGTTCGGTCAGATCCGAGCTGAGGATGATATCCGCCCGCCGCCCCGGAGTAACGGAACCGATCTCGCGTTCCAGCCCGAAATGCGTTGCCGTGTTGATCGTCGCCATTTGCAGCGCGACCAAGGGGTCACATCCGCAAGCAATGGCATGGCGCACGACGCGGTTCATATGCCCGTCATTCACCAATGTGCCGGAATGACAGTCATCCGTGCACAGAATGAAGTTGCGCGGATCCAGCCCTTTTTCTGTCACGGCCGTAATCTGGCTTTCCACATCATACCAGGCCGACCCCAGACGCATCATCGAGCGCATCCCCTGCCGAACCCGTGCAATGGCGTCGGCCTCGCATGTGCCTTCGTGATCATCCGCCGGGCCACCCGCGACGTAAGCCGCAAAATCAGGCCCTAAATCAGGCGAAGCATAGTGCCCTCCGACCGTTTTCCCGGCCCGTTGAGTGGCTGCAATCTCGGCCAGCATCTTGGGGTCGCAGTGGATCACGCCCGGGAAATTCATCATCTCGCCCAGCCCGATGATACCCGGCCAGTTCATTGCCTCGGCCACGTCTTCGGGTGTGATTTCATAGCCCGTCGTTTCCAACCCCGGTGCGGATGGCGCGCAGGATGGCATCTGGGTGAAAATATTGACCGGTTGCATCATGGCTTCGTCATGCATCATCCGCACGCCGTCCAGACCCAGCACATTGGCGATCTCATGCGGATCGGTGAACATGCTGGTGGTTCCATGCGGGATGACGGCACGGGCGAATTCGGCTGGGGTGAGCATTCCGGATTCGATATGCATATGCGCATCACACAAGCCGGGCAAAATGTAGCGCCCTTGTGCTTCGATGATTTCCGTATCCAGACCCACGCAATGCGAGGCATCCGGTCCGACGAATGCTATGCGCCCGGCAGCAATCGCCACAGAATGATCGGGCAACAATTCGCGGCTGTGTACGTTCACCCAGATTCCGCCCTGAATGACCATGTCCGCCGCCTCGCGTCCGGCTGCAACTGCGATCAATTTGGGGGCGACATCGGGCCAGCTTGGGAAAGGTGTGTATTCCATGGCTCAACTTTCACGAATGCGCCAGCGGGTGCAACCCCGGTTCTTCGGTCTTGGGGATTCCTCATACATGTTGGGCACGTCTTTTGGTTCTGGCGCGCGCGTTTCCCTTTACGCAACAGATCCGATCTCACGCCGCACCCAGTTGGCAAAGGCCACGGCGCCGGGTGTGTCCTCGGCCTGCGGCGACAGCAGCAGATAGTAGGACTCGGGCATTCGCGCACGGTGCTTGAACGGCGCGACCAGCTGACCGCGCTTGATCAGATGACTGGCGATCGTGTCATGTGCCAGGCAAAGACCACCGCCAGCCATGACCGCTGACAGGCAAACCAGATAGGTCGTCGCGTAGGTTATCGGCGGATTTTCCCAATTCAGACCCTGATCTTCCGCCCAGCTTGGCCAGTTGGACAGCAGGTTGGAGCAGTCGAAAAGTGGCTGTTCCTGAAGGTTTTCCAAGCAAACCGGATAATCTGGTGCACAGACCGGATAATAGTGTTCGGTGCGCAGAATTTCGGTTCGGACCGTGTCGGACGGACGAAGCGAGAACCGAATCTCGACCGCTGCGCCTTCGGCCATTTCGCGCGGTTCCCAAAGCTCGGTGAAGACGTTCAATTGAACATGTGGATGTGCCGCCCGAAACGCCGGCAGGCGCGGGGCCAGCCAGTTGACGGCAAAGCTGATGTTGCATTGCACTTGAACCGCGTTTGGTTGCGCGCCGGTAACCGCCCGGGTTCCGCGCATCAGTGTCCGGAATGCCTCTCGCACAACTGGCAGATAGGTGATTCCGGCCTCGGTCAGTTCCAGAGCTTTGGGGCGGCGCAGAAACAGTGGCTGCCCCAGATGCCCTTCCAGAGATTTAATCTGCTGGCTGACGGCGCTTTGCGTCATGTTCAGGTCTCGTGCCGCGCCGGTAAACGAGAGATGGCGTGCGGCGGCTTCGAAAGTGCGCAACCAGCCCAGCGGAGGAAGCGAGTTCTGCATCTACATAACCTCGGTATAAGTTCAGCTAATGGGATAGTTGCGTTTTTTTCGTTGGTCAAACTGCCGGGCCCCATGCAGGTTTGGCCACGACCAGCCGCGAAAGGAGCCAAGCATGAGCCTCACCAGTCTTCGTCCCAATATCGACCATTGGTCCGAGCGCGTGGATATGGCCGCCACCTTCCGCTGGACGGCCCGGCTGAACATGCATGAGGCGGTTGCCAACCATTTCAGCCTGGCGGTGAATGATGACGGCACGCAGTTTCTGATGAACCCCAATCAGGTGCACTTCGCGCGCATTCGTGCCTCGGATCTATTGTTGCTGGATGCCAATGACCCGAATGTGATGGAACAACCTGGCGCGCCGGACCCGACAGCCTGGGGGCTGCACGGTTCAATCCACCGCCACTGCCCGCATGCGCGTTGCGTCATGCATGTGCATTCGATCTTTGCGACTGTTCTGGCCTCTTTGGCCGACAGTTCATTGCCGCCGATCGATCAGAACACGGCGACCTTTTACAACCGCTACGTGGTAGATGAAGAATTCGGAGGTCTGGCCTTTGAAAGCGAGGGTGAGCGCTGCGCAGGGATGCTGTCCGATCCCAGGAAGAAGGTCATGATCATGGGCAATCACGGTGTTCTGGTCATCGGCAGCGACCCTGCGGATGCCTTCAACAGGCTGTATTATTTCGAACGCGCGGCCGAAACCTACATTCGTGCCTTGCAGACCGGGCGGCCCCTGCGTGTCTTGTCGGATGAGATTGCCGAAAAAACAGCGTTTGAGCTGGATGACTATCCCGATCAGGCCGAGGCGCACCTGCGTGAGATCAAGGCGATTCTCGACGCAGAGGAATCAGACTACGCAACCTGACTGCACATCCCAAAGAGAGCATCATGACGGATATCGCCCCGGATCCCGAAACCGCCCGCTGGCACTATCACCCCGAAGGTCCCGTGGGTCTGAACCCTTTGTTCAGCTGGCCACCGCGCCCGGCGGCAGTGCTGAAATGGTACAGCGGCGCGTGGTTGCAGATCACGTCCCTGACCTTGTGCATGGTTCTGGCGATAATTGCCTATGCCTTCTTTTTCCCTGCATTAGAGACGATGCAGAGCTTTGCACCCGGCTGGATGTTCCGGATCTGGCTGTTGAACATGGTGCCGCAAATCCTGGTGGCTGGGGGGCTGCATTGGTGGCTTTACATGCGAAAAGGGCAGGGCATGTATAAAAAGTTCGACCGCCGGGATCTGACACGGAACAACGGAACGTTTACTTTCCGCAATCAGGTTTGGGACAATATCTGGTGGACGCTGGGCAGCGCCATGACGGTTGCCACTGTTTACCAGTGGATCATCTACTGGGCGATGGCCAACGGCTGGGCGCCGACGATCACCTGGGCTGAAGCTCCGGTTTGGTTTGTGGTCTGGATGATGTTCATTCCGATGTGGTCTGGCCTGCACTTTTACTGGGTGCACCGGCTAGAGCATCACCCAAAGCTCTACAAACACGTCCACGCCGTGCATCACCGCAATGTCAATATCGGGCCCTGGTCTGGGATTTCGAACCACTGGTATGAAAACCTGCTGTATTTCACCACCTACTTCATCCACCTGATTGTGCCGTCTCATCCGCTGCATCTGCTGTTTCACAGTTCATTCCAGCAGATCAGCCCGGTTCTGTCCCATTCAGGGTTCGAAAAACTGAAAGCTGGCGAAACCGAGGCTGCGCGAGCTGGGGATTTCTTCCACCAGCTTCATCACAGGTATTTCGAGTGCAACTACGGCACGTCCGAAATCCCGTTCGACAAGTGGTTCGGCACCTACCACGATGGCTCGGCTGAGGCGACAACGCGTACGCGCGCGTACAAAAAGCAGATGTACACCTGATGGTTTCGGCGTGATCGCCTTAGTTTAAACCCGCTCAAACAAAGAAATGAACGCCGTGTCGTCTTTGTTGGGGCCAGCAGCAAGATCGCCATAAATGCGAACTTCGGGCAGGGTCAGATTTCGAATTTGACCCTGTTCCAATTGACGCAGTTTTTCTGCGAAACCCAATTTTTCGAAATGACGGGCATTGATCGAAAGAGCGAACTGCGCACCAGGCCGTGCGACACGCAAAAGCGCGGGAAAGACCTCGGGGCCGAGATGGCCGTGGGTGAAGGTCCCGGAAGAGACGATGCCGGAATAGCTTTCACGGGGCACCGGAATGCCTCGGGTCAGGTCCGCTTCGATCGCGTCCCGGTAAATGTCCTTGCTCATCGCCTGATCCAGCATCTCTGCGCTGATGTCGGTTGCATCAATGGGTCCGACGCCTAGCGCCGACAGCACCGCGCCGCACAGGCCGGTTCCTGCGCCGACATCCAGAATGGGCCCCTGACCGCCCGCGCCGACAAATGCCCGCGCCGTGTGGGTGTGAAGCTGATAGTCTTCGCGCGCGGCGAAACCGTCATCATAATCTCCTGCCCATTCCGCATAGAGCTGTCTGTTCTCGTCCGGAGAACTCAGCGCGTAGGCCGAATGCAGGTCAGGTGTTTTTTTGCTCATGACCAACAGAAAGGCGCATTCGAAGATTCGATTCAAGTGCGTCCATGCGGCGCTTGCATCCCGGTACGGCGCAGATCATCAAAGGGGCATGACCAAGACGCTCTTTTCCTTCGGCCATGGCTATTCTGCCCAGGCCCTGTCCCGAAACCTTGCCCCGAAAGGCTGGAAAACTGTTGGCACGACGCGAGACCGTGAAGGGATGGCCGCAATTCGGGCCTCTGGCGCCGAGCCGCTGATCTGGCCGGGTGAGGCACCGAACCTTGATGGGGTGAGCCATTTGCTGATCTCGACTGCGCCAGTTGAAGCGGGTGATCCGGTTTTGGCGGCGCTGGGCGGTGAAATCGCCAAGCGGTCCAGTCAGTTCGAATGGGTGGGCTATTTGTCGACAACGGCCGTCTATGGCGACCATCAGGGTGGCTGGGTGGATGAGGACACACCACCTGCACCGACCGCCAAGCGCGGCAGATGGCGTATGCTGGCCGAGGCGCAATGGTCGGCCATTCCGGGCCTGCCTGTTCATGTCTTCCGCCTGGCGGGTATCTACGGGCCGGGGCGCGGGCCGTTTTCCAAGCTCAAGCGTGGTGGGTTGCGGCGCATTATCAAGCCGGGGCAGGTGTTCTCGCGCATTCATGTGGAAGACATCGCGCAGATCCTGGAAGCTTCGATGATGAAGCCGAATCCGGGACGGGTCTATAATGTATGTGACGACGAACCGGTCCCGCCGCAGGATGTCATAGGCTATGCTGCCGAGTTGCAGGGTCTGCCCCTGCCTCCTGCGGTCCGGTTCGACGACGCCGATCTGTCGCCGATGGCGCGCAGTTTCTACAACGAAAACAAGCGGGTTCGAAACGACCGGATCAAGGAAGAACTGGGTATTGATCTGATCTATCCCAATTACCGTGTCGGGTTGGAAGCCCTGATGAAAGGCAAGTAGCGCCGTTACATCGCCGCCGCTTTGATCATGTCGGCCGCTTTTTCGGCTATCATGATGGTGGGTGCGTTTGTATTGCCCGACACCAATGTCGGCATCACCGAGGCATCGACGATCCGCAGGCCTTCAAGCCCTCGTACGCGAAGCTGGGGGTCGACGACCGCCATTTCGTCTACGCCCATCTTGCAGGTGCCCACGGGGTGATAGATCGTGTCGGCGCGGGCGCGGATGTGCTCCTCCCAATCCTGATCGGTCTGGGCGGTATCGGTGCCGAACAGTTCTTTGTGCCGATACTTGGCCAAAGCTGGCGCGTTGAGGATATCCCGCGCCATTCGCGCGCCTTTGATCATGGTTTGCAGATCGCGTTTGTCCGACAGAAACCCCGGATCGATGGCGGGGGCCGCCATGGGATCTGCGCTGTTCAGGCCTACGGTCCCCCGACTTTCCGGTCGCAGCTTGCAAACATGGCAACTGTACCCGTACCCGTAATGCAGTTTGCGGGCATGATCATCGACCATTGCGATGGTGAAATGCAGCTGAATGTCGGGACGCTCCAGATCGGGGGTGGTTTTCAGAAACGCTGCGCCTTCGGCAAATGGGGTGGCCGCCATCGAGACGCCCGTCTTGCTCCACCTTTGAATATGTCTCAACAACCGCGCTGCCCCTGCGGGGCCGATACCAAAATTGTCGGTGTCCGTGGTTTTGAAGATCAACGCGAAATCCAGATGATCCTGCAAGTTTTGCCCCACGCCAGGCAGTTCGTGGTGAACAGCGATTCCGTGCGGCTCAAGATCGCTCGTTGCACCAACACCCGAAACCTGAAGCAGTTGTGGCGATTTCAAAGCGCCTGCGCACAGCAGGACTTCGCGCTTCGCCCGGATGGTGATGTCTGCGCCCTTGCCTTTCGCCCGGTATACAACGCCCGTCGCGCGCTTGCCTTCAAAGCGCAGCCTGCTGGCATGTGCATGCGTGATGACCTTCAGGTTCGGGCGGTCGGAAACTGGAAAAAGATAACCAGCCGCCGCAGAACACCGTTCTCCATTCTTTGCCGGGTCGTGAAACTGGGTGACCTGGTACAGGCCGACGCCTTCGTTGTCGCCGCGGTTGAAGTCTTCGGTATGGCGGTGTTGCAGCTGCTGTGCGGCTTGAATGAACGCATGGGTGATTGGACGAGGCTCTTTTTGCCGTGAAACCTGTAACGGCCCGCTGTCACCATGCACGCTGTCTGCGCCAAGCTCATTGTTTTCGGCCCGTTTGAAATATGGCACTACACTGTCCCAGTCCCAGCCGTCGCAGCCCAGATCGGCCCAGCCATCATAGTCCTGCCGCTGACCGCGTACATACAGCATGGCGTTGATCGCGCTCGAGCCGCCCAGTGCCTTGCCGCGTGGTTGATAGCCTCTGCGCCCGTTCAGACCGGGCTGCGGGACCGTTTCAAAGGCCCAGTTGTTGATTCTGGGGCGCCCCGGAAGTGCGGTCACGACAGCGGCAGGCATTCTGACGAAAAGACTTTTCCCACCGCCACCTGCTTCAAGCAGGCAGACACTTGTGGATGGATCTTCGCTCAGGCGATTGGCCAGAACAGAACCGGCCGAACCGCCGCCTACGATGACATAGTCGAAATCCATGCTGTCTTGCGCACCTCTTGCGACGATTTCGTTTTCTTGACTGGTCGGGCAGGGTTACCACCTTCCCGGTGAGAGTGCGTTAATGGAGCAAAAAAACAACTGTGACCCAAAGTCAGTTTTTTGCGTAACCCAACCTTTTCTTGATGGTCAGGTCCGGGCTGCACGAAAGGTGCAGAAAGGTTTTGCAGGTCGTTTCTGTCTGCCGAACCTCTCGATTCCCCCGCAAGGGCAAGTTTTGTGGTTCCTTCTTGGGATATCCGCACGTTCCAGGCGGCATGGAGTTCTTGATTTGTTAAGTTAACTTATTGTTTTGGTTAACAAACACAAGAAATCGACGCGAAATGCAAAGTTTTTTGAAAATGGGGGTTGCAGGTCTCAGACCTAATCCGTAAATACCCCTTCACCGGCGCTGCTGAGGCGGTGCTGACGGGTCGGAGAGACGGCCTGACG